>JALHQW010000063.1:32760-42205 GCA_022841745.1 Saprospiraceae bacterium | reverse complement strand
TTCCCGAACTACCGCCTCGGCACGGGGTACCCGGTGTGCGACAGCAATATCGTCTATACGGCGGGGAGGTTCGTGGTGCCGCCTGTGCAGGGGGTGCAGGTTTGGCCGAACCCGGCGAGCGAGGAACTTCAACTTGAAATCGGCCTGCAAAGCGCATGGCCATCCCGCTTCAGGTTGTTCAACAGTACAGGGGCACTGGCACGGGAATGGGAATTGTCGGCGGGGCAAGTGGGTGCAAGTTTCCGGTTGGACGGTTTGCCAAATGGGATGTACTTTTGGGAACTGGTGCGCAGGGGGGAGCGTGCCGGAAACGGTAAACTCATCATCACTAAATAAGGCATCATGATGAACCTTTTCATGGCGACCAATATATTGTCCTCGCAATGGCTGGCCACCAACAATGCCATCACGGTGACGGAGGAGCTTGGTGCTGCCGATACCCGTTCAAGCAAGTGTTTAGCGTAGCGGCGCTTGCAGTCTGTTGCTTGGGAACCGCAAGTGCCGCTTCGCTCAGTGCTTGCTTGAGCTTTTGGGTTTATTTAAGAGAAAAGGGTGAAAGATTTGTGACAACGTTTTTTTTCTATCGCCCTTTCATCCCTTGTAATTGATGCCGCAAACATATAGCACGTACGGTCACTTGGCAGTGCATCAAGAATCATCTGTTTGGCCTTTTCCAACTCTTCTCCTTTCAATTTATTCCAAACAGTAGTATCTTCCTCATGGCGGGCACGAATCATCCAAGGACCAGTGAAGTAATTATACTCGAATTTTTTAAAATCATCCGAAGGCATCAGCATAGCTTTTCAATATTACTATTAAATATGTGAGCTAATGTATAATAAGACAAAGATTGCGTTCAAGCACAACCCCGCCCATTTTGCAAAACTTGATGGTTCTTTTTTAACCAAGCTGGCGATGGAGGCTATTACCCCTAATATGATTGTACCGTTTGTGATGGTGAATAGCCAATCAGGTGTAAACTTGTCCCATGAAGGGTCTTCTTCACCAAGCCAATAGAAAACACCATGATAGATCAGAGAAATCAGTGAAAATATTCCCAATACTAGCGATGCTTTTGAGGATGTTTTTTTCCCTTTTTGCTCATTTGGTTCGTTATCAAGCAGATTTTCCATAAAGATAAGATTAAGCTCAATTTAGGAGGCAACTTGAGTTCCCTACTAAATCCAACACCTACTTCTTCAATTTCGGGTCCAACCGATAAGCCTTCTCCAAAAACGGCCTCCCCACCTCCTCTTGCCCGCTATCCTTGTAAGCCGAACCAAGGTAGAAGTTCAGCGTAGCGTTCTCCGGATCGTACTCCAGCCCTTGCTTGAACCATTTGATGGCTTCGGGGAAGTTCTTCTGCATGGCGTTCACGGCGCCGAGGTTGCGCAGGGCGTCAATCATGCGGGGGTCGTATTGCACGGCTTTTTCATAGACCTCCTTGGCCTTGTCCAATTGGCCGCTCTCGAAATAGATGATGCCCATATTGCTATAGACGAGCGGAAAATTCGCCTTGTTTTTAAGGGCGAGATTGTAGTTCTCCATCGCCTTGGAGTAGTCACGTGACCTGAGGTCGGGCTTGGCGGCCTCCTCCCGGTAGTAGATAAGGCCAAGCTGCGAATAGGCGTCGTGGTACTGCGGGAACACCTTGATGGCATGCTCGAAATGCTTTTTCGCCCGGTCGTAGAGCGCTTTCTGCTCCTGCGGGTTCGTGGATTTCAGGCCCTTCTGCACGATTTCGAGGCCGTAGTGGAAGTTCAGCTTGGCGCTGTTCGGTGAGGTTTCGATGTCGGCTTCGTAGAGGGTGTAGCTGTCCTTCCAATCGGCGTTGCGGTTGAAGGTGAGCACCGAATAGGCCAGCAATATGACGCCAACCACGGTCAGCAGCCCCGTGTTATTGCCCAAGATGCTTGCCCCTGCCGTTGGCGAAGCCACCCATTCCTGCTTGAACAATTTCAACAATAAAAGCGCCAGCGCCAGCGCAAAGCCGGGCGATGCCGAGTACAGCAGTCGGTCGCCGAAGCTTGTGCCGATGGTGATGAAAAGGTTGGACGAGATGCTGAAATTGATGATGAAAAACAAGAAGGCAAAAGCCCAGAGGCTGCGCTTGCGCAAGCCCATGACGGCCAATGCGCCGAGACTGAGCCAAGTGAGCAAGGAGAGCATCACCCGCCAATCGGCCCAAGTGGTGAGCGGTATCTGGTTGAAACCAAAGTCGCTGCAAAGCGGGTGTGGCACAAGCAGCGTCCAAAGGTATTTGCCGAGCAACAGGAAGGCGTTGGCATAATAGTCGCCGCCCTTGGCCGCCACGAGGATATTGTCGAGGGCGTAAGTCTCGCCGGGGTTGGTCAGCGAGCCGATGACAGCCTTGCGCACGAGGATGAAAATGAGGGCAGGCACTAGGAAGGGCAATGTCGTCAGGGCTATTTTCTTGAAGTCGCTCTTGGTGAAAAAATAGAGCATCAATGGAATAATGGCCAGGAAGGTTACTGCACTCTCCTTGCTGAAAAGCGCCAGCGTATAGCAGCCAAGTGAGGCGGCCATTGCCCCTAACTTATTGGTAGTGATATACTTATGCAAAAAGAACAGCGCCGCCGTTGCGAAGCCGAATAGCATTATCTCGTCCCGGCTTTTGATATTGGCCACCACCTCCACATGCACGGGGTGCGCCATGAAAAACAGCGTGGTGAGCAGCGGCAACAGCACCGAATAACCCTGCATCCAACGGGCCAAAGTGACGAAGAGCAGCGCCCCGCTCAGGGCATAGAACAGGATATTGAAGAAATGGCTGAGGCTGGGCTTGTCCGGTGCCAGTTCCCATTCGATGGCGAACATGGTCATGGGAATGGGGCGGTACAACTCGCCGGGGCTGTTCCAGTAGCCGTGGCGGCTATGGTACTTCCAGACGTCGGGAATACCCTCGATGCCCCGTTTGGTGACGAAGTTCTCCTTGATGACCGAGAAGTCGTCCAAGACGTAATCGTGGCCGAGCGTGTTGATGTAGAGCAGGAAGCTGAACGCAGCGATGCCCAAGGCCCAGGGCCAAAGGCGGGGCTGCTTGGTGCTTGGTGCTGCTTGTTTTGGTTTAGGAGCGGGCGTTGGATTCGGCTTGTTTTTTTTTGACGACATGTGATTTTCGTTTGAATGCTTGGCAAATGTAATTAGCTGTCTATACATTCCAAGTTTCAAAAACTTGGAATGTCTTTGCGGCAAAAGCCCGTTCTTTGCATCCAATGGCCCACAAGCCAACAGACTATGAAAAAAACAAGCACCAAGTTCCTACTTGTAATCTTGCCGCTCGTCGGCCTGTTGCTCGCCCTGCGGCCAGCTTCACTGCCAGTCTGGGGCTTCTTTGGCCACCGTAAAATCAACCGCATGGCAGTGTTCACCCTGCCGCCTGAGATGCTGGTTTTCTATAAAAAAAACGTGGACTGGCTCACTGAGCACGCCGTTGATGCCGACAACCGCCGCTATGCCAGCAAGCACGAGGCGCCCCGCCACTTCCTCGATCTCGACCGCTACGGCAAAGCCCCCTACGAAGGCCTGCCCCGCAACTGGACGGATGCGCTCATGCAGCACTACCAGTATTATTATGTGAACAACAACGGCGACACGCTGCGGCTCATCACCTCGCCCATTGCGGAGCAAACGGACTCGGTAGCGTTCAACCAACGGTTGTTCAAAAAGGAAAAAGCGACCGTTTCGAGAAAGGTATTCCGAGTTTTTTTCAACCGAAACCTGCTGCCGCAATACTTTGAGGATGAAACGATGCGCATCCCTTGCGACAGCCTCGCTGCCCTGCTGGGCAATGTGACGCTACACTGCCGGGAGGCATTCGTAGTGGACACGTTCTCGCAGCACGGCGTCCTGCCCTACAATTTGGAGCAGTTGCTCCGCAAACTGACCGACGCCTTCGTGGTGAGGGATGCCAAGCGCATACTCCGCCACTCCGCCGACATTGGGCATTACATTGCCGACGCTCACGTTCCCCTGCACACCACCGCCAACTACAATGGCCAGTTGACTGGGCAGGACGGCCTCCATGCTTTTTGGGAGAGCCGCTTGCCGGAGCTTTTTGCGGAACAGGAATACGATTTCTGGGTTGGGCAAGCTGGCCTCATCGAAGACCCGAAATCCTATTTTTGGAACATCGTCCTACAGAGCAACGCCTTGGTTGACAGCGTTTTAGCGATTGAGCGGTCGCTGCGCAATGAGTTTCCATCCGACCGCCAGCTTTGCAACGAATACCGCAACAATGTTTTCGTAAAAACACAGTGCGAGGACTTCGCCCGTGCCTACCATGAGCGCATGGGCGGCATGGTAGAATCGAGGATGCAATCGGCCATTACCTCATTGGGAAGTGCCTGGTACACAGCTTGGGTGCTGGCTGGGCAGCCCGACCTCTCCACCCTCGGCGACGAGAACGCCACCCGACCCGACTCCATCGACCTCGAACTGCAAAAAGCGGTGAAAGGGGGACAGCAGTTGGGGAGGCCACATTGACGATTGCGGAATTCGGATTGCGGATTGCGGATTAGCGCAGCACGTCCACCCATCCCTGCGATAAATTACCATTAAATTATAGCGCTGGCACTCACCAGCTTCCGAATTCCGCAATTTGGAGTGTTCATAAAATGCACAGATGCAAAGATTTCTATGTTCCAACAATAGACCCATTCCACCGAAGGTGGGAAAAACATAAAAAATCATAAAAAATCTGCGTCTCTCTGCGTCAAAAAAAACTCATCAAATTTTTCTTAACAACCCTAATTCCGAAATCCGAAATCTGCATTAACGATTGCGGATTGGCGTAACACGTTCACTCATCTCTGCAATAAATTACCATTAAATAAATAAGCAGACGCTTCACCCAATCCGCAATCCGCAATCCAAATTCCGCAATCCATCTTACCTTAGCGGTTTCCAACCAGTATTTTCATTACAAACACTCATTTCATGAAAAAAGCATTACTTATCCTCCATTCGCTCGTCTTTTTGATGGCCTTGGCGCAAGCCCAGACAACGCACACTGTTTCGCTGAATGGAATTGCCTTCACGCCAAACAACCTTACCATCAATGTTGGTGATACGGTGCAATGGACGAACATGGGCGGCACACACAATGTGAACGGCTCGACTGCTACCTTTCCAAACAACCCTGCTGGATTTGGGAATGGAAACGCCACACCTGCACCCTGGTCATTCTCGCACACCTTCACAATGCCGGGGATTTACCAGTACCGTTGCGACCCTCATGCCAACCTCGGGATGACGGGTACCATCACCGTAAACGGTGCCGTTTCCAGCGATGTGATTATCACCGAAATCAACTACAACAACCCAGGCACTGGGGCTGACAGCCTTGAATTCATTGAATTGTACAACAAAGGCTCGGTTGCCGTCAACCTAATGGATTGGGAATTTGTAAGTGGGATTAACTATACCTTTCCTTCTCATAATTTGAACCCAGGCGAGTATGTGGTCGTGGCATTTAGCGCCAGTAAATTCAATTCAGCTTTTGGCTTCACCCCATTGGAATGGATTACCACTGGCTTCAATGCATTGAACAACACCAGCGAGAACATCATCCTCGTAAATGCCGACAGTGTTTTCGTGGATTCCGTGCGCTACGCCGACAATGTGCCTTGGCCATCAGCAGCAGACGGGCAAGGCCCTTCCTTGGTATTGTGCGATTATGATGCGGACAATGGCGACCCAACGAATTGGGCAGCAGCTACCACGCCCACAGGCCATTCTGAAGCCAATGTTGAAATTTTGGCCAATCCCGGTGCAGCATCTGGTTGCTCCAACGACCCCGTGGTCGGCTTTGCGCTGCCTGGCGCCAACGTGCCGGAAAGTGCGGGCGATGTATTTGTTGCTGTCTCCATTAATGGGGGCAATGCCAACCCCACAGCCGTCACTATTTCATTGAACCCAGCATCAACCGCCTCGGCAGGTAGCGATTTCGGCATCACCTTTCCCATGACATTGACCTTTGCAGCTGGCGTTGCGGCAGAGACGCAGACGATTGTCATCCCCATTGTGAATGATACAGATATCGAGCCTAACGAAACACTGGTGCTTGACATTACCAACGCCACCAACGGTGCTGCGATTAGCGGTGGTAGTTTTACTTTGAGCATTACGGATGATGATACGCCGTTGAGCGGAGCGTTGCTCATCTCAGGTGTATTCGATGCGCAGCCAGGTGCTGCTGGCGCAAAAGGCGTTGAATTGAAGGCATTGCAAGACATTCCAGACCTTAGCATCTATGGCGTTGGCTCTGCCAGCAATGGCGGCGGATCGGATGGCGAGGAAACCACACTTCCTGCTATTTCGATATTAGCTGGCGAATGCGTCTATCTGGCAGCTGATAGCGCCTTGTTCGCTACTTATTTTGGACTGACTGCCATTGCCACTGGCAACGGTGTCAACATTAATGGCGATGATGCCATCGAGCTGTTTGAAAACGGGCAAGTGATTGACGTTTTTGGTAACATCTCCTACCCTGCTGGCGGCGGTGCTAACGAACCTTGGAACTACCTCGACGGCTGGGCCTATCGCAAGGACGGAACTGGCCCTGATGGCGCACTGTTTGACATCAGCCATTGGAACATCGTAGCTGGTGCCCTTATTGGCGGAACGAACAACGCTACCGCCCCAACACCGTTTCCCGTTTGCCAGTACTCCTCCATCCCCCCTTCCACTGCCGAGCTCGTCGATGATAATTTTGTGATCCAAGCGGATGTTGCCTCCAACTTAAATGTACTGGTAAACGATGTGTTACCATTGACCATCAACTCCATAGGCATCAATCTCCTCCCAATGCATGGCACAGCTGAAATCAATGGTTTTACGGACATCACCTATACCCCAACCGCAGGTTATTGCGGCCCTGATTCCTTTGTCTATGAAGTTTGTGACAATGGGGGTTGCGACCAAGCTACCGTAACGATTACCGTAGAATGCCCTGCCACATACCCTGCCTACGAAATTGCTGACGTAACCACTGTTACAGGTGGGGCACCAGACTCATTGGGCGTTACTTGCGAGCTGAGCGGGATTGTTTATGGCATTGATTATCAAGGCGTTAGCGCACAAGGTGATCCTATCCCAGCCGTCCAGTTCTACCTGAACGATGGCACTGGCGGCATCAGCGTTTTCGGTGGGCAATCATTTGGCTATGTGGTAGAAGAAGGCGATGAAGTGACTGTCCGGGGTAGGATTGTGAACTTCAACTGCTTGACTCAAATCGCCGAGTTAGACACCATCATCTTTGAATCAGCCAATAACCCATTGCTACCACCAGCGCTTACCACCTTCTTGGATGAGAGCTTTGAGTCTGAACTTGTTCGTTTCACCAATATGGAATTGGTCAACCCTGCTGCTTGGACGCCAGCAGGCACTGGGTTCAATGTACAAATCAGGAGTACGGTAAACCCTACTGGAAACCCAATCACAATGCGCATTGACAATGACACGGAGTTGTTCAATATGCCTGCCCCTACTGTTCCCTTCCACGCCACTGGCATTGGAGGTCAATTTGTACAAGGCGGCGGCGGTGGTTGCGTGGATGGCTACCAGTTCCTACCACGTTATGCATCTGACCTTGAATTGTTGAGCAGCACGGATGAGTCATTCCTGGCAGGGAAAATCAGCTTTTTTCCTAATCCTGTTGACAACGAACTGTATTTCAAGTCTGAGATTTTGATTGAGGATGTTATCGTTGCGAATGCGTTGGGCCAACAAATGCTTAGGGTAAGCCAACCATCCCAGTCAATTACCATAGGGCAATTGGAGGCAGGTATTTACCTCATCACTTTCCAAGCGGAAAGTGCTATCTGGACGAGTAAGTTCGTGAAGCACTAAGATCAAGGCTGCATGTTTTCATTGCTTCATTGTTTGATGGTTGTATTGTCACAAGGGTTCATGGCTGCATAGAAAATACTACAAAACTAGGATTCCATGCAGCCATATAACCATGAAACAGTGAAACCATGCAGCCATGAAAAAGCCCGCTCGGAGCATCTCCGGCGGGCTTTTTCATTGTAGGTGTATATCTACTAATAATCGTCGTCGTTGTACTTGTCGTTACGTTCACCTTTGTTGTCTTCGTAACGGTCAGGCTTGTCATTGTAACGATCGCCGCCACCGCCGCCGCTGTAACGGTCGCCGCCACCGCCGCTGTAACGATCGCCGCCACCGCCGCCATAACGGCTTCCGCCGCCACCGCCGCCGCTGTAGCGATCACCGCCGCCACCGCCGCCGCTGTAACGGTCACCGCCACCGCCGCCGCCGCTGTAACGGTCACCGCCACCGCCGCCGCCGCTGTAACGGTCACCGCCACCGCCGCCGCCGCTGTAGCGATCACCGCCGCCACCGCCGCCGCTGTAACGGTCACCACCGCCACCGCCGCCACCATAGCGGCTTCCGCCGCCACCGCCGCCGCTGTAACCACCGCCACGGCTTCCGCCGCCGCCACTGTAACGGTCACCGCCGCCACCGCCGCCACTGTAACGGTCGCCGCCACCGCCGCCGCCGTAACCACCGCCACGGCTTCCGCCGCCGCCGCCATAACCACCACCGCCGCCACGACTTCCGCCGCCGCCACTGTAGCCGCCACTGGTTCGTGGGCGATAGCCACCGTTGCCGCTACCATTGCCATAGGCACTGCGTTGCTGCGGACGATCCTCTTTTGGAGTGGCCTCTTTTACAAAAATCTGACGTCCATCAATTTCGCTTTCATTTAGCGCAGCAATTGCTGCGTTGGCTTCGTCGTCGTTTGGCATTTCGACGAAGGCAAATCCCTTTGACTTACCAGTAAAATGGTCTGTGATAACCTTTGCAGAAGAAACTTCACCGAACTTTTCAAATGCGGCTTGCAAATCTTCGCTGGTCGTGTTGAAATCCAGCTTCGCTACAAAAATGTTCATAACAAAAAAGGTACTTTAAAAAATGGAATGAAATAAATGTGGTTTGAGAAAATACTAATCATTGGTTGAATAGCAAGCCTTTCCGTACAAGTCTGTTTTGATAAGATGGTGTTCAAAATGCCTCAAGAATCAGGGATTGCCAAACAAGTGGCCTTTGCCACGGTGCAAAAATACGTGAAGATTTATTTTGTTGCCAGAATTTTTTTAGTGAATTGCAATTGGGCTTGCTTTCTTCCCTTTTCAAGTCCCTTTCAAAAAAATCTTCTGAAATTTTTCCCGACTTAACCACTGGTGCGAAATTTTTCTACTTTTGCGCCCGGTAAGCGCCACACGACCAGCTCCGGCCGAACTCCCCCAGGGCAGAAATGCAGCAAGGGTAGGTTGTTGAGCGGTGCGATGTGGTTGCTTACCATCTTTAGTTTTACAGGGGGACGTTTCATGCGAAACGTCCCCCTGTTTGTTTTTTACTGGGCAGAAATGCCGCTTGCCAATGGTAAGTAAGGGTGCGA
>JALHQW010000063.1:0-32750 GCA_022841745.1 Saprospiraceae bacterium | reverse complement strand
GGTGCGATGTGGTTGCTTACCATCTTTAGTTTTACAGGGGGACGTTTCATGCGAAACGTCCCCCTGTTTGTTTTTTACTGGGCAGAAATGCCGCTTGCCAATGGTAAGTAAGGGTGCGATGTGGTTGCTTACCATCTTTAGTTTTACAGGGGGACGTTTCATGCGAAACGTCCCCCTGTTTGTTTTTTACTGGGCAGAAATGCCGCTTGCCAATGGTAAGTAAGGGTGCGATGTGGTTGCTTACCATCTTTAGTTTTACAGGGGGACGTTTCATGCGAAACGTCCCCCTGTTTGTTTTTTACTTGGCAGAAATGCCGCTCTTTTTGTTTCACTTTTTCAACTGCCCCAACAACTCCCTCACCGCTGCCTCCAACTGCTGGTCCCTTCCCTTGCTCACCTCGCCATACTCATTTGGAACTAAGAGGTCAGGCATAAGCTCCTGGTTTTCAAGGGGTTTTCCCGCCGTGTCGAGGTTCGTGACCTGTGGAATGCCAAACACCACGTTGTTCTGAAGGCCCTCCCACCACACGCTGGTGCTGGTGCCGGGCACGGGCATCCCGATGAGCTTCCCAATGCCAAGCGTCTTATAGGCATAGGGGAAGGTGTGCGCATCGGAGTAGTTGGCCTCGCACATGACCACGGCGCTGGGGCGTTTCCACTTAAATTGCGGCTCGCCGCCGAGGTTCTGCCCACGGGGCAAGAAGCCAAGATAGGGCTTGCCACTGAGGAAGGTCACGAGGTCATCGTGTAGCCAGCCGCCGCCATTGAAGCGGGTGTCCACCACGAGGGCCTCCTTGCCGCCGTTTCTGCCCAAAGCCTCCTCATAAACGGTGCGGAAGCTGCGGTCGTCCATGCCCCTGACGTGGACATAGCCGATGCGTCCGGCGCTCAGGCTGTCCACGATGTGGCGGCAACGGTCCACCCAGCGCTGGTAACGAAGCTCGTTCTCCATGCCAAGGCCGATGGGTTTCACCACCTCTTCCCAGCGTTCCTTGGTGCTTTCATTGTAAAGTGAGAGCAGGGTGTTCTTCCCATCCTTCCTGTTCAGCAAGGAATGCCAATTGGTGTTTGCGAGGATTTCCTCCCCGTCAATCTTCTCGATGATGGTGCCTACCCGCACCTTCGAATTTGCGTTGGCCAACGGTCCTTTTTTGATTATCTCCTTGATTTTCAGGCCGTTGCCTCGGTGGTTTTCATCGTAAAAACAGCCGAGCGCAGCGGTGCGGTCGGGGTTTTCGATGCTCTTACCCGTGAAGGCGCCCGTGTGCGAGGCGTTCAGTTCACCAAGCATCTCGCTGCACACATCGGCAAAGTCGTAGTTGTTGTTGAGGTAGGGCAGGAAGCGGGCATACTCTTTTTTATAAAAAGCCCAGTCCACGCCGTGCAGGTCGGTGGTATAGAATTTCTTAAGCACCTGCCGCCAGATATGCTCGAAGAGATACTCCCGCTCCACGTTCTCGTTCAGCACCATTTCGCCCTTCATGGACACGCCCTCCCGCTTGCCATCCTCTACGCCAATTTTCGTGATGCCACCGTCCACAATCATGTAAATGGTCTTGCCTGCCGTATCGAGTACCATGCCGCTGATGCCGTTGGCGCCAAGCTTGGCGTGTACCTTCGTCTCACGGGTGCGCAACTCCGTCACCCAGAGGTCGAAACCCTTCTCGAAGGCGGCGAGGTAGAACAGTTTTTCACCATCTTTTGACAAAATGGCGTCGCCCAACCGGGTGGAGTGCATCGTGAGGCGGGTTTTGCGCTTCTCGATGTCTTCCAGTTCGATTTTTAGCGGTTCGACCTTTTTTTCCTCTTCTTTCTTCTCGGTTTTCTTCTTGTCGTCTTCCTTCTTTTTATCCTTGTTTTTCTCAGCTTCCTTCTCCTCTTTTTCCTTTTTTTCCTTGGCCTCTTTTTCTTTTTTCTCTTTTTCCTCGGCCTGTTTCAGTTCCCATTCCTCTTTGCTCAGCTTGAAATTGTCGAAGGTTTCTTGGGTAAAGAACATGGCATAGGCATCGCCTTCGCCGCCCCAACTTGCATGGTTTTTCATGCCGTCACGATCGCTGAACCAGAGCATGGCCTTGCCGCCCATCGCCCAACGAGGCCCCCAGTTGTTGTAGCCGCTTTTGGTCAAATTGACGACCTCGCTTTTCCCATCTGCCGCCACGAGACCGCACTGCGAAATCCATTGGTTTTCCTGCAAAAAATTGACGAGCAACCATTTGCCATCAGGCGACCACTCGTACCACTGGTCACCATCAGCATAGGAGTAATTCTTGCTGGCTGGCAAAACGGTGCGGCTGACCTTGCTGGCCAAATTGACGACCTTCACCGTGGTTCGCTCCTCGATATAGGCCACCTCCTTGCCATCAGGTGAGTAGGCGGGTTGGAACTCCTCGGCAGGTGTCTCTACCACGGCCTTTTCCTTCAATAAAGTGGCGTTGAAAAACTGCTTTTCGGCCTCCCTTGTTAGGCTCGTTTCATAGACATTCCAACTGCCATTGCGTTCGCCTGCGTAGAGGATGCTACGCCCGTCGGGGCTGAAACTGATGCTGCGCTCCTGCTCCGGCGTGTTGGTGATTCGCTTGGTCGTGCCTTCTTTAATGGAAGAAACAAAGACTTCGCCCCGGAACACGTAGGCCACTTCTTTGTTGTTCGGTGAAACAGCTACCTCGCTGGCACCACCGCCCACGCTAAGGGTCTTCACGGGATTGTATCGGCCGTCGTTGATGACGTTCACCGTGAGTTTTTGCGGCTGGCTGCCGTCTTTGAGGGTGTAAAGTTCGCCGTTGAAGCTAAAGGCCATCGTGCCGTCATTGGCAATGGAGAGGTATCGCACGGGGTGCTTGTCGAGGCGGGTGACCTGGGTGGGCATACCGCCGTTGAGGCCCATTTTCCAGATGTTGAACGTCCCGCTTTTTTCACTCAAAAAAAAGATATCTTGTTGGTTTGGGGCAATGACGGGGTTGCGGTCCTCGCCCTCAAAATTGGTCAACTGGTTGAATTTTTTCGTGGCAATTTCGTATTTCCAAACGTCCCGGGCCACGCTGGAGGTATGGTGCTTTCGGAAGTCGTCCTCGAAGCCCTTCACATCCTGGAACACCATGACCGTGCCATTGGCATTGAAGCGGGTCAGTTCTGCGGGGGTCGTCAGCAATTGGATTGGCCGCCCTCCCGTGGCCGGGATTTGGTACAACTCTGGCATAGCGCCGCTGGGGTTCATTTGGTTGGAGGCGGCGTCCATTTGGCTGCTCGTGAATATAACTGCTTGATTGTCAGGGGTAAAATCAGTTGGATATTCCCACGCCGAGTGGTAGGTGAGCCGGGTAGCTGAGCCGCCATTGGCCGACATCATGAACACATCCATGTTGCCATAACGGTCGCTGGCGAAGGCGATTTTCTGCCCATCGTGCGACCAGACCGGGGCAAAGTCGTAGGCATCGTGGGTAGTGAGCAAGGTGGCCGTACCGCCGTCGGTGCCAACTTTGAAGAGGTCGCCCTGGTAGCTAAAAACGATGGTTCTGCCATCGGGGGAGATTGCAGGATAGCGCAGCCAGAGGGCTGGGGATTGGGCCATAGCCACGAAGGCAGTTACAACTAGGATTGCAAGGGTGGTAATGGATTGTTTCATACTAAATAAACTTAAGTTTTGATTTGGCATAAGGAGGGCGAAAGGTAGGTAAAGTTGCAAAGTTTCGATTTGGCTTCTTATTTTTCGCCGGAATGAAAATCCATGCAAGCTATATCCTACTCATTTTATCGTTTTGTTGCTCCGCAACAAATGGGAACCTGTTGGCCAATTATGCCCAGGAAGTGGAAGAAGTGAAGAAGGGGGAGGTGAATATTTTAAGGTGATGCGATTTCACAAATAAAAGTTGGTGCATTATTCCGATAAAACCCAATTGGCACCTCAGTTCGATACCTTTCTTTTTTGCCAAGGTGATTGGCTGGTTGTGGAAAAATCATACAAATCAAAAACAAAAGCGGCTGTTCAGAGGCATCACCCTCCAAACAGCCGCTTTGATTTTATGCGGTCTGTGATTAATAGCTGTAAAAACTATTGACCACCGTCAATGCAGCGTCTTCAGCGTCATCCGAATAGATGGCAACGACGATTAGATTGGTTGCACTTTCCGGGTCGAGCAGGGCCATCACGATGGCGCTGGAGCCGTCCTTCGAGCCTCGCTTGTAGTAGCCCGTGAAATTGTTCACATCCACTTCACTGCCATCGGTGATGAGGTCGTAATCAAGTTCTTTTGCCATGGCATCCACCACGTCGGCAAGGTCGTCTTTTGTAAGGTTTTCATCTTGAATGGGGGCAATGGTCACGAAGAGGTTATCATTGCCCGCTGAAAACTCCTCATCGTTGTTGGTTTCAATTTGGAAGCCACGAGGCACCTTGAACCCAACCTGATGGGCCTCCCAGGTCATGTCAACTTGGGCACTGATGGTTTGGCTGGATAGCAGTAGAAAGCCGAAAACGGCAGCAGCAAAAAACGAGATTGATTTCATTGAAATAATTGAGTTGGTGAGCCGGCATCGAAGTATTGGGTGGGGTTCAGGCCAATCATTTTCAACCGGATATGCAATAGAGCCAAAAACGCTGCAATTTCACAAGTAAAACAATGCCAGTTTGTAATAACATGTTAACCGTAAAAAATCAGGGCTTATTTATTTGTTAAAACGCTTTAGCTTTCGGCGGTAAATGCGTCAATTGTCAATGAGGTTATAGACTTTTTCTATCCTAATGACAAATGACCTAATGACAAATGACTATCAAAATGAAAAACTCCCGCCGCAACTTCATCCGTAATTCTGCCACCGCTTTGGCTGGCACCACCCTGGCCACGGCTATCCCTACTGAATCTTTTGCTGCCCATGATAGCAAAAAGGTACCACCCAGTGACAAAATCCGTTACGGCCTCATTGGCTGCAAAGGCATGGGCTGGGCCAATATGAAGGCCCACCTCACCAGCATGCCAGAGGTGGAATGCGTGGCCCTCGCTGATGTTGACCAAAGCGTGCTCGACGAGCGCTCCAACGACGTGGAAAAACTGCGGGGCAACAAGCCTAAGCAGTTCAAGGACTACCGCAAGTTGCTGGAAATGAAGGACTTGGACGCCGTAGTCATCGCCACGCCAGACCACTGGCATTGCCTTAATTTTTGCGACAGCCTCTCGGCTGGCAAGCACGTTTATTGCGAGAAGCCCGTCTCCGCCAATATCGAAGAATGCTATACCATGTTGCGTACAGCAAAGCGCTACCCCAAGCAAATGGTGCAAATCGGCCAGTGGCAGCGCAGTGGCACCCACTACGAGCAGGCACACAACTACCTCAAGTCTGGCAAGCTCGGCAATATCCGCCTCGTGAAGACTTGGGCCTACCAAGGCTGGATGAACCCGGTGCCTGTACTCCCAGACGGCACCCCACCCCCTGGCGTTGACTACGATATGTGGCTCGGCCCTGCACCCAAAAGGCCGTTTAACCAGAACCGTTTCCACTTCAATTTCCGCTGGTTCTGGGACTACGCTGGTGGCCTGATGACCGACTGGGGCGTCCATGAAATTGACATTGCCCTTTTCTTCATGGGAGCTAAAGCACCGAAAAGCATCATGGCCAGTGGTGGCAAGCTCGCCTATCCCGACGATGCCAGCGAGACACCAGACACGCTGCAAGCGGTGTTCGAATACGACAATTTCAACATGCTCTGGGAACATGCCACGGGCATTGACGGCGGCAACTACGGCAAGACCGAGGGCATTGCCTTCATCGGAAACAACGGCACACTCGTGGTGAACCGGGGCGGCTGGGAAATCATCCCAGAAACCAAGCGAAACGACGATGGCTGGAAGGTGAACAAGATAGAGGCCCTACCCTACCAAGCCAAGGGCAGTGCCGATTACTTGCAGCTTCATACCCAGAACTTCGTCGAAGCCATCAAAAAGGGCGACCCTTCCATTCTGAAATGTGGCATAGAGACCGGGGCTGTTGCTGCCATCAATGCGGCAATGGGCAATGTGGCCTTCAAGCTGGGACGCAAAGTGTTCTGGGATATGGAAAAAGGCGAGTTCAAGAACGACCCGGAGGCGAATGCCTTGGCGAAAGCGAAGTACCACAATGGGTGGAAGTTGCCAAGCTAATTCGAATTGAAAAACAGTGGGGTTGCATCTTGCAGCCCCACTGTTTTTTTTTTGAAGGTATTTTAGGAAAAGAAAAGATTTTGGGAGGTTGGTTTTTCTTCCGTCCACGCCTACAAAGAACTCAAATCATGGCTTCACCTTCTTGCTCAAATCCAACAACTCCACCTTCCGAAACTCTACTGGATGGCTCTCTGCCTGCAAAGCAATATACCCTGATTTCAATGGGCCACGGTGCTTTTCAAACCAATCGTTTTCCATGTTGAGGTAGGTAATCATTCGCTCATCGTCGTCCACGGTGGGTTTGTTGTATTCAAAAACGACCTTGCCATCAATGCTGTGCTGCACGAGTGAGTCGCCGAGCACGAGCATCTCGACCGTCACCCATTGGTCACCGTCGTAGGTTTTGCTGGTGGAGTTGATGCAGTGGTCGGTGCGGAGTTGGCCGCCCATTTCGCAGCGGGTGCCAGGGGTGCAGAGGTTGGCGGTGGTACGTTCCTTTCCGTCACTGAGGCCGCCGAGCATCTGCATTTCGAGGGAAACGGGGAAGGTCTGGTTCTTGGACAGGGAACTGGCGGGCTGCGAATGGAGCATCACGCCGCTGTTGCGCACGTTCCACTCAGCGCCGCCGGGTGTTTGGTTGCCCGTGAAGCGGTACTCGACCCGCAGGCGATAGTGTGAATATGGGGTCTTGTAATAGATGTGCCCGAATTTATCCTCGAAGTTTTGGTAGCGGTCGTAGGCGCATTTCAGTACCCCGTTTTCCACCCGAAAGGTGTTCAGGTAGTTGTCGTTGAGGTTGTGGCCAGTTATTTTGATGTCCCAGCCAGCGAGGTCTTTGCCGTTAAAGAGTTGAATCCAACCCCCATTGGCTGATTTGGGTTGGCAGGCTGGCAAAAAGCATAGGGCAAGCAGGACGCTTGAAAGTGTAAGGAGGTTTTTCATTTTGAGTATTATTGCCCAGTCGGGCAACGGTTGCCCATTGCCCGAATAGATAAGTTGCGGAACAACTATTTCACTTCTTCCGCATTGTCCACGATATAGTTGGTTTCGCCTTCCCAGACGAAGTTCCTGTTGTACTGCTTATAATGCAACCTCACCTGTCTGCCACCGAGGCCATTCAGTTTTTCGGCAACTGCATCGTCCTTGACGGAGAAGCGCCATATCTGGTTGGTCATAGCCGTACCGGGCACAGGATTGACTATGCCGCCCTGGTTCAGTTCGCCTTCGTAGGTCTTGAAGATATAGCCCTTGCGGGAGAATTTGATGAGCGTACCGTCCCGGTAACCGTCGCTGTAAACGAGGCCAAAACTGTAGTACATATAACCGCCAACCGCTATCACAACAGCCAGCGTTGTCCATAAAATGATGCGGCCCCAACGAATGCCAGCCAAAGGATTCTTAAATTCCATTGTCTTGATTTTTTTTTGCAAAGATGAATCAATTCCCCAATCTGACGGCTGATTTTCGACAAGTCACAGCGTAATAACCGAAGTACCTTCTAAAAGGTGACAACAGTATGGCAAGCCATAAAGCCGAACAATAGCGCAGCAGTTTTTCGTCCTTGCTGCGAAAATAGGCAATCCACAAGCGAAGGCAAACCCTTGGCACTTGCAGCAGGGAAGGTGCCATCCGCCAAGCCAGGTCTTGTACTTTTATCGAAGTAAAGCCTTGTTTTTCAAGTGCTTGCAAAAAAGCGTCTAATACCGGCAAATCCTCTATGCTCCACGCTTTTATCGCTTTTTCATATAAAAACCGGACGGGAAAGGGTAGTTCATTGCCGTTTTTGAGGAAACCATCCACTACCACCAAAGCCCCATCGTGTTGGAGCAACCTTGCCGCCTCTTTTATCAAGCCTTCCTTGGAACGGCCTTTTGCGAAGCAAAAACTCTCTAAGCCATAAGCGGCATCAAAACTTGCATCCGGCAAGGGGATTTCTTCAAAATCAGCCACAATAAAACTCGCCTGACAAGAAGCCGAAGCTGCTTTGATTTGCCCTTCGTCCTTTCCCACACCTACCAAGTTCAAGTTCGGATGGTGCCGCAGCAATTGACGAACCGTCGTGCCGTACCCGCATCCAATATCCAGTATCCTGCTTCCAGCATCGCCCTGCAAGCCTAATTGCGAAGCGACAAAATCGTTCATGGCCTCCAACATGCCTTCCAATCGGAATGGGTTCATCCCCCATCGGTAATAGCCGAAGTGGATGTTGCGGTTTTTGCTCCAGAATTGGTACACGGAAAAAGAAGTGGGTAAGTAAAATCAAAAGAGGTGACACCTATTCAAAAAGGTGTCACCTCTCATTGCAATCGGCCAAGCATCATGCTCCTGGCGGAAAATCCCCTGCGTCCTTGGTAGGTGTGCGGAGTACTTTCATAAAGAAATAGACCGTGAAAACGGTCACAGTGATGTTCGCAAGCAGCATCATCGCTAAAGCTGAACCGTTCATGATATTTTATTTTGACCCCTGACCCCTAAAGGTTAACCCAAAGAAATTCTCCACGTGGGTTCCACTTTTAGCGTCAGGGGTTAATGATAATTTATTTAGCCGAGCAACCCAGAACGTTTCCGTCCGTGGGTGCCTTTTTAGGGATTAGCGGTTAATGAAACCTGCCTTCCCGCATCCGCTTTTTATAAGCAAGGTAAACGACATAGCAAATACCAGCATACAAGGCAAGCAACCCGATTCTGGCAGCGGTTACGTAGCCATTGGCCGGATTTGAAATCTTGGTGATGATGTCGGGTAATGAGCTAGCGAACACCCACAACAGGAACAAAGGCGTGACGTATTTGATGATGAACTTGAAAAAGTTCGGCACTTTGATGTCGGCACCCCTTGTGATTTCGTCCCAGCCTTTGCCCATGCCAAAGACCCATGCAAAAAGGATGATTTCGGCCACGGCAAATATCACGAGCGATACGGTACCCGCCCAATAGTCGTACTCGTCAAACACTCCTTCATTAAAGAAGAAAACGCAAGGTGCGCCCAGCAAGAGGATGATGAGGCCGAAAGTCCAAGCGGCTTTCTCCCGTTTCCAATGGAACTCGTCCTGCAAGAAGCCCATGACCGGGGTGCCCATCGCCAGCGACGAAGTGATGCCCGCAAAGAACAACAACACGAACCACATAAAGCCAGCAGCGGCGGCCAAGAACGGCCCCCAGTTTTGGAACAAGAAAGGCAAGCTGCGGAAACCGAGGCCAAGGCCGCCGTTTTGCGTCAGTTCCACTACTTTTTCAATGCCGAGATAGCCCACCGAAATGGGGATGACGATGGCGGCGCCCAGCACTACTTCCACGAACTCGTTCATCCAGCCAGCGCTCATGGCGTTCAGCGCCACGTCGTCCTTGGACTTCAGGTAGGATGCGTAGCAATGGATGCTGCCCATGCCCACCGAGAGGGTAAAGAAGATTTGGCCCGCAGCGGCCAACCAAACCTTTGGCTGCCAAATGGTACTGAAATCGGGCGTCCAAAGGAAGTTCAATCCGACTGTACCGTTATTTACGGCACCTTCTTCCCCGGCAGTCAGCGTTACGCCCTTGATGGCCAAGAAAATGCCGAACAAGATAAGCAATGGCATACCAATCTTGGCCACTATTTCCACGCCACCGCTAAGGCCACGGGAAAGGATATAGGTGTTCAGGAGCAAGCAAAGTATCCAGAACACAATTGGCTGGTTCGTGCCGAGGCTTACGTAATTGGTGAAAAAATCGTTGACACCCTCTTGCGACATGCCGCTAAAAGTGCCAGCCACCGAGTGGAAGGCGTACGATAGCGTCCATGATTCGAGGTAGCAATAGTAGGCTGCTACAGCAATATTGGTGAAGATACCGAACACGCCAAGGTACTTCCAGAACTTGCGCTTGTCCATCGAATCGAGGATGAAAGGCGTGCTGTGGTTGCCGTGCTTACCGCCGAAGCGGCCCATGCTCCACTCCACGAAAAGCAGCGGAATGCCCATCAGCAGGAAGCAGACAAGGTAGGGAATGATGAAGGAGCCACCGCCGTTTTGGATGGCCTGAACCGGGAATCGGAGGAAGTTGCCAAGGCCCACGGCGTTGCCCGCCATTGCCAGCACCAAGCCTACCCTCGAACCCCAGGCTTCTTTGTTTGTACTCATACTTCGGTTGGTTTTGTCAAAAAATGATTGAATTGTTAGTTTGAATGGTCAAAAAACGTGGGGCAAGGTAGTCAGGAAAGTTTTCTTTGGGAAAGTTTTGAAAGAAAAATTGGCTTCCCATCATCAAGGGGCATTGTTTCTTTGTCATTGTAGGAAAAATCAATACCTTTCGCCGACCCCAAGTTCCGTGCAAATTCACCCAGCATCAAAAATATCCTGCATCCAACTTCATGAACCGAAGAGAAGCCCTTTCACGTGCCGCCATCCTTTTGGGAGGGGCCATCAGCGCACCGACCATCGCCGCCATAATGTCCGGCTGCAAGGCTGACCCAAATGTAGCAGCAGCCAGTTCCGGCTACCTTACGTCCAATTTGGAGGCATTGGTGGCCGAACTATGCGACCTCATCCTGCCGAAAACCGACACGCCAAGTGCCACGGAGGCTGGTGTGCCCAGTTTCATCCACACCATCATGATGGAATGCACCCCAAAGACCGACCGGGATGCTTTCGTTGCAGGTTTGAAGCAATTGGACGCCGATGCAAAAGGTTTCGCCAAGTCCTCCGCCGAGGAAAAACAGGCTTTTTTGAAAAAACTCGACACCGAGGCCCGTGCCGCCGCCGACAAGGCCACGCCCCCCCAAGCCGCTTGGCGCAAGCTGAAGGAGTTGACCGTGGTGGGCTTTTTCACTTCCGAAATCGGGGCGAGCGAAGTACTGGAATACGTGCCCGTACCAGGCAAATGGGAGCCGTGCATTCCGTTGAAGGAGGGGCAAAAAGCGTATGCGATTTAAAAAATGACTTTCCTTTCTTAATTTTGGAGCAAAACGATAGAAATGAATACATTGGAATTGAAGGGAGGCATGATGAACATGATTTCGAGGGTCGAAGACCAAGCAGTCCTGCTTCAAATGTTCGAAGCCATAACAGAAATCGTCAGTGAAACCTATGGTCAATTGCCAGACCTATCACCCGAGCAATTGGCTGAACTTGAATTGGCGATAGAGGAGACCTACCACCCTGACAACCTCGTTGACCACGACGAGGTCATGAAAAACATGGAACGATAAGGCCTGCCCGACAAAGACGCCCACCAATAATCAATGCCCAAAGGTTGAAATTACCTTACTCCCCTTCGTATCCTCCAACCAAAACTCCAACCCTACCCCACCTTTTTTCTGGAAAAACTCCACCCGCAGCGGATGCTTCCCTGCTTTCAATGCCAGATGGGCGGGTCGGTCTATCATACCATGCAGTCCGTCCTCTTCAATCAATTTTTGCCCATCAAGGTAAAGCCGAGAACCATCATCAGAAGGCATGTGGATGGTATAAACGCCTGTGGCGGGCACTTCCACCCATCCTTCAAACACGACGCCAAAATCCTCCTTGGCATCAACCTGCTTTAGGCTTATCTCACTGACATTCAATTCGTTGACTGGCGTCAATGTTGCGAAGTCGGGCAATTTATCCCAACTTCCTGAATAGATTTTGGCCCGCAGGCCAGCGGCTTTGCCTGTTTTACCCTTGGGACTCATCGGCTTGGTCTTTGTGATAAGGTAGCGCTGTTCCCGGCTCTTTGCCCCATCAGGCCATGTTGCCCGGCAAACAATTGCCGTCGTGTTTTTGAGGGGAATCGGCATGGAATAGGGCTGCCAAGTCAATGGCCCTTTGTTTGTTTCAATGGCGTATTCAATGCTGCCCCCTTGCTTGGCCGTTGCCAGTTCGACATTGGTGCTTTTAATAAAAATCGGTGCCTTGCTTACGGGCTTTGGCGGCATCTGGCCCTTGTGCGTAAGTTTCACGAGGTTGGAGTCCATTTTCAGCACCTTGCGGTCGTAGGTCATCAGGCCGTTGCTCTCGGTTTCCACATCGCTGACTTGGGTATAGACGGCGGCACATAGCCCATCTCCTTGCACCATTGACCACAACTCCCGGTACAGTTCTTCATAGCGTTCCAGCAATGCCTCTGGGGTTTCGATTTGTTGGTAGCCCCAGCCAGTTTTCGACCATTGGTGGCCAGCAACATTAAGGCCGAGGCCGCCAAACTCACCCAAAACAGCCGCCCGGCCATCGGTGGGCTTGGGGGCTTTGGGGCCGGGGTAGTCGTGGATGTCGAGCACATCGCCGACGCCAGCATCCGTCCAGCCGGAGGCGTTGTTGACGAGGCGGGTCGGGTCCCATTCTTTTAGTTTTTCTACATAATCAGGCGTTTCGTGCTGGCCCCAGCCTTCGTTGAAGGGCACCCACATCACGATGCAGGGGTGGTTGGCGAGTTGATCAACCATTGCCTTCATTTCCCATCGGAATTGGGTTTTGTCTTCCTCCGAAACGGGGTTGCCGTGTGGCATGTCCTGCCAGACGAGGAAGCCCATGCGGTCGCAGTGGTAGTACCAGCGGGCGAGTTCCACCTTTACGTGCTTGCGTATCATGTTGAATCCCAGCGACTTGAGCGTTTTTAAATCGTGGAGCATGGCCTCTTCGGTAGCGGGGGTGTAGAGGCCGTCTGGCCAGAAGCCCTGGTCGAGGGGGCCGAGTTGGAAAACTGGCTTGCCATTTAACAGCATCCGCCGAACACCCTTCTCATCAGAGCCAACCTCGATGCTGCGCATCCCAAAATAGCCCCTTACTTTGTCCGTTGCCTTGCCTTTTGCATCTTCCAACTGGATGTCGAGGTCGTACAGAAAGGGGTCTTCAGGAGACCAAAGTCGGCTGCTTTTGATGAAAATCATGAGCGGTGCGCCGGGCTTGCCCGTGGCCTCAGTGACGACTTGGCCCTCCTGCCGCACACGGGCCACGACTTTAAGGCCATCCATGTTGCCTTCGGTGGCCACTCGAACGATAGCCCTGTTCTTCTCAGGCTGTGGTTCCACCCGGTAGCTTTTGATAAAGGTTTTTGGCACAGGCTCCATCCAAACGGTCTGCCAGATACCGCTGGTCGGGGTGTACCAAATACCGCTCGGATTCAAGTGCTGCTTGCCGATGGCTTGGTGGCCTTCATTGGTTGGATCGTCCACTTGTACGGTCAACATGGCGTCCTTTCCCACCGTCAGGTGCTCGGTGATGTCGAACACGAAGGCGTCGTACCCCCCCTTGTGGTCGCCTATTTTCTTTCCGTTGATGGAGACCTGGGTGCGCCAATCGGAGGCCCCGAAATGCAGCAGGATGCGCTGCCCTTGCCAACGCTCCGGCAGGGTCAGCTTTCTGGAGTAAGCCAACGAGTTGTCAGGTGCTACCCGCCAGCCGCAGCCAGACAGTGCAGACTCCACGGGATAGGGCACGAGCACCTCGCCTTGTTTCACGGGCTTTCCAGTCTTGATTTCTATCATTTGGAGGTTCCAAAGGCCATTCAGGTTGGCCCAATCCTGCCGGAACATGGCCGGGCGGGGGTATTCCGGCAAGGGGTTGGCTGGGTTCACCTTGTCTGTCCAAGGGGTCGTCATGGTACCCGGCACGGGCTTCCACTTGGAGGGTTGTGCAGCAGCGATGAACAGTTGAAAAACAAGGAATAAGGTAATGGAAATGGGAAGTTTGCGCAATGTCATTTTACCGATTTTTGCTTTGAAATTTGGGGCGAAGGTAGGACAGCGGACAGATTTTCACATGAAAACATTCAGTTTGTCACCCTGAACGGCTCCGACCTGAGTTCAATTTGGTGCTCCACTTTGTAAGCCGGCAGAATGCCAGCTTTGTAAATGATGCGCTGGCCAACTTCACCCGCCATGAATGCCACAAAGCCCGTGCCCGTGCCATTGCTCGTTTCCCGATTGATGGCAAAAACCTGCCTGCTGAATGGGTACAAACTTTCCAACACATTTTCAGCGAGGGGCTGGTAAAAACCTGTTGCCAGCTGATTGCCGCAAGGCGAAACACTTGCCACCCTGCATTTTGAATGAAATTCACGGCAAAGCGGGTCATCGGCGTCGCTCAGCCAACTGTACCCTACCACCCCCAAAGCGTTTGGATTTTTGGAAACATGGTCCACCACTGCCTGGGTGGTGTTTAGGGCATAAGCCTGCGCTGGAGGCGATGTTTTCCCAGCCATTTTCATAAAATAACCAACCGTGCTGGAGCCTTGGTGGTCAAAAACGATTTGAATCGGGCCGCTTTTGTTGGTCTTTCCGATTTGCCCCCAATCCGTGATTTCTCCCTTAAAAATGGCGGTGGCCTGCTCACAGGTCAAGGCTGTGTCCGTATTCGACGGGCTGAAAAGGAGGGCCAATGCGTCGTTGGCCAGCAAAGCCGTCCTTGGGTTCAGTTTTTTGATTTTAAAATAGGCCACCTCTTTTTCGTCCAACTGCTTTGCGCAGATTATGACCTCCGCACCGTCCTCATAAAATGCATTGAATGCGGTTGCCTCCGGCAAATAAATGACCTCAATTGCCGTCCGCTGGTAGGTATGCTCAAAGGCTTTTTCCAAGGCATCAACAATGGGGTACAAGGTCTCGTCGGCAACAATTTTGGCCTTGCCGTAGGTGGTCCCCTTTTCAGGCAACTCCTTGCAGCCAAGCAAGGCGACCATTGGAAATAAGATGAAAAAGGCTTTTTTCATCAATTTTGATTTTCCTCCCGGTAACCGACATAAGCCCGGTAAGCCCGGAAGGCGCCGTAGGCAAAACAAGCCAAGGCAAAGGAAACGTCGTAAACCGGCGTTTGCAGGGGCCGGTTGATGAGCATGTAAATGCCTACGCCAAAATAGGCCAGGCTTATTAAAAGCCTCAAAACAAAAGGTGTTGATGCCATTTTTAGGTGAATTTTATGTTCAGTTGGTCGCTTGTTTCGTTCCAAGATACTGCCCAATCTGCCCAACAATCGAACTGTCGGCGGCGCTGAACTCGTCAATGATAGCGTATTTCTTAATACCGTTGATGGCCATTTCATCGAGCACGTTCACAAGGTTGCGGAAGTCGGACTGGGGCAATGGCTTGATGAGCACAAAAAGCTCATCCTGTGAGCCCCACTGGGCGGCGACCGCTTTTTGCCTTTCTCGCAGTCGCTCCCGTAAACCGTTCCTCGAAAAATCAGTGCTGTCCACGGCAATGCTGCCAGTTTCATCGGCACCTGCTGAATAGCAATATGCTTTGTCGTTCGTGCCAATCAGCACCGTGTAGGTTTTGGATTGCTGGATTTCCGGCAAATCCTCCGTTGCCACGTTTTCATCCTGTGCTGGCTTATTCACCTCCATTGCCTTGGGCTTGTTGAAGGAGGTTGCCAACATGAAGAAGGTTATGAGCAGGAAGCCAAGGTCAACCATCGCCGTCAAGTCAACCCGAGTTGACAATTTCTTGGTGCGAACCTTTTTTTTGCCGCTCCTATTTGCCCCACCGTCGGGGGAAGCCATTTCTGCCATAATTCAAAGGTATTACTAGTCAATGGTTCGTGAAGATTTCTTGAGGGTTTCAGGTTTCATGGGGTTTCTGTATCAATTGCAAAAGCACTGTATTTTCGAAACGGTTGATTTGCACAATCAACCTCCTAAAAAATGATTCAAGCAGGTGCTACCGTGAAAGCTGAAAGCTGAACCCTGAAACCTGAAACCTGAACCTTCACGAACCATTGCTACTCCCTCCCCTCGCCCAAAGGCTTGGCGGAGGTTATCAAATTGAACTTGTACACTTTTTGGGCCTGCAATGTTTGGATGACCTTATCCACCTTTTCGTAATCGGTAGCGCCGTCGCATTTGAGGGCTATCAGCAGTTCTTCGTTGGCTTCTTTGGCCAATTTCACCAACATGCCCAACTGGTTATCGAGCGAGTCGAGCCTGATGCCGGGCTGGGCGTGCCCTGCCCGCTCCTCCGGTTCCATGTTTAGCAACCTCGGCAACTGCTCGATTGGCACCCCAAAGGCATCCATCAGCTTGAAATTGTCGAGCTGGCTCTCATCGAAGGCCGGTAACTTGTAATGCACAGCAATCTTATCCAACCAAGCCTCCCTCGTATGCTGGTCATTGACGCCCAAAAAGACCTTCCCTTTTTCATTCACCTGAATGGTAAGGACATTGGCCTCTGGCACCGGGTTCTGGGCAGTGGAAACGGGGACGTTGATTTTTGCAAGCTCCTGCGGCTTGAACTTCGTGGTAAGCATGAAGAACGTCAGCAGCAGGAACGCCACATCGCACATCGCCGTCATATCAATGGCCGTACTTTTTCTTGGAAGCTTGATTTGTGACATGCTGTTTCGGGTTTTCGGGTTTGGGGGTTTGGGGGTTTTGGGGTTTTGGGGTTTGGGGTTTGGGGGTTTGGGGGTTTTCGGGTTTTGGGGTTGAGTACTTGCCCTGACAACCAGAAAACCCGAAAACCTAAGAACCCGAAAACCCCAAAACCCGATAACTTTTGTAATTCCCTTGCGGACTACCCTCCCAACTTGTGCGTTGCGGCAAAGGTCTTGGTGATGCTATTGCCTGCTTCGTCAATGGCATAGGTCATGCCGTCAATTCGGGTCGTAAAATAATGGTAAAAAACAATGGCAAATGCCGAGGTGCTGATGCCAAGTGCCGTATTGATGAGCGCTTCGGATATACCCTCCGAAAGCTGAACGGCATCGGGCGCACCCGTGGTGGCCATCGCCGAGAAGGCCCGAATCATCCCGAACACCGTCCCTAACAAGCCTATCAAGGTGGCAACCGACGAGAGAGTGGCCAAGATGACGAGGTTGCGTTCCAACATGGGCAGCTCCAATGCGGTTGCCTCTTCTATTTCTTTTTGGATGGACAGCACCTTTTGGTCACGGTCCATGTTCGGCGCTTTTTCCACCTCCTTGTACCTTTCAAGTGCGGCCCTCACGACGTTGGCCACAGAGCCTTGCTGGGCATCGCACTCGGCAATGGCGTTGTCCACGTTGCCAGCGGTTAGGTATTGCTGCACCTTGCGGATGAAATGCTGGGTTGTGGCCTTGCCGTTTGCGCTCATGAGTGTAAAGATTCGCTCGAAAAATACCGTCCAAACCAGCAAGAAGGCACCAATGAGCACTGGTACCAACACGCCGCCTTTGTACATCATGCCTAAATAATTGCCCTGCAAAGGGTGGCCATCCGGGTCGCCCCCTTCAAAATTGGAGGCATTGCCCAATATGAACCTATAAACGACGATGCCGATCACAAGCACCAAAGGAATGACTATGGCCGCAAACATCGTACTGAACTTCGATGTGGGCTTTGGATTTGAAGACATGGTTTTTATTTTTTACCGCAAAGATTGCAAGTTAGCCTCAACGGTGTAGCCAATGTTTACCTGTTTTCCGTCTTTATTTGATTTGTAGCAAAACGAAACCGTCATTCAAACGAAGAATCAGCACCTTCTGTTACCTCCCAACCTTCTTGCCGCACTAGTCAACACACAGTTTTTACTTTCAATTCTTGTGAAATCGGAAACTCGTTTTACCTTTCGACCCAACAAAAAATAATATGGAAAACAAAATTTCTGGCAAACGGTCAAAGCCTCGTTTATCGCTCGGTCAAATCATCAACATGAGCGTAGGCTTCTTGGGGATTCAATTCGGCTTTGCCCTCCAAAATGGCAATGCCAGCCGCATCCTTCAAGGATTTGGGGCCAACGTAGAGGAGTTGCCCAATTTTTGGCTCGTGGCACCCATCATCGGCCTCCTCATCCAGCCCATCATCGGCCATTACAGCGACCGTACCTGGACAAAGCTTGGCAGGCGCAGGCCCTATTTCCTTGCTGGGGCCATTTGCGCTTGCATCGCCCTCTGCCTGATGCCCAATGCAGGTTCTTTGAGTTCCTTGATTGCACCGCTTTGGATTGGGGCTGGCATGTTGATGATTATGGACGCCTCGTTCAACGTGAGCATGGAGCCGTTCCGGGCACTTGTCGCCGATAAACTGCCCAACGAGCAGCGTACTCTGGGCTTCTCGGTTCAAACGGCATTGATTGGCGTCGGTGCTGTTGTCGGTTCTTGGATGCCCTACATCTTGGCCAACTGGTTTGGTGTGCCCAATACTGCCCCTGAAGGCCAGGTAGCCCCGAACGTGATCATGTCGTTTTATGTAGGCGCAGCGGTGTTCATCTCTGCAATTTTGTGGACGGTGATAACCACCAAAGAATACTCCCCGGAAGAAGTCTCGCAGTTTGAAGAAGAAGGCGAGGCTGGAGTAGAAGGCAGCGGTAGTTTCTTCGATATTTTCAAGGACATCGCTAACATGCCCAAGGCCATGCGGCAACTGGGCTTGGTGCAATTCTGCGCTTGGTTTGGCCTTTTTTCAATGTGGGTTTTCACAACCCCAGCAGTAGCAGTCCATATTTATGGTTGCGCCATTGATGACACAAGTTCCAAGACTTTCCAAGATGCGGGGGACTATGTGGGAACCATTTTCGGGACCTATAACTTGGTCGCCATGTTCTTTGCAATGTTGATTCCTTTCATCGCCAATGCCGTTGGCAGGAGGAAGACCCATGCCATTGCCTTGACCTGCGGGGCCTTGGGCCTTATTTCCATCTATTTCATCAAAACCCCATTCTTTCTGCATTTCTCGATGATAGGTGTCGGCATTGCATGGGCAAGCATTTTGGCCATGCCCTACGCCATCCTGGCAGGCTCCATTCCCTTGAAGAAAATGGGGGTTTACATGGGCATTTTCAACTTCTTCATCACCATTCCCCAAATTGTCAGTGGAGTGGCCAATCGCCCTTTGGTCAAGCATGCGTTTGGGTCGGAGGCTGTCTATGCGCTGATCATGGCGGGCGTGTTGTTCTTGGTTGGGGCAGTGGCTGTACTTTTTGTCGAAGACAAGGAATAAAACAGCTGAATTAAAGTCAACTGAAAATGACCGGGTGCGTTTAAATGAACCATCCGGTCATTTCTTTTAAAACCCCTTATTTTTGGCCATTAAAATACTTAGTCATTAGCAAAATGCATTCAAAACTCAACCTATTTCTTAGCCTTATTGCCCTGTCCACCTGCTTGTTGTTCAATAGTTGTTTTGTCATGGATGGCAGTTACACCAAGCTGCCGCCAGGTAAATGGCGAGCTGCGCTGAAGCTCACGCCGGAGTTCATTTCCTCCAACCCAAAGGGCAAACCGCTGCCCGACAAGGTGGACATGAAATTTGCCGATGTGAACGAATACGAACTGCCGTTCAATTTCGACGTGATCTATGACAACGACACCAGTTTCCATCTCGAAATCATCAATGGCGATGAGCGCATCATGGTGCCAGCCAGCAATATTCAGTTTGGGCGTAGCAAGAAGCGGTCGCAAGACACGATCCGCATTAATTTCCCTATGTACGAGTCCTATATCAGCGGGGCGTTTGCCGGCAATACCATCGAGGGTCAATGGGTGGTTACGACAAGAGAAAATTATTCCATCCCTTTTGTTGCGAAGCATGGCGATGATTGGCGCTTCACCACATTGCACAAGCAACCAAAACTTGACCTTGGTGGCAAATGGGCCTGCACCTTCGGATTGGAGTCCTTTCCAGAACCAGAAGAAACTTACCCTGCCATAGCTGAGTTCAAGCAGGAGGGTAACCGACTCACAGGTACCTTCCTGACCGAGACGGGCGACTACCGTTTCCTTGAAGGAACGGTGCAGGATGACAAGTTTTACCTATCCTGTTTTGATGGCTCCCATGCCTTTCTTTTTAAGGGTAAAATACTGCCTGACAATACCTTGACTGGCGCATTTTACTCCGGGAAGCACTACCGAACCACTTGGTCGGGCAAGCGTGACCCTGACTTCAAGCTGGCAAATGCAGACTCGTTGACATTCTTGAAGCCGGGCTTCGAAAAAATAGCCTTCTCCTTCCAGAACCCTGATGGCAAAACCATCTCCCTCGACAATCCCGAATACAAGGGCAAAGCGAAAATCATCCAGATATTGGGTACCTGGTGCCCGAATTGCCGGGACGAAACGGAATTTTTGGTCAGTTTTTTGAAAGAGCAGGACCCGCAAAACTTGGCGGTGATTGCCTTGGCTTTTGAAAAACATGCTGACAAAGCAAAAGCTGACCGTGGCATACGCACTTACAAGGAGCTATTCAAAATGCCCTACGAAGTAGTGTACGCCGGCACGAACAAAAAAGCAGAGGCTGCCAAGTCGCTCCCAATGCTGAACGAAGTAATCGCCTACCCCACCATGTTGTTTTTGGACAAAAATGACCGGGTCGTGAAAATTCATACTGGTTTCAGCGGCCCAGCTACAAGCGAGTACGCATCGTTTAAAGAAAATTTTAATAAGTTTGTCGCTCAACTAAGCCAATAATGATGAATGATGAATGATGGAATGATGAATATGGAATTTTCCAGCATCAAATATCCAGCATCAAGTAACAAGTATCCAGCATCAAGCATCTAACCAATATGTCAATCAACAAGCAGCACATAATCGCATACCACCCTGATAACCAACAGGTTGCGACACAAATACGGGAAGAACTCGCCAAACAGGGCTACCTCGTGGAAGGCAGGAACCTGAATAGCAGCCTAAGTACACCATTAAGACAAGCAGTATCATCGCCCAGCGGCGCAATCCTGTTGCTCATCACGGACAATTTCCTGAAATCGGAGCAGTGCATGAATGGTGCCTTGGAAGCCCTTCAGCATTGGGCAGACAGCGGGCAACTGGTGCCTATCGTTGCTGATGGCCGGTACCTTTCTTCCGATGGCACAACTTGGGAACCGGTGCCGACCTCCTTTGAGCGGGTGAGCAATATCATCAGCTACATGAACCACTGGCAGGACAGGTACCTGGCCTTGCGCAAGGATTTCAAAGGGCAGGAGGACAATCCCGACCTGGAGGCAAAAATCGAAGTGACCAGGCAAGTCGGTGGTGAGGTTGGCGAATTCCTTCGCTACCTGCGCAACCTGCGTTGGCACCATTTTGCCGATTTTAAGGCAAACAACTATGCTGCCTTTCGGCAATTCACGGACAATGGACAGGAAGCCACAGAATCGGAACGGCTCACCGTAGCGCCAGTGAACCCCAACCCCAGCGGCCAACCCCAGCAGCAATCCCTTGCTGAAATCATCAAAGCCTCTGGCGAGGAACTGATGGCTGAAAACACTGACATCGGAAAACCGAAAAAAGCAGCAATGGAAGAGGCACCGCCCATTGACCTCAACGAAATACCGGGCCTCGACCAACTTCGCCAACTTGACCAAGCCAGCCACGTACAGATTGCATCGCCCAAGAAAACCGACGACGATGAAGATGGCGTTGAACTTGCCAGCCTTTTGAACGAAGTCTTGGGGGATGACGACGAAGGCGAGGATTTCAAGTTCGTGGGCGAAGACCCTGATAAGCCAGAAGATTTCAACCTTGATTCCTTGTTTGACGAGGACGATAATACGGTTGAGGACAACGAGGTGGACGACTACCTGAACACGGACAAAGTTCATTTGGAACTTGTTTCTGATGAAGATGAAGGCCTGGTACTGAGGGCCGATGGCAATGGTCATTCCACCCCGGAAGAAGTGCTAGAACATGCCGTGTTACTTTTTGACGAAGGCAAAAAATCGGAGGGGCTTGACTTCCTGCGACAAACCGTCCAACTCAATGCAAGCGACAATACCATGCGCTACTACTATGCGTATGCACTGGCCCGCTATGGGCAGGACTTCTCAAATGCAAAAAGTCAGTTGGAGGTCATTCTTGCCAATGACATGGAGCATACTGATGCCCTGTTCCTGCTCGGCGAACTTTCCGAGAGCCAAGGCGAATACGAGGATGCAAAGCTCAATTTCGAAACCGTTGCAGCGCTCCAGCCCGATTTCCCAGAGGTCTATTACCGATTGGGGATGCTCACCTTGCAGCATTTTGAAGGACAAGAGAACTTGGCGTTGGAGTTCTTCAAGAATTCGGTGGAGCACAACCAAAGGAACGCAGATGCGCAATACATCCTTGCTACCCTGTACAATGAATCAGCCAACGACAAGGCCAATGCCATCAAACATTTCAACCTTGCACTCAAATACGACCCGGCACACTCTTACGCCAATTACGACCTCGCATTGCTCCATTTTTCCAATGGCGACAGGCAACTGGCAGCCGAGTTTTACCAAAAGGCGATTGCCCTCAACCCTGAGTTGAAATCACCAGAAAATGATGCGGCTTTTGTTGCTCCGCAAAGCAGTGAGCCCCAACCGCATGAAACAGCCATTGCGCAAGCACCCAAAGCTGCCGAAGTGGAGGAAGTCATAGAAGAGGCGGCACAGGCTACGGAGCAGTTGGCTGGATTGGATGAAGCGGCGCTAACGCCAAATATTGAAGACGATCAGGATGCGGCCATTGAAGCAGCCGTGGACAATTTTGTAGCTTTGGAGGATTTCGCCGATGATGCTGAAATGGAAGAACCCGCTGCCCCTATCGTTGAGGCTGTGGATGATTCCGCAGCTGTGGAGGAATTGAGCCATGAAGTTGAAGTGGAAGCACCTTCCGTGGACATAACAGAAGCCGTGGACAATTTTGCAGCTTTGGAGGATTTTGCCGATGATGCTGAAATGGAAGAACCAGCAGAGGCCATAGCAGATGCTGTGGATAATTTCGCAGCTGTGGAGCAACTGACCGAGGCTGCTGAAATAGCGGATACCGCTGAGGAAATTGCAACGGCAGTAGAAGCGGGCATGGAAACCTTGGAGGACTCAATTGTGGCGCCAGCCGATGCTGAACCGGAATCGAATCCTACCTTGGAAGATTTGTTGGAGGACGAGATAGAGGAGCCAGCAACCATGCCAGATGTCGAACCTATAGCGGTGGCAAAAACCATTGCCGACCCTTCGAACAAGAACTTCACCGCTACGCTGGAAGAAATCCTCGACCAAGAAGACGAGATGGAGGAGGACGAGTTCGTGCTGCCGCTCTCCAACGACAAATCGGGCGTGAAAACCAAAACCGTTCTGATTACTGGCGCAACCTCGGGAATAGGTCGAGCCACGGCAGCGCTTTTTGCGAAGCATGGCTACAGGGTCATCGCCACTGGCCGCCGGGCCGAGCGCTTGGACGAGTTGAAAACTATCTTCAAGGAAAAATACAACGCCGACCTCTTCACCCTACCCTTCGATGTGCGCAACTACGACGCCGTTACGTCAGCCATCGAAACCTTGCCTGAAGAATGGCGGGAGGTGGACATCCTCATCAACAACGCCGGGCTTTCTCGTGGCCTTTCGCCTATCCACGAAGGCGAATTGGAACATTGGGAGACGATGATTGACACCAATATCAAAGGGCTGCTCTACCTGACAAGGGCCATCGCTCCTCACATGGTGAAGCGGCGCAGCGGTCATATCATCAACGTGGCTTCGAGTGCAGGCAAGGAAGTCTATCCTGGTGGCAATGTGTATTGCGCTACCAAATTTGCCGTGGATGCCCTCACCAAGTCCATGCGCCTCGACCTCTACCAGCACAATGTACGGGTGAGCCAAGTAGCGCCTGGCCATGTGGAGGAGACGGAGTTTGCAAGCGTCCGTTTTGATGGCGACAAGGATAGGGCGGCAAAGGTTTACGAAAATTTCCAACCCCTCAGGGCCAGCGACGTGGCAGAGGTCATCTACTTCATGGCCACGAGGCCGCCGCACGTCAATGTACAGGATGTGCTGATGTTCGGCACACAACAGGCCGGGTCAAATTTTATTGACAGGTCGGGGCGGTAAACGATGGACGGTGGACGATAGACGGTGGACGTTGCAGAGTTTAGGAGGATACTGGCACATTTGGCCATGAATAATCAACTCCACCGTTGTACGTTTACCCTTGTCCGTCTAACGCCCATCGTCCACCGTCCACCGTTTTTTTATTTCATTTTTTACGGAAAATGCGGACTTTTGCAACCCGGCAAGTTGTGTATTGTTAATTGAACACTGACTTGTCTCGGCATAAACTGCCCATTTTTTTGCATAAGCGATTGAATCACAACAGGATAAGATGGCTTGCACAATAGACGGGGTAGTCACGGCCTAAACTATTTCCTTAAACTTTTACCTTTTTACTTGATAATAAAATGGTTCTTGAAACAGCAAAACCAGTGAAAAAAGCAGCACCCAAAAAGGCAGAATCCAAAAAAGCGGCATACAGCAGGGAACAATACCTGTTTTGGTATGAATTGATGCTCCGCATCCGCCGCTTTGAAGAGCGCTGCCTCATGGCTTACAGCCAACAGAAAATTAGGGGCTTTCTTCACGTGTACATTGGCCAAGAGGCCATCACGGCTGGCATGGAAAGCGTGCTCCGCCCAACGGACTGCATCGTAACGGGATATCGGCAGCATGGAACGGCCATCGGCAGGGGCATTACGACCAAGGAGGCCATGGCCGAGTTGTACGGCAAGGTCACAGGGGTGAACAAAGGCAAAGGTGGCTCCATGCACTTTATGTCAAGGGAGCACAAATATTTTGGGGGCAACGGCATCGTGGGCGCTCAGATTCCAATCGGTGCAGGCATTGCCTTCGCTGAGAAATACCGAGGCACGGACAACCTTTGTGTGACCATGTTTGGCGATGGCGCTGCCCGTCAGGGTGCCCTGCACGAAGCCTTCAACATGGCCATGACCTGGAAGCTGCCCGTTCTTTTCATTTGTGAGAACAACCATTACGCCATGGGCACCTCGGTGGAGCGCACCAGCAATGTGCAGGACTTGTACAAACTGGGCCATGCCTACGAGATGCCAAGCGAGGCAGTGGACGGCATGTCGCCTGAAATTGTTTACGAGGCCATCAGCAAGGCCGCAGCCCATATCCGCAGCGGGGCAGGCCCGTATTACCTCGAAATAAAGACCTATCGTTACAAAGGCCACTCGGTATCCGACCCCGGTAGCTATCGCACAAGGGATGAACTGAAAAGCTATCAAGATATTGACCCCATCAAGGTCACTGAAGGAAAGATTATGAGCCTTGGATATGCCACGGAAGGGGAAATCGAGGCAATCAAAGAGCGCATCAGGCAGGAGATAGATGAAGCAGAGGCATTTGCAGAGGCTTCACCCTACCCCGATGCTGCTGAGCTTTACACGGATAACTACGCTGAGCCGAATTATCCTTTTATGAAGGATTGACGAAAAAAGGCCGTTGTCGAGGACAGCGGCCTTTTTTGTGTTTTGAAGCTAAATATGAAACTCGTAGTTGGTAAGCACTTGTGGTATTCTGCAATATTCACATCGGTTTGATGCCCGCAATACAACAAGGTCACGAAGGGCTTTTGAAATATGAAACCTCATTTTTGAGCCAATTTGATGAGCGCTTTAGCCTTGGCCAATTGTACAATATGCTCTATCAGCATGTGCTTCTCCATTTTTTTCTGCTCACTTTCGGACAACCCAATAGAAGCATTTTTTTCAAGCAAAAAACTCACCCTCTCCTGTGATTTTTTCGAAGTCTTGAAGTTCAACACCCTTCTTGGTGAAAGGCTTGCCAGAAATTGAGCAAGCTCGTCGAAGATGGAAACTGGTTCAGCTGTCATCATTTATTGCTTTGTGCAAAAGAAAGGTTTTTTGCTAAGAACACAAAACATTGGCCTACGTTTAAAACTTTCTTTATTTTTGCGCCACTTTTGAAAAACCTTATCCGGTTTTCACCGTAAAACGGAGGCTTAAACCAAGGTTTTTACTAAACTTAACATTCAGATTAACGTAAAATGGCACAACGCAAGAAGACAACGAAACCGGATGATGTATTGATTGACATCTCGGAAGTATCCGGGCAAGCAGAGAACTTTTTTGAGCAATATAAAAAGCAAATCCTCATCATTGGTGGTGGTTTGGTGCTCCTCATTGGTGGCTGGGTAGCCTACAAGTTCGCATATGTAGGTCCACGCCAAAAAGAGGCATTGGAGCAAATGGCACAGGCCGAGCACCAATTCCAGCGTGATTCATTCGCATTGGCACTTGCCAATCCGGGTGGTGGCTTCCCTGGTTTTGCTGACATCGTTAAGAAATATGGTGGCACCGATGCAGGCAACGCCGCCCTTTACTATGCTGGCGTCTGCAACCTGAACATGGGCAATTTCGATGCTGCCATCTCCTATTTGGAAGATTTCAGCCCAGCCGGCTCCCTGTTGCCAGCCATGAAAAGCGGCACCCTTGGCGATGCCTACGCAGAAAAAGGCGACCTCGTAAAAGCACTCAGTCTTTATAAAAAGGCAGCTAACGAAGATGAAAATGATGTCATCACGCCATATTACCTCAAGAAAGTTGCCCTGCTGAGCAACAAACAAGGTGATAAGGAAGCTGCAAAAAATGCTTGGCAAAAAATCAAGGACGAGTTTCCACAGTCCAATGAAGCCCGTGAGGCCGACAAATACATCACGAGCTTGAACTAATTGGCCAAGAATATTTGCAGCAGAAAAGGCAAGATTTCAACTGAATCTTGCCTTTTTTTGTTGGCCCTATTCTTCATCCATAATTCCTTTTCCCGCTTCACCCCCTTGAAAAAGGGACTTAATACTTCTTTCAATGGCCAGTTCATTAAAAAACCTTTCCACTTACGATGAATCGAACCTGCCCTCGGCGGCTGGGCTTAGCTTCGGCATTGTGGTTTCAGATTGGAACACTGACATAACCCATGTGCTATACCAAGGCTGTTTGGATACTTTGCTAAAGCACGGAGTCGCTGAAGATGATATTCGGACGGCTCAGGTGCCTGGTTCTTTTGAATTGCCCGTTGGGGCAAAAATCATGGCGGGCGTAAAGCGTTTTGATGCCATCATTTGCCTTGGGTGCGTCATCAAAGGGGAGACCCAGCACGACGAGTACATCAACAACGCCGTAGCAACTGGGTTGACAAACCTCAGCATTGCCAGCGGCATACCCTGTATTTTCGGGGTGCTGACGCCCAACAACCATGAGCAGGCGCTTGAAAGGGCCGGCGGCAAGCATGGCAACAAGGGCGTGGAAGCAGCCGTAACAGCTATACGCATGGCTTCGCTCCGCAAGGAGTTGGCCAAACCAACCGCTAAAATCGGCTATTGATGAAAGCGTTGCTCATCATTGGAATGCAGGTGGATTTATTGCCCGGAGGCCCAGCTGAAGTGCCTGATGGTCAAGAACTTGTACAGGTAATCAACGAATTGACCCCCAATTATGGGCTTGTAGTGGCCGCCAATTTTGCCATGCCTGCCGACCACCTTATGTTCGCAGCAAACCACCTCTGGCGCAGGCCCGGCCAGACCATCCCCATCAACGGCCACCCTACCATTTTGCAGCATATCCATTGCGTACCCGGCAGCTTCGGGGCAGAGATGATTCCAGGGCTGAGGATAAGCCCCATCGCCTTTATTGCCCAGATGGGCACGAAAAAAGAGGTTCCGCCACACAGCGCATTTTTTGATGCAAACAAGGCAAATGACACGGGGCTTTCCGATTTTTTTGCTTCGCAAAGCATCACTGAAATTGACATTGTGGGAATGCCGTTGGAGGGAGAAGTGCAACATTCGTTGGAGGATGCTGGTGCAATAGGTTACAAAGCCAGCATCCTAACCCACGCCAGCCGATACCGAAATCCCTGATTGGCCAAAGTTGCTCCGCAGCCAGCCGTCCACCGTCAGCCGTCAATCGTCAACCGTTTATCCGTATGATTGAACTGAACAACCTACGCCCTACCCCACTCGTGGAAATGCCCAATGGCATCAGACCGGGTTCAGGCATTTTTGCTACGCAATGTTTTTTTGAAAAAGACAAGCGCTACCTCGTCAATGCGGCATCTGGAAAAGGGAAGTCCACTTTCCTGCATATCATCTACGGGTTGCGAACAGATTTTGAAGGATTGGCCACGATTCACGGCAAGGACGTGAGGCATTTCTCCCCCAACGATTGGGCAAACTGTCGCCAACGCCAGCTTTCCATTGTTTTCCAGGACCTCCGGTTGTTTCCCCAGTTGACAGGCCTTGAAAACATCCTGCTCAAAAATGGCCAAACAGGCCACTTCTCGGAAGCTGCTATCCTCCAAATGGCCGAACGGCTTGGCATGGCACCCTACCTAAACCAAACCGCTGCCACCCTGTCTTATGGTCAAAGGCAGCGGATTGCCATCTTGCGGTCACTTTGCCAGCCCTTTGAAATGCTGTTGCTCGATGAGCCATTCAGCCATTTGGACGAAGAAAACATCCAACTTGCTTCAGCGCTGATTTCCGAAACCTGCGAACGCCAAGGAGCCGGGTTGGTCATGGTGAGCTTGGGCGAGGAGTTTTTTTTCAGCTACGATAAAAAAATTGACCTTTGAAAATACATTGACTATCAGGAACTTATCACCTCATTGCTCAGTTAGAAATTAAAAACTGAAAAAAAATCCTTGAAGGTGTTTGACAATTTGAACTTGGTCGTCATATATTTGCCCCGCTTTACAAGAAAAGCATTCAAATAAGCGGAAGTAGCTCAGTTGGTAGAGCACGACCTTGCCAAGGTCGGGGTCGCGAGTTCGAGTCTCGTTTTCCGCTCTTAAAGTCTTCAAATATTGATTCCAGTGGAAGCGATTTCTATTTCTAGAATGAAGTCAAACCCATAGTTGGTTGTTGTTAAAACTGGTGTCAATTTTTGAAGACTTTTTTATTTTTGCACTATCCAAGCCCGGGTGGTGGAATGGTAGACACGCAGGACTTAGTTCTGATTGTTCTTTGAAATCCTTTGGCTGTTCGATTTACTTCAATGAAAAAGGTTAATTGGCGTTTGAACAAAAGACATAGTGATGTTGAATTCATCGAGGCATGCGAAACTGCAAAAACTATGGCAGAAGCTGCTACGAAACTTGGGTTGCATTTTAATTCGTTTAAAAAACGTGCCCTGCCCCTTGGCTGCTATAAGCCAAATCAATCGGGTAGAGGGTTAGCTAAAATTGCCCCTAAAATTCCTTTAGAGGAAATAATCCATGAGGGGCTACATCCTCACTATCAATCGTTCAAACTAAAAAACAGACTTATCAAAGAAGGGATTAAGAAGCTGGAATGTGAAGTTTGTGGGATTTCTTCATGGAGAGGAAAAGTACTTTCGTTAGAGTTACATCATAAAGATGGTAACCGAACCAATCAACACATTTCGAACTTAGAGCTTCTTTGTCCAAATTGCCATAGCCAAACGGAAACCTTTCGTTCAAAGAACAGAAAAATTTGAGTGCCTGATGGGAAACCGTCAGCGTATAGCCTCTCAAATTCGGGGAAACCTTATTCAATGTTTTGAATTGGCAATCCCGAGCCAAGCCCTTGAAGCAGGGAAGGTGTAGAGACTTAATGGGAGGGGCCTAAGTCCAAATGGATACGGTCAAGAGAAAGTCCAGACCACAAATCACACTTCTCGGTGTGAGCGGCGAAAGCCGTAGCAGGTAAGAAAATCCTGTTGCCATGCGGCAGTGCGGGTTCGAGTCCCGCTCCGGGCACTGAAAGCCGCTGTGAATTGACTCACAGCGGCTTTTCTTTTTTTGCCCATTCGGAAAAAAAATTCTCGCAACAGCCCACCATTTGTAGCTTTGCTTGAACAACCCCACCGACAATTCAACTATCAATCAATCCTGCAATTTTCAACGCCATGAAAAATACCACTCGCCGCAATTTCGTCAAGAAACTGACCGTTGGGGCCATTGCTTCTGCCATTTTGCCGAAGGCAACACAAGCCAATATAAAACCTGAGGTACTCCATTGGGAGAAACCCGAAGGCCGCTACAGGCCAAACGATAAAATCCGGATAGCAGGTATCGGCATGGGCATCATGGGCTTTGGCAATTTGGATACCGCCAAGCAAGTACCGGGCGTGGAGATTGCCGCCGTCTGCGACCTCTACGATGGTCGTCTTGAAAGGGCCAAAGAGGTTTACGGCAAGGACATTTTCACGACCCGCAGCTTCGAGGAAATCCTCTCCCGGAAGGACATTGACGCCGTGTTCGTCAGCACCTCCGACCACTGGCACGACCATATCAGCATCGCAGCACTGAATGCAGGCAAGGCCGTTTACTGCGAAAAACCAATGGTCCAGCACATTGACGAGGGCCATGCGGTGATTGATGCCCAAAAGAAAACCGGGAAAATACTCCAAGTAGGAAGCCAGCGGGCGAGTTCCATCGCCATGCAAAAGGCCAAGGAGATTTATCAATCGGGGGCCATCGGAGAGTTGATTGCCGCTGAGGCTTTCGTGGACAGGCAGTCAGCAAATGGCGCATGGCAGTACAGCATCCCGACCGACGCCTCGGAAAAGACGGTGGACTGGAACCGATTCATTGGCGACGCCCCCAAGCGGTCATACGACCCCGTTCGGTTCTTCCGCTGGCGCAATTACCAAGACTACGGCACTGGGGTCGGAGGCGACCTTTTCGTTCACCTTTTCACTGGGCTACATTTCCTGCTCGACTCAGCTGGCCCCGAGTTGATTTTTGCTACGGGCGGCCTGCGCTATTGGAAGGATGGCCGTGATGTGCCCGACATCCAAATCGCACTGATGGACTACCCAAAGACCGCCTCCCACCCTGCTTTCAACCTGCAAATGCGGGTGAACCTCATCAGCGGCGACGGTGGTGGATGGATGAACAGGTTGGTCGGTACAGAGGGCGTGCTGGAGATTGGCTGGTCGGACGTGAAATTGCACCGCAGCCCGATTGACCCGTACCCAGGTTATGGCGGCTGGGATACGTTCCACACCTTCACAGCGGCACAGCAAAAAGACTACGAGCGTTGGTACAAAGAGAAATATCCACCACTCCCTCCTAAGCTTCAAGAGCCTAAGACACAGCAATGGCTAACGCCAGAAGGTTATGACGAACGGTTCGACCACCACCGAAATTTCTTTGATTGTATGCGGAATGGGAAAAAACCCGTAGAGGATGCCGTTTTCGGGTTCAGGGCAGCGGCGCCTTCGTTGGCTGCCAATATCAGCTATGCGGAGAAAAAACTCGTGCGGTGGGATGCTGTGAACATGAAGATGGTTTGATGAGTTTGAGGGGTTTGAGTTGTGAGTGAAACAATTCAAACCCCTCAAACTCATCTAACCCATCTAACAAGTACATTGGTTAATTCTCTTGTAAACTGGTCACCACAAGTCGGCGGGTAAAGGTCTTACCCCTGTGCAAAACACTGACGGAATAAATGCCAGGATGCATGGTCTCCAATTCGATGCGGAGCATGCCTTCGTCAACGTTGGCGATATGTTGCTGGTAAACTTGATCGCCGAAGCCATCAAAAATCATGACTTCTACCTCTTTTCCCCTGAATTTTTTCATCAATAGGTTCACTTGGCGACCCGTGGGGTTCGGGAAAATCTCGAAAGCGGCGACCTCCTTGAAATAGAGTTTCCTGCGTTCGCTGAACACCTGTTCGCCGTTGGAAAGTACAAAACGGACACGGTAGAAGTTTTCGCCCGGCATGGGATCGTTGTCCTGTTCCCGAAAGGCATCGGTGTCGCCTGCGGCGACAAAATGGCGGTCGTAGTTTATAATATCTTGATAATCAACGCCATCGAAAGAGCGTTGCACGGCAAAGGAAACGAGATCATCGTCAAATGTAGCAGTCCAATAAAGCTCAGCTGACCAGCCTGTAGATTCAGCAGTAAGGGAAATGACATGCTCTGCCTTAACAGGAAGTGACAAGGGGTTGTAGCCGTTCAACGGCGGGGAAGTTGCTAAAAGCAACAAGAAATATAAAGGGAATAGACGTTGTTTCATGGTGATTATAAAATATGTCTAAATCGGAAATGGAGACGTATTCTATAGAGGTGGGACCATAATTCTTGCAAAGCTAAAGGATATAATAGAGAAACCAAGGTTTTTGTTTCAAAACTAGGCAAAAAAGGCTGTAAGAACTTAGCTATTTTTGCAAAAAATAGTGACATGGAGTTTTTTCTTGCTACGTTGTTTTCCCTGTTTTCCATTGTTGACCCGCCGGGCGCAGTGCCTGTTTACATCTCCTTGACGAGTGGTATGGAGGCAAAGCAACGCAACCGAATTGCACTTTTTTCCAGTTTCTATTTCCTGCTTATCCTGATTGGATTCTTCTTGGCAGGCACTTACATCCTCAGCTTTTTTGGACTCACCATCCATTCCATGCGGATAGCGGGCGGTATGGTGCTCCTCAGTACCGGGTTCAGCCTAATGGGAGGCAATTTCGCCAAACGAAAAGGCTACAACGAGACCGTGGCCGCCGACTCCCAAAGCCGTCAAGAAATTGCCTTTACCCCCATGGCCATGCCCCTGCTTTCAGGGCCGGGCAGCATTTCCTACCTCATCACCATGTTCAAGCAGCACCCCGACTGGAGCGAACGGGTCTGGATTTTGGCTGCCATACTTGCCATGGGCCTAATGGTTTATTTGACGCTCCGTGCTGCTCCATTTCTTTTTAAGGTGCTCGGGCAAGGTGGCCTCAGTGCCATTGCCCGTATCATGGGCTTCCTCGTAGTGGCCATCGGTGTGCAGTTCATTGTGGATGGGCTGGTGCATTTGGTGGGGGAAATGGACTAAAAATAACTGACGCATTTTCTGGCAATCCAAGAAATCAATGATGTAGGTTGCGGAAAATTTTTTCAAAAATTTTCCGCAATCTACATCATTGATAGGGCGGTGGATGAGCCATAAGAAATTGTAAATTTCTTATGGCTCAT
>JALHQW010000062.1 GCA_022841745.1 Saprospiraceae bacterium | reverse complement strand
GTAACCGAGCATAGTGAGCCAACATCAAAGTCTCCGTCTCCTGATTATATTTTGTCATGCCGTTTTTGTTTCCGGCAAAGAAAATCAATTTGTTACTTTATTTAAAATCTGTTCCTTAAACTATTACACTAACGAATACTATGATTTATCCTCGCATCATTTCGGGCTTGTTGAACATTCCCCAAAAGAAAGTCGAGAACACGATTGACCTATTGTCTGAGGGCGCTACCATTCCTTTCATTGCCAGGTACAGGAAAGAAGTTACGGGCTCCCTCGATGAGGTTCAGCTTGCCGCCATTCAACAAGAGTTGAAAAAGCTGCAAGAATTGGATAAGCGAAGGGAAACCGTCCTCCATACCATTGAAGAGCTTGGGAAAATGACCCCAGAACTTCGCAATCGCATTGAAAATTGTTGGGACCCAATCGAACTGGAGGATATTTACTTGCCTTACAAACCTAAGCGTAAAACCCGTGCCACCGCTGCTCGTGAAAAAGGGCTTGAGCCACTTGCCAAAATCATTTTTGAACAACGAAACCAGCAATTCGAGCAACTTGCTCAATCTTACCTAACGGATGAGGTGCCCACCCTTGAAGATGCCATGCAAGGTGCCCGTGATATTATTGCCGAATGGATTAGCGAAGATGAACAGGTGCGACAAAAAGTTCGCTTCGCCTTCAAAAAAGGCGCTAAGATTATTTCCAAACTAGTTCGTGGAAAAGAAGAAGAGGCTGCCAAGTACCAAGACTATTTTGCTTTCAGCGAACCGCTGAAACACTGCCCATCCCACCGACTTTTGGCCATGCGGCGTGGGGAAGACGAGGGATTCCTTCGGTTGACCATTGAACCTGATAACGAAGAAGTGCTGAACCGGTTGGAGCACCATTTGCTGCATGGCAATGGCAACGCTACCAAGCAGGTCAAGGAAGCTTTGCACGATAGTTACGACCGGCTGTTGGGGCCGAGCATCGAAACGGAGTTTCGGAACGAATCGAAGGAAAAAGCAGATTTGGAGGCCATCAATATTTTCGTGGAAAACCTGAGGCAATTGTTGCTTGCTGCACCGCTAGGCCCACACAGGGTTATGGGCATTGATCCTGGTTTCCGAACTGGCTGCAAAGTGGTGATGCTCAATGAGTTCGGCGATTTAATGCACAACACGACCATTTACCCGCATCCGCCCAATTCGGATGAGTACATGGCTCGTAAGATTTTGCAGGACAATGTGGAGAAGTACCATATTGCCGCTATTGCCATAGGGAACGGAACGGCAGGAAGGGAGACCATGGACCTTTGCAAGGACATCGTTTTTGCCCATCCAGTCAATATTTTTCAGGTCAGTGAAGCAGGGGCATCCATATATTCCGCTTCAGAGGTGGCAAGGGAGGAGTTTCCAGACCTTGACCTAACGGTTCGGGGGGCAATTTCAATCGGTAGGCGACTCATGGATCCGCTTGCGGAACTGGTAAAACTTGATCCCAAAAATATCGGGGTTGGGCAATACCAGCACGATGTAAACCAAGTTAAACTTAAGGAAAGCCTTGACCGCACAGTGGAGAGTTGTGTAAACTCAGTAGGTATCAATATAAATACGGCGAGCAAGCACCTACTGACCTATGTCTCTGGACTTGGGCCTTCGTTAGCCCAAAACATCGTAAAATTTCGGACTGAAAATGGCCAGTTTGAATCTCGCCAGCAATTGAAGAAAGTGGCCCGCATGGGCGAAAAAGCTTTCGAGCAATGTGCTGGTTTTTTGCGCATTAGAGGGGCCGCAAACCCACTTGACAATTCTGCTGTTCACCCTGAAAGTTATAGTATTGTTGAGAAAATGGCAAAAGACCTTGGGGTTAAAGTGCCGGAATTGATTGCTGACCCACACCTACGCAAAAAAATTGACCTCAATAGGTATATATCGGAAAAAGTTGGGATGCCAACCCTGACGGACATCATGAAAGAATTGGAAAAGCCGGGCCTTGACCCAAGGGGCGAAGCCAAGGCATTTACTTTTGCAAACGTCAGAAGCATTGAAGACTTGACCAACGGAATGGTTTTGCCGGGTATAATTACGAATATCACGGCTTTTGGTGCTTTTGTGGATATTGGAGTAAAGCAAGATGGGCTTGTCCATGTATCCCAACTTTCCAACAAATATGTTCGAAATCCTGCCGACGTGGTTTTCTTAAGCCAAGAGGTGAATGTAAGGGTGGTGGAAGTGGATTTGAAAAGAAGGCGCATTCAGTTGACGATGAAGGACTTGGGTTGAAACCTGGCAAAATGAAAAGCCCCGGCAGTTCTCCATCTGCCGGGGCTTTCCATTTGCACATCATCAAATTATGCCCTGTTCAAAAGAACGACTGGTTTCGTCAATACCTTGCCGTTTTGGCGGATGCTGACCAGCAAAGTTCCAGGGGCACCTTGGCTGACATCCACTTGACGGGTGTAATAGCCATCAAAGCTTTTCAAGTTTTCGTTGAAAACCACTTTGCCGTTGATGTCCGTTATGGTCACTACCGTTGGAACAGCTTCACCCTTAAATGTCACGCTTAAATTGCCAACCGTTGGGTTTGGGAAAGCGTTGATTTCCTCCAATTCGAGGCTGTTTTCAATTTTGAGAAGCTCCGTGGCATTAGGTTGCTCGACAATTTCTTCTTTCACTTCTTCTTTGTCACAAGACTTGAAGCGGGCTTTGGTGGTCATTACTTTGCCCTCTCTTAGGTATTCAACCACGAAATACTCACCTGGCTTATGCTTGTCACGCTCTATCACCAGTTCGTTGTGAGTGTTTACATCGACACCATCCAAGGACAGTATGCGGTCACCTGCCAATAACCCTGCTTCCTCTGCTGGCCAGCCAGGAATAATGCCATCAATGCCAACACCATCTTCGCCCTCATGGCCCCAACTGCCAATTGTCACGCCGATGAAAACTTCGCACGGGTTGCGCTCTGTCTTGCTGTTGAAACTATAGTTGTAACTCCTATGAGAGTCTTGCTTGCGTGCGGTCAATTCCACAGTAGTGTTCAATGATTGACTTTCACGCAAATAGGAAACTTCGATTTTGTCACCAGGCTTATAAGCCTCCAAGGTGTTGGTGAGGCCACCACGAGATGCCAAGGTTTTGCCATCAATGCTAATAATGATATCGCCTGAGCGCAGGCCAGCTGCGGCCGCTCCAGCACCCGGCACGATGTCCGTTACCAATACGCCACCATTTTCGTGGCGCTCAGGATAGATGCCAAGGAAAGCTTTTGGTTCATCCGTTTCATCGCCTATGAGGGTGAACTCAGCCATGCCCCTATTGAAACTGCGGTGCATTTTCTTTTCACTGTTCCAGTTGAAGTTGGGGAGTTCAGCGCCTTCGGCGTTATCCCACTTGATTTCCGTCTTATTGTTGCCTTGACGAATCATAATAATCGTTTCGGCATTTGAGCTTTCTTTTTGTGCTTCATCACCATTGATGACGATAACTTCTCTGACTGACTCGATCGGCGTGTTGATTTCCAGTTCCTTCATATAGTTCTCAGCAGATTGTCCTTTCTCGACCGTTTTTTTCTTTACCGACCAAGAGCCATCGTCATTTTGGGTTTTTTGGATGATGGTGACTTTATTGGTGGTGCTTGGGGTTGTGGCTTCTTGAGCAAAAGCTCCTGAGCAGGTTATCGCAAGCAGCAACAAAGTGTAGATTGCAGAATGGAGAAGTCTTTTCATTTCGATTAAATTTTGTTGTGAAAAAATGCGGACTAAAAGCAGTCCGGGTGATTTTAAAATGACGATTCAAATGACAGTCAGGTAACAAAGATGGTTGCATTTTTTTTAAAAAATGAAAAAGAAATCATTTCACATCTAAAATTACAGCCTATAAAATTGCGCCAAACTACCAATGAATCAATCCAACAATCATCGAAGGTGACTATTATTTTTGGCACAAGAAGTAAAGGAAGTCAAGAATTCTCAATCTTTGTGACCGTGTTTCAAAACTTTCGGCAATCAGCCTTAACCAACTTCTTACCATGATTCAGGTTTATATAACAGGAGGCACTTTTGACAAGGAATACAACTATATTTCTGGAGGGCTTTATTTCAAAAGCACCCATGTCCCCACTATGCTTGAACGAGGCCGCTGCACAGTTGACCTTGATGTAAAGACATTGATGATGGTGGACAGCCTTGAAATGCAGGACACTGACCGTGAAATTATTGCTCATAACTGCCTTCGATGCCCTTACGACAAAATCTTGATTACACATGGGACTGACACAATGGTGAAAACAGCGGATTTCATTGCCAACTATGGAATCGAAAACAAGACCGTAGTGTTGACAGGCGCAATGGTACCCTATGCATTTGGCACCTCGTCTGATGGGTTCTTTAATTTGGGTAGTGCCTTGGCATTCCTCCAAACACTTCCTCCTGGTGTTTACGTCGTAATGAACGGACGCTATTTCCATTGGAATAAAGTCAAGAAGAACACAAAAACAGGATTTTTTGAGGAGATGACTTGATGGCTTCCAACCTTCACTTCGCCCATTTTTTATATCATTGCACCATAATTTGAACAAAAAATCGGATTTTTTGGAAAAGCAAATTCCTTTTTTGTGCAAACAATTGACAATCAAATCATTACCAAAAAAAACCGCAAAAAGATATTTTTTAACATGAAGCATTTTTCTCTTTTTCTTTTCATGTTCTTGCTCGGTGGCATCACTGCTGCCAATGCTCAAAACAAACCCGCACCAGCAGATTTTTTTTCGGTGGAAAAAATTCAGGACATCAAAATCAGTTTCAAACAGACAAATTGGAGCTATATCTTGGATTCCTTGCGGTTCAACGGTGACGGCTTACTGGCTGGCGTGGTGGAAATCAATGGTATTCGCTTTGAAAATGCTGGCGTGCGCTTCCGTGGTTTCAAATCCTTTGCTCCTAATAATCCCCGCAATCCACTTCATATCGTCCTGGATTCAAAGGAAAAATTGGCCAACTATCAAGGTACATCTGTCGTAAAGCTCTCCAATACCTTGCGAGACCCAAGTATGCTTAGGGAGGTGCTTGGCTATGAAATTGCAAGAAACTACATGCCGGCACCTAGGGCCAATTTTACCAAGGTGACCATAAATGGGAAGTATTACGGGCTATTTGCGAATATTGAATCAGTGTCGGAGGCTAATTTCCTGAGCCGTTTTTTCGAAAGTGCTGACAATGCTTTCTTCAAGGCAAACCAAGACGCTGGTGAAAAGCAGCCAAGTGGTTGTAAAAACAATCTTTTCGGCTCATTGGAGTATGACAACCAAATCAGTTGTTACGAAAATAATTTTGAGAAACTGTCCGAGCATGGTACAAAGGATCTGATGGAACTTGCTAAGATCCTCAATCAGGAGACTGACAAAATCGAAACGGTACTCAATATTGACAATACTTTATGGATGTTAGCATTCAACAACGTCGTTGTGAATCTGAGCAGCTACACAGGCCAGAACAGTGTGAACTACTACCTTTATCAAGATGACGATGGTCGCTTTTCACCCATTATTTGGGATTTAAACCTTGCTTTCGGCAGTTTCAAGAACATCGGTTCAGGCTCCGACCTGAAATTGAAAGGACTTCAAGAGCTTGACCCACTGCTCCATCTTGAGAATACCACCAAACCTTTGATTAGTAAACTTTTGAGTGACCCAGATTACAAAAAAATTTACCTGACCCACATGAAGACCATCCTTCAGGACTGGTTCACCAGTGGGAAATTTGATAAGCGGGCGAAAGAACTGCAAGCCATGATTCGCAGCGCTGTGAACGAAGACCCTAACAAGTCCTATACCATTGCAGAATTTGACGCCAGTCTTGAAAAAACGGTAGGTAAGAAAAGCAAAATCCCTGGCCTTCTTGAACTGATGACTCGTAGAACTTCCTTTTTAAAGGCACATCCAGAGTTGGCGGTTTTCCCACCAGAAATCTCACAGGTTCAAGTGGAGGGCCGTAAGCCATTGTCCAGCCAAAAAGTCCAACAATTCCATATCACAGCCAAGGTTGACAAGTTTCCAAAACGGGTAGAACTATACTACAGGTTGGATGGGAAGGGCAGTTATACCATGGTCTCGATGCAGGACGATAGTAAATTTGACGACGGTACAGCCAACAACAATATTTACGGTGTAATCATCGTGCCCCAGAATGGCGAACAATCCATTGAATACTATATTGTGGCTGAAAACCCTGGACTCATAAGTTATAGTCCTGCTAATTATATGTGGGAGAAGCATAAATCCACGCTCGAAGCGTTGAATAAGTAAATGGTTCACGCAATGCCTATTGAGCAAACCGTTGCTTGATCGGCATTGCGGCTGCATTCTTCCAGTCATTAGTTATGAGAAAATTTCTGTTATCCTGCCTTGTAATCCTTTGTTTTTCAACTGGTTATGCCCAAGGTTTTTACGATTCGGACAAGGTTCCTGTCATAAAAATCCAGTTCAATGTGTCGGATTGGGGCAAGAAATTGGACTCTTTGAAAACCCGTGGCTTGAAAGAGCGACTAGTGGCTGTCGTAGATATTGACGGCAAGCAATACGAAGGGGTAGGGGTTAGGTACAAGGGAAACAGTTCTTATAAAAACCCACGTAAGCGCAACAAGCAGAAACTTCCCTTTAACCTAAAAGCCAATTACGCCAAGAAAGACCAGCGATTCGAAGGAGGTTATGAGACTTTGAAACTGGGTAATGTTTTCATGGACCCCAGTTATGTCAGGGAGGCTGTTTCCTATGAAATAGCACGAAAGTACATGCCTGCCCCGAAATCCAATTTCGCCAAAGTGTATGTAAATGGTGAGTATATTGGCCTTTACTCCAATGTAGAGTCCATTGATGAGAAGTTTCTGAAAGATGCTTATGGCAATTCAAACGGTAGCTTTTTCAAGTGCGACCCTGAATGGGAAGACGTGCTGCCTGCACCGGCTGGGTGCAAAGAAGGAGAGTATTCATCCTTGACCTATGTAGGCGACGACTCCAAATGTTATGGGGGTTGGTATGAATTGGAAAGCAAAGAAGAACAAGGTTGGAAGGATCTGGTTGGATTGTCCAAAACGGTAAGCCTTGCACCCGATGCAATTCCTTCAAAGCTCAATATTGACATGACGCTTTGGATGCACGCCTTTAACCATGTCCTTGTCAACCTCGACAGCTACACTGGCCGCTTCAGCCATAATTACTACTTGTACAAAACGCCAGATGGCCTGATGACCCCCCTTATTTGGGACTTGAACATTTCTTTTGGTGGGTTTAGGTTGGATGGTGAAAAGCAAGGAGAGCTTACCAATGAAGAATTGCAACAGTTCAGCCTTTTCTCTCACTTCAAAAACAAGAACCCAAAGCGCCCTTTGATCACGAATTTATTGGCCAACCCGTTTTGGCGCAAGGTGTATATTGGTCATTGTCGAACGATTTTGATGGAGAATTTTGCCAATGGCGAATACTTGAAACTGGCTGAAAAAATGCAGGCTACCATCAAGGACGCCGTCAAGGAAGACCCGAATAAGCTATACTCATTCGATGATTTTGAGAAAAACCTGCGCAATTCCGTTGACATTGGAAGCACAAGCATAATTGGCATTGAAGAGTTGATGAAAGCCCGCACGGAATCCTTGTTGAAGCACCCCTTGTTTAATGGGAAAAACCCAGTTGTCGGTGAGGTAAAACATACTGTGTCAGGTGTAAAGGCCAGCATAAACATCAAGGTTACGGACGCACAAAAGGTTTGGTTGATGTACCGACAAGGACCTGCTGAAACATTTAAGCAATTGGAAATGACTACGAGCGGCGATGACGTTTACGCTGTTTCGGTTGACAAGCCTGGAACGCTACAGTACTATATCATAGCCGAAGGCGACAGGTTAGCCGTTTGTTCACCAGAGAGGGCGTCGTATGTTTTTTATGAAATAAAATAATCAACTACAGTGGCCAACCCGGTTACTGAAAAGAACACCTTCCATTTTGCCACTCGTTCCTAAATCAACCTACCGCCGTTCCCGTCTTTTCATCAATGGACATGTTGAAACGATTGCACCAGTGTTGCTACGCAATGTGAAAGGCATTGAATACCAGCGGGAACGCATAACCCTACAGGATGGCGATTTCCTGGATTTGGACTGGGTGGACAACGGCAAAAAGCGGCTAGTGATTCTGACGCATGGCTTGGAAGGCGACTCCAACCGCCAGTACATACTTGGCATGGCTAAAATTTTTTCTCAAAATGGTTGGGACGCACTCGCTTGGAACTGTCGCTCGTGCAGCGGAGAGATGAACAAGGCCAAGCGAATGTACCATCACGGTGATATAGATGATATTGGAGCGGTCATAAACCATGCATTGAAGCAGAAAAATTACCAAACAATCGTATTGTGTGGGTTCAGTATGGGTGCCAATATCACGATGAAATACCTTGGGGTTCATGGCAAAGAAGTTCCAGCACCCATAGGCGCGGCAGTGGTATTCTCAGCGCCTACAGACCTGAAAGCTGGAGCCGAAATCCTTGATAGCTTTGAGAACATCATCTACCGCAAACGCTTCCTGTACTACCTCAAACAGAAAATGGTCATTAAGGCAGGCCAGTATCCAGGTGTTGTTGACCTCGAAAACTTAAAACGAATTAAAGTCTGGCGGGATTTTGATGAATTTTTTTCAGCCCCGCTCAATGACTTCAAGGATGCGTCAGATTTTTACGAGAAAGCCTCTGCCAAGAATTTTATGTCAGGTATCCAAGTGCCTACCTTGCTGGTACAAGCCTTGAACGACCCAATTTTACCCTCCGTTTGCTTTCCCACAGCGCTATGCGAAAATCATAGCTATATCCACCTTGAAATCCCAAAAAACGGGGGGCATGTTGGCTTTTGGCGGCCAAACTGTGAATTTGCTTGGTCAGAGGAGCGGGCCATTGATTTTATAAAAGGGCTTGGCATTCAATGACCAGGCCTACAAATGCCTAATAGAAATTGCTATTCCTTCCTACTCATACTTTTCATCAGTCTGAAACTTTGGCCTGTATGGAAAGGGGGCTTGCGGGGTTTCACCCGAAAGCCCCCTTTGTGTTTTGAGCTGTTTTCTATTCTTACTTCCGTTTCAGCTCCGGCACAATTTTCATGACCATTTGAACCGTGTTCTTTGTTCGTTCTTCTACCAAAATGATCTTGCCGCTTCTCAGCATTTCCAATGTCTGAGGGGTATAATGCCTAACTGTTGTCAATTCCAAGCCATCGGTGTCAACCATTACTTTGAACTCTTCTTCTATACTTCGCACAAATTTTTGAACACGATCGTCCACATTGTTTACGCAGACAGCGAAGCTGATGGCTGTGTTCTGCATCAAATTTACCTGTAAGCGGAATTCTGCAATCTTTGTAAAGAGATAGCTCATGTGGTGCTCGGCTACAAAGGAGAAATCACGGGTTGAAATGTTCAACAGTGCCTGGTTTTTTTCCACGGCCACCATTGGTGGATAAAGGTCGTCCACATCGGGGCCAATAAAAGTACCGGGGGCGGTAGGTTCGATAAAGGATTTCACATACAACGGAATACTCTTGTTTTGCAGCGGTTTAATGGTCTTTGGGTGAATGACCTTAGCTCCGTAATAGGTCATTTCGATAGCTTCCTTATAGCTAAGCCTGTCCAATTTTGCCACATTCTCAAAGATTCTTGGGTCGGCTGTGAGTACACCGGGCACATCCTTCCAAATGGTCATGCTCTCGGCATTGAGGCAATAGGAGAAGATGGCCGCCGTATAGTCGGAGCCTTCCCGGCCCAAGGTGGTCGTGAAATTTTCCTTTGTGCTTCCTATAAAACCTTGAGTAAGCACAAAACCACCTGTTTCCACTAAGGGTTTGGCAATTTTATTGGCATTTTCGACTGTTTCTTCCCATTGAACCCAACCTTCACGGTAGATATCATCGGTTAGGATTACATCCCTCGCATCCAACCATTTGGTGGGCAGGCCTACGTGGTTGAGATAGGCGGCCAAGATTTTTGAAGAAACCAATTCACCAACAGCTACGATTTGATCGTACATGAAATCATAATTAGGATGTGGCTCTTCATCTAGCACCCATTCAATTGAAACGAAGGTATCGTTGACATCGTCATAAACGGGATGTTCATTGCCAAACAAATCCGCAATGATGGCATAATGCGACTGTTTCATGTTTTCAAGGTGGGAAGCTGCTTCACCCGACTTGTTAGCATGGGCGGCCACAATTTTTTCCAAGGCATCAGTGGTTTTACCCATTGCTGATACGACAATGATGATTGGGTCCTCCTGAAATGACTTCAGAATGGAGGAAACATTCCTAACACCAGCAGCATCTTTAACAGAGGCTCCACCGAACTTGAAAACTTTGAGTTTCTTTTTCATTAAAATTGGTTTTGTAAACGGGTGCAAAGATAATTTTTGCCTTAAACCCGCATTCGATTCATAAAAAAAGCGGTGGCATTTTGTCAAATGCCACCGCTTGTGGGTATTGCTTGATGACTTTCTTAGTTCAAGCTAAAATATAGGCCGTGGCGCTGTACTTTGGATTGCAAGCTCTTAAGGCCCTTGTATTTTATCTGGCGGATGCGTTCTTTGCCTACGCCAAGCATTTCGCTGATTTCGTCAAGGCTGTATGCCCGGTCACGGCCAATGCCATAGAATAGTGCCAGCACTTGAGCCTCATTTTCGGGGAGGCTGTTCAACAACATTTCCACTTCTTTTTGCATGGACTCATGCTGAACGACTTTGGTGTCGGGGCTTGGAATGGCGTCGCTTTCCAAGAAGTAGGTAAGGTCAACATCCTCGTCGTCGCCAATTGGGGCATCCAAGGAGCTACACCTGCCATTGGTGGAGAGGCATTTTTCCACTGAGTCTAAAGTCATTTCAACCACGGCGGCGATTTCTTCCATTGTTGGCTCACGCTCATAAACTTGCATGAGGTCGTCACGGGTGCGCATCACACGCATCAGGTTGGACTGGTGGTTGAAAGGAACCCTGATTTCCCTTGATTTTTCACCGATAGCTTGAAGGATGCTTTGGCGAATCCACCAAACAGCATAGGAAATGAACTTGAAGCCCTTTGTTTCATCGAAACGTTCAGCAGCTTTCAATAGACCTAGGTTGCCTTCGTTGATAAGGTCACCTAGCGTTAGACCACAGTTTTGATATTGCTTCGCAACAGAAATGACGAACTTTAGGTTGCAGTTGACAATACGTTGGAAGGCTTCCAAACTCCCTTCTTTGTATTTCCTGAACATATCAACTTCCTGTTCTGGCGTAAGAACGTCATAGCGGGAAACTTCCGTCATGTACTTTTCAAGTGATTTGGCATCCCGACGTGTAATCGACTGGGTTATGACTAAAGCTCTCATTAATAGTAAAAAGATTTGCCCTGATACCCTCAGGGATTATGTTTGATAAAGTGGCTCAGCGCTTGAACAAGTCTAAAAACAAATTTTTTCGACAGTTTAACGGCAAACAACCTTTCGATATTGGAATTTTAATAAGGTTTTTTTGAGTTTTTCCATAATAACATCTGATTGAACAAAATCTGTTAGGAATAGTTCGCTCTAAGGTGGACGATTTTTGGTATTGTTTTTGTAGTTTCATTCACTTCCCTCCCAATTCTTTCCTGGTCTCTAACCCATTCGAAATTACTTCATACTGTCTCGTCTGGCAGTATTGTATTTGCCTGTATTTGTTGCTCAATTAACTCGATTTACGAGCAAGAGGGCAAAGTTGATTCATTTGAACAAATTATCCCCATTTTTTGTGAAATTATGCTCAAACACTTCAACACTGCACAAAAGCCCATCCATCGCATTTGCTTGCCTTTGCTCTTTTTTTTGCTTGTTTTTACTGGCATGAACTGCCAACTGGAAACAACTCCTAAACAGCCACAACTCCTATTCGACTTTGATTTGGATGGTGTTGTAGATGCTGACGACCTAGACGACGACAACGATGGCATTCCAGATGACGTTGAGGCGACCAATGACCTTGATGGGGACAATGTACCCAATCACCAAGACCGTGATAGCGATGCTGATGGCATCAACGATTTGATTGAAGCCTTTGGAGTTGACAAAGATGGTGATGGCACGATTGACCCTTGGGACGAATGGGTTGATGAAAATCGCAACGGTTTGCATGATGAGTACGAAGCTGGGCCATTGGTCATTTTGGTGATGGAAGGGGGAAAAAAACTTTGGAAAAACCACAACGATTTTCAAAGCATCTCTTTGGATCAAGACGAGGATCAATTGCCAAATTTTTGGGACATGGATAGCGATGGTGACGGAGCCAGCGATGAGGATGAATGGGGTGGGTTCACCAAAAATACCTCGTTAGTAGACTCCAATGCAGACGGATTTGACGACCGGTTAGTTGGGCATATTTACACCCAAGGTGACAAAGAATCGAGAAGTGGCCACCCTGAGAAAATCAAAGACGGACTTGATCTTTTCCAATCTATCTACCAGCAAGTGGTCATTGAGTCACAAACTGGAATGCCTGCCATTGACAAAAACGAAAATGGCACACCCAATTTTTTTGACAAAGAAACAAATTGAAACATCATCATCAAACCACTATAGACCTGTGAGAAGGGTTGCAGCACGTATCATTTTTTGAACTCAGCATAACCTATTTCTGAAAGCACAAACATCACATATCCAGTTTTTTGCTAAACAAAAAAAAAAAAGAACATCATGAATCAAAAAATCTTATTCATCCACCATTCTCCTCCACCATTTGGCTTAAAATCACATCCACCATAGCTGGATGAAGATTACCTAAGGCAACAAAAATTGCTTTGGCTTTTGGAAGGTTGCAGCGCAATTGGCTGCAAGTTTTCAGGGTTTGAAGAAATTTGTTGGACAACACTTGACAAGCTCAGCTTATCAAGGATTCCCACAAAAATGGGGCTGCCGTCATCCGGCAGCCCCATTTTTTTTATTAAACCAATTCAGTAGTGTGAATAAGCGACAACCTCAGCCTTGTTTTTCATAAACAATCTTCCAGATTGTCCCCTCGACGGAGTCACTTATATAAAGCGCACCATCAGGCCCAATTGCTAAGCCGCAAGGCCTATGTTTGGCGTCACTGGGGGAAGGCACAGGCGTGACACCTGCAAAACCCTCAGCAAAAGTCTGCCACTCTCCATTTGCCTTACCATCCTTGAAAGGAACAAATGCCACGAAGAATCCTTTTTGTTCTTTGGGTGCCCTGTTCCAGGAACCATGAAAAGCGATAAAGGCCCCGTTTTGGTACTCAGGTGGGAACAGGTTTCCATTGTAAAAAATGACATCATTGGGCGCCATATGTGCCGGAAAGGCAACAATAGGATTCTTGGCCTGCTCACAGCGGCCAACTTTCTTGCCGTCACCACCATATTCTGGGCCTAACACTTTCTTATTCTGCATCGGATCAAAATAACAGTAGGGCCAACCCAGGAAATCTCCTTCATTGACTTGGAAAAACTCCTCGGCGGGTAGCTCTGCGTTCTGGTCTGCGGTGAACAGTTTTGGCCAAAATTCCGAAAGTTGGTCACGACCATGCTGAACTACGAAAAGGCCATTTGTTGCATTGTTCCAAGCCAATGCAACAGCGTTCCTGATTCCCGATGCATATCTTTTGCCTGCTGATGCCTGTTGTGCAATCTTGTTGGCGTCGAACTGCCAAACACCTGCATGGTTGTCGAGCAGTGGGCATGGGTCTTGCCCCAGGGAGCCGGCTGCACGGTTTTCAATTTGGCAGGCATTACTTGGAGCACCGATATTGACATAAATATGGCCAGCCCCATCGAGCGTAAATGACTTAGAGGCATGTTCATTTTGCTTCGGAAATCCGCCTATCAACATCACCCTTGAGTTTTCGTCAGGCAACAAAGCCCCGGGCTTGAGTTCGTACCGATAAACTTCTTCGTCGGAGGAACAGTAAAGGTAATTGCCTTGAATTTCCATGCCCGTTCCAGTATGAGCGCCAAAATATTCAATAATGTCTGCTTGGCCATCGCCAGTAGTATCCCTCAATGCAGCAAGGCCGTTACCACCAGTAAGCGTGTGCAGTTGAACATAGACATCACCATTTGAACTTACACCGATGTGGCGAGCACCTTCCCCTAATTTTTCAGCGAAAACATAGGCTTTAAAGCCAGGGGGAAGTGTTAAGCTGCCATCCAAATTATTGGTATTGGCTGCATTCCCTTCGGATGGTGCATTTACTGGTGCTTTTTCATTGGAACATGACCCCAAATACAGTGACACAAATAAAAGGTAGAGATATTTTTTCATAGTTCCTCTTTTGAGAATTGTTGTCGAAATTCAGTTTAAAAAATTGATTTTCAACTGGTTGCGAAAATCAACGTACTCTATTGTTTTTCACGACTGCTTCAAGGTTAAGCAGTTGCAACGGTTTCAATTTGCGTTTTTTCCACGATGGGACTCCAATTAAATTTCTTGTTCAGTTTGTAGTTGTCCAAGCGGTTATGGTAAAAGAAAAGCAGTTTAAAATCTTGACTCATCAAATTGCCGTCTTCATAATCCAAAGGCTTGTCAATATGATAAACACCAAGGTTCCTTACCCCATCCTTCAGCAAGTCTTCCGCATCGAAATAAATTTGATTGGAGAGCTTGATTTTTCTTTCTTTGTTCATGCTGATGAGCAAATTCTTTGTCTGGTTTACAATGTCGAGCATTGTATCCATAGGAAAGACAAACTCATCAGGTGGTAAACGCAGTAACCCGAACAAATCGAGGTGTGGGTGAAGGCGTTTCAGAATATTGAAGGCTGCGTATGCCACTACATGGCTTGTTAGGACAATGTTTTCCTTATGGTAACGCTCCACCAACCGCTCCGCCAACATAATGGTGTATTCTTGCTCACGCTGAAGGTCCTCTGTTACTTGTCCCCCTGATTGGAAGTATTCTTCAAGCCTAACCAATTTCCCGAAGCGGTCGTAGCTGTTGCCATCATCGTCCACAAAATTTCCCATCACGTCGAGCGGCTTGCCGAACGAAAGTGTAATCTCTGAAGGCTGTGAAAAGAAGGTCCACCCGAACTTCAATATTTTCCGAAGGCTGTAAAACTCGTCCTTTGAGCGCACGTAATGTTCCTTGCCTATATAACTAAGGTGTTGTTCAATGAGGTATTTTGCTTCCAACACAAAATGATAGCTCAGGATAAGCGGCACGATGAAAATTTTCTCATTTTTCCCTTTCTGGTAATTGGTTCTTTGTGCTTCCACAACTGTACCAAGCAAACCCATTTTCAACTTGTCCTCCAAAGCCCCAGAACGGCTCCTAGTGCCTCCCGGGAAGAACAAGCTGTTCGTGCCACGTTGTATGGATAGGTTGGACATGGCTTTTAGGGTCTCCAAGTAGATTGCGTTTTTCTTCCGCCTGTCCACTCGATACGCTCCCAATCGGTTCATGAAATAGGCTGTGTAACCAGTATTGTAAAGGTTCAAGCCTGCGCCGTAGCTGAATGAAGGAACGCCTACTATTGTGTCAAGTGCGTAGCCAATGAGCATGGAGTCGAGGTTGGAGGAGTGGGTGGGGACCATGACCACGGTTCCTTTTGTCATCAAAGTCCTCAATTTCTCTACCTCTCCCTTAGTCAGCAAACGCTCGTAAACCTTGTATTTTGTGCCGAAGATGCGTTTCATGTTGCGTCCGGCAGCTGTGTTCAGCAGTCGGTTGAAGAGGACAGTCAAAAATTTCCTTGCGAACTGAAACGTGGGAATTCGGAATGTGCCAACAATTTCTTCGCTGTAACGATGGATTATCCTTCTAAGAAGATCCTCTTCCTTAGCTTTTTTTTCTTCTTCCGATAAGATTTCATCTGGCTTGCCGAAAAGCTTTTTGCTGATTTTTCGCCAAAAAGCATGGTCTTGGGGCGGGTCAACCTTCCATGGCTCTTCCTTCATCCGAATGCGTTCCATGTAGGCCGTTTTGGCTATTACGTCATCCAAATCATCGCTATGCAGCTTCAATACTCGCTGGAAGGTGTACTCGTCTATTTCTTCTATTAAATTCTTGCGGTCATCCAACAGCTTGTATATCGGCCATTGTTCCATGTCCGGTATTACGTGTGGATATACTTTTGAACCTTCTGTCATTTTAAAGGAAATTGCAGTTGGATGGTTGAGGGGCTACTCAAGCAATCAAGCAGCAGCTGGTTTTTCGAAGTGAATTGTACCTAAACTGGCACAATCAGTTCACTGCTTCAATATTTTGAACCGATGGCACTTTAGATTTGATGGCGACTTCAATGCCAGCTTTCATGGTCATCAATGACATATTGCAGTTCTGGCAATTGCCCAGCCATTTCACTTTAACAGTCATATCGTCCGTGACATCCACTACCTCAATATCGCCACCATCCGACTTCAAGTGCGGACGAACGCCGTCCAAGGCATGGTTGATTTGCGCAATAAGGTCTGATTTAGCTTGTTCCAACATGATCATTGATTTTTCAATTGCTTGAACAACACAAGATTGTTATGTGGTTCAAAGCCAATTCGCTGGTAAAATCGGGTTGCCTTGGGGTTGCTTTCAACAGTTTCGAGCATGAAAGCTACAAAATCGTATTTAGATTTTGTTTCCAATTCCTTGAAAAACTGTTCCCCAATGCCATGGTTTCGGTGGCTTGGCTGGATGAACAGTTCATCAATAAAGCCAATCCACCCTGAATATTCGTTGCTCCAAAAACGGTTTATGATGGCATAGCCAATCTTTTGGGCATTTTCCTCAAAGATGAGGATTTCGCCGTTGTTTGAAGGCAAAATCAATTGTTCCACTGACAAGGCTATTTTCTCAACGCTCATTTGCGTTGATTTCGACCCATCCTTGGTATAGAGGCCTAACACCATTTCCACAAAGATTGGAAAATCCGACTGACGGTATTCCCTGAAAGCCAAATCCATCTTGTCAGGTGGTTACATTGACGATTTTTGTCGGTGCCATGTTCTCGTTTCTGACCTCCACCTGTCGGGCGGTGTTTTCAGCAATTTTGATAAAAGCCTCCCCGACCAACGATTGTGGATTGGCCACCACTGGTTTGCCAGCATCACCACCTTCCCGAATGCCTTGGACGATTGGCACCTGTCCCAGTAAAACCGATTCCGCCAATTCGGCGAGCCGCTTGCCGCCTCCTTGTCCAAAAAGCAGGTATTTTCGGTCTGGCATGTCCTCAGGCGTGAACCATGCCATATTTTCCACTACGCCAATAATGGGAACATTGACGGAAGGCATTAAAAACATGTTCATCGCTTTAACGGCGTCCACAATGGCCACTTCTTGCGGGGTAGTTACAAGTATCGCCCCAGTCACGGGAACAGTTTGTACCAAAGTAAGTTGTATGTCGCCAGTACCCGGTGGCAGGTCAACCACCAGGTAGTCGAGGTCGGGCCAGACTACATCATTGAAAAACTGCTTGATGATAGCTGCCAGCCTCGGCCCCCTCAACACCACGGCCTGTTCGGGTTCGATGATGAAACCAATGGACATTACGGGAATGTCGTAGGCCATGAGAGGGATGATTTTGGGCTGGCCATTCACTTCTTGGATGCGTGGCCTTTGACCTTGCAAGCCAAACATGGTTGGTATGGAAGGGCCATATAAGTCTGCATCAATCAATCCCACTTTGGCACCTAACAGTTTCAAGCCCAACGCCAGGTTGACGGATACGGTGGACTTTCCAACCCCACCTTTGCCGGAGGCAACGGCAATGATATTCTTGATTTGTGGTACGGAACTGCTTTTTTCCTCGGACCCAGGTGCTTTTGCTACCACGTGCACGTTGACATTAGCATCGTGGTAAACTTCTTTTACGGTTGCTACGCAATCAAAAATCAGGTTGGACTTATGCGGGCTGTTGAGAGAAGGCAGGACAAGGTTGAAGTTGACGTTGTTACCATCCGTTTGCAAGTTTTCCACCATGCGTGCCGCAATAATGTCCTTGCCTGTGCCCGGGTCTTTTACCCGGCACAATGCCTCTATCACCTGTTGCTTGTCAATTTCCATTAATAGCGTTTTTTACCCTCATCCCCTTCAATTTAGTAAGGGGATTTTTTTTGTGTGCGCAAAGGTAGCATGAATTCGGATTTGGTTTCCTTCCAGATTGGATAAATAAGGCTTGCCAATAGGTAGGTAGTAGTGTGGAAGTCCAAAGGCGATTGAACATTTTGCATTTCGATTAGATGTATTTTACGGAAAGAGTATCTTGCAGAAAGGCGTTGACCAACTATTTTTACGGCTGCCTTAGAAATCAGCAATCCGAAATCCGAAATCGAATTACTTTTGCTCCCATGAAATTGCACAGGGACCTCAGCAACCTGCCTCAATTCAGAAATGCGGTTATAACCATTGGCTCGTTCGATGGTGTGCATTGCGGGCATCACAAGATTATCAAAAAAGTCAAAGATCTTGCTTTGGCTACTGGCGGTGAGAGCATCATCATCACCTTTCACCCGCACCCCCGTCAGATTATCTATCCTAAGGACGATACGCTGAAACTCATTACCAGTACGGAGGAAAAAATTGCGCTCCTTGAAAAAACGGGCATTGACCATTTGGTCATCGTGCCCTTTACCTTTGAGTTTTCGCAGCTCAGTGCCGACGAATACATCCAACGTTTTCTTGTTGGCAAGTTTGAGCCAAAGCATATTGTCATTGGCTACGACCACCGTTTTGGCATGAACCGCCAAGGTGATATCAATTTTCTGCGCTGGTACGAAAGAAGTTATGGCTATAAGGTCGTTGAAATAGAAAAAGAGGAGGTGGACGAACTTGCGGTGAGTTCAACCCGAATACGTGAGGCTATCGAATCGGCTGATGTTGCTGGGGCCGCAAGGTTGTTGCGTGGCTATTTTACACTTACTGGCAAAGTTGTCAAAGGTCAGCAGATTGGTTCGACTATTGGCTACCCCACTGCCAACCTTGAAATCAAGGAATCCCTCAAGCTCATGCCTCCCGATGGCGTTTATGCTTGCTTCGCCAACTACGACGGACTACGCTTGCCGGGAATGCTTTATATCGGTAAAAGACCAACCTTACGCAAATACCAAAACCGCACAGTGGAGGTCAATATTTTCGATTTCAAAAAGTCCATTTACGAAGATGAACTTTTGATAGAACTGGTAGAATTCATCCGCCCGGACGCTGAGTTGAAAGACTTGGAAGCGCTGAAATCCCAGATTGCCCACGACCAAAATGTGGCTGAAAGTATTTTGGATGCCGCTCAGGCCCAGGTTTTGGAGTGGCAACATGAGGAAATGCCAGCGGTGGCGGTCGTGATATTGAATTACAACGGGAGGAATTTTTTGGAGAAGCACCTGCCGTCAGTTGTTGCCACTTCTTATCCAAATTGCCAAATCTACGTCGCCGACAATGCCAGCAAGGACGACTCGGTGGACTTCTTGCGAAAGCAGTACCCACAGGTAAAAATTATCCAACTGAAAGAGAATTTTGGCTTTTCAAAGGGATATAACCTTGCACTTCAAAACTTGGACGAAGATTATTTCCTCCTACTGAATTCAGATGTAGAAGTGCCTGCCAACTGGCTCGAACCCTTGGTGGAAGCTATGGAAAAAGACCAGAGCATTGCAGCGATGCAGCCCAAGATAAGGGCACTTGGTAAGCCCGAATACTTTGAGTATGCTGGTGCAGCTGGTGGCTGGATAGATTCATTGGGTTATCCATTTGCCCGTGGTCGCATCTTCGATACCGTTGAAAAAGACAATGGACAATATGACAATGTGGTGGAAATATTCTGGGCATCAGGCTGCTGCATGATGGTTCGAGGCCCGTTGTTTCATGGTTTCGGCGGTTTCGATGATGATTTTTTTGCGCACTTAGAAGAAATTGACCTTTGCTGGCGATTTAAACGGGCCGGCTACAAAGTTGTTTTCACGCCTCGTTCCACGGTTTTCCACCTGGGTGGTGGGACGCTCGGCTACCATTCGCCTTATAAAACCTATCTCAACTTTAGGAACAGCTATTACATGCTGTTGAAAAATGAAGGGGTAATCAAACTTGCATTTTTGCTTCCACTGCGATTAATGATGGATACGCTCGCTGCCTTCAATTTTCTAATGCAGGCCAAGTGGCTGCACGCCCAGGCCGTGATTGGCGCTTTTTTCTCCTTCTTTTTGGCACTTGTGCTTTTCATTAAAAAACGATACGAACTCGAAGTGCTGCTCGATAATATCCGAATTTCCCCACAACCCAACCTGCAAGGTATCTTGCCTGGCAGCATCGTTTTGAAGTACTTCGTTATGCAGAAGAAATTATTCAGTCGGCTTTAGAACACCTGCCTAACGGACCCGTTTATAAATAAAGCGGTGGGTGACTTTGCTTTCTTGACAGCATTTCCTACTTCTAAAATGTCCATCAAAAGACAAATACAACCTTTATGAAACAGCTCACGACCTTGTTATTGGTTTTTGCATGCGCAATATTCATGGCGGCCACATGTAAACAGGGGGCCAACCCAAGCGATGGTCAAGAAATTGTTTGTATTGATAAGAAAAAAGCTGATCCCAATAAGGTCTGCACGATGCAATACCGCCCTGTTTGCGGATGCGATGGCAACACCTATGGCAACCAGTGCGAAGCAGAACGAGCCGGTGTACAGTTTTTTACCGAAGGGGAATGCGGCGAATGCATTGACCCAAAAAAAATTAACCCAGCCGGGATGTGTACCCTTCAGTATGCTCCAGTTTGCGGCTGCAACGGTATTACCTATGGCAATGCCTGCACCGCTGCCCATGCAGGTGTCATGAAAACGGTGCAAGGCGAGTGCAACGAATGCGTGGATGTTAGTAAAATCAACCCCGACAAAGCCTGCACAAGGGAGTACAGCCCTGTCTGCGGTTGCGATGGAAAAGAATACTCCAATGTTTGCGAAGCGGAAAAAGCCGGCCTTCGTACCTGGAAAGAAGGGCCTTGCAATGATTGTATTGACCCAGCAAAAATCGTGGACAAAGGCTGCACGAAGGAGTACAGGCCAGTTTGCGGGTGCGACGGCAAGACTTATGGCAACGCTTGCATGGCTGAAAAAGCTGGACTTAAAAGCTGGCAGGATGGGGAATGCAACAGCGATTGTGTTGATCCAAATCCCAGAAAATCGGATTGTGCAGAGATTTATCAACCAGTTTGTGGTTGTGATCAAAAGACCTACTCCAACGAGTGCAGTGCCCGGAATGCAGGCGTTAAAAAATACACGAAAGGGCCTTGCCGATAAAATTTTGCTTTCTTGAAATCATAAGCTATTGAAAACTAATTATTTGCGTCATGAAACAACTTGTTACAGTCATCTTGGTTTTTGCAGTTGCCTTCAACCTTGCTGGGCAAATTACCCGACATCAGCGGTTACAAGAAAGGCAAAACGAAGGCTCCATTTTGATGCTTAATTTCAGTTATGGCGGTCAGGTGCCCGGTGCCGATTTGGCCACACGTTTTGGTTCCAACTACTTAGCTGGTGTCAATATTGACTATTACACTGCTAAAAATTGGATTTTTGGTATCCAAGGGGACTTCTTGTTTGGCAATAAAGTGAAGACAGATGTAATTGCCCCACTAAGAGGAAGCGAAGGTTTTGTCTATGCAGATGATGGTGGGTTTGCCGACGTTCAGCTTCGGGAAAGAGGATTGGCTTTTAGTGGCCATTTTGGAAAGGTAATTCCAATTTCTGATAGGAACCAGCGTTCGGGCATCCGGCTCACCGTGGGAGCCGGCATGTTGAGGCATAAAATTCGGATTCAGGATGAACCACAAGTTTTTGTGTCAAGCCTTGACAAAGAATACAAAAAAGGCTACGATCGTCTGGCAAACGGCTTTGCCCTCACCGAATTCATTGGTTATCAGCATATTGCAAATAATCGGTTGGTTAATTTTACCATTGGCGTTGAGTTATACCAAGGGTTTACGCAGGGGCGTCGCAGCTTCAATTTTGACACTAAAATGCCCGGATTGGAAAAGCGCTTCGACCTGTTGTATGGCTACCGGCTTAGCTGGACCCTACCTTTGTTCATTGGAGAAAACGCCGATGAAATAAACTATTGAACTAATGCCCCATTGGTTGCTTGTCATTCAGGTTGCGCTTTACGATTTGGTAGTTGGGGCCTATTTTTTGGGGATAAAAATCGCTGGGCTTTGGGACGAAAAAGCAAAGAAATGGAGCGCAGGAAGGGTAGGGGTGTTTGAAAAGGAATATACTAAAATATCGGCGCAAAGAACTGATAGTCAAAAACTTGTGTGGATGCATTGTGCCTCATTGGGTGAGTTTGAGCAGGGTAGGTCTGTGCTCGAATCTGTCAGGAAAAAGCATCCAACCGTTCAAATATTGCTTACATTTTTCTCACCATCTGGATACGAAATCCGGAAAGATTACCCAGTAGCCAATTGGGTGGCATATTTGCCAGCCGATACAGTATCCAATGTCAACAAGTTCTTGAAAATGGTGCGGCCAGACCTTGTCATTTTCGTCAAGTACGAGTTTTGGTACCATTACCTTGCCTCCCTTTATAAACAAAGGATACCAGTCCTATTGATCTCTTCTATTTTCAGGGAGCAACAGCCGTTTTTCAAATGGTTTGGTGGCCTTCACAGGCGGATGTTAATGTGTTTCGACCAAGTTTTGGTGCAAGACACCCGTTCATTGGAACTATTGAATAATATTGGGATAGAAAATGCGTCCATCGCTGGTGATACCCGCGTGGACAGGGTGGCAGAGCTTGCAACCAATTCTATTGAGTTGCCATTGTTGAAAGATTTTTGTCTAAACCACAAAGTGATGGTTTGCGGAAGCACATGGCCAGCTGATGAGGCGATTTTGTACCCAGTTTTTTCAGAACCCAAGTATTCAGATTGGAAATTCATCCTCGCTCCCCACGACGTGCAATTGGCTCATTTACAAGCGATTGCATCGAAGCTTACGCTGCCTTTCACTTGGTATTCCAAATTGGGATCAAGCTCAGGCGAAAATAGGCTGTTGGTGGTTGACAATATCGGTTTATTGTCGTCCATTTACCAATTTGGTGATATCGCATACATTGGAGGTGGATTTGGACAAGGAATCCACAATACCCTTGAACCTGCGGCATACGGTTTGCCCATCCTGTTTGGGCCAAAATACCAGAAATTTGAGGAAGCCAAATGGATGGTAAAACATGGAGGGGCGTTTACAGTGCAAAACGAACAGGAGTTGCAAAACGTCTTTTACCAACTAAACGACTCGGAAGCAAGAATAAGCGCAGGCCGTATTGCAAAATTCTATATCGAATCTAGCACAGGGGGCACGGCAAAGGTGCATTTGTTGATTGAAGATTATTTATTCCAAAATTTGCAATCGAACGTACATTGAACCAAGCGAATTACCATAATTCCTAAGCATTGCCTTATTTTTGACTATTGATTTTGTACCATATAATTTGTCTCATTATGAAGAACCTGTTTATCCTCTTCTCATTTTTTATCCTGTTTGGAAAACTTGATGCCCAGTACATTGTCAATGGAACAGACACCCTTTTTGGCAATGAATGGATAAAATTCGATCAATCCTATATTAAGATTAAGGTTGCCCAAGATGCCATGTACCGATTAACTGGGCAGACGCTTACTGAAGCTGGAATTCCCATCGGACAGATTACAGGAACCCAATACCAGCTTTGGTACAACGGGCAGGAACTGCCCATTTACACGAGCACGAACGGCACATTTGGAACAGCTGATTTTATTGATTTCTATGGCCAAAAAAACACTTCCGAGCTAGACCGTTTCCTTTTTTCGGATCCGGATTCCATGATGATGAATCCGATGTACAGCATGTTTACTGATACTTCGGCTTATTTCTTGACGTGGGTGCAATCCACTAACAATTTGAGGTTCACCAATGCTGCCAACAACCTAACAAACTTGCCCAATCCGGATTCCTATTATATGGAAGATTTTGTGCTTAATTATTCAAACAGAGCATTCAAAGAAGCCACTGCAGATAATATCAGCTTTTCTAATTTTACGATGTCCGAAGGTTTTTCATCGGATTACGCATTGACTTCAAACCACGTTTTAACGCCAACTTCCATTTACAATGGAAATATTGGGGGAAGTTTACAGCTTCGTTTTTCTGGAAGGTATGTCCAGCACACACATGAAGTTAGTTTAAATGATCAAGTTGTGCATACAGCAAATTATTTTGGATTTCAGGTTCAAAACCCATTTATTGATATTTCCAATTCCCAGCTAAGCGGGAGCATGACCATAAAGGTAAGCAGCCCTAACGGAGGTAATGATTTTCACCGGGTTTCGAATATTATTCTCACCTATCCCAGACTTTTCGATTTTGAACAAAAGACTAGTCACTCATTTAAAGTGGGACCCTCTTCCAATGTCAAGTATTTGGAGATAGCTAATTTCAATTCAAGCAGTGGTCAAGCCGTACTTTACGACATTACCAATAGGCTGAGGATTGAAGGCATTCTTGAAGGCGGTTTAGTGAAATTGGCACTTCCTCCTTCCGTGTCAGAGCGCCACCTTTTACTTGTAAATGCAACAGCTGGCGTTGTGATTATCCCTGCATTAGACGAGGTAAACTTCATCAATTACGGGGAGCTTGACCACGATTTCATCATTGTCACTAGCAAACGGCTCTTGGACGATGGCAATGGCAAAAATTATGTTCAAGAATATGCGAATTATAGAGCATCCTCTGCTGGCGGCAATTTCAATCCTATCGTGGTCAATATCGAAGAGCTTTACGACCAATTCAGTTGGGGCATTGAATGGCATCCATTTGCTGTTCGGAATTTTGGGCATTTCGCAAAAAAGAATTGGAGCAACACGAAGTATTATTTCATAATTGGTAAGGGCAGGGAATACCCCTCGCATCGTTCTCCTGCCAACCTTTCAAGTGCCCTTTCCTCTGGCTTTTTCGTCCCAACTTACAGTTTCCCTGGTTCGGACAACTTGCTTTTGGCTGGCCCGGATCGCTTTACACCAATCATTCCGATTGGGAGGTTGGCTGCATTGAAGCCCAAAGATGTATCAACCTACCTGCAAAAAGTCAAAGAATTTGAAGCTAATAGCACGCTTCCGCAGGACATAACGTCACGGGCTTGGATGAAAAACGTTTTGCACATGGGCGGAGGCTTAACCCAAGGTGAACAAAGTTCCATCAAGAGTGGCCTACTTCAAATGGAAGAAATAATCGAAGGACCAAGTTTTGGGGCTGAAGTCAAGAGCTTTTATAAAACAAGTACTGACCCAATACAAGTATCGCAAACAGACCAGATCTTTGATTATATCAATAATGGCACCTCCATTATTTCCTTTTTTGGACATTCGGCTGTAGGAACCTTTGATTTTAGCATAGACAACCCTGATAATTTTAACAATAAAGGTAAATACCCGTTGCTGATATCCCTTGGTTGTTATTCTGGGAACATCCATTCTTCAAGCCAAGGTATAGGCGAAAGATTCTGCTTTTTTGAAGACAAAGCTGCTATTGCTTTCGCTGCAACATCGGGTCAAGGGTACATCGGGTCACTTAACAATTTTGCGTCAAAATTATACCAAGCCCTTGGTGGGAGTCATTACGGGAAAGGGGTTGGTGATGCCATGCAGTCCGTTATATTAGGCTCAAATACTGTTGACTTCGGTTTAAATTTAATCCGACAGCAGTTCAATCTGCATGGTGACCCTTCACTCACATTTGGCGCAGCTCCTGGGCCTGATTACCTTGTAGATGGCTCGACATTCAGTATAACTCCTGACCGTTTGAATACCCAAATGGCAAATTTTGAAGCCAAGTTTGAATTAGTTAACCTTGGGAAGGCGGTTGCAGACTCCTTATTAATCAAGGTCAACCGAGAGCTGCCAGATGGTAGTTTGATTTTGGTTAGCGAAGAATTGGTTGCAGCCCCTTTCAATCGTTTAGAATACGTGGTTTCAGTCCCCATGCTTGGCAAACTGGCACATGGTTTCAACAAACTGTTGGTGACGGTTGATGATGGGAACAGGATAGCAGAACTCCCAATGCCACAGGCCGAGCAAAACAACGAATTGTTCAGTGGAGGAACCCTTGGACATACCTTCTATATTTCAGACAATGGCGTAGAATGCGTTTACCCAACCGACTTTGCCATAGTTGGCAACCCAGATGTCGAACTGATTGCCTCTACCTCGGAGCCGTTGACGCCTGAGCGGATGTATGTTTTCCAGATGGACACCACAACAAATTTCAATAGCCCTTTATTGATAGAGCATAAAATCACGCAAGGAGGAGGGGTATTAAAGTGGAAACCAACTACCAATTTACAACATGAAATGGTTTACTATTGGAGGATCAGCCCAGATAGCATATCGCCGCTTGACGGTTACGTGTGGGACAACAGTTCCTTCGTTTTTCTAAATACCTCCACAGGTGGCTGGAACCAATCGCATTTTTATCAATGGAAGAAAAATGAGTTTATTGACATAGAGTTGAAGACGCACGATAACTTGAAGTTTGTTGACAATTTTAAAGATGTTTTTTTGCGGAATGCCGTTAATACTGTTGACCTAATAAACCTTCAATTCAATAATGCATTTAAAGGGCGTTTTTGGAGTACCATAGAAAGTGGAATTTATGTAATTGTGTTTGATTCTATTAGTGCAAATGAATGGTTGAACGGCCCACCTTATTCCTATTCCCTTCCTCCAAATCCAGGCAACTTGACATGGAGTGTTCCATCTTTTATTTTTGACACCAAAACCAAGCAGGGGCGACAACAATTGATAACTTTTTTAAAGGATATTATACCGAGCAATAATTATGTATTACTGCATACGGTCCAGGGTAATCTTTCGAGCAGTTACATGCCGGAAACATGGGAAAGTGATCAACCCATACTAGGCACAGATATATTTCAATTACTCGAAGAGCAAGGCGCAACTGAGATTAGAAATACTTTAACTACTGGGTCATTACCCTATGTTTTTGCCTATAAAAAAGACGTCGGGCCAATTAAGGAAGTACTTGCCGATAGCTTGAAGGAAGTATTGAGGGTGAACATTTCCATTCCTGGGAATTGGGACAGTGGTTCTATGGTTTCGCCAACAATAGGACCTGCACAAAACTGGAGCAACCTTAAATGGGAAATAATGCCTTCTACCTACACTGATACTGATTCTATTTCATTGGATTTATTGGCGTTTAATCCCATTTCATTAGCGGATACAGTGTTGATTTCCAATTTATCACCAGGAGAGTTTGATTTAGCAACCGTCAGTGCTACGGATTACCCTTATTTGCGGCTGCGGTTTAATGTAGCGGACTCGATTGAACGTACATCCCCACAAATGGATTATTGGCGAATCTTGTACGAAGGAGTGCCAGATTTCGCAGTAAATCCAAGTTTAGGCTACTCTTTTAATGGTGAAACCATAGAAGCAGGAGAACCATTGAAATTTTCATGCAGGATCGAGAACCTATCCGATATAGGTGGTGATAGTTTGTTGGTAAAATACACAGTTAGGAGTTCTTCCAACCTGGATTCAATAGTCTTCAAACGGGAGAACAAAATGACGGCCCATGATTCGTTGATGACCTATCTTGACCTTGAAACAAAGGATTTTTCGGGAAATTATTCGCTAATGCTGGAACTAAACCCTGGCAATGAACAGGCGGAATACAACAGAACCAATAATATTTTGAATACCAACTTCAAAATAGAGAATGATAAAAGGAACCCTCTGCTGAATGTGACATTTGATGGCATTCATATACTGGACGGTGACCTCGTTTCTTCCAAACCGCTTATTAAAATAAATTTAAAAGACGAAAACCCGTTTCTGCTGTTAAATGATACTAGCCTTATTAGGTTGTTTGTTACTTTACCTGATAGCCAAAAAACGCAGCAACGGATTTATTTTGACGACCCTAACTTGGTATTCAATCCTGCTGAAAATGGTACAAATAATAAGGCATCTATTGAATTTAGGCCTTTCTTTACCGAAGATGGTGAGTATCAGCTTATAGTACAGGCGAGGGATGCTAGTAATAATCAATCAGGGCAGTATGCCTACAAGACTCGGTTTAAGATCATCACAAAGTCCTCTATTTCAAATTTCTTGAACTACCCGAACCCCTTCACTACTTCTACTCGGTTCGTATATACCATGACAGGTGCTGAGCCTCCAGCAAATTATAAGGTTCAAATAATGACCATAGCCGGACAAATTGTGAAGGAACTGACACAGGACGTGCTTGGGCCACTTAAAGTTGGCACCCACCAAACTGATTACGCTTGGGATGGCACTGACGAGTATGGCGACAGGCTTGCTAACGGCGTTTACCTTTATAGGATTTCCGTGCAAGATGCCGCTGGTAAGGACTGGGATGGTTTTAACACAAGTGCTGACAAGTTTTTCAATAAAGGCTTTGGTAAAATGGTGCTTCTAAGATAGGCTCATTACTTGAATGCAATTAATTTAATCCCAAGCAACCATTTGAATGGTATAGCACCTGCTAACCTTTGTCGAACCTTAAAAGGAAATACTGCCAGTGATTTTTCGATGATCGAAATAAAAAAAATCGGCACGTGTAAATAGTAACCTTTAGCGCCAACCCTTGCCCGTATTTTGCGAAAGCCGGCATTTTTAAATAGATTGGCTAACTCACTATTTAAATATTCCTTCAAATGGAAACAGGTAGCTATTTCATCAAAGCCTCTTGAAATATCATATGGGCCACTTAGCCTATTTGGTGTCACACATAAATAAACGCCTCCCGGTATTAGTGCATTCCAAATATTTTGAAGCTGTACCAAGGCATCTTCAGGATGAAGATGCTCCATGACTTGGTTGCTAAAAACGACGTTGACGTATTCAGGTGGTACAGGGATGCTACTGCCATCCGATAAAGTCAATTTGCAGTTTTCTGGCAATTTGGTGTCGCCCGTAATCTCTTTTGACACATCAATAAGCACCACCTTGGAGACAATTTTTGAAGCCTCAACAGCAAGCGAGCAATTGCCAGGGCCTATTTCTAGCAAAATAGTGTCTTTGGTCAAATAACTTTTTAAAAACTTGAGCTGCGCTTTGGCATAGCGGATAGATTCTTTGCTGCTCGCATGTTTTTTCAAATTTGGAATTCTTTGAAAAAGTTCATCATAAAGCGCTGCATAAAGCTTTCCCCTTTCAGTTTTGGATGCCTGTTTTAACTTGGACGCAAGCGTTTTTTCGAATTCATAATGTGCCCTGACTTCTTCTGAATTTGCCATAATGTGGAGGGTGATTTTATATTCCTTTAATTATCCAGCCAATTTTCCGCAAAGGTAGCAAGTAAAAACGCCATTGCCTCCCAAACGGCTTTTGCTTAAATGACCAAAAATAGACTTTAAAAAATTGAATAATCGAAAAATCCCTGTGCATGCGCTCCAAAGTTTTTTCACCAAAATAGGCTAACATTTTAACATGATCTAGTTGGTCGGTCTTCCAGCTTACTGGCAAGTCCAGTTTACGGTGTGGTAATTCCAAAAAGTCAGGAACTGATAGCGGTGGTTTCATTGAAGTCAGCATTGTTTTGTGTAAATGATACGATTCGGTGCGAAATCCATCTTTCAAACTGACTGTCTTTGAGTTTTCATGAAGCCTGAAAATGGTAATATTAGCATCAATGAGCTTTAAATGCTTCATACCTATTTCCAATAGGAAGCGATAATAAAAATCAAGGTCGAAAAAATAATGAAGACTTGTATTGTAATAACCCAATTTCTCGTAAATATCCCTTCGGTAAAACATGGCCGGTGTGCTGATCATGCCGAAGAAAATAGTTTCTTCCAGTCCACTGTACTTAATCATTCGAAGGTCACGGTATCTTTCCCCCTTGTCTGAAAAGGACTCATAAAACCCAGAAATTATCATGGCATCATGGTCTTCAAAAGCATTGGCAACCGCATAAAATACATTTGGTGCAAAGAAATCATCGGCATTTAGCCAGGTAACGATTTCCCCAGTGGCCATTTTAATCCCTTTATTGATGGCATCGCTTTGGCCTTTGTCCAGTTCGCTAACCCAACCAGTCAATTGCGACTCATATTTTTTAATCACCTCCAACGACTCGTCTGTGCTACCCCCATCAATGACAAAATGCTCATAATTGGGATATTGCTGCGCAATGACGGATTCAATCGCCTGTGCCAGAAACCTTCCTTGGTTCAGGTTAGGCGTAATAATGGATATCCTCGGCAGTTCATTCTTCATTTATTAGTGCTCAATATTTGGTGACGCCAATTTAAGCTTGGGAATACCACACCTGGTTGGTTCTGGCCATTCAGGCGTTGATGATAGGGACTTCGAGAAGGGTCGTGGAGGATTTGAAAGGCCAATTCTAAATCGTAATGAGCGCTTGATAGCCGTTCTTTAAAGAAAATGGCCACATCGGGTCTTATTGTGTATAGTCCTTCATTGAGTAACCAACCTGGGATTTCACAGGTAAATTTCACGTATTCACCCTCCTTCAATTGGTCGTAACCATGGGCATCCAACTGGCGGGTGCGGAATACAGTGACTCCGTCCTTCATCAAATCATATCCAATCGAGAACTCACTAATTTCTTGGTTGGCTTTCACGTGGAAATGTAGCTGAACGACTTGACTGTTGACATAAGTTGAGGACAAATTGCCTTCTACATTGGTAATTTCTATTTTTTGAAGAAAAACTTTTGAACCTGGCAAATCAAGGTCGTTCACCCATACAGCACCAAGTGCCCCCGTTAGTTCCTTTTCATAGAAATTGACGGCATCATCTGATAGCCCATCAAACATTACCTTGCCTTGGTCAAGCACGATGCCCCTTTGACAAAGTTCCCGGACTGCTTGAAGGTTGTGGCTAATGAAAAGGATGGTTTTGCCACTTTTTGATACCTCATCCATTTTTTGGAGGCATTTTTTTTGAAATTCTGCATCTCCCACGGCCAAAACCTCGTCAATCAGCAAAAGTTCAGGGCTAAGATGTGCCGCCACTGCGAAGGCTAACCGTAGTTGCATGCCTGTAGACAGATGCTTCAAGGTGCTATCTATGAACGGCTCAACCCCGCTAAATGCGACTATTTCATCAAAATGCCGTGCAATTTCTGCTTTGGTCAGTCCGAGGATGGCACCATTCAAATAAACGTTTTCTCGGCCCGTCAATTCAGGATGAAAACCTGTACCCACCTCCAAAAGGCTTGAAAGCCTGCCCCGAACCTTGATGCTTCCCTTTGTCGGCGGCGAAATGCGACTCAGTATTTTCAGAAGCGTCGTTTTTCCGGCACCGTTCCGGCCAATAATGCCGACCGTTTCACCGGGATATACCTCAAAGTTGACATCCTGCAAGGCCCAAAAATCAATTTTACCAGGCTGCCGGAATGACTGATTGAAGAAGTTGACCATTGAGTCACGCAGACTTGGATAGTAGTTATGGCCCTTACCTAATGGGTACTGCTTCCAAATTCCGTGTATTTCGAGTGCTGGTTTCACAAATAGCGTTGTATTTTAAGCCAAGTCTCCAAAATAGGCCTCCATTTTTCGGAAAATATAAACGCCCAGCATCGCCAAAATTAATGCGGTAAAGGCACTACAGGACACCATTTCCCAATCTATCAGTCCGGTGGTCCAAGCCGTTCTCGACACATGTAGGGCTCCAGCTAAAGGATTGAATTTCAATAAATTGTAAATACTTTCTCCTTCAAAATGGCGATGGTCGTAAAACACAGGGCTTGAAAAGAACAGCAATTGCAGGACAAAAGGTAACACGTATTGGAAGTCTCGGTACTTGGCATTCAAAGCAGAAAGTACGAGACCGATGCTAAGCGTGGCCAATATTGCCAGCAAAAGGGAAAGCACAGAAAGCAGCAGAATTTTCAATGGTTCAATTGGAAGTTCAAAATAGAAGGCCAAAGCAATCATGGCGACCCAACTAAGCATAAAATCGAACAGCCCAGTTGCGATGGCTGCCAATGGCAGAACCATCCGAGGGAAATAAATCTTGTTCAACATGGTTGAGTGCCGAACAAGACTATTAGCTGAACCGTTGACGCCACTCGCAAACAATAACCAAATGATTAGCCCATTGAAGGCGAAAAAAGGGTAGGGAAAAACTTCATCTGAAATGGAAAAACCACGTTTAAAAATTAAGGTGAAAACGACGGTCAACAGCACTGGTTGTAATATGGCCCAAAGGAATCCTAGCGCTGCATGACGATACCGGACTTTTACATCCCTTTGCACAAAATGAAAAAATAGGTTTCGGTATTGCCAAAGCTCGGCAATACCCACTGAAAAGCTATTTTTGGGCTTTATTTCGAATTGAACGTTTGCTGCTTGGTTGCTCATTAAATATTGAAAATCAAAGCGTTGCAAGACGATAAACTCATCATGCCACAGAAATCACCGCAATACTACAAAAATACCGTCATCTTGAAAATCAGTGCGCATGGCAGTTGGCTTCTTGACCAATTGGGCCTTCTTGAAAAAATGAAGGAGGCAACCAAATCTCAGGTTAAGAGGTGGCAGAGTGAAGGCAATACGGAAGGTTACTACAAGGAGGGCTATTTCGCTTATTCTTTCATCCAGCAACCAAGAGAATTGGAGAAACTAATGGTGTTTGATGATTCAGGTATCCCAATAGGATGGGAGCATGCAAGGCCCACGGCGCATAACCCCTTAATGGTCAGCTACTACGCCTTGGTTTGTTGGAACAATTATGTAAAAACTGCCGACGAGGAAAGTAAGGAAAAATTCATCGCCTCATTGGATTTTTTGATAAAGACAGGCAAGCATGAAAATGGGTGCTATTGGCTTCCCTACCACCAATCGGTACCCAATTTTGGATTAGTGGCACCTTGGCATTCGGGCCTTGCGCATGCCGTTGCTATGTCGGCTTTCATTCGAGCATTTGACCTTACCAGCAATGAGTCATATCGGAATATTGCACAGCATCTTTGCAATTCTTTGGTAATGCCGGAAGCGGCAGGTGGTTTCTTTGAACAACTTCCCGATGGAGGTACATGGATACAAGAATACCCCACAGAGAAAATCAAACAAGTATTGAATGGCCTTTTATTTTGCCTCATTGGGCTTTATGAGTTTCAGCTTAAGATGGGCGATAACCCTGAAATTGCTAAGGTTTTATCCGCTTGTGAGGAAACGCTATTCAAACGCCTGCCGCAATATTTAGTAGGGCCATATACTCGCTATTCGTATGATCGGGCTGCATTTAGCAATATTGAATACCAAGGATTGTTTGTATTCTTATTTCTCCACCTTTACCATCTCTCTGGAAAATTTGCATATTTAAAACTTGCTGAAAGGTTTAATGGGTACACTAATTGGGAAGGCTTTTTTTCCTTTTATCATATTTTTGATTATAAGGGTCGATTACCATTAAAAACAAAGCTACCATGAATACAAAGCCAAATATTAAGGTCATTTGGCTGGCAACTTGGTGGCCTCGACCCAACCACCCCGTATTGGGTATTTTCACAAAAAGAGACGCCGAAGCAGTTGCACCTTATTGCGATTTGGTGGTAGTACATGCTATGCCCCACGCTCGCAATAATTTTATTATCGAAGATACGGTCAATAATAAAGGGTTTCAAGAAGTGTTGGTTTATTATCCAAACAGTAACTCATTATTTGGGTGGTTCAATATGATTAGGGGGTATTTTAAGGCAATGCATTGGGTAATCCAAAAAGGCTTTACTCCAAATGTACTCCATTTGCACATCGTTTCAATAGCAGGATTGGCTATATTGTATCTCCACCTAAAACATAAAATACCGCTTTTCATTTCAGAACATTGGAGTGGCTTTAGTATGGTTGTTCCACCTATTGGTTGGTTCAATAAATGGCTTGGCAAATTGCTTGTTCGGCGTTCAAGTGGGGTATTTGCCGTAACAAAAGCTATGGCGGATAAAATGATTCAAATAGGCTGGGAGGGTGATTATTTGGTTAATCCAAATGTTGTGGATACTGATTTTTTCACGATTGGTTCCAATTTGCAAACCAGCCCATTTCGATTTATACATGTTTCAAGCCTTGATGAGGAGCATAAAAACATAGCTGGCCTGCTACGGGCCACCTTCCAAGTCGCTATGCAAGAACCAAATTTTACCATTACCATAATTGGAGGCGATGAGGGTACGGCCCAAGTCGAGCAAATGGCAAAATCATTGGGATTGGAGGATAAGCTCCGTATTCTTGGCATTCAGTCAGCCGAGGTGGTGAGAAATGAAATGCAAGCAAGCCATGCCTTCGTGCTTTTCAGCAACCGGGAAGGTTTGCCATGTGTGATTCTTGAAGCTATGGCAACGGGATTGCCGGTCATTTCTTCCAACATACAAGGGTTGGAGGAATGGGTAACACCTAAAACAGGCGTCTTGGTCCCCATCGGAGATGAAGCCTTGCTAACTGCTGCAATGCTGAAAATGATGGCGGATTACCAGCGATATGAGAAAAATGAAATCAGGAAAAAGATAGTGCGGGAATGCAGCTATCCTGTGGTGGGCAGGAGAATTGTAGGTGCCTATGAGGAGGCCTTGGCCAAAGCCAAGAAGCGCTCATAAACTGGCGCTAAGGCTTGATATTCAGGCACATGGAAGGAACTGTTGTGCCAGAGAAGGGAAAAACAGCCATTGTATTTCTTGACGGTTTCAAGTAGGCCGATAAGGTCGGCCTCCATTTCCAAAGGAGTGGATTTCTGGTAAACGGCATAAGTAGTATCCATGGCCGTTAACGGTGTCTCGATTAGGTTTAGTTGTTTTCTTTCAAAAACATCAAATACAGGAAAAGGTGTGCATGTGCCACACCTAAAACCCGATTGCTCTGGGTAGCCTAATGTACTATCCATTTGTAGTCCATTGCGCTCCCAGAAAAGCCAAGTTTTACCCACTTCGAATCTTAGGTAATGCTGTCTTCCTTGTGTTAACGCTTGTGGCGATAGGGAACGGAATCGCTCCACTTCCTTTTCAAAAACAATTCCATCTGTGGCGGATTGGTAGCTTGGATGGATGCCTATTTTGTGGCCTCGTTCATTTATCCTTGCCAAAATAGGAGCAACCCTGTCTATCTGCCGTTCCATTCCATTATCATATTTGGTTTCCCCGCCAGCCAAGAAATAAAAATGGGATTGTAGGCCATGCCGTTCAGAAATATCCATTAAATAATCGTAGGTATCATAAGGGTCGGCTTGGCCGAGCATTTTATTTGAGAAAAAACTGCGGCAATTAAATAATGCTTCTGTCAAGTTGTTCCGTTTCAATAAATCACCAGCCGTTTTCTTGAAAAAGCTGCGCCAATTTGGCCATAGATAGTGCTGGTCTATATCATGGGTGACGAATAGTTCAAAATTTCTGTAATATTTAGGCAAAGCCTCACCCAAGTATTCAAGGATATTGCGCATCATCGCTGCCAATTCATTCACGATTGGGCGTTGAAGATAGCCAAATTCCCAAGCATGGCTGGCCAACGCTGGGAAACGTCCATGGATATCACGGATTGGGTTTACAACCTCTTCCCACCTCGTTAAGCAAAAAAAAGTTGTGGCAAATATGTCTATACCAATAAAAAACTGATTTCCATCTGCAATAAAATGGTCATTTCCAAAGAGAATAGGAAGGTCGTTCTCAACAATAAAAGTCAATTTTTCCTTTTTTGCTACCACTATATTACTCGGCAATGCTGATTTAATTAAATAGGAATTGACAGCCGGATAATGATTGAAGAAATGGTCTTCTATCATCAATGTTTTTCCATTGCCAAGATTAATGGTGGTGTAGGATTGTTCCGCAAATGCTGTTTCAAACTCAATTCCCATCATAGTGCCAAGCAGCGTATTTGCAGCATATTGTCGCTCTGCTTGATTGTTATTTGGGAAGATGACCCTCAATTTATCGAAGTTGAATCTTGAAAAAGTGCCTTGTCAAGTGCCTTATAGATGATTTGAGCTGCCAGCTTGGAACCTTCATTATGAACGTGTACATAATCATAAAGATAGTCTTTTGTGCTGGGAACTTCCTTCGCAAGGTCAATCAATACCACGTTTTCTGCCGTTGCGACCTCTCGGATTATTTCATTAAATCGCCTATAACTTTTGCAAAAATCCTCCACAGTAATGGAGGAGCGCAGGATTTTATCGAGGTAGGGCTTGTTCTTTGGGTTATTGTAAAACTCATCTTCCGAAACTCTATTGAATTGGGTCATCAATACTGGGAGAATGGCATTTGCCCGGCAAATAAAAATAAATGTCCTCAAATTCTTTTCAAACTGCCTTTCATGTTCAATACCAACAGGCCCTGGGGTTATCCAATCAAATTCTTTTGGCACATCGTTCTTATTCACATTTCTTTTGGCTCTATAGAACTGCTCATAAATCACAGGATACACGACTTGAAATGCCTTTTTTAAACGAGTGCTGAGACCAAACTTACGGAAAAAGCCAAGGTCATTGTCGTCAATTTCAGGTTTGGTCATCACGGTCATGCTCGCTCGGGTTGGTGAGTTATGTTCACTGTAATAATTGCCATTATAGCTCAAATGTACGAGGTCATTGATATTGTGCATTAAAACTGCTACTTGAAAATCGTTATGTATGACCTTGTTCGTTAAGATATTAATGCTGTGCATGGAATGGTTGCCTGCAACTCCTGAATTGTAGGTATTAATTTTTTTCCCAGATTGTTGGAATTTTTTGCCTACAAGGCTGGGGAAACGCAAACTATCATCTACGAAAAAGCATTCAGTGGTTGAACCTCCCAAAAAGACAATATTTAGTAAAGGGTTTGTCAAATATGCAGTTGATTTAATGAACCCATTTGAGTCAATATCTGCCGAGTATGACTTCATCTCTAAATTATCGGTGCTCATTGGGAAATATGCTGGAGGTTCCATGGAAATATGCTGATTGGGCATTCCTGCCTCCCTTAGCCTGATGTATCTCGCCAAGGTATTGTATGGTTTTTCATCAGGCGTCATTCTATTTAGAGCGAACTCGATGATGCCAAGTAAAAAGAACAGCATCAATAAATTGATAATCAACAGTTTAGTCCATTTTTTTACTTTCCCGAACATGCCTGCAAAATATTTTTTGTTCCTTCTATACCAAAATGGAAAAGACTATCAAGAATTGAATAACCTACAATGACGGTTGGATACAGTTCGCTACATTTGTCACTAAAAGCACTATATTTTAATTTTATCGAATTCTCGGTAAATTCATCTTCGTTCTGGTAGTTACTTCCGCCTTTGCCGCTTAAATAGGCTGTTCCGCCCAAGTAATTGACGATGGCAAGATTATAACTTGAACCAGTTCCATTCACTTGCAAATCAGAAGAACGATAGGTGGGGCATTCAACTCCCAGCCAGCCCATTATTTGCCGAATACCATAAATATTAAAAGCTGCCAGCGTATCAAATTCCGTTGCTTCATTATTCAACAATTGCTTAATGTACACATAAACTTGCTCGAAGAAGGGTGCTTTTAAGTAAGCATTTCTGAGTTTGTTTAAGTGCTGTGTCCGCCAGTCAGTGGAGTTGTCGATCTGCAAGTCTTTGATGAGCGAAAAGTCGCTGTGCTTTCGCAATGGAACGGTCAACCAACTAACGCTAGGGTCGGAAGCCGATTTTCTGATTCGGGTACGTCGGGTAGGGTAGCGCTTCGAGTGCTCCACATTGTCATGGAAAACAAAAACATCGCAATCCCTGATTTTCTGGAAATAGCCCAACCAAGGGAAATAGTTTGGTTGGTGGATTGCCACGGTTTTTTGCTCAAAAACAATGTCCAAGTACCTCGATTTTTGGTGCCGACTTAATCCTTTCTTCCACTTTTTTCAGCCCACGCAGGTAGAGATTGTTACCCCACGCAGGAATTGAAAGAGGTGTTAACTGTCTTGTAAATGGTTGATATTCAAACAATTCGAAGCCTTGTGATAACAACCTTTTATGTAATAGCGCCTCATCAAAACCAAACCGTTGCCCCAACCCCATTCGCTCAACAATCAGGGCTTTTACGGCTGGTAATTTTATGGTTTGAACAGCTCCATCAATCACTTCCGTTTCGAAACCCTCGACATCCAGTTTTATCAAAATGGGCGGCTTGTCTAGTCCAAATTTGTCCAATGTGCTCATTTCAATTTCAATGCCTCTATCTTTGTTCGAGGTGAGAATATGATTCTGGATCCCTTTTTCCGCCGTCAATTGAACAGATTGTATCTTTGCTCCTAATGCCAATTGGTGGATTTCTACATAACTATCCAATTTATTTAAGGCAATATTTCTTTTTAATAAACTGCAAGTCGCTGGTTCTGGTTCGAAGGCAATGGAATAGGCTTTATTTACCCCTGATGCTAAAACGGAATAAGCGCCAATATTTGAACCTACATCAAAAAAAACATCTCCTTCTTTTAAGAAATGCAACATGAATGCCATGCTCTCAAACTCCGGCAAGCCAAAATAATGGCAGGCTGTGCTGGCATGAAAGCCCCGTTTAACAATGACATTCAGTCCATTTAGCCAAGGTTTAAACTGTTCTGGCTTACCAAGCCTTGAACTAATTTGCCATGATAAATAGCGACTGATTGACTTTGGCAATTGTAGGCGGGTGAGTGGGTGATTTGCTATTCTGCGTATGGCTTGGAACATATTTTACAGCATTATCCTTATACTTTCAAATGCCTCAGCCAGTGGTTTTCCTGACTGCACACCACGAACGATGGCTAAGCTCCTAATGAACGCTGGGGACATATAGGGTCTTCCTTCCTGCGTTTTGTAAGCAGCTAAAGCATTGATTTTCAATTGGATATGCCGTTCTTCGAGACCAACAAATGAATTTGCCAAAAAGGTGAGGTTGTTCCAAAGCAACTCGTAACCAAGCAGACTGCAATGCTTGAAGGCGCGCAGTCCTTCTTCGTAAACTGTGCGGTGGTCTTGGTGTATGTCGTTGCTGGCGGGCATAAAAACCAAGTCGGGGTTTATGATGGGGCGGAGTCGGATAAGTTCCTCTAGTATTTCCTGCCTCACATAGTTCAGCTTCCTGACTTGGTAATTAAAAACAAGGAGGTTTTCTGAGGGGATGCCCAATATTTGGGTTGCTTCCCGCACCTCTTTCTCTAATTGGTCTTTAGGGAAATGGGCGGGAACACTTTCATCCGCTGTAGAGAATGCGGCATAAAAAACTTTTGAGCCTTGCTCCAACAGTTTGGCGATGGTAGCTCCACAGCCGAGTTCCCCGTCGTCAGTATGGGGTGCTAGCACAAGGACTCTTTCAGCTTTTAGCATTGAGCGAGGTAGTTTTTAATGGCATGGGCGATTTGATGGGCGGCAGCTCCATCCCCAAGGCAATTGGAATGCCCAACTGGTTGTGTCCAATTTTGGGTAAAACTCAATATCCGTTTGCAATCTGGCCCGGCAATCCTGTTCCAGCCTTCTTCTACCGTCTCTACCCACTCGATTTGCCGGTCAATGATGATGCCGGGCGTTTTATGAAAATAAGCCTCTTTGACCACGCCACCCGAATCGGTGATGACCATCCGAGCAGAGCGGATTAAGGATTGGGTATCAAAAAAGTTCAAAGGCGGCAATAATTGAACATTTTGAAAACTCGCTGGATTTGGCAAATTATGATACGCTATCGCCTTTGCCGTACGTGGGTGAATGGGAAAAACGATAGGCAAGTCCAACTGCTCAATTGCAGCTAGTATTTGCTTTAGCGCCAATGGATTTTCTGTATTGTTGGCACGATGGCAGGTGAAAAAATAATACTGACCGGGGATTATATGTAGCTTTTCAAAAATGCCCTTGTTGGCTATAATATGTTCTAAATTATTGGAAATCAAATCAATGCCAACATCACCTACTAGATGGACGTTTTGGGTAATACCGATCTTTTGAAGGTTCGCTACTCCAGTTTTCGTGGGACAGAAATAAAGGTCGGCCACTGAGGTCGTCAATAATTTATTGACTTCTTCAGGAATCAACTTATCGTATTCACGCAGCCCTGCTTCAATATGGGCGACTTTAATACCGTTTTTAGCTGCCGCAATGGCACCTGCTGCGGTGGAATTAGTGTCACCATAAACAAGAACCAAGTCAGGGCTTTCCTTTTCCATTACTTCATCTAGCGCCGCAATCATTTGCCCAAGTTGTTGTGCTTGTCGTCCTGAACCAATACCTAAATTATAATTCGGTGTTGGAATTTCCAGCTCCTTGAAGAGGTCGTCAGAAAGATTGGCATCATAATGCTGCCCTGTATGCACTATAATATGCTCAAATCCTCCAACTGCTTTAATGGCCGCATGGACCGGTGCCAATTTGATAAAATTAGGCCTTGCACCTACGACGGATAGTACTTTATGCACCTTCTGGTAGTGTTTTGAAATAATACCTATCAAGAAATTCTTTCATCATATAATCCCATCTGTAGGTCTCAAGCTTTTCTGACGAAATGGATAAACAAACTTTTCCTGTTTCAAGCCATTCATTGTATTTGCTTAGAACGAATTGCTTTACCAATTCCTTGTGATTTAAGGATTCGTAAGCAACGAGGCCAGCGCCGGTTTCTTCAAAAATCTCTTCAAGTTCTTCGTCTTCACAGCCATTGATTAATAAAAGGATTGGGCGTTGGGCAGCGAGGTATTCATATAACTTACCAGTTGCATTTCCTTTTAATTCAGGTGAGGCGTAGGTCAGGAGCAGGTTGATATGGGCACTGGCCTGCAGGTTCATCGCTTCTTCGTGAGTGATGCTTCCCAATGATTTAAACAGCCCTCCGATATTGTATTTTGCCAACAAGGGCAGCCAAGTGGAGGTATCCTTACCTGCATACAGTAGTTGAATTTTCGTAGCTTCAATTTTTTGCTCCACAACAAGCGACGACAATGCCTCCAACAACAAATCTGGCTTTCTTAAATCCCTGAACATGGAACCTGTATAGGTTATTGTGAATTTAGTCATTGCTTTTTTGGGTTCTGCAAGCTGAGCCATAATGCCTATCCCATTGCGAAGCACAACTGTATTGTGATGAAATGGTGTCAAGTGCTGGGACAAACCTTTGGAAACGGTCGTCACTATATCAGCCTTGGATAGTATTTTTCGGTTGAACCATTTCTGAATTTTAGGGAAATAGGTTTCATTGAGCCGTGGGTCTATGTGCAGGTCACGGAAATCAGCTACCCAGAAGATATTATTCCTAAATAGTTTGAGAAGGTAGCCGATTATATGGTCGGCGTAGGGTCTAAAGCTTGAAATTAAAAATACTGGTCCGTCTGAGGGAGTATTATTTAGTGCTGTGAAAAATCCATTCATTATATAAATCAAGCCACCTTCACCGACAATTATATTAAAAGGGAAACTGTTAAGTAAATTGTATATTTTGAACTTTAAGTTGCTTTTATTTGACTCTTTCATCGCAACTTGTCCTGCTGTTTTTCTTAATCGTATCGTCCTATAGTCTAATGTAGCTACTCTGTGAATATTTTCGTTTGTTTCTATTTCTGGGATGTTTGAATTTGATTTACTATTGTTGGTCGTGGAAATTACTTTTACTTGGTCAAAATGATGAAGTAGTGTGCGGTACAAATGGAAACATCGCCAACTGGTGCCATTGGCAGGTGGGAAGGTGTAAGCAATAACTAATGCGGTGAGGCGGTTTTTGTACAATATTTAATCTTCGATTTTGTCAAATTGACGTTCTTGTTTGGCGCTGCTGGGACTTTTCGTCAACAAGGCATTTTTGATTAGCCTAAGGTAATGTTTAAGGATAACCCTTTTATCGAATAATTCTAAAGCCATTTCACGGCTTTTTTGCCCCATGGATAATAAGCGATAGCGGTTCATACTTTGAAGTTTATCCATTGCATGGTAAAGGGCAGTTGCGTTTCGGGCGGGTACTTTCAATCCGTTAACTCCTTCAACGACAGTTTCCGAGCATCCTGCGACTTCTGTTGTAATAATAGGTTTCCCCATGGCCATTGCTTCCAAGATAACCCTAGACATACCTTCCCTGTATGAGGGTAAAACCAAAGCATGGGCATTTTCAATAAATGGCCTTACATCATGGCTTGTTCCAAAATATTTGATATACTTATTGTCTATCCAATCAACAAGCTCGGTTTTGCTTATATCTGCAGGATTGCCAAAATTGAGGTCGCCCAATACCCAGCATTCCACTGATTTGTTGGATTTTAAAAGTTTTTTGGCGGCTTCTACATACTCTTTTATGCCTTTGTCAGTAAGCAACCTTCCTATGAATAAGAAAACAAACGGCTGTTTTTCTATGGTATCGGGTTCTGGAGATATGGGTTTGAAGTATTCTGTATCAATGCCATCTCCCATGATGACTTTACATCGGGTTGGGTCTATCAGGCTCCTTTTTAACAATTCTTCATGGTCGGTATGATTATAGACGATCAGGTATTTCAATTTTTTAAATGCCAACCGGAATAAAATTGGCACTATCCGCATAAGGCCATGCTGATGAATAAAAGAATAACCCAACCCAGTAATGACGGAGATAGTTGAAACGCCATTAAACCTAGCGGCAAGACTGCCATAAATATTGGGCTTGATGGTGAAATTGATGACTAGATCGGGGCGTTCGGAGCGGATAGACCTAAACAGTTCGAAAAAGAATAGAACATCCTTAATTGGATTCTTGCCATTTCTGTCAAGCTGCTTGAGTGGTATGTGCTTTGTGAAATGGGTCGTGTTTAGGTAATGTATATACTCATCCACAGGTGTAGCTACTTGAACTAGGTAGCCCTCGGCCTTTAGCTCCTTCACCAAGCCTAACCTGAAATTGTAGATATTCCAGGATGAATTGTCAATGATGAGTATTTTCTTTGCCTTGTCGCTCATTTCGATTTGTTTCGACCGCAAAAAAAGGCATTTCTAGGAAAACTTGCCTTCCCATTTTTTTTGGACTTCGGTTGTGACAGATTTAATAGCTTGCTCCTTTGCCTTAGGGAATATGAGCAGCACATTTCCTTCGTCCACAACGATATAATCCTCCAAACCATCAATCACGCCAAGTTTGCCTTCAGGTAATCGCACCAAACTATTGGAGGTATTGGAAAGCAAAGTTGTATTTGATTGAACAACATTGCCATTCATGTCTTTATGGCTCTCCTCGTGCAGCGATACCCAAGTGCCCAAGTCGCTCCAGCCCATATCAGCAGGTATGGTGAAAACATTTGGTGACTTCTCCAAAATAGCATAGTCAATACTGATGTTTGGTGTTTTGGGGTAATTTTCTTCAATAAAGGTTGCCTCGCTTGCCGAATTGTAAACACCAGTCGAGGCATTCAGCAATCTGTGTATTTCGGGCGCCAATTCGCCGAAAGATTTCAGGATAGTCTTGGTGCTCCAAATGAAAATCCCTGCATTCCAAAGATAATCGCCTGTTGCAAGATAGGATTTTGCCGTCTCCAAATCCGGTTTTTCCCTAAAACTGAAGACTTTATGAATGCCATTTTGCCCATTTTTTTCGAAGTGGATATAGCCATAACCCGTATCTGGGCGGGTAGGGGAGATGCCCAACGTTACAAGGGCTTCGTTCTCGGCAGTATAGGC
>JALHQW010000061.1:1291-44193 GCA_022841745.1 Saprospiraceae bacterium | reverse complement strand
GGGGCGGGGCAGCTCTTTTTGTTGTTTATGGGGGCATTCCGGGGCGTTGTGGCGGGACTTTTATTTGGAACGTCGGGTCTCTTGGTTTTTCAAGGGACAAATTATCGGAGCACAGCGGTGATGGGAGGTGGCGTGAGGCGATTCTATCGAAACGAAATGCTCGGAAAACGGGGGAAGTGGATTATTTCACAGCCTGCGTTATCTCAATTTAGAACCAAAACTATTCAAATCCTCACGGGTTAGACAGTGGTCAAACCCATCAATTCCTAACACGCACAAGATGGCGGAAGCGAGACCTAAGTGGACAAGCCAGTACACGCATGGGTGGCATGGTGCGAAATTGACCACTGTCTAACCCGCTTTAATGCCTTGAAATCTTGGACAGTTGACGGGTAATATGGTAATTTTGTAGCCAAAATCTAACCCATGCATTTCGTAGATATAAAAAACGACATCGCTTTTCGGAAGATTTTCGGCAACGAAAACAAGAAAATCATCCTCATTTCCTTCCTCAACGCCGTAATGAAGTTGAAGGGCAAGGATGTAATCGAGGACGTGGAAATCCTCAACCCCTACCAACTTCCCATCATCAAGAACCTGAAAGCCTCCATCATTGATGTGAAGGCGAGGGACAAGAAGGGCAAAACCTATATCATCGAGATGCAGGTAGCCGAGCCGGACGGTTTGGATAAGCGGTTGCTTTACTATGCCAGCAAGGATTATTCTCAGCAAATCGAAAGCGGTGAATATTACACAGAACTCAAGCCCGTTATTTTCATCGGGATTTTTGACTTCAAGTTCACGGAAGGCAAAAAATATCGCTCGCATCATTCAGTTTGCGATGTTGAGGACGGTGAGCGGGTCATAAAAGACATGGATTTTTATTTCATTGAACTTCCAAAATTTACGAAACCATTGGAAGAACTTGTTGAAGTAACGGACAAGTGGATTTTCTTCATCAAAGAGGCAGAAAACCTGGATGTCGTTCCGGCAAATGTGGACGACGAAGGATTGAAAGCAGCCTACCAAGATGCCAACAAACATTCTTGGACGAAGGAAGAATTGGAAGCCTACGATTATGCTGCCATGAGAGAACAAGATGAAAGGGGGAAAGTAGAATTGGCAGAAAAAAGAACGAAAATGGATGTAGCCAAGAAAATGAAAAACAAGGGCTTGTCACCCCAAGATATATCTGAATTCACTGGCTTATCCGAGGCTGAAATTGAAGACCTATAAAATCGCCGAACAATTGATGGTCGCCTATGCTGCCCAAGCCCAACGCTCAAAGCCAACGCAGGGCAGCACAGCGTCCATGCAATCGTAATCGAATCTCCACATAAAATTGAATAACTAAAGTCAACACCCTCAAACCCGCTTTTTACCCACCTGAAAAAACCCTGCGCCCCATTGATTCACTTGATTTAAGCCTACACCCCAAATATCTCCACCAAATTCTCCTTGATCGTATTCGACAGCCGGTTCAGCGGAAGGTCGTTGGTATCTGAACCGAAAGGGTCTTCGATTTCCTCGGCCAATACCTCAATGCTGGCGAAAATATAGAACACCAACGGGATGATGACGGCGCTCCAATACCCGAACTCCTTCACGAACCCGATGGGCATGGTAAGGATGTAGAGGAAAATGACTTTTTTGAGGAACATGCTATAGGAGTAGGGGATGGGTGTTTTTTGTATTCGCTCACAGGCACCGATATGGTCGGTGAAGGATTGGAGTTCCGGGTTCAGGTAGAGCAGTTGCTCGCCACTGATGGCCTTGCTGCGGTGCAGTTCCTCCACCTCTTTATAGATTGCCTGCATATAGGCATTGGGCAGGTGTTTTTTTGCTTGCATTGCGGCCAACGGGTAGCGGTCGGTCTCTTCAAAATCGGTTTCGTTGAAGCCCTTTCGCAGGTGCCATTTCATGGCCATCACCTGGTTGGTGATGAGCGCACGTAGGCGTTGACGGGTAGCGGGGTCATCCACCAGGGCGCTCAGTTTCAGTGCGAGGTTCCTCGAATTGTTGACGATGCCGCCCCAGATCCGGCGGCCCTCCCACCAGCGGTCGTAGGCGGTGTTGGTGCGGAAGACCAGCAGCATGGATAGGACGAAACCAATCATTGAATGCACAATGGTCGAGTTCTTGAATTGGGTATGAAGCAGCTCTTCTTCCACGTAGGCAACCAAGCCCGTGTAGGCCGCTACACCCAGCATGGCCGGGAACAACATACTGAACGTGTCGCTGCGGTGGAACATGAAGATGAGCTTCCACCAAGATTTTGGGTTGTAGTCAACCATTGCTCGAAATATTGGATTTTATCAAACGAACCTTGTCCGTTTTGAAGACAAAAATAGGGATATTACGATAGACGGTGGACGGTGTACGATAGACGGCGGACGGTGGGCGATGGACTATGGACGATGGGCGGTAGGCCTGATAAATAAGCAGCATTTGACAAACCATGTTTTCTTGATTCATCAATATTTGCCATTGCTTTGGTCGAATTATTTGAAATGCCTTTGCAACCCTACCGTTTTTGCGGGTCATTCTTTCTGTGAAAAGAAATCCATCATAAACCCAACCTATGTCCATCAAAAAAATCAGCCTACTGTTCTCCTGCTTTTGGATTGTTGGCTTTCTGGCACATGGCCAAAATGACTTTACCCTGCAAGGCCGTGTCTCGGACGACAAAGGCAGTCCCGTCGAATTGGCGACCGTGGTGCTGTTTGCCGAAGGCGATGCCAAAATGATGCAAGCCAGCTACACCGAGGCCGATGGCAGCTTTGTGCTTGCTGGCCTTCCCGCCAGCAGCTACCGATTGGAGGTGAGCTTTGTCGGCTTCGCAAAATACACGAGCCAGCCAGTGACAATTGGTGGGGCCGATAAGCTGGTGCAGCTTCCGACCATCCAACTCTTGCCCGACGAGTCGCAACTATCGGAGGTGACGGTAACGGCCCGCAAGCCCTATATCGAGCGGCTGGCCGACCGCACCATCGTGAACCCCGATGCACTCATTTCCAATGCGGGCAGCAGTGCCTTGGAGGCCTTGGAAAAAGCCCCGGGTGTGCAGGTCGGCGATGGCGGCGACATTCGGCTAAAAGGCCGCTCAGGTGTGGCCATTTTCATAGACGACAAGCCGACCTACCTCAGCGGGACGGAATTGGAAAGCTACCTTCGCTCCATCCCTGCCAGCAGCGTCAAGCAGATAGAACTGATGCCCAACCCGCCGGCCAAGTACGAAGCGGCAGGCAATTCGGGTGTCATCAATATCGTGACAAAGCGCAACAGGGCGCCGGGCTTCAATGGGAGCACTTCGCTGGCCTATACGCAGGGCAAGTTCAGCCGAAGCAACAACAGCTTGAACCTCAACTTGAACCGCAGCAAGTTCGGCCTCTTCCTGAACCTGGGGGCTGGCCACCGCAATTTTTTCCAAGACCTCAATATCAACCGATCCTACACCAGCACTGACGGCGAACCTTCCTCCGATTTTGCCCAAAACTCCTATATCGTGCCGAGGTCAAAATCGCTGAACGCCAAGTTTGGACTCGATTTATATTTGAGCGAAAAAACGACGGTGGGCTTGGTGGTGAAGGGCCTCGGCAACCCCGACCAGCGACAGACCAACAACACTGCCATCGTAAGCTGGCCGGATGGCTCGCTCCTCAATACCGTCCTTGCCGACAATGCCGAAGATAGGCGCTTCCGCAACGGTACCTACAACGTCAACCTGCGCCACCAACTTGACTCTATGGGTAGCAATATCGTCTTCGATGCCGATTACGTGACCTACCGCACCGACGCCAATCAGTTTTTCCAAAACTTCGTCTATGACAGCTTCGATCAGCTCAATTACGCCGATACCATCCGTGGCGGGCTGCCCTCCAATATCAAAATATATGCAGCAAAAGCGGATAATACAAAGCCTTTTGCAAATGGCCTTAAAATGGAAGCGGGCCTGAAATCTGCCTTCACGGAGACCGACAACGAAGCGGCCTATACTACTACAAAAGATGGCCTGACCTCTGTGAACTATGACCTGAGCAACCGCTTCCTCTACGATGAATGGATCCATGCGGCCTACCTCAATTTCAGCAAGACCTTTGGCCGCCTCGACCTGCAAGCTGGCCTGCGAGTGGAGAACACCAGCTTAAAAGGCACCCAACTGGGCAATGAAATCAAGCCCGGCTCCAAGTTTTCGAGGAGCTACACCGAGGCGTTTCCCACTTTCTTCGCCAATTGGCGCTTGGACAGCCTGGATAAAAACACGATCAGCCTCTCCTATGGCCGCCGCATTGACCGCCCGTTCTTCCAAGACCTGAACCCTTTCGTCAGCCCATTGGACAGGTTCACTTTCTATACGGGCAACCCGAACCTACTGCCCACTTTTGCCCACAACCTATCGCTCACGCATTCGTTCATGGGCAAGGTGAACACGACCCTCAGCTATTCCAAGACCCTCGACGGCATCAACGAAACCTTGGAAATCGTGAACGAAATCTATTATAGCCGTCCCGGCAACATTGCCACGGCACAGCGCATCGGCTTGAGCGTGGAAGCCGCCCTGAACCCCACCAAATGGTGGACGCTCATGCTCTATGTATTCGGGGAACAAGCCACCTATACCAGCGACCTCTACACCCAGCGACTCGATACCACGGGCTACAATGGCTATGCTTCCACGACCAACAGCTTCCAGCTTGGCAAGGGCTGGGCCACAGAAATTCGGGCCGATTACCAAACCGACCAAGTCTATTCGCAATTGGTGATTTTGAATTTCGGAACACTGAACATGGCCGTTTCCAAGAAAATACTGAAGGATGCCGGCACCCTCAAACTCGCCGCCCAAGACCTGCTCTACACCCGCCGGGGCAGCGGCATCATCAACAACTTGGAGCGTACCTATGCCGATTGGAACAGCAAATACGATTCGAGGGTGGTGACAATGAGCTTTTCCTACCGATTTGGAAAGGCGAGTCAGCAACGGCAGCGGCATACTGGGTCGGGGTCGGAGAGCGAGCAGCAGCGGGTAAAAAGTTGAGGGTTTTGGGGCTGACCTTAATACAGGGAAAAATTGAACGCCGTTTAAATGAGTCTACAAATGACCGCTCAATCTGTGCTATTTAGCAGTGTTTGAAAGGCCATTTGCAGGTGTCGTCTTAACTCGTGTGGAAAGGCGGTTTGGTGCGGTAGGGAGTTAAGGAAGCGAAGCTCCTTCACTGTTAGGTAGTTATTTTTCCATCCCAATCTTCGTACCTTTCCGCCTGAATTCAACCCATCAACAATGCCCAGTCCCAACCTCCTCACCATCAACGATTTGCGCATCCAGTTCCCAACAGAGGAAGGTACGGTGGAAGCGTTGCGTGGCATTTCTTTTTCCTTGAAAAGGGGCGAAACGCTTGGCATCGTGGGTGAGAGCGGCTCCGGTAAATCCATGACTGCCCTGGCCATCATGGGGCTGCTGCCAGGTAAGGCACAATTGGTGGGAGGGGAAATTATTTTCGAAAAAAAAGATGGGATACAGACCGATTTGACCAAAGTAAAACCCGCTGATTTTCAAGGGATTAGGGGCAAGGAAATCGGGATGGTCTTCCAAGAGCCGATGACCTCACTGAACCCGGTGATGCGGTGCGGGGAGCAGGTAGGGGAGGCGATTTACGATTTACGATTTACGATTTACGATTGGACACATCGTAAACAAGCCAAGGCGACGGTAAAGCAAAGAGTATTGGAGCTGTTTGAAAAAGTGAAATTGCCTGACCCAGAGCGGATATGGCGGAGCTACCCGCACCAGCTCAGCGGGGGGCAGCGGCAGCGGGTGATGATTGCGATGGCATTGGCCAGCAATCCCTCCCTTCTCATCGCCGATGAGCCGACCAGTGCGCTGGATGTGACCGTGCAGCGTTCCATTTTACAATTATTAAAAGAACTAAAAACCACCTGGGGCGGCAGCACCATTTTCATCTCCCACGACCTCAGCGTCGTGGCAGAAGTGGCTGATAATGTGATCGTTATGCAAAAAGGCGAAGTGGTGGAACATGGCCAAGTCGCCGATGTTTTCAAGCACCCAAAACATCCTTACACCCAGCTACTGCTTGAAAATTACCAAAAGCGAATCGCTTCCCCCTCCGCCCATCGTCCATCGTCCATCGCCCACCGTCCACCGTCCACCGTCCATCGTCCACCGTTTTTGACCATCACCAGCCTCCAAACCCATTTCCCTACCAAGCGCAATTTCTTTGGCAAGGCAACCGAGCATGTGAAAGCGGTGGATGGTGTGAGCTTGGAAATTTACGAAGGCGAAACATTGGGGCTGGTCGGTGAGTCTGGCAGTGGGAAAACGACATTGGGCAGGAGCATCCTTAACCTCATCAGCCCGACTAGTGGTGAAGTGGTCTTCAAGGGCAAGAACATCCTTCAAAAAGCTGACAATGAATGGTTTAGCACCCGGAAGGAACTGCAAATCATTTTTCAAGACCCCTATAGTTCGCTCGACCCTCGGCAGCCCATCGGGCTTGCGCTAACAGAACCAATGACTGTATATGGCCTTTTTTCGGATGAAAAACAACGGCGGGAGCGGGCGGTGGAATTACTGGAAACGGTAGGGCTGGAGGCCGACCATTTTTGGCGCTACCCAGCTGAGTTTTCGGGCGGGCAACGCCAGCGGATTTGCATCGCCAGGGCATTGGCTTTGGAACCTCGGCTTATCGTTTGCGACGAGGCCATTTCCTCCCTCGATGTCACCGTGCAGACGCAGATACTTGACCTATTGCAGGAATTGCAGCGAAAGCACTGCCTTACCTATCTTTTTATCTCGCACGACCTTGGTGTGGTGCGCATGATTTCCGACCGCATTGCCGTGATGAAGGATGGGAAAATTGTTGAAATGGGCGATTCGGAAACGGTCTTTGCTGCACCCAAGCATCCATATACAAAGGAATTGCTGGAAGCTGTTTTTGTGAAATAACCTTCAAGCTTTCTGCTCAATAATCCCTGTCTTCTCCCCAAAATACTGCACGAACCGCTGCATGTCCACGGCCAGTTCCCGGTTTTGGGTGGCCTTGAAATAGGAATCGGCCATGCCCCTAAGCGTCTGAAAAACAAATCGGTCCATCTCGTTCACTTGCATATCCGCTGACCAGAGGTCAATTTTCATGGTGTCCAAGGTCTCCCGCTCGAAAAGGGAGAGCAGCATTCCCTTGCAGGCCACGGGGTCGTTGCCGTCGGTACGGTCGTCTGCATCCCAATCAATGCCCGTGGGCATGTTCTTTTCGTCGAGGTTGACGGTGATTCGTATTTGTGATGAACGGGTATTTGCCATTATTTACTGTTTGATAAAACGTTTGATGCCGACCCTGCCTCCTGATTTCACCCTTGCAAAATATTGCCCGGAGGGCAGCCCAACCAAATCGAAACGCTGATTGATGGCCTTACCTTTGGGCAATTTCGCAGTGCGGACTTGTCGGCCTTGCAGGTCGAAAATGCCAATTTCAGCCTCCCCGTTTAGCAGAATATCAACGGAAACGTTGACGTGGCTGCTCGCCGGATTGGGGCTTATTTTTAGCTCAATCCGAGCCATTGGCTGACTTGTTGCCGAAGGCGGCTCCACCACCTTCAGCAAGGAGTCAATTGGATAGGTCATGATTGAGCGGGCAAAAGTACCAGCAATCAGCGTATTTTCAACAGGGTTCCAATTGAGGTCGAAAGTTGGGACAAAAGGCATGTTCACGCCTAGCCGATGCCAGGTTTGCGCAGCGTCCTTTGTGGCATAGACGCCCGCATCCGTTCCCACGAACAGCACGGAGTCAGCATGGCCGGGCAACACGAACACTGTGTTGATGGCAATATCGGGCAGGTTGGCGCTGATGTCTGTCCAGTTTTGGCCACGGTCGTCGGAGCGGTGGATGCGTGGGATGAACTCGTTGTCACGGTAGCCCGTGTGCGTCACATAGACCCGATTGGCAACGGTTGGGGAAGCCATCACATCCGAGACATAGCGGTCGGGCAGTCCAGTCGAAACATTGGTCAATTTGAAATCAGTGCCTTCATAGCGGTGGACATTACCATCGGTAGTGCCCACATAAACCAATCCGTATTCAAGCGGCGATTCCGAGAGGGTAGAGATGGTGTGGTTCCTTGCCGCTGTAACCAGACCGTCGGTCAGGTCATAGCTGATGGTGTCCCAATACGGAAAAGTGCCAGCTTCGCTCCGATAGAGTCGGTAAGTGCCGGTATAAAGCACTTCTGGGTAGTGCGAACTCATGATGATGGGCATGTTCCAATTGCGGCGGTCAGCATCCACCATGCCTTCGGAAGCATTGTAAAAATCGTTGCCACCGTCATCGGTCACGGACAAGCCGCCGTTTTGGGTCTCAACATACATCACCAAGGGGTCGGTAGGATGGAAGATAGCTTGGAAACCATCGCCGCCATAGATTCGGGGCCAGTCGTTGATGCCAAGCGCATTGCCGCCAGTGGTGCCGTTGTCCTGTGCGCCACCATAGTATAGCGTAGGCTCATGTGGGTTGTAAGCTACCCGGTAAAATTGGGTAGTAGGAATGTTCTCAATATCTGACCAAGAGCCGCCATTGTTGTCGGAACGATAGAGGCCGCCGTCGGTGGCGAGGTAGAACTTGCCAGAGGGGCTTATCTCAAGGTCGTGTTTGTCGGCGTGAACTTCGTATTGCCACCAATCGGGGTTCATCGTTTCCCAAATGCCCAGGTCCACGTAGCAACGCCAAGCTTCCACGCCGAGCAAATACAGCTCTTCGTCGTTGGTGGGGTTCACCCTGATTTTTCCGAAGTACCAGCCAAAGCCACCCAAAGACCCTTCCACACCGACGATGGTGATGGTGTCCCATGTTGCGCCAGCATCGGTTGATTTAAAGATGCCGTTCAACTGTTGGTCAGTGCCCACATACATGGCATAGACGAGGCCGGGCGTCTGTTTCGAAATGGCAAGGCCCGTGCGGCTTTTATTATCGGTAGGAAGCCCACCTTCCAATTGCGTCCAGGTATCGCCGCCATCCGTAGTCTTAAAGACCTTGGCGCCTTGGCCAGTTGTAACGCTCTCCACGTTGTTGCGCACCCTGTCCCAGCCACTGGCATAGAGCACGTTCGGGTTGAAAGGGTCCATCACGAGGTCAATGATGCCCGCTTGGTCGCTGACATTGAGCACTTTTTGCCAAGTTGCGCCGCCGTCCAAGCTGCGGAAAAGCCCACGTTCATTGTCACGGATAAAAGGAAGCCCCATCGAGGCTGCATAGATGATGTTCGGGTTGGTTGGGTGCAGGGCAATTTTAGTAATGACCCTTTGCGCTGAGAGGCCGAGGTGCTGCCAGGTGTCGCCACCGTCGGCGCTGCGATAGAGGCCATCGCCAAGTTTGGGGTACCAATTGATATTAGGATCGCCCGTGCCCACGTAAATAGTGTTCGGGTCGGTGGGGCTGATGGCTATGTCGCCAATGCTGGGGAATTCCTTGTCATCGAAAATTGGTGCCCAGTTCTGGCCGCCGTCCTTGGTTCGCCACAATCCGCCGTGGCCGAACCCAGCGAAAATAATGTTCTCGTTAATAGGGTTCACGGCTACCGTGTTCACCCGGGCACCGATATTGCCGGGGCCTTGCACCGTCCATTCATCGTCGAAGCCTTCCACTTTTTCAGCGGCCATCAATTGGGCTTCCAACATGCCGGCCTGATAAGCTTTCACGTCCATGTATTTGTCAGGGTAGGCGAGTACGTTGAAATAGTCTTCGTTAGGCCATTTGCCCATTGAATTTTCCACGGGTTTCTTCCTTGACTGGCAGGCCGTCAATAAAGCAACAATGGCAAGGATTGGGAAGAGGAAAGTGTATTTATTCATAATGCAGGTGTTGAATTTTAAAGGAGGCTCCGAAGGTAAGGCTATTCGCTCAAAAGCATCGTCTGGTCAATCTCATTTGCCAGTTTTTGCAACCAATGCGACGGATAGACATGCACGCCGGGCTTCAATCCTTGCGCAGCACTCACCATAGCCTTGGCCACTACGTCCGCCTCGATGGGGCGGTACTTCGTGAGCAGCCCCCCAGTCATACGGTCGAAGAAACTGCCGATTTTGCCTGCCAGTTGTTCGCCAAATCGGTTCTCGTTGCGCTCGCCGAGCAGCACCGATGGTTGGAAAATGTGCAGCCCCCAGAAGCCAAGGGTTTTCACCATGACTTCCAGCTCACCTTTCACTTTGCTGTAGAAAAAGCGGGAATTCGGGTCGGCACCTACCGAGGACACCAGCAGGTATTGCCCTACGCCATTCCGTTTGCCCAATTGCGCAGCTTCAAATGCATAGGTGAAATCCACTTTATAAAATGCCTCCTTGCTGCCCGCCTTGGCCATCGTGGTGCCGAGGCAACAGAAAAGGTCGTCGCCTTTGACAAGATGGTGAAAGGTCTCCGGCTTATCAAAATTGACGACGTGCTGTATCAGTTTTGGATGCTCCATTTCCATTGGTCGTCTAACGAAGACCAGCACCTTGGAATAGGCGGGGTGCAACAAAAGGAAGTTGACCACATGGCCGCCAATAAGGCCGGTGGCACCGAATACAAGGGCGGTTTTGTTGTCTTTGGCGATATCCATACTCAAAGTTTTAGGTAATAGTCCCCAGTCAATTGCTGGTACTCGGCAGTCCAATCATTGGCGGTGTCGCTGTTATGAATGACCAATTGAGACTTTTCGGTCGGTTGGTTCACCAACTCGAATTGGAGCAGCAAACGCTCGACTGGCTTGCCAAGTTTGGGCACGACTTCGACTAATTTGGTGCAATAAATGCCGTAATTGTTCGCCATCTCCCGAAAACGAAGTCCCTCCATTTGGGGGAGTATCATGCAGAACTTGCCATGTGGTGTCAGTAGGGAGCGCACAGCCATGAGGAGGTCGCCATGTGGCAGCTTGATGGTATGGCGGACGGAGTTCTTGTCCTGGCTATGTGAGAAGGTGCCGCCGCTGAAAAAAGGCGGATTGCTTACGATGAGGTCGTATTTCTGATTGATTTGCTTCGCAAAATCTTGGATGGAGGAATGGAAGGCGTGGAGGCGGTCAGCCCAGGGCGAGGCATTTATGTTCTCGGCGGCCTGAGCGCAGGCTTCTTCGTCAATTTCTACGGCATGAATGGTGGCCGAGCTGGCCCGTTGCGCCAGCATGATGGCAATTAGACCCGTTCCCGTACCGATGTCAAGGATATTAGCGGCTCCCGTGGCGTCTGACCAGGCGCCTAAGAGTACTCCGTCCGTGCCCACTTTCATGGAACATCGGTCTTGCGCTATGGTGAACTGTTTGAATTGAAATGGCTTCACGTCGGAAAAAATCAGCATTTGTCAAGTGTTTCAGCGAGAGCCTTGGTAACAGGCTTCCCATGTAAATACCTGCATAGTTACACACCATGTCCATTATTTCAAAATTTCTGGATGGTATGAAGGCTTGGCTGCATTCTTCAAAGCTGATGCCGATGGACAATAGCAGGCTGCTGAACAACAAGTTCTGGCCGAGTATGTTCACCCTGCGTTGCTGGGTAGCGTGGTACAAAAGGAATGAGATGGTTATCATCATGCTGAAATGTACGGCTTTGTCGCAATAAGGTATGGAGGCAATGGTGTCTTTGATGAACAACCCGATGGGTGTCTCAAGGCCAACGACGGCAATGATGGAAAGAAAAGATGCGAATGCTAAGGCAGTGAGAATCTTGAAGTACATGAACTCGATTTAAGCGGAGGTGCTTCATCGGGTTCAAATTGTTTACCAAAAAAACTGGTAAAGCTGATTGGGAAGAATTCTATTTCATAAATGGTTGACTGTCAGTTTTTTGATTTTTGATATTTTTCAAAAAATGTGTCACGACCCGGGATATGTAATTCACTAATTTCAGGTTTAGCCCCTTCTTTGAAGATATAGTTCTTACCCGGTATAAACCCTAAATCGGGGTATTTCTTGGGCTTGCCGATATGAAAAGCAAAGGCGGCGGGGAACAGCATTAGTTTGCCTTCAACATCCTTTACAACTATTTTATCGAAATATATGCTCGTATCTTCACGCAGGTTCTTGAAGATGCCTCGCAGGTTTAGGTCGCCGATGCGATAGGTTTGGTAGCTCTTGGCATCCATGTTTTTTCCGGCGAGGATAAATTCGAAAGAGATGATGTCCAAGCTGTCCTCCCCTACGAGCAGTTGCGGTTCGTGGGCAATGGAAAGCAAGAAGCTGTCCAAGGGGTAGTTTTCGCTCGAAGGCGAGGCTACCAAATCACCCCAGACCATCCTAACTTCCTTTTCATAGTAACCTTGGAATTCCGGAAGGTAAAAAGCGTCCCGTTCCATGAAGGTCAAGTCGGAATTGGCGGCAGCTACTTTTGAGGCAAGCGTCTCGGCCTCGGTCAGGTAATGGCGGTTGGTGCGGAATCCGGGCAGGTAAACGATTTCGTATTGTTTGGCATCGCCATAGAGTTGCAGGATGCGAGGTGTGTTGGGGTGGTCAGGGTCAATTTTCACCAAGGCCCGCTTGCCCTTCCTCGCCACGATTTGATAGTACATGTGTGGCTCCAACTGGCTGATTTCGGGCACAAAAATCGGAGGCTCGTAGCCTGCATCTGGGTCTTTAATCCTGATTTGGATGCGGGAAAGGTAAATTTCCTCCGCATCGCCGAAGAGCACCAATTCGTCGCCAAGGCTAAGGCTGTCGTTGAACAAAGTACCATCCTGCCGGTCGAGCAATTTGACCTGCTTGGGGTCAATGCCATTGAGATAGGCTTGCCTGCCCAGCTCATAGGATTTGTAGAGCATGCTCAACGTTCCGGGTTTCATGGGCTTGCCGTCTCGATATATTTTGAGTTCTTTTCTGAGGTCTTTTTGAAAATCGGTGAGTTCTACTTCGATTTCGGCACTGAACCCATTTGGATTGGCGTATTTCTTCAGCGGCAGTTTCAAGTTTCCCCATTCTACTTCGTACTCGTGCGGTTTTTCAATGACCTTCTCCACGATGGTGGTATTTAAGAAAGAGCCTGTCATTTCACCTAGGCGGTGGGAAGGAGACATTGCCGGAGGCATCCAATAAAACAAGCTCGCCAAGCCCAAGGCGATGCCCCCGTAGCCTACCATGCCCAAATTGAAAAAATTGTATGCTGAACGGCGCTCTGCTTGCCATCCTGCATACAAGGCAGCCCAATGACGGCGGTAAAGATGTGCCAGCGGGTTCCACCAATTTCCGATGACCGACAACTCCACCAGAAATGCCTCCCACCCAAAAACGGGATGGATGGGCACCCATTGGTTGGCCCAAGCTTCTTTTTCGGCCTCGGTCATTTGTTCAAAATTGAGCACCAAATGGCCCATGAGTGCCGTGGGGTTGCCTTGCCAAGCTGCCAAAACCTGCGGCGCATTGCCCTTTTCCTTCAAAAACTGCGACACCAACCAAAGCCGGTCGGCAAAGCGGAATGAAGTGTAAACCACCCCAGCAAAATAAATGGCAAGCAGTAGGGTACTTATTTTGATGGAAAAAGCGGGTAGTTCAAAGTCGAGGAATGGCCCGATGGACATGACCTGTACGCCGTTTGGAACTTTCACCACCCCCTGCTCAAAAAGCGAAGGAATCAGCGGAAGCAAACAAGCCAGCACAGGCACGAGCCGTAGTTGCCATCTTTTTGCCAAAAAAGTTGAATGATGCCGATGGGTAAATTGGTAGTACCCAAGCAAAAGCAGGAAAGCTGTAAGCGATTCTATTGCAAATTGCGGAAAGGTCGGCATGTTACGGGCGATTTTTCGAGGCTGAAAAATAGTCCTACATAACCGCAATTTCAAACTTGGGGAAAGAATTAACATTTCATTCCGTCGAAAAAATGCCGAACGATGGTTTGAACTGCCGTCAACCGACCATTATTTCTACCCCATCAGCCAAATTCACAATATGGCAAACCAAACGGCGGTCAAACTGCTGCTGATATTCGGCCTCCATGTTTTTGATGAAATGATGGCTTTCCCTTGCCATAACGAGGTTTAAGGTGCAGCCACCAAACCCGCCTCCGACCTGTCTTGAACCGATCACGGCTTCCTGTTCCATGGCCTTGTCCACCAAAAAATCCGTTTCGGGGCAGGTGACCTCGTAACCATGCCGCAGCCCTTCGCTGGTTTGGTTCATTAACTCGCCCAACTGTTTTAGGTCATCGTTTTTCAAGGCATTGCAGGCCGCAAGAACCCGCTCTATTTCCTCCACCACATATTTGCACCGCTGAAAAACTAGGGGTGGCAGCCGCTCCCTGTTCTCCAAAAGTACAGACAAGGGCACGTCCCTCAAGGTTTGGATATTGGGTGAAATTGGCCGCAGCAACTGTACGCCTTCTTCGCACTCCCGTCGGCGGGTATTGTACTCACTGTCAACCAGCGCATGTTTTACGCCACTGTCGCAAAGGACAAAACAATAGTCTGTCGCATGGAACGGGAAATGCTCGTACTCAAGGCTGCGGCAATCAATGCGCACCACGCTTTCTGCCCGGCCCATGACGGAGGCGAACATGTCCATGATGCCGCAATTCATGCCCACGAAGCGGTTCTCCCCCCGCTGCGCCAGTTTCACGATGTCCATTTTACTGAGTTCGAGGTCGAAAAGCTGGTTCAAGCCTGATAACATTCCGCTTTCCAGGGCTGCCGACGAAGACAGTCCTGCGCCAATGGGGATGTCGCCTCCGAAAGCCACGTTCACCCCCGTTATTTCGACCCCGTCATTTTTCAATTCGCTGATGACGCCGAGCAGGTAGTTGGGCCAGCCCTTCTCCGATTTTGACACTGATTTTAGGTTACCGCTGTACTCGTCCCTTAAGTCGAAAGACTTGAATTCCAATAAGTTATCGTTTCGCCTTCCCATCGCCAGCCAGATTGCCTTGTCAATGGCTGCGGGCAGCACGAGGCCACCATTGTAGTCGGTGTGCTCGCCGATGAGGTTGATGCGACCCGGTGCACGGACGAGGATTTCGGGGTCGCTGCCGAATTGTTCACGGTAATGAGTGGCAATCGTTTGTTCAAGCATAGTGGATGTTTCGACGCTGAAAGACGCTGATTATTTATGATTAAATAGGTTTGTTTTTGCTGCGCAAAAATGTTTTTCGACGCAGAGAGACGCTGATTTTATATGATTCATTAGTTTGTATTTGCTGCGCAAAACATAATCCATCATAATGAATCTGCGTCTTTCAGCGTCAAAAAAAAACTCATTTTGCGCAGCAAAATCCAACTATCCCTCTTCTGCGGCTATAACAAAAATCACTTCTTCTCCACGGTTTGCGAAGCGATGATATTCCCAAAGAAAATGGCGTTGGCCATAAGCTTATCGGTGCCATACCAGAACGACCTAAAGCTAGGATTGTCCAACATGCAAATAATACGGCCTTGGCCACTTCCTGTCACCACCACCGAAGGGCTGTTAGGGGCCATTGGCTTGTTTTTCCTTGGAAGATAACCCGCCAGCAATGGCTGTTTGACAAGTACCAATGGTGAAGCATAAGGGTTTTTGGTTGCTTCGCAAAAAAGGCCACTGCCTCTGAACAAGGCCAATTTCTGGCGGCGGAAACCGAAGCAAAGCGGATGTGTCAGGTCCAATTCCGCCTCGAAGATGCTGCCTGGCAATTCCGTCGCTGCCCGGTCTTCGGAGGCACCATCATAAGGTCTTCGAGCTGATGTTGCCGTAGTAGTTTCTGGTTCTTTTTTAAGCGTAACAGTCCCCAACTGCTTGGTTTCCAGCCATTTAACAGCCCCTTCCACTGCGATGAGCGTACCGCCGCCATTTACCCAAGTCCGTAACGCCTCTACGTTAAGCGGGCCGTAGCCACCGTTTGGCATGATGACCGTGTTGTAATTTTCGAGCAGGCTTGGCGACACATCGTTCAAATCCACCTTGGTCACGGGTATGTCATATCGTGTGTCGAGCAGGTGCCAGGCCTCCCCGGCATCCATGGGCGTAACGCCATCGCCTGTGAGAAGCAGGATATTGGGTTTGCGGAGCAGTTCAAAATTGCTGCTGCCGAGGTCAATCCCAATGGACGTCAAGCCGCTTGTCAAACCATGAATGCGCAGGTGACCGAGATTGGCTGCTTCCCTAAGCGTATTGAGAAGGGCATCGCCTTCTTGCTTTTGATTTTGGGTAGGAATTAGGATGGTGCCATAGCCAAAATTCCGTTGTCCTTCAGCGGTATTTGCCATGAAGGGCTTGGCAGCAGTTTTTACCAAAATCCCTTTTTTCAATAGGTGATAAAGTGCCGCTGGCGCATAATAGGCATCCCATTCAAAAGCAAATGCATAATCAGTGGCTTTGGCAATCAATTGACCATCAGGCAGTTGCGTGTTGGAGGCTTCGCTGCCGAGCAATTTGCTGGAGAATTGGCTACCCGCCAAGCTGGCATATTCCAAGTTGAAGGCCAATGGCAGCGTCCACGCACTGATGTCGTAGAAAATGCTGTCAGTAAAGCTGGTATCCCGCTGGAACATGCCCAATATCAACTTGTATTGCTGCTGCTCCAAGGGGATGAGGTAGCTGTTTCCGGGTTCGAACTCCGTGCCGCCCGCCTTGATTTTTTCATTGGTTTCAAAAACCTGTATGCCTTGCCGCCGCACCAATTCCACGAATTTGAGCAGCCGTGCCTTGTCGTGTTTTTCTCCAACGACAAATGCTTTGCGGCTGTCCTTGCGGGCTTCTTCAAAGGCATTTTTGTAAAAATTACGCTGATAATCAAGCAATTCTGTGCGCATGGCGATGGCCGCTTTTTGGGTGGAAAGCGCCGTACGCACTTGGTTCAGTATGGTAAAAGAAAAGGACAGTGGCCCATTCTCCGAGTTCTGCAAATGCCCACGGCTACTGGCCTGCTCAAAGAGGATACCGATACAGCCCTGCGCATCGGGGTAGGTCGAGCCTTTGCCATAGTAGAAATCGTCGAAGCCCTCTTCGGAATAGTAGAGCGAGCCTATTTCGTCCAAGGCGGCGGCGTGGTAGGTGCCGATTTTGGCGGTTAGTTCTTGGTTCAACTTGGGCGTGAGCGGGTTCACCCTGCTGGGCACACCGGGCATAAAGAAGAAGGTTGAGTTGGTGCCCATTTCATGGTGGTCGGTGAGTATGTTAGGCTTCCATGCCTGAAAATTAGCGATGCGGCCCACGCTTTCCGGCTGTTGGCCGGGCAGCCAGTCCCGGTTCAGGTCGAACAAATAATGGTTGAAGCGGCCACGAGGCCAAGGCTCGTCGTACTCACGGTCGTTTCCATCGCCGTTCAGGTTGCGGTTGCGGTTGGCATTTACCCAAGTCGAGAACCGCTGCATCCCGTCTGGGTTGAAACAAGGGTCGAAGAGTATGATAGCCTCGCTGAGTAGTTTCGTCGTCTCCTCATCCTGGGCGGCGGCGAGCCGGTAAGCGACCAAGGGGGCGGCATTTGCCCCGCTCTGTTCGTTGCCGTGGATGCTGAACCCTTGATAGATGACGATGGGCATTTTTGAAACGTCCAATTTGCCAGAATGCACGGGGTCGCAAAGCATAAGATGCTCATTTTGAATGCTTTGCAAATTGGCGTGGTTTGTTTCCGAAGTAATGGTGAGGTATATCAATGGCCTGCCTTCATGGCTGCGGCTATATTCCTTCAAGCTGATTCTTGGGCTGGCGGCGTCAAGGGCCTTGTAGTAGCCTATGATTTGGTCGTGGCTAAGATGCCACTCCCCAATTTGAAAGCCGAAATACTGTTCAGGTGTGGGGATGCTGGTGTCGTATTTTGCCTTTGGCAAGTAATAATCCAAGGTTTGTTTTTGGGAAAAAAGCAGGATTGGCAGAGCCAGCAAAAGGGCAAGGATGGTCGTTCGCATTGTTTTGTTTTGTTCGTAACAATTTAGGAGGGTTAAGGTGGTTTTTGATAAAAATTGGAGGTTTTTACCCAAAAACGCCCCCAGCTAAATGGTTACGTTTATTCATACTAATTCCAAAGGGGCGAAAATCATTAAAAAATCTGGTTAATTCGCCACTGGATTGAAATTGAGAAAAACACCTAAATCAGAAATTGAAAATTGGTAGGAATTTGGAAGTTGTTGCAAAAGATTGATAATCAAATAAATGCACTCCGATTTCCTAATTCCAAATAATTTCCATTTTCCTCTTGCTTACCCAATGCGTTACCTTCTTTTTGCTCTATTAGGTCTTTTGGCCACCCCATTTTTTGCGCAGCAAAAACCCAATATCATCTATATCTATGCCGACGACCTTGGTTATGGCGAATTGGGCTGTTATGGCCAGGCAAAAATCAAAACGCCACACCTCGACCAAATGGCTGCAGAAGGCATGCGTTTCACCCATCATTATACGGGTTCCCCAGTTTGTGCGCCGGCCCGCTGCATCTTGCTAACGGGCAAGCACGCCGGGCACAGCTATATCCGTGGCAATTACGAACTGGGTGGCTACACCGATGACCGGGAAGGCGGCCAGATGCCATTGCCGGAAGGCATCGTCACCTTGCCAAAATTGCTCAAAACCGCAGGTTATGCCACGGCATGCATAGGTAAATGGGGCCTCGGCATGGCCAATACCACAGGTGCCCCCAACCAACAGGGCTTCGATTATTTCTATGGCTACCTCGACCAAAAACAAGCTCACAACCATTACCCGACCCACCTCTGGGAAAATGGCCAATGGGACAACCTCGACAATGATTTACCGCTGGTTCACAAACGACTGCCAGATAGCACGGAAGCTACACAAGCAGTTTTCGACCGCTTTAAGGGCAAGGAATATGCGATGGACAAATTAGCGGAAAAAGCATTGGATTTCATCGAAAAAAACAAGGCGCAATCCTTTTTCCTGTACCTACCACTGACCACCCCTCACCTTGCCCTTCAAGCCCCACAGCCCATTGTGGAAAACTACTTAGACCTTTTTGATGACACACCCTACCTCGGACAAAAAGGCTACTACCCCAACCAATATGCCAAGGCTACTTACGCTGCCATGATTGACTACATGGACGCCATTGTGGGTTTGCTTTTGCGTTCTATCAAAGAACTGGGTTTGGATGAAAACACCCTCGTCCTATTTTCCAGCGACAACGGCCCGACCTTCGATGTGGGTGGCGTGGACACGGAGTTTTTCAACAGCACGGCTGGGCTTAGGGGCCGAAAAATGGACCTCTACGAAGGTGGTATCCGAGTGCCCTTCATTGCCCGCTGGCCAGGCATGATTGCCCAAAACAGTGTTTCCTCCTTGGCATCGTCACAATATGACATGCTCGCCACTTGTGCAAATATTGCGGGGTTAGAACCTCCACCCAATGATGGCGTTAGCCTGCTGCCGACCTTGCTTGGCACAGGGGAGGCACAATCTTCCAAGGGATATCTTTTCTTTGAATACCCAGAAAAAGGTGGCCAGGTGGCCATACGGGTAGGCAATTGGAATGGCGTTAAAAGCAATATGAAAAAGGACAGGAACGCGCCGTGGGAAGTTTTTGACCTCATCGAAGACCCTTACGAAACCAAGAATATTGCGGAGCAGCACCCTGAAGTCTTGCAGCAGTTTGAAGCCATTTTGAAGCGGGAGCACCAGCAAGCCCATATCCGGGATTGGGAGTTTGTGAACCCGAAGTTTGATTGAAATCGTGAGCCTCAAACCTTCTAACTATACGCTCAGCCACGCCGGAAAAGTTGCTCCCGCTCGAAACGCATGACCGTGGTGCCCTCCACTTTGCGGAAAATGCCATCCAAACTGGTGGCAAAAGGCAATGTGAAGGCTTGGAGCTTCATGGCAAGTTCCGAATCAGGGATTTTCTCCTCGCTGGTTGGCATTTTCATCACAGAACTGGGAAACCCAATCAGGTATAGCAGCGGGCTGAACACCCACCTGACCCAATGCCAAGGGTTGCGGCGGCTGGTATAAATATAGCTCGTTGCCGCAATGTCGAGGAAGTTGGCACTGCGAAGGTAGAAGCGTTTTTTCTTCATCTCGTCCTTGTATTTCTGCACCGTTCGCAGCAGCATTTTCCCCACCGTTTTTTGTTCTGGTGCTGTTTCTTCTACCAGAATCACCCATTGACGGGATACCCGGCATACTTCATAAAACAGCTTTTCGGCGTCCTTTTCTGTGAACACATGCTGGAACTCGTCCATGACCACTACGAGGTCAAACGATTTTTCGGGAAAGGGCAAACGGAAGGGGTTGGCCACCTGCACGTCCACTTTTTCTTCTTTCAAAAATGCCTTCGCATAAGCCACCATTTTTGGCGAACTGTCCACACCATACAGTTCTTTGGGGTTGTACTTCGCAATTTCTTTCAACAAGTCGCCAATGCCACAGCCAATTTCGAGGACGGAACGGCCTTCGGCCAATTGCTTGAGGTTCAGTAGGTTAATCAATTTTTGCTTTCGGTAAACATCGAACGGCGTGCGAGGCTCCGGCAATTGCAGCACCTCCCGGCGGTCATCGGGGGCTTGCAGTTTTGCCTGCTGTCGCTTGGCCCGGTCGAGGAAGGACAGCAGGCGCTTTGTATCAATATTTCGAGGCAAGGAAAATTTCATGACTGCGCCAAATGTAGGGATTTTGTCCAAAACTGACGCTTGCTAACTGCCTCCCTACGCTTACTCAATGGCTGCGAAGCAACGCCTTGTCTGGCCATAGCTTTGGCCCATCGTAGCAATTCCTGTAATTGGAGTTGAAGTTTAGGTTGCCTCGAAAGGGGCAACTTTATTTTCTAATTAGTTACGTTGCCTTGCCAGTTTTCTTTGACCAGTATCGGTACAGCCCCCCAACGCTCATATCGGGAGGGTTGGCTAATTCATAGCGCAGCCGGTCTTCGTCGCTCATATTCAAAAGGTCATAACTTTTTTCAACATAAGCTATGAACACGGGCAGTACTTCTTCGATGGGTATGCCTCGTTCCCAATATGGCTTAATCCAATTTGCCCAATTATGAAGCCTTCCTTCCAATTCCCGCAGATGGGGTTTGGGTTTTTTTACTTCACCAAAATGCGTCAGGAACAAGGAGGAGTACATTTTTTTGCGGAGCAATGCAATGGATTTTTCCCAATCCTGGAGATTGATGTCGGGCGGCGGGCAAGGAGGAACAACAGGGCCGGTTTCGCCTATTTTCACACCGGCCACATCGCCCGTGAAGGCCACATCGCCCATAGAATAGACGATATGGTGGATGGCATGCCCAGGGGTATGTAATGCTTTAAAGGTGAGTCCGCCAATTGCAAACCGCTCCCCTGTCCTCAGCCCACGAAGTTTTTCAATCGGGATAGGCCGTAGGTCTCCCCAAAGGCTGTCCATTTTGTCCTGGTAAATCCGCTTCGCAGATGTGAGCAGTTTTTCTGGGTTGTGCAGGTGCGGCAGCCCCAAAGGGTGAACATAAATGGTTGCTCCTTGCTGCGCAAACGTCCAGGCAGCGCCAGCATGGTCGAGGTGAATATGGGTAAGGAGCACATGCTGGACATCGGATAATTGGTAGCCGATTTTGCGAAGTCCCGCTTCCAAGGCAGGAAGGCATGAATGGGGGCCAGTTTCGATTAGGACAGGGCCGACCTTGGTTTTTAGGACAAATGCAGCAATGGCATTATCTCGGTCTTGAAATCGGAGGTCAATGGTTGTTACCATGATTGGTTAGGGCTTTTATGGTTAATGTATATAATAGAATAGCAGACTAAGTTAGTTGCATTTGTGTTTAGTAATCAACAATATTTTATTTGAGCTGCAAGCTACGCCAATAATTTGTTACCAAGAAATTTTTTATTTGAGCCACAATATTACCTTTACTTGCCATTTGTGATTGGCGGCAGAAAACCGTTGCTTTTGTCAAATCGTTACCCAAAAGGGGTATGAGGCCTTGGAATTCACCTTCCAATACCCACCATCTTTTAGCATCTCCATTTGCTGCCAAATACTTGGACTAAATCTCGCAAAGAAAATTGCTCAATATAGCCCTACTTTCCAGAGGCCCCGGCCTTTATTCCACGCAGAGCCTGTTCCGGGCTGCCCGCAGACGGGGTCATTATGTCCGGGTCATTGACCACGGCCAAATCAGCCTTATCATCGAGCAAGGCATCCCGCAGGTATTTTATGAGGGCACTAAGCTCGTAGGTATGGACGCCGTCATCCCCCGCATCGGTGCCTCTGTGACTGACTACGGGGCAGCCGTCATCCGCCAGTTCGAGCTGATGGATATTTATACCAGCACTCGCTCCGAGGCGCTCATCATGGCAAGGGACAAACTGAAATGCCTGCAAATCCTAAGCGCCAACGGGATTGCAGTGCCTCTAACCGTGATGGCAGGCATGCCCGAAGCACTTCCCCGGTTGATAGGTTACCTTGGCGGTGCGCCTGTGGTGGTGAAAATGCTGGAAAGTACCCACGGCGTCGGTGTGGTATTGGCCGAAACAAAAAGCACAGCCATCTCCATCGTGGAAGCGTTTACCAAATTGGGGCAGCCCGTCCTGCTGCAAGAATTCATCGAAGAGGCTGCTGGGGCCGATATCCGGGCATTCGTGGTGGGCAAGCGGGTGGTAGCTTCCATGTTGCGACAAGCCCAAGAGGGTGAGTTCCGCTCGAACCTGCACCGAGGTGCCACCGCTTCCATCGAAACATTGACAACTGAGGAAGAAAAGACGGTACTGCAAGCCGCCCGCCTGATGAACCTCGAAATTGCGGGCGTTGACATCCTGCGCTCAAAACGTGGGCCGCTCGTAATGGAAGTAAACGCCTCACCCGGCCTCGAAGGCATCGAGACCACAACCAAGATTGACATTGCCGGAGCAATCATAGAAAACGTGGAAAATGGCGTGAATAAGTACGAAGGAAGGCGGAAATGGTAGTAGAGGAGGTGCTCACGGTGTGACTTGAGCGCTCAGCACGCTTTTTGAAAATAAGCTTTTTTTGTTTCATTATTAAACCGCTGATTGAAAATCATGAGCCAAAGTTTTTTCGATACGGAAACCTATATTTTACTTGGTTTAATCATTTTGCTTGCCGTTGGCACATTATTTCTCAGGCGTCAAGGCGGACGTCGCAACAAGTAATTATGGGGTTTTATTATCATTGGTTAATCTAGTAATTCTTTGATTTTCAATAAATTACGAATTGGATACGTGTTGAGCGATTTTCAATAAGAACCAAAAAGGCATGGCGATTAAAACCCGCCATGCCTCTTTAAATTTAGCAATAACTGACTGCCTATTGTTACTCCTTTCGGGACAACTTCACTACCGCCACCAGCGAATCAAAATCTCCCTCGTATTGCCGTTGGACCCTGTAACGGTTGCTTTGCGGTCGCAGGTACCGTCCCCGTAGTCAATGGTCAATGTCTTGCCATCAATGGTCAGCGTTTTGATGCCAGCCACTGCCCAACGACAGATCCGTTTGCGAACCAGCGGCGTGGTGATTTCCGTGATGAATGCCCTACCATTGCGAGTCACGCCTGTTGCACCCCCCGTCACTTCCCATACATTGTCAAGCAGGGTATGGGTATCGGCACCTTCCACAAGGGTAATGTCATGGTTGGCTTCCCATGATGAGAATTCCCCGTTGGGGTAGGTGATTTTGCCACCCACTACGGTACGGGTAAAAATGCGGTTGCCATTGGCATCGAGGCCCATATTGGTCAGCGTGCGGGTGCCTTCCAAATGGGCATCATCCACATAAAAATCCACGAACGTGGCGGTGCGGACGGCACCAGCGTTCGAAAGCGTATCTGTGAGGTTTACCACGATTTGCCCTTTGCGAACCCGGCCATCGGGGCCAGTGCAGCCGTCGGTGCCAAAATCAATCGTCATGGTGCGGGGGTAGGTACCGTCTGCGGGAACGATGGTCACGGTGGGGCAATCTTCACCGCCACCTCGTGTCTCGATGGCCTCGTCCACTTGGTCGTCCACGTCTTCGTAGAGGTCGTTTGCGGTCGTTTGGTCTTCAGCAGCAGTAATTTGCGCTGGCAACATAGTGGCAGATTCTTCTTTTTTGCAAGCAGTGAAAAACACGGCCAGACCAAGGGCCGCAACGGTTAGCAATTTCATGATTTTCATGTCTGTAGATTTTTTTTTGTTGAATAAATGGATGATTCGATTTGACACACCAACACTGTGCACAGTTTGTGAATGATAATCGGGTAAATTTCAATGCAATTTTGAAGTGGTTTTGTTTACGAAGGGGATAGACTGTTGGCAAATGGAATGGTTTAATTATGGGTAGTGTTTTTTCTGGAAAACACGGGCTTGCTTGGTAACACGGACTGCTAGTCCGTGCTTCCGGCAAGTCGAATGCTCCCGACTTTATTATTTGCGTCAGGAAGTGAGGTTGGCAAAAAATGGTGCCTGAACTTGGAAAGGAGAAAGCACGGACTGGCAGTCCGTATTATAAAAACGTCGGTGAGGTGCAACGACCTCGCCGACGTATGTAAAGCACAGGATTTGCGACTTGCGCTTATGGGAAAATGCCCAGTGCCGTGTAATCGTTTCCAATGAGCTTAATTGCGTAGGCAAAGGCTGCCGTGCGCATGTCAATCCCTTTTTCTTGGCGGAATTCATTGATGAAATTATAGGAACGGGCCATCGTTTCTTCCAAACCCGAACGCACGAGGTCCACCTCGTCGGCGCCACGGGCAAGTTTGCGCAGCACGTCCTTGTCTATGCGCTTACCAGTCATTTCTTCCATCATGTGGAGCATGCGCTCCTGCGAAGTCTGGTTGAAGCGTTTTTCCAAACGGCCAAAACGCATGTGCGAGAGGTTTTTGAGCCATTCGAAATAGGAGACCGTCACACCACCAGCATTCAGGTAAACGTCGGGGAGAATTAAGGTGCCTTTTTTCAGCAATATCTCTTCTGCCTCGGAAGTGATGGGGCCGTTGGCTGCTTCGGCGATGATTTTTGCCTTGATGTTCTTGGCGTTGCCGGCATGGATCTGGTTTTCCAATGCAGCAGGTACGAGGATGTCGCAGGGCATCTCCAAGATGTGGTTGGTATCTTCTTTTGAGAACACCTTGGCGCCGGGGTAATTGGTGATGCTGCCGGTTTCTTGTTTTACTTTCAGCAGTTTGGCCACGTCAATGCCGCTTTCGAGGTAAATGGCACCATCCCATTCGCCCACGCCGATGACCTTCACGCCGCCTTCCTCTTGGCAAATGGTTCCAGTATAGGAGCCTACGTTGCCCATACCCTGGATGATCATGGTCTTGCCACCGATGCCTGGTTTCAACTTAAGCTTCTTCATGTCCGCTTCGTTGTCGCATGCCTCACGCAGGCCATAGAACACGCCCCGGCCAGTGGCTTCGGTACGGCCCTGGATGCCGTAAAGCGCAACAGGCTTCCCCGTCACACAGCCAGCAGCGTCTATCTCGTTTTCCCGCAGGGTGCGGTAGGTATCGTAAATCCAGGCCATTTCACGGCCACTCGTTCCATAGTCGGGTGCTGGTACGTCTATGCTGGGGCCGATGAAGTTGCGTCGCACCAACTCGTAGGTATAGCGGCGGGTGATGCGCTCCAACTCCTCCTCGGTGTAGTCCTTGGGGTTGATTTTTACGCCACCCTTTGCTCCGCCGAACGGAACGTGTACGATGGCGCATTTGTACGACATCAGGGTAGCCAGGGCCATAACCTCGTGCTGGTCAACGTCAGGAGCGTAGCGGATACCACCCTTTGTCGGCAGGCGGTGGTGGCTGTGCTGCACCCGGTAGGCCTCGATGACCTTTACCTCTTGTTTGCCTGTTTGCTTGTTGGTAATTTCAACGGGAAACTGGATGGCGTAGATGGAGTTGCAGACTTTGATTTGGTGCAAAAGGCCAGCGTCAAGTCCCGTGTAGGGCGCTGCCTTTGCAAAGAAGTTTTCTACGGTATTGTAGAAATTTGGTGCTTGAACTTGCTTACTCATGATTTTTAATTTGGTCCTCCAATTTGGTGAGCTTCCTATCGAGCCGGATGAGATAAATAATGATGCCAAGAAAAATAGTCAAAACGACAGCCAGTACCACGTAGATTTTCCCCGTGCTGCGCATGAAGTCTTGGTCATTTTGCGCTAACAAAAAGGTGAGGGGGAGCAGAAGCAAGGACAATGTGGCAAGGGCTTTTTTGATAACAATCAACATGGCTTTATTTTTATCTGTAAACCTGCTTGATATTCGGGGGCAAATGTCAGTGAAATATTCTTACTGGCAAAGTAGCGAGTGATTGTTAGCTGTCCAATAATTTATCCCGCAGCCTGGCGGTGCGGTAGCTCAGGTCGGCTACCCATAGTGCCAGCAGCGTCCAACCGAGAATAGCGGGATAGAAGACCATGCGCATGGTGTTGTCCACGTCCACGGTGCTGAAGGTGCTGGTGCTGCCTGCGCCGGGGTGCGACGACTCAGCGGCAAACTTCGGCAGGATGTACAGCAAAGGGAACAGGGTAGAAATAGCGAATATATTGTAGGCCGCTGATACCCTCGCCCGCTTTTCGGGGTCTTCGAAGGAGGAGCGCAGCACGAAATAGCCTCCGTAAATGAGCAGCCCGATGGCAGTATAGACCTGCTTTGGGTCGTTGCTCCAATACTCGCCCCAAGTGTGCCTCGCCCAAACGGCGCCCGTCACCAGCCCCAGCAGTCCTAGCGTCATGGCCATTTTGGAGAGGGCCTCGGCCCGCAGGTCGTGCTTGCTGTCCCTTTTATAAAAATAAATCCCGCTGACGATGGCCGCCGCAATGCCGATGATGAACATGGCGAACCACATAGGCACATGGTAGAACAAGTTGCGGGTGCTCTCGTAGTTGTTAATCATGAAAGGGTAAGCGAGGCCCTTGCTCTCGTGGAGCTGCACCTGCTCGTTGGCCCAAGTGGCAGTGGCAGCAGTGGCCAGTGAATCAGTGCCTTGTTTTACGAAAACAGTGCGGGTGAAGTGGCCGTCCTGTGGGTTGTCGAGTACCAGTTGCAGGGTGTCCACCACGCTGGGGGCGGATTCCTTCGGGGGCAGGTTGAAGCTGACGGCAAGTTGGGTCTCGCTCGTCACGTCCAGCTTAGTGGGCTTCAACAGCTTGCCGTCCTTCCTGACCAGCCATGCCTGTAACCCCGCCTTTTGCGACAACAAGAAAGTGTTGTAGCCCTCTACGTTGAGCGTAACGGGCTTACCCGCTTCTAAGATGGTCGGCTCTACGCCGAGCAGGCCGGGCTTGAGTGGGATGAGCAGCCCCGCCACGAAGGCGTAGAGCAGCAGCAACACGCCGAGTATTTTCCACCAATTCTTCATAGTTTATTAACAAGTACAAATTAAAAAGGAGAAAGTAAAAAGTTGGTAGCCACTGCCTTATCTGTACTTATACCTTTGTACTTTTCCTTTTTCCTTCCGGTTAGTCCCGCCACAAGAACGGGAAAAGCACCAGTCCCATTGCCACCAAAATCAGGTCCACGGCGGCCAGCAGGCTGATTTTGTCGCCAATATCGTCCCCACCGAGCAACCCGATGCTTTGGGCAGAGAGGCTGACCAGCAGCAGCAGCACGGGTATCACCACCGGAAAACTCAGGATGGCCATAAGCGTACTGCTGTTGTCCGCTTTGGCCGCTATGGCCGACACAAAGGTAAACGTTATGGAAAAGCCCAAGCTGCCAAGGAACAGTGCCAGGGCAAAGGTCCCCGCATCCTTAACGGGGCTGCCTGCCACGAAGCTCAAAGCCGCAAACGTGAGGCCGCCCAGCACCAACAGCAAAAGGGCGTTGTAAATCATCTTTGACAATAAAATGGAAACAGGGTGGAGCAGTTGGAAATAGTAAAGCTGCCGGTAACCACTCTCCTGCACGAAACTTTTCATTACGGCATTGACGGAGGCAAAGAGCATGATGACCCAGAACAGTACGTTCCAGACCTGCGGGCCGATGTGCTGGAAGGAAATATAGACGATGAACACCGTGCTGAGCACGTATAGTAGAATGCCACCGATGGCGTAGCGCTGCCGGAGTTCCAGCGTAATTTCTTTTTGAAGGAGATAAAGAATTTGAGAAAAAAGGTTCATCGGCGGCGAAAGTAAGCCCTGAATTTATTTATCCCAAAAATAGAATTGGGGACTTGAAATTGGGGCGTTTTCAATTTACAGCCCCCACAACCCACATCTGGTCAAGCGTAGGCGCTTGGCTGCCGCCCTTGGGTTCCAGCGTGATGGCGAAGGCTTGTGGGTTTTCGATGTGGCCTTCAATGGCAATCAGTTCATTGGTGTCATTGACCTCAAATACGCCCATATCAGTGGGCTGGCCATCCACGATGGCCCAGAGTTGGAACTGCTTGTCGGCGGTAGGTTTGGGCAGGTTGCCCATGTCGAAGTAGGTGAATCCCTTTCTATTGTTCCAGAAAACAGTAGCATAAGCATCACCGCCAATTGGTGTGGCTTTGAGCTGTATGGGCTTCGTTGCCCAATGACGCAGATCAACGAACTGTTTGTCGATGGCCTTTGCCTTTGCCTTTTCTGCTTCGCAATCCTTGCGAAGTTGCTCAGTTTCATCTTTGGCTGCCTGCACTTTGGTTTTGGCCCGCTCGGCTTCTTGCCAGAAAAGGAAGATAGCTGCCAATGCGCCCAACAGCGCCAAGCCCAGTATCCATGCGGCTATATTGGCAATATTGCTAGAGCCTCCAGACGACTCCCTTGGTTCATAGCTGTATTGATTGGTAGGTGTTGTCTCCGGCTTTGAAGTTTCCTTTGGCCGGCTCTTTGGCATTCCCTCCACCCGCTGCATGACCTTCTCCTTCAACCCCTCCGGCGGTCGCACGGCATGGACACCCGTATAGGCATCCAGCGCCTTACGGATAGCATCCAGTTCCGCTTGCACTTTGGGGTGGTTCGCAGCCATATCCTCCACTTCCCTTGCTTCCTCGGGCGTGGCAAGGCCGCTGGCGTACAGCTCCAAAATGCCGGATGATATGAAAGAATTAAGGTCCATTTTCGAAGTTGGTAGTCAATCTGACAGTTGTTAAGCAGTGTGAAGATGATTGCATAGCCTCTTTAAGACTACTTAGCTGCACCTCGACTGCTAACCGCCAACTGTCTAACTGTCTAACTAAATACTTTACGTAATTCCTTGATTGCCAATCGCATACGTGTCTTTACCGTTCCGATTGGAATATTCAATGCCTGTTCTATCTCCGTCTGGGTATAACCCTGGAAATAGGCGAGGTCTATGACTTTCCGATGTTTTTCGTCTAGCTTGTTTACCAGCTCTTTCAGGCCAATGCCTTCCACGAAGGGGGTTGATGGGTTTGATTCTCGATATACGACAAAATCGAACTGGTCGGTTTTCTGTCGGTTGCGATAGTCGCTAGTGCGGGTGGCGTCTATGGCTGAATTTCGGGCAATATTGAGTGCCCAAGTATAGAACTTCCCTTTGTTTTCATCGAAACTGGCGATGTTCCTGAAAATTTTCAGGAAGGTGTCCTGAACCACTTCCTCTGCTACCTCTGGTATTTGAACGATGCGCAGCACTATGCCATACAGCGCTGCCCCGTAGCGGTCATAAACCACGCCGAGAGCGTTCTTGTCGCCAGATTTAAGTGCTGATATGAGTTCTGTTTCTTGCATCAATGATGAGGTTGCGGGGCAAAACTATGAAAGCCAACAACTAATTGCCAAACTTATTTAGATTCTTTCCATAAAAATATTGGATGACTATTCAAGAGTGCTTGGGAAGATTGGGGAGAATCCTGATTGTAATTGATAGCAATCCCTATGCTGAACACCAATGTGAACAATATCACAGACCGCCCCATCCGTCCCCCGTATCTTTGCACCATTAAAATTTTCTGAAATGGACAACAAAAAAAACAGTTTCTACGACTTCATCAACCATGCACAAAACTTGGTGTCGTGAGCTATACCTCTGTTTTTAATTCTAATCAATCACCATGCTTAATTTCTTGAAAAAACTTTTTGGCAGTGGTAACCCTGCCAATTTATCGGAGCTACTGACCCAAGATGCCCTTGTCTTGGACGTGCGAACAAGGGAAGAGTACAATTCGGGCCACCCAGAAGGTGCGCAAAACGTTCCATTGCAAGAACTTGACCTCCACTTGTCCAGGTTAAAAGCATTGAATAGGCCGATCATTACCTGCTGCGTTTCAGGGCGACGGAGTGGCAACGCAACCAAGCAACTGAATGCCGCAGGTGTGCAGGCCATAAATGGAGGGCCTTGGCAGGACGTAGCCGAGGCCATCGCACAATCAAGGAAATTGGCAAAGAACAAGTAGAGCTTCCTGCTTCTACCGCATCATGCCCTCCCGCATCACCCGCTCCAACATGCCGAGCAGGAAATCCGCATCCTTTTTACCAAAAACGATGGGCGGCTTGATTTTCAGCACGTTGTGGAATGGCCCATCCGTGCTCATCAGCACACCAAGCTCCCGCATTCTATTTGACAGATAGGTTGCCTTCCGTTCAGAAGGGGCCAGTGTCACGGGATCGTCCACCAATTCAAATCCCAGAAAAAGCCCTGGCCCCCGCACGTCGCCGATGACAGGGAAGCGGCCCGCCAAATCCCGCAAAGCAGCCGTCAAATATGCCCCCGCTTCTAAGGCATTTTGCTGCAAGCCCTCGTCTTTGATGACCCGAAGCACTTCCCTTCCAATGGCGCAGGACACCGGATTGCCCCCAAAGGTGTTGAAATACTCCATGCCGTTGGCAAAAGCTTCAGCGATGGCAGGCGTCGTGACCACCACGCCGAGCGGATGGCCATTGCCGATGGGCTTGCCCACTGTCACAATGTCCGGCACCACACCGTGCTCCTCGAACGCCCAGAAATGCGCCCCGTGCCGCCCGCAGCCCGTCTGCACCTCGTCGCTGATGAGCAGGCCGCCCGCCGCTCGCACCTGTTGCGCAGCTGCCGCCAAATAGCCCGGCGGCAGTGTCACCTGTCCCCCGCAGCTGATGACCGACTCGCAGATGAAGGCCGCCACGCCCCGTCCCTCGGCTTGTACTTTTTTAGCGGCTTCGCCTAAATGGGCGGCGTACTTCAAGCCCGTTTCCAGCGTATTTCCTCGATAAATGCCCCGGTAAGCATCGGGTATCGGCACAACATGGGTGTGCGGTGGCGCGCCCTTTCCGCCCGGCCCCTCGAACTTGTAGGAACTGATGTCAACGCAGCCCTGCGTATTGCCGTGGTAGCCGACCTCCACCACTAGCATATCCTTTTGTTGAGTAAAATTCTTCGCCAAACGCATGGCCAGTTCATTGGCCTCGCTGCCGCTGTTCACGATGAAGGCCACGCTGAGCTCCTTTGGGAACGTGTCCAGCATCTCCTCCGAAAACCGCACGATGTTCTCGTGCAGGTAGCGGGTATTGGTGTTTAGCACGGCCATCTGACGCTGCCCGGCCCGCACCACCCTTGGGTGCTCGTGCCCTACATGCGCCACATTGTTCACCGTATCGAGGTAGCGCCGCCCCGTGTCGTCGAACAGGTACTGCCGCCAGCCCCGCTGCATGTTCAGCGGCTTTGTGTAGGAAACACTGAGGTTTTTTCCCAAATGCTCCCGGCGGAAGTCGAGTATTTGCGAAGCAGCCAAACTAGCTGGCGGTGGCGGCGAAGGCTGTCCGGTCAGCAACAGCCATGGGTCGGGGCAGATGCTTTTCCACACCTCCCGCCAACGAGGGAAGACCACCCCAAGGAAGTCGCCCTCCCATCCCATCATGTCAAGCATGACCTGAAAATGCAGGTGCGGCGGCCAGTTGCCGTTCTCCGGCATCGGCCCGATTTCGCAGAAAGCCTCACCTGCTTTTACCTGTTGGCCAACGGCCAAACCCGCTAATGACTTGCGGCTGAGGTGACCGTAAAGAGTGTAAAAAATTATCTCGGATTGCGGATTTAGGTTCCCTTCGGGAATGACAAAGGATTGGGGGTCTGCTGAATCCGCAATCCGCAATCCCCAATCCGCAATCGTATGGTGTTCCAAAATAATGGTGGGGCCGTAGTCTCGTTCGTTGGCATTGTCCTGAAAACTGTGGACGATGCCATCCAATGGTGCATGGACTGGCGTGCCAGGCGGTAAAAACACGTCCAACCCGATGTGAACAGTCCGCCATTCAGGGCCGTCGTTGCCCTCCACGGCGTAGGCGTCGGTGGTGTAGAAGGGGCGGACTTCGTCATAGCGACCGTACAACGGAACCCCAGTTCCGGAATAACCGACACCGGAACTGGGGTTCCAGTGTACGATGCGCCGGTAGAGTTTTTCGGCGTCCTCGATGTCGGCGTAGGTGCCGAGGTCGGGGCTGCCAACGCTGAGGTCGAGCCAAGTGGCGTTTTGGAGGTTGGGGAATAAGTCAGGCGGTGACTTCAAGTCACCGCCTGACTTTGTTGGACGGTTCGTTGCCCATTGCATGAACCTCGCATTTTTCGGACAAGGCTCCCACCCGCAGGCGTGGCGCACCACGGCATGTACGAGCGAGGGCGGTATGCTTCGCAATTTGTGGAGCAAATCCCAAGCGGGTTGGTCGCTGATTTGGAGGTACTCGTTGTCGGGGTGCTCGGCCATGTTCATTGCGGAACAAGTGACGCTGATGAGCAGTCGCCCAATGAGAAGCGGGAACAGCGCTTCTGCCTCTGCTTCTGTCAGTGACCATTGGGGGTGGTAGCCTTTTGCGAAGCAAAAAATAGCGGCAAGCGGGTCGGGCTTGAGCATTGCGCCGTAGGCGCAAAGGATGGCTAACTCGTTGATTGTCTGTGTGTAAACGGCATCGCCAAAGTCAATCACGCCTGGCACGGTGGGGTTTTCGGCATCGTGACTGACGAGGATGTTGTAGTCGTTGGCGTCGTTGTAGCATACGCTTTGGCGCAGCGAGGGCAGCAGGGGCAAGGCGTTTTTTTCAAAAAAATAGAGGAAATGCTGAGCCAGCGAGCGCTTATCCGGGTCGCCGATTTTATCGAGGTGCTCGCCTGTCCAAGCGGCTTGGGAGCAGTCCCATTTGATGAAGCGATGCGCCGCTGGGTGGTCGAAGCCGTGGAGTGCCCGGCTGAGCTTGCCGCACATTTCACCGACGGCCTCCATTAATTGCTCGGTATGTGGGTTCGCCTCGGCGAAGCAGCGGCCCTCTACCCATGTGAGCAGGCGCATGAACCGCTGGCTGCCATCGGGAGCGGCAATGGGTGTGATTTCTTCGCCAATTGTGGTCTTCACGACCTTTGGAATCTCCAAGCCGAGGCCCGCTGCCGAGAGTCGCTGCATGAGGGCATTTTGGAATTCGAGATAGCCAAACAGCGTGTCGGGGTGTGCAATTTTTAGCGTAAATTTTTGACCATCAGGAGTTTGCAATAAAAAATTCAGGTCAATCTCGCCGGGCAAATGCTTGGCAGTGGCTTGGAGTTGATAATGGTGCAGTGCCAATTCGGCGGCTTCTGTTAGGCTGAAACTCATGGAAAGGAATGGTTGAAGTTTCGAATTGAAGTGACAGGGGAATAACCGTGTTTGTTGAACAGCTTCTTATTGCCAATCTTCGCTTCGAGAGGGCAATATCAAGATTTTGGAGAATGTGCACGGGGGAAAATCCAAATTTTAAAAGCAAGGCAGAAATCGGTGAGAAAATGTGCACCCCATTTACCGTTCTTTGCTTGTCAATTAAACTCGATTCATTATGATTTCAATGCTAAAGCTTAAAACAGAACTGAGCGTTCTTTTTATTATCCTCTCAGTTGCGCTCAGTCAGGCGCAGCCCTCCACGGCTTACATGGAAAAATACAACGCCAGCATGAAGCGGACCGAATGGTTCAGGAAGGCACGTTTCGGGATGTTCATCCATTATGGGGTTTATGCCATCCCTGGCCGGGGCGAATGGGTGCAGTCCAACGAAAGGATGAGCGTGGAGGAGTACCGAAAATACGTGGACGCTTTCGTCCCATCCAGTTACAAACCAGCGGCTTGGGCGAGTTTAGCCAAAGAAGCAGGCATGCAGTACGCCGTGATGACTGCCAAGCACCACGACGGTTTTTGCCTATTCGACAGCAAGCACACAGACTATAAAATCAGCAGAAACCTGCCTGGAAGGGATTTTGTGAAAGAATATGTCGAAGCCTTTCGGGCGCAGGGCCTGAAAGTGGGGTTGTACTACTCGTTGATTGACTGGCACCATCCCGACTATCCAAACGTGGGGAACCACCCCATGCGGGAGAACAAGGATTGGAAAAACGACAAGCGCAATTGGGACAATTACCTCAATTATATGCACAGCCAAATCAAGGAGTTGATGACCAATTACGGCAAGATTGACATCCTTTGGCTCGACTATTCCTTCGATGATTACCAAGGCGAAAAATGGAAGGCAAAGGAGTTGATCGCTATGATTCGTTCCCTCCAGCCCGACATCATCTTGAACAACCGCCTGGTGTTCAATGAGGGCAACAGCGCCCAAAAAAGGAAGTTTGAAGGCTACGGCGATTTTGAAACCCCAGAGATGGGCATCCCCGAAGTCCCCGTTGTGGACATTTACGACAATCCACTGCCTTGGGAAACCTGCCTTACGCTCAACAACAACTGGGGTTTTTCCTTCAATGACAACGAGTGGAAATCGCCTGAAACCATTGTGAATGCGCTGGTAGAAGTTACCAGTAAGGGGGGCAACTTGCTGTTGAACGTTGGCCCTGAACCACAAGGCACTATTCCTGCGCCCTGCCAAGCAGTACTGAAAGAAGTGGGCGTGTGGATGAAGGCCAATCATGAGAGTATTTATGGTTGTGGAAAGGCAGAATTGGAAAAGCCAGTTTGGGGCTATTTTACCCAAAATGGCAAGGCGCTTTATGCCCATTGGACGAACCCAAAAATCGGAAATATCAATATCAAGGGCTATGCAGACCGGGTCGAGAGCGTCACCATGCTGCACGATGGAAAAAGAGCGGCAACCGCCACGAAATGGTGGGGAAACGAAGATGCGGGCAATTTTTTCATCAACCTAAAAGAGCCAATCCATTTCACCTATGCGCTGCCCGATAAAATAGACACGGTATTAAAGATTGTCCTTAAAAAATGATTTAACAAGTTCTGGGGGTTGTGGTAGTTTCGATGTCACAACCCCCAGAAGTTATTATTAAACATTGCTTGCTTAGCTCAATGTTTCACGAATTTGGCCGAAAAGGTATCCAGCCCATCGTTTGCTCGAATCCAGTATAGGCCTGGTGCTAGATGACTGACATCCATTCCTTCCTCCCAACTATTAACTGTATGGAATAGCAGTTGGCCATTTGAAGAGAAGACCTCAATTTCGGGCATTCTATTCGTGTGCAGTGACTCGTCACTAAGTTTTATCTGGAGGATGTTTGATACCGGATTAGGGGAAACGACCAATTTATCACCATTATTCACTACATCTTCGGCAGAAGAAATAACGGGGAAATTGTATGCCCATAAATCGTATTTCTCTTCAAAATCAGGGGTGATTGCCGTGCCACAAGCCGAGTAAGCCACATCGCCGATGACGAAAGCGCCGGGAGCCCAACGACCGCCTCCGGGCATGGAAGGCAATTGCGTCCAAGTCTCTGTCACAGGGTCGAATTCCCAGAGTTCACCTTCATCCAAATAATAGTGGTCTTGGCCCTCTCCGTGCAACACGTAGCCTTTGCCATTGTAGGAGAACTGCGTCCCAGCCACCCTCCCCTCGCCGGGGAAATTTTGCAACGCTGTCCAAGTATCGTTGGCAGGGTCATAGCGGTAGAAGTCGTTGTACACTACCCAACCAGCTACCATAGCACTGCCGTGCCCAAAACCCACGTAAGCATAATCACCTAAAGAAAAATAAAAAGGGTGGTGGCGAGCTTGCGCAGGCAGGTCGGCCTTTTGCTCCCATGTATCGGTTGCGATGTCGTAAGCCCAAAAATCTTTTAAGTTGCCCGAACTGTTACCCATGCCGACATAAATTTTACCCCCTACTTCCATAAAAGCCGGATGGGTCCGACCTGAGCAGGGGCAGGAAGCCAATTGTTTCCACTCACCTGTTTGGGGCGAGTATTCCCAAAGGTCGTTAAATAACTCACCAGCAACGTTGTTCCCAAAGCCAATATACCCTTTACCTGCTGCGGCCAAGCCAACAGCAAAACTGCGGGCGCCACCTGGGAAATCGTCTAATTGTGTCCAAGTATCAGCGATTGGGTCATAGCTAAAAAAATCAGTGAAATAGTTGAATTGGTCATAATTGCCACCTGTCAACAGATAGCCTTTGTCTTCCAAAGCGAAAGTGACCGGGTGGTTTCGCCCAAGGGGCGGGGCAGGCAACGATCGTTTTTGTTCCCATGACTGACCAAAGGCTGGACTCATAAATGACCAAACGAACAAGACTAAAAATGAAAATTGTTTCATGAGTAAATTTTTTGAAACGGATTTGCAAGGAGTGTTTTAAAGTGAAAATTGAACGTGCTTTCCAAGATGGCACCCCAGAATTTGTAGAAAAATTCGAGCGTTCAATATTTCCCTTCCTTCTTAGCCCTTGCTGAAAACTGACCATTTTTTTTTGGAAGTGAGAAATGTTTGAGTGCAAGTTCTTTTTGGGCATGTTGAACCAGAACATTGATTATTGGAAAAGGTTATAATAATTGTGCGCAAGATAATTTGCTTTCTCATCAGGCTGGATTAAAGCCATGTTTTGTGCTTACAGATGACATAAATCATCATTAGTGTTGATGCAAAAGCACGAATATCATTCAAGTATTAGCCTTCCAGCGCAGGCTTGAACGAAGTTGCTATTGACAACACGGCGCTCCAGTTGCCATCAGGCATTTATTTCCTAAAACTGAGCAATGTGCGAGCCGCCGAAACTTTCAAAATAATAGTTCAGTGATAAATGGCATTCCATAGGCCAAGGTGCGGTTTATCACCAAGTGCATTATCCAATTTGGAGAATTTTGGATTTCATTACCGGCTTTGTTAAGTTATTACAATCCTTACTTATGAAAAGTAACTTTACGATCTTCCTGCTCGCCTTTGCGGTGGGCATTTTTGCGCAGCAAAACCCCAAGACCGACGACGATTTTGAATCCGTCGTCTGCAAAGAGGCGGATGCACACAAACACCATTTTCACCAAAAGGAGCGCTCCGCCAGCGCCCTCACCAGCAATTACGACCTGAAATACTACCGCTTCGAGTGGTACATCAATCCAGCACAATACTATATTGACGGCAAGGCAACTGTCTATTTTGAGGTGCTGGAGGATGGTTTCACCGAAATCAATTTCGACTTCTCCTCGCAGCTCGCCGTGAACGACGTGAACTACCACGGTCAGAGCCTCAGCAGTTCAGCCAGCGGCGACTACCTGCTTACCATCCCATTGCCCACAGCACTGCCTGCCGGGACGCTCGATAGCCTGACCATCACCTATGCCGGGGCACCACCATCAGGTGGTTTTGGGTCTTTTATCCAAAGCAACCACGCCAATACCCCCGTCCTTTGGACACTTTCAGAGCCTTATGGTTCGCAAGACTGGTGGCCCTGCAAGAACGGCTTAACGGATAAAATTGACAGTATTGATGTAATTATCACTACCCCGGCAGCGTACCGGGCGGCCAGCAATGGACTTTTGGTATCGGAGACGGTGAGTGGCACGGACAAGGTCTATCATTGGAAGCACCGCTACCCGATAACTCCTTACCTCGTGGCCATAGCGGTTACGAATTATGCACAGTACACGGATAATGTGCTGCTCAGCAACGGTACGAACATGCCCATGCTCAACTATGTCTATCCGGAAAACTTGGCTAATGCGCAAACTGGGACTGCAAAACTGGTGCAGGTGCTGCAGTTCTACGATAGCCTTTTCGTCACCTATCCATTCCATGAGGAAAAGTACGGCCATGCTGAGTTTGGCTGGGGCGGCGGCATGGAGCACCAGACCATGAGTTTCGTGACGAACTATGGATGGGGGCTGCTCACGCACGAATTGGCGCACCAATGGTTTGGCGATATGGTCACCTGCGGCAGTTGGGAAGATATATGGCTCAACGAGGGCTTCGCTACCTACCTAGAAGGCATTTCACGAGAGCGTTTCCCCTCGCAGGTGCAAACGCAGTGGTACGATTGGAAAGCTGGCAAAATTGCGAGTATCGTGTCGCAGCCTGGTGGCTCGGTGATGGTGGACGACACCACGACCGTTAACCGAATTTTCAGCAGCCGGCTTAGCTACAACAAAGGGGCTTACCTGCTGCATATGTTGCGTTGGAAACTGGGCGAGGACGCTTTTTTCGGTGCGCTTCGCAATTATTTAGTTGACCGTGAGCATGACTTTGCTCGCACTTCAAATTTGCAGGCACATTTAGAGGCCACTTCTGGCCAAGACCTGGACGAGTACTTGGAGGACTGGTTCCGGGGGCAAGGCTTCCCAAGTTATCACGTGACCTGGGAGCAGAGCAACGCAGGCGATGTCTATATCAAGCTCGATCAGACCACATCCATGCCTTCGTCGGTGGATTTCTTTGAAATGCCAGTGCCTATCCTTCTGTTGGGCAATGACCGAGACACCATCGTGCGTTTGGAGCCTACGCAGAACGGCGAATTGTTCAGCATGAACATTACGTTTGAAGTGACAGGCGTCTATGTTGACCCAGATCTCTGGCTTATTTCCAGCCAAAACACAGTACAGCAGGGCGAACTGACAGGTGTGGGGGAAGCGTTTGCCGACGGCAATCTGTTGGTTTACCCAAACCCAGCAAAGGATTTCCTACAGGTTTTATTTAAAAATCAAACGGAGGCCAACAAACTCGATTGGGGCATTGTCAATGGCTTGGGGCAGACCGTGATACTTGGCGCAAACGACGGATTCGGCTTTAATATTAGTTTAGTTGATTTGCCGAGCGGGCTTTACAGGCTATTGCTGCGCAATGAGCGGGGCGAATCGAGCGTGCGGAGTTTTGTGAAGGAATGAGATTTTGTGAAGAAGGTTTTCTAGCGGGCCGGAAGCCTGCTAAAACACCTTAAACTTCCCCTTTTAGAAGGGATTATGGCAAATAGTTTTTTCAAGCATAGAATTGTTTACAACAAAATGGGCCAGCCCAATTGAATGGACTGGCCCATATTTATGCAAAATCTTATTGACCCTTAACCTTTATTACCCATCAATCCTCCGGCAATATCGTTAAGAATCCTGCCACCTGCGAGTGCGCCGAAACTACTGGCAACCATGCCGTCCATGCCTAAAGCCGAGCCAAAAGCCCAACCGCCAATAATTCCACCAATAACCCCAAGTAGCGCACTACGCCACCAAGGTTCCGGAGGTGGAGGTGGTACAGGCCAACGCCTCGGCCAAGGAGTTCCACACCAGCCAACAAGTGCCCAATAAACGAATGTAATTGGTTCCATTTTGAATTGATTTAGTTAAGAAATTAAAAAGTTTGTCTTCAAGCCAAATAGTCAGCACAAAATTAGACATAGCTGCCAAACCGCAAAATAAAATTCAAAAAAATGTCAAAACGTCAATTGATTCCCAAGAATCTGACTTTAAGCACAAGCTGAATATGTTTCCTATTTTGAAAATAGCTTTTCTACAAAATTGGAATATGTTACGATTGGTTAGGGAGCTGATTTTAGCTGGCTCCTCTCAACGACCAATATCTTTTTTGTTACTTACACTTTTCAACTATTTCACTAAATCCAACCCTGTTTCAATCCCTGACTTCAAGTCCCGTCTGGCTGCCCTATGCTTTATCATTACCAAATTGATATGGGTTAGAAAATTAAATATATTCTCCACAACTCCCTTTCGACTCGTTCAAAAGCAGTAGCATTTGACTTGCCCGAGCCATGGAAATCCCTTTATTGGAAAAAAAGCGAAACCCTTTCGAATAGGATTGGTTTTTTATCAGTTGAAACAAATGCCCATCGTAAAAACCAGCTGTGGTGCTTGACTCGTATATTCACCAAATGCTCAATAAATCATTAGCATGAAAAAGAATCAACACCCTTTGTTTTTATTGAAAACCCTTATTGCATCAGCTTGCCTGCTGGTTTTTCAACAATTGCAAGCCCATAACGGAACCATCAAGGGCATGGTACTCGACGCCGAAACCATGACCGGGCTACCGGGTGCGCATATTCGCATCAATTCGGAGCCAGCACAGGCCACTTTCACCGATGAACTGGGCATCTTCTCCTTCGTGGACCTGCCCAGCGGCGAGTTCCAACTAAGCATCAGCTATATCGGCTTCGCAGATACGACCATGACGGTAACGGTGAAAGACCACGAAACCACTCCGTTCAAAATCAGCCTCTCGCCGCAGGAAATCAACCTCCCCGATGTGCAAATCGCCTCCGAAGCCACAGCCAATTTGCATACAATCAGCGCCTTGGACATTCAGACCCGCCCCGTGAACAACTCACAGGACATCCTGCGTATCGTGCCGGGCCTCGTCATTGCGCAGCATGCTGGCGGCGGCAAGGCCGAGCAGATTTTCCTGCGTGGTTTCGACATTGACCATGGCACCGACATCCGTATCACGGCGGACGGGATGCCCGTGAACATGGTCTCCCATGCCCACGGACAAGGTTATGCCGATCTCCACTTCCTCATCCCAGAACTGGTGCGGGGTGTGGACTTTGCCAAAGGCAACTATGACGCCACGGCGGGCGACTTCGCCACGGCGGGCCATGTGAACTTCAACACACCGACCGCTCTCAGCCAGAGCATGGTGAAACTGGAGGCTGGACAGTTCGACACCTACCGGGCCGTCGGTGCTTTTGACCTGCTGGGTGATGCCGCCAAGGCCCGTAACCAAAACGCTTGGCTGGCATCCGAATACTCGTTTTCTGATGGGTATTTCGATGCTCCGCAAAATTTTACCCGCTTCAATTTAATGGGGAAATACACAGGCTTCATCGGCGACAACCAAAGCATATCCGCCTCCTTCTCCACCTTCAAAAGCCGCTGGGACCATTCCGGCCAGATACCGCTCCGAGCCATCAATGATGGTTCCATCACCCGCTTTGGCTCCATTGACCCGACAGAAGGCGGCGAGACCAGCCGCTCGAACCTCAACCTCGTTTTCATGAAAAACCTTGGCGACCGCACCTTTCTCAAGAACCAGGTTTACTTCGTAAAATACGATTTCGAGCTGTACTCCAATTTCACTTTCTTCCTCGAAGACCCCATCAACGGCGACCAAATCCGCCAAAAAGAAAGCCGCAATATCATCGGCTACAACGGCTCCTGGAACAAAGAAGCGACTATTGGCGGCAAGCGCCTGACCACCGAGGCGGGTCTGCAAATCCGCTTCGACGAAGTGGATGACGTGGAACTCAGCCGCACCAAGAACCGCCGGGAGACCCTCGAAAACCTCGCCCTCGGCGACGTGCAGGAGGGCAACGCTGGCCTTTACATGAACTCCACACTGGAACTCAGCCGCCGATGGAAACTTAACGCCGGGCTGCGCTACGACCAGTTTTATTTCAGCTATGTGAACGCCCTGCTCCCTAATTACAAGCACGAGACAGCGATGAAAGGCGTCGCCTCTCCGAAGCTGAACCTGTACTTCGATGCCTCAGAGTCCTTGCGGCTCTTCGCCAACAGCGGCATCGGTTTCCACTCCAACGATACCCGTGTGGTGGTGGCACAGCAGGGCCGGGAGGTACTGCCACGGGCCTTCGGTGTGGAGGCGGGCATCCTGTTCAAGCCCGTGCCGAGCCTTATCCTGAACGCCTCCATCTGGCGCTTGGACTTGGAGCAGGAGTTCGTCTATGTGGGCGATGCGGGCGTGGTGGAACCCAGCGGCAAGACGCAGCGGGAGGGCATTGACCTCAGCGCCCGCTGGCAGGTGGCCAAGTGGCTCTACGCAGACCTCGACCTGAACCTGACCAAGCCCCGTGCCAAGGGCGAACCCAAGGGCGCCGACTATATCCCCCTCGCCCCCACCAGCACCAGCATTGGCGGGCTGACGGCGCAGGCCAAGAACGGCCTCTACGGCAGCCTCCGCTACCGCTACATCGGCGACCGCCCTGCCAACGAGGACAACTCGACCGTGGCCACTGGCCAGTTCGTGGTGGATGCGCTCGTGGGCTTCAAAAAGCGCAACTACGAAATCACCCTCTCCGTGCAGAACCTGCTCGACGAGGAATACAACGATGCCCAATTCGACACGGAAAGCCGCCTGCAAGGGGAACTGGAACCCGTGACGGAACTGCATTTCACGCCGGGTGCGCCGTTCTTTTTGAAGGGGGGGGTGAGTTATTTTTTTTGAGGGAATTCTTGTTGTTGGCGGGAGCGGTGACACCTTTTTATTTAAGTATCACCGTTTTTTGTTTTAGGTATTTTTAGATTTTGGAAACAGTGTAACTTTAGATTTTACTATCAATCATGACATGACAGAAAAAGCTAGTATGCAAAACATCATCGCAGTTTGGAAGAAACTAGAAGGCGAGGCTGATAAAAAAGCCTTCTTGGAACAAATAAAACAAGAAGTGGGTACAAAATCAGGTGAGCAACTGCTCAGTGGTGTGAAAGCCATTGGGGAGCTTGTCAGCGACCTTCATGCCGAAGTTGTGCAGCCTAACGCCACGGCTGCGCCTATTGAAATATATCCTGCCGATGCGGAGGAGGCAAAGTTGATTGAGGATTTGCTGGGTAAGATGCGGGTGAGGTTTAAGGTGGCGTGAAAGATTCACTTCGTGTTTTCCCTCGTGGCGTGGACGGATTGCTTCGCAATGACAAAAGCGACATACCCAAAACAGCCTACCCAATGAACGGCACTTCCCCTTGTCATTCCCATAGGGAACCTGCGACGTCATGAGGGACGTCCCGCCGTGACTGCCCTAGTGACGTTGCGGTTTGCCTTCGGCAATGACAAACGTGGCGTGGACGGATTGCTTCGCAATGACAAAAAGCGACACACCCAAAACAGCCTACCCAATGAACGGCACTTCCCCTTGTCATTCCCATAGGGAACCTGCGACGTCATGAGGGACGTCCCGCCGTGACTGCCCTAGTGACGTTGCGGTTTGCCTTCGGC
>JALHQW010000061.1:0-1281 GCA_022841745.1 Saprospiraceae bacterium | reverse complement strand
ACCCAAAACAGCCTACCCAATGAACGGCACTTCCCCTTGTCATTCCCATAGGGAACCTGCGACGTCATGAGGGACGTCCCGCCGTGACTGCCCTAGTGACGTTGCGGTTTGCCTTCGGCAATGACAAACGTGGCGTGGACGGATTGCTTCGCAATGACAAAAAGGGCATTACTCACCAACTCCAAATATTCACTCACTAGATAAAAAGTATCCTGCAGCAACAACTTACTTCTCGATTCTAGCTTTTGCTCAATAAAAGCACTAAGTTCTTCACGCTGATTTAATGATAGCTTTTGAACGGGCAATCTTCGTTTGTGTAGTTTTCATTGCTAGATTAATTCAAGCTCTTTAAAGATGCCTAAAAGTATTGCCTTGTTAACGCCATTGTATTATTCCCAATTTGGAAAGGCCAGACAGCGGTGAAATATCTGTTACCTGTGTGTTGGAAATAAAAAGCGATTGTAGCTTGAAAAGGCCAGAGAGCGACGACAGGTCGCTTACCTTCGTATCGGAAGCATAAAGGGATTTCAAATCTGTAAGACCAGCTAGTGGCGACAGGTCACTTACCTGTGTGCTGGCAATGGAAAGCGTTGTTAGCTTGACCAAGACAGACAATGGTGACAAATTATTTACTTGAGTTTTAGCAATGAAAAGTGTTTCTAAGTTGAATAAGCCAGACAACGGTGACATGTCGCTTACTCTAGTTTCGGAAAGGTTAAGCCCATGCAAGTTAACAAGGCCACATAACTGGGATACATCGGTCAGCTGTGTGCCATTAGCTGTAAGTTTCAATAAATTACTAAGACTAGATATTGGTGTTAGGTTGCTTACCTGCGTGTAAGAGATCTCAAGTGCTTGCAATTCGGGTAGGTCAGACAGCGGTGACAGGTCAATTACTTGTGTATGATTTGCAAAGAGTAATTTTAATTTGACAAGTCCAGACAATGGTGACAAATCACTTACTTGTGTTTCAGAAACTTCAATACTTCGCAGGTTATCAAGACCGGACAACGGTGACAGGTCGTTTACTAATGTATTATAAATGACCAACACTTGGAGGTTTGACAGCTCTGACAGCGGTGATAGGTCAGTCACTTTCGTGGTGGAAACCCAAAGCTTCTCCAAGTTTGCAAGCCCTGCCAGTGGTGATAGGTCAGAAATTGATAAGGAACAGATTTTAAATAAAGTAACAAATTGATTTTCTTTGCCGGAAAAAAAACGGCATGACAAAATATAATCAGGAGACGGAGGCTTTGATGTTGGCACACTATTCTCGGCTAC
>JALHQW010000060.1 GCA_022841745.1 Saprospiraceae bacterium | reverse complement strand
TATGTAATCTGATTCTGTCAAGTGTAAACAATCATTTTAAAAGGCAAAAAATACGGACTCTTTGGAAATTGCAGCCTTTTTTTGACACTTTTACAAATTTACCCCGGCTGTATAGTTACTTTTTCCCAATGTTTTCAGTTTATCAGATGGCACGATAACAGCAAATGAATGCCTGCATCTTTGAACCATCAAATAACCCGACCATGAAAACACCTACGAAGATAAATCAGCAAAGCAGCAACGAAGCCTTAGCCCCAACGACTATTTCCCCTCCAAAATGGTTTGAAGAACAAAACAAATACTACTGTGCACCCCCCGTTTTTCGCACAACTGTTCGATACCCTCATTAACAGCCGTGGCGAATTCACAAAACACAACCGTCATGAACTTATTGAACTTCCCCCATAACCTTCATGAAATTATGCAGCAGGTAGATGAATCGCAAATACACAAAGCTACAACCCTCCAACCAGATTGGACTTGCAAGGAACAACCATACACATTTGATGAACACTTAACAAAAAATCCCCCCAAAGAAAGTTCTGAACACAAATCACAGAACAAAGGCCAAACTGACAAGACCTAATAATGTGCAAAAATTCTCATTAAAATAAAATTGAAAAAACTATGGAAGCTGTAATCACAAATCCTGCTCTGAGCAAAGCCATGAAAAACGAACTGGACTTTTTGGTTTACATGGGGATGCCCGCTGGCGACATCCTTCGCTACTTGCGCCAAACAGGCTTGTCGGACGAGAAGGGGCTGGCCGAACTACTTGGTGTACCAGTAAGGGTAGAGCGTAAACTTGAAAAAGTTCGTGGCAAAATGCCGGTAGCATGGCAAACAAGCCTTCAGGCAATATTCCAAAACTAAGAAAAGAGGTGGAAGCAAATCCAGGACAAGGGATGCTAAGGGCAAGATAGCACGCTTCCACCTCCTGAATTTTTTCAAGCCCATTCCCAGTTCCGAAATTTTCCATGCTATCAACCACCCTTTCTACAAAGTGAAAAGTGTTCGTCATGTTATTAGTTATTGTGTGCTTAAGTGTATTTTATTCCCTCTCATTTTTTCCTACTTTCTAGCATTCTCCCCTTGAACAAAAAAATCCTCATACATGAAGGTGCCTTTTCTTGCATCTTCCTACTTCGTTTATGGTTAGCGTGATGGTTATAGCATTGTAAATCAATGTTTTACGATTAAATTACCGCCAAGTCCCACCTTTTTTCCGGTTCAGTAGAAGCCGTTTTTTCACGGGTATTATTCAGCACATCAGACCACCAGTCTAAAGGCTTAGTTAGCCCGCACCTTTGTCCTTGTCATCCAATTTTATTCACTAACTCAAAATTGTCCGCCGTGAAAGAAATCAATTTCTACCTAACCCACACCTTGACCTGTTTAATGCTGTTTGCTTTTAGCTCTCTTGCTATTGGTCAAAAGAACGCACAACAAATGCTTCAACAAAAACAAGCCATTGAGCAAGACAAAAAAGTAAAATCTGTGGAAATGTCGCCTTTGAGGGGTACTCCACAGACCATCCGCTTCGATGTTTTCAAAAAAGAAGGCTACCAAATGCGGGATGCACGTCGCTTATTAAAAAACTTTCTTCAACTCAAAGTAGAAGATAGGCTCGAACCGCTGAAAAACGCCAAACTGAAGAACGGTTTGAGCGTCACCCGTTTTCAACAATTCTACAAAGGAATAAAACTGGCGCATGGACAGTACAACGTGCTTTCGAAACAAGGAAAGGTCGCTGCACTGAGCGGGGAATTCTACGAATTGAAAGGTGTAAACACGATTCCTAGTATTTCAGAGGAAAAGGCACTCGAATTTGCCAAGCAGTTTGTTGGGGCAAAAGAATATGTATGGGAATATGTGCAGAACCTATGGCGGGGCATGTTGGCACCAGGGATGTTGAAGCAGATTAACCAAGCTTATGGCGAGTATCTCCCCAAGGGCGAATTGGTTATCGTTGACGATTTTGGCACTCCTGAGACTGACCTCGACCTCGCCTGGAAATTCAATATCTACGCCAACGAGCCTGTCAGCCGCAATTGGGTTTACGTGAACGCACATGATGGGAGCATCATGCTCAGCGATGCTATTATCAAGCACGTAACAACCCCCGTTCAAACCCGCTATGCTGGCATTCAGCAAATCGGCACCAAACTGGTTTTGGGAGCAAACCCCAGCCCAGAATACTACGGCGACCAGGACTACTATATCCTCCTGGACGAAAGCCGTGGGAACGGCATCCAGACTTACGACATGAACGGCATTGGTGGTGCGCCCATTTCCATTCCCTTTGTTTATGGCCTTGCCGCTGATTTCGTGGATGACGATAATATATGGACGCATGCAGAGCACGTCCGAGATCCTGCGCCTACCGTTGAAGAAGCCATCAATGACGATATTGCCTGGGACGCCCATTGGGGGGCTTCAATGGTGTACGACTACTGGCTCGAACGCCACGATCGGCATAGCTACGACGACAACAATGCCAAAATCAACAGCTATGTGCACTACGGTGAAGGCTACGACAACGCTTTTTGGAACGGTAGTGCCATGACCTATGGCGATGGCAGCTACAAAGACCTCGGCGCTACCCAGGTAGATGGTTTTGCGCCCCTAACCTCGCTCGACGTGTGCGGCCACGAGATTGGCCACGCTGTTTGTTCCAGTACTTCCGACTTGGTTTATCAGCGGGAAAGCGGGGCCATGAACGAGGGCTTTAGCGACATCTGGGCAGCTTGTATGGAAAACTACGTGATGGAACAGTTTCCAAGCCAAAGTTTCGGTTTCAATATTTGGGGAATCGGTGAGCAGATTGATTTTCGCACAGGGCCAAATGACCCCAACAATGCCCTTCGTTTCATGGACAACCCAAAGGCCGTGGGCGACCCCGATACCTATGGTGGAAGCAACTGGATCAACCCAGAGTGCGGCGAACCCAACCTGGCCAATGACCAGTGCGGCGTGCACACCAACAGTGGCGTGCTCAACAAGTGGTTCTACTTGCTCACCGCTGGCAGCGGTACTGCGCCTGACGATGGCATCAATGATAAAAACCAAACGTACAGCGTGGATGGCGTAGGCTTCGAAACTTCGGAGCTGATTGCCTTCGGCACCGAGGTGATGCTGACGCCGAACGCTACCTTTGCCGAGGCTCGTGCAGCTTCCATATCGTACACAAGGGCAGCTTACGGGCCTTGCTCTGCCGAAGAAGAAGCTGTCACCAATGCTTGGTTTGCAGTAGGTGTCGGGCCAGCTTTTACCTGCGAGACTGGTGGAAGCGTCATCCCTGTCGGCTTTCTGGTAGCCGCTGAAAACATAAGCGAGGCTGCGCAAGGGCCGGGGCTTTGCAATGACAGCAAGAGCTTGGCTGTGCGCATGTTCGTAAATGCCCCGCTCAATTTCAACCTCAATATCGGTGGCACCGCTTCGCTTGGAGTTGATTACACCATCTCCAACAGCAACGTCACACATCCCACCAGTCATTTTTTGGTTAAAACAATTACCATCAACCTACTGGACGACGCAGCCTTCGAGGGCACCGAAACGATTGTATTAAGCATTCCCACTGGAGCTGGTGCAGTGCCCGGCAGCGATGTTTATACGCTTTCCATAACCGATGACGATGTGAACCCAATTGTAGGCATTGGCGACAAGAGCCTTCTCTACGAACGGTTCTTGACAACTTCCATCCCGTCTGGCTGGGGAATCAAGACCAATATTGGTAGCCTCAATGCTTGGAACTTTGGAAGCTACCTCGGCAGGGCTTATATCAGTGCCACGGGCTTGGTGCCCACTTATGAAGCGAACAACAACCCAACCGACCTCATTCTCCACACAGGCTTGATTGATGCACGTGGCCTGAGCAATGTAACGGTGAGCTTCGACTGGACGGCAGGCGGTGAAACAGATTTGGCCGTTGGTGGTGGTGCGCCTTTTGATTATGCAGCCCTGGTGTACTCGTTTGACGGCATCAACTTCTTTGAAACGGGCGATATTTTTGTAGGCGACAATTTCGGCCTCACACCAAAATCAGATACCTACGCTGCCAATCTCAGCCAGCTGTTCGACAACCGCCAGTTCTACCTCGGATGGCGCTGGCTGAACGACCCGCTGCTTGGCAATCCTGCCTACAGCTTCAGTTTTGATGAGGTGCGGGTGAACGCCACAACCCGCCACATTGAAACGCAATTGGCCGATGCTGGGGAGGAACTCCTCGGCCCCAACGCCACGGTGTACTTCTACAGCGCCAACGATGGCCAGCTTTTGGCAAAAATCAAGAACAACACGGGCCACAACTATGGCTGCACCACCCTGTCGGTAGAGCGGGCGGGCACCAGTGCAAAGAGTTGGTTCAACGGAGGTAAGAGCACGGACAAGGCCATCCGGCTCGTACCTGAATTTGGCACCAGTAATGCAAACCTGGACATCACGCTTTACTACTCACAGGACGAACTGAACGGCTACGAAGCTGCTTCCAACGCGTTGCGCAGCAACCTCCGATTGTTCAATACTACTGCCAGCACCATTGATGGTGCCACGGCCAGCAATTCTGCTGAGTCTGCAACTACCCACGCTGCCATTTACAAGACGCCCGCAAGCATCATAGGAGGCAGTTTTACTGCTTCCATGACGGGTACACCTGGCGGTTTGGTGCTGGCGAGAAAGACCAATCCGCTCGGTGCAATGGCACCGAGCGGTGGGTATCATTCTACTGCAAATGCAGAGGAAATGACCATTTTCCCCAATCCGGCAAAGGGTTCGGCCACGTTGGTTTTGCCAAACTTCGAAGCCCCCCAGTCTGTTATGATAGGCATTTATTGCATGGCAGGTGAGCGGGTATTTGCAAAAATTTGGGAACCAGGTAGCGGGGAAAATTTGAAGTTAGATTTATCGAATTTCAGTGCGGGGATTTACCTCGTAAAAGTGCAGACTCCCAGCGCACAATTCTATGAAAAGTTAGTTGTTGAAAAATAATCTAAAAAGCAAAACACGTTTAAGCCTCTCCTGTTAAACACTATACTAAGCCCCTGGCATTGCGCCAGGGGCTTTTGTTTTTGTTGGGTCGCTCAAGTACGGGTAATGGTTTGTGAAGTTTTGGGGTTTTGGGGTTTTGGGGTTTTGGGGTTTTCGGGTTTTGGGGTTTTGGGGTTTTGGGGTTTTGGGGTTTTGGGGTTTTGGGGTTTTGGGGTTTTGGGGTTTTGGGGTTTTGGGGTTTTGGGGTTTTCGGGTTTTGGGGTTTTGGGGTTTTCGGGTTTTGGGGTTTTGGGGTTTTGGGGTTTTGGGGTTTTCGGGTTTTGGGGTTTTGGGGTTTTCGGGTTTTGGGGTTTTGGGGTTTTGGGGTTTTGGGGTTTTCAGGTTTTGGCCTGATGTTGTTTTTGAAATGGTTGGTTAGATTTTCAACCTTTCGAAATGATTTGTGCTTAGTTCTACTTTGTCACTTTAGCGAATTCCAAATTCAAGACCTGAAAGAAGGCTGTCAAAGTCTCGGAACACGTCGCTTTTGTTCCCGCACTGCGGGAACAAAAGCGACGTGTTCCGAGACGTGTTCCTAAACTTTGAAGCGTTCTTTTGGAATACTTTCTAAAGTGACAAAGTAGAATTAGGTTTTGCCCCCAAATCCTAAAAGCCCCAAACCCTAACCCCGCAGAACCTTAGAACTTCAAGAACCTTTTAGCGGCAAACCGCCTCAAAATTGCTTTTCGGTAATAGCACGAGCGGAGCAACGAGGTTTTTTTAGTAATGAAAATAGCGCACTGCGCTGAATTAGGTAAGGAGTCGCCGCTTTAGTAAGGAAAGGGGGTCGCTGGGGTGGCTACGCTACCCCAGGCCCATGGCCAAAACTTGGCAGTATGAACTATGGGAGAACAAATTCTACGTTGATAGCGGGTGTTTTTAACGGGAGGGGTTATCAAACCACGATTTAATATTTTATTCAAAAAAAAAGGGTTTTTAGGTGACCAGCTTAGTTTCCACCTAAAACCCTCATAACAAACTGACTTAGGGAGTGAATGTAAACAAGAAAAACACCACTCCTATTTCAAATACTGCAATGTCTTGTGTAATTGGAGGCCGGATACCCAACCAAAGGCCGGGCATCCAGTTCTCCGTTATCGCCATATAAAACTTTGATGGAGGTTAAATGACTTCTATCAGGGGATTGAATATGGCGAATGCTTTAAGGGCTAAACCAGTTTCGGGGATTAAATCATGGAATACTAATTTAATTCTTCTTCTTTCTACCACAAAGTTGCAGGTGCTTGCCCTCCTGGCTTCCCAGTTCTGATATGGTGAAGGTTATGCGGAAAAAACAAGGATGGGCACATTCAACGCAGCCTGTTTTTCATACCGACATTTTTTACTCAAATGAAAGTGGAAATCAGATGACACCGTCTCGGAGGCACTTAGCGGGCAATTTTGTTGTATGAAAATGGTAACGTAAAACACTTACCCCCTATCGTTACCGCATTTTTTAAATAGGTAGGGTGAAGAACGGAAAGGAGTTTTTGTCGCATAATTTTTTGAAGATCAATGATTTATGACATTTTTGGACGATGAAACTGCTGTTTTCGTTTGACATTCGCCACTAAAAATTTTAATCCTATGATGCGTGAATCCATCCAAAAACTGGTGCAGGCTTCCTTATTGGTTTTAGTATTAGCGGTGCTGCCATTTGCAGCAAAATCCACTACTTACACAGCTGTCGTTTCAGGAAACTGGAGCAGTGCCCTCACTTGGGGAGGCAATGCTCCCGGCACAAACATCACTGGCGCCCATCAGATTATCGTTGCAGCAAACGTGACCGTGACCATGGACGTGGATGTAACTATCAACAACCCATTGGCCACCATGAACTTGCTCGGCAACGTCCAAAGTGCGGGGCATGAACTCGTACTCACTGCCGGAACGGTGGTTGGAACAGGCGATTTAATTATCCACCATTTAACAGTCGGTGCAAATGGTGCCATTGCCACTACAGGCGAAATTACCGTAGGCACACTGGAATCCGCCAGCACGGCGCTGACGCTTCAAGCTGATTTGCAAGTGCAGACCATGCTTTCTATCTCGGCTGGCAATTTTTCGATAGCCAATAATGGTTCGCTCATGCTTGACGCAGGTGCTACCATTGAAATGGCTGGCGGCGTTTTCCTGGCAGGGAGCGGGACCCTGCAAACGGCAGGTGACATCAACCTGATGTACACTGGCCCATCCAGCACAACGGGTGCGGAAGCCGAACTAGGAACCATTGCCAACCTTACCGTGCAACTCTCGAACTCCAACCAGAGCCTTACATTAAACGATGACCTGGCGGTTACGGATTCGCTTCGCCTCCTTACAGGGCACCTCGTTCTTTCTGGCAATCAATTGACCCTTACTGGAACGGCGCAACAAACTGCCCAAGCCGCTATTTCGGGAGATGCAAATGCTGGCCTCGTGCTGGACGGCACGGGCAACGTGTCCCTTGCCTTTGCGCAAAACGGCTCGACGCTCGGCACTTTCACCATCAGCCAGACCAGCGGCACGGTGACCTTGAACTCCGACTTGACAGTCAATGGAACGTTGGATTTACAGCAAGGCAACCTAATTTTGGGTGCGAATGATTTGACGCTTTCCGCTGGTGCTACGATAGCAGGAGGCAGTGAGAGCAGCTTTGTGGTTACAAATGGCCAAGGCGAGTTATCGCTATTTGTGGAAGCTGGCAACAGTGGCGTTTTGTTCCCATGCGGAACTATTGAGGGGTATTTTCCTTCGATTGTAGCTCAAAACCAAGGCGCAGCCAATGCACAAATCGGGGTTAGCGTGGCGGCGGGTGTTTTTGCCCAAGGCGAGACTGGCTCAGACCTGACGGTGTCGGAAAGCTTGGTGGATCATACCTGGTTCATTAGTTCGGCAAATGCAAATGCACAACTTGACCTCGATTTTAAATTTTACTGGAATGCCAATGCAACGGTAAATGGCTTCGACCATAACGCTTGCTACATCAGTCACTATGTGAATGGTGCATGGGACAGCCACGCTTTTGCACAGGCCAGTGTTGAGGCAAATGACTATTTTAGTATCACAAGGGAGCATATTACTTCACTCAGCCCCTTCAAGGTAACCAGTGATATGGCCTTGGCCACCACCGCTAAACAACTGGCCGAATTCGAGGCATATCCTAATCCTGCTCATGATGAGATGTTCCTGAAATTACCAGCGACTATCCAAGCGGAGTATGTCAGTATCTATGATGTATCGGGCAACCTTATTGGTCTGCAAAAAATTGAATCTGACTTCGCCAACCTGCGCATTGACTTAGCACATCTACAGCCGAGCATGTACCTTTTGCTAATTGAAGGTGTGGCACCAAAGCGATTTGTTAAGATGAAGGGTTAAGAAAACCATCATTTTTAAGCGCATTTTATCCAAGAAATCACCCTTGCAGCAGTGGCATTTGCCGCTGCTGCTTTTTTATTTTAAAGCTATTTCTACCTAAAATTTTCCTCATAAAACAAGCCATATCAGTCCTCCCCGATTGCAGGTTTTAGGGCCAGCATCTTTGCAATGTCAATCAATTTAATCATCGTAATTAATTCAATGAAATGAAAAGTTTACCTCCCGCCATGCAGAACAACCACAATTCTTTTTCGGCAGAAATATTGGCTATTGCCGTATTTGTACTGAGCGTTTTGTGCTCTTTTAAGACTACCGCACAATCCGACCCTTCCCTACGACAAGTCACCGACTATTTAACGAAAAACAAATCGGCATTGGGTTTCACCAATACCGACGTCTCTGACATTTATGTGAAAGACAGCTACACGGACGCACATAATGGCGTGAGCCACGTGTACGTTCAGCAACGTTACAATGGCACCGAAATCAAGGATGCCATCTTTGGCCTGCACCTCCAAAAAAACGGTGAGGTATTGTTCGTTGGCAACACGTTTCAGAAGAAACTTGACACCCGCCTGAGCAAGGGCAATGCAAGCCTTTCACCGATAGAAGCGGTAAAAAACGCAGCGAAAAGCCTTGATTTACAAGCGAAATCGGCATTTTCCGTACTAAAGAGCGAAAACAATGCAGCCCAAAAAACGCTCGTGAGCAGGGGCGGCATTTCGCAGAATGACATTCCAGTGAAACTGGTTTATGCCGTTTCAGCTGATGGCTCGCTGCGGCTTGTTTGGGAAGTAGAAATCTATACCCTTGATGCCCAAAACTATTTTGTGGTTCAGGTGGATGCCCGCAATGGCAAGGTACTTGGCACGCAGGACTTGGTCATCAAATGCGAGTTTGACCATCATCACAGCGCCGAGTGTAGTGACCACGGTTCGTTTGAATTGCCAGCGGAAATTTTTTCCCAAGATTGCGACGACATCAGTTCGGTTTTTGAAAAAAATCCGATGGTAGCTGGTAATTTTTATCGGGTGTACAACGCCCCAGTAGAAGCCCCGTCTTTCGGAGGAAGGACACTGGTCAACACAAGCGGGGACCCTATTTCCTCACCCCTTGGCTGGCACTATGATGGTACGGTTCCCTATTCCATCACCAAGGGCAATAACGTATATGCCTACGAAGACAAAGCCGGCGCAGGCGCTGGCACTTCGCCCAATGGCGGCATCCCCAGCCAACCCCTTTTCTTCGATTTCCCCGTCAACCTGAACCAACAACCGGGCACCTACACCAATGCAGCGGTGACCAACCTGTTCTATTGGAACAATTATATCCATGACGTGATGTACCGCTACGGCTTTACCGAGCCTGCCGGTAATTTCCAAACCAACAACCTCAACAAAGGCGGCACTGGCGTGGATGCTGTATTGGCAGAGGCGCAGGATGGTGGTGGCACCAACAATGCCAACTTCCTCACGCTTCCCGATGGCGTGCCCGGCAGGATGCAGATGTATCTCTGGACGAGCAATGCACCGGCAGAGCTGGTACATATACAAAGTTCCCCATCCTATCCTGCTGGCAACGTCCATTTCACTGCCATCCAGGCTGCCTTCGGGGCAAACATCAATCAAACCGGCTTTACGGGCCAATTGGTTATCGTTGAGAACAACCAGAACATGGTGCCAGCTTGTACCAATGCCTGTGGTTGTGGAACGGGCCAGGGTGTCGGTTTGCCGCCGAACAACAACGTGGCTGGTAAAATCGTGCTGATTGATAGGGGCAGTTGCGCTTTCGTAGAGAAGGCAATGGGGGCACAACTTGGCGGCGCAGCAGGGGTCATCATTGTGAACAACATACCTGGTGGAGGCATATTGGCCATGGGCGGCGATGCTCAAAGTGGCGCACCTGCCATCACCATCCCAGCTGTGATGATTAGCTATGAAGATGGTTTGGAACTAAAGGATGAAATTGCCCTGGGCAATGTGATCATCGCCCTTAAGCGACTGGTGCCTGCTCCCCCGATGAAGGACGGTGACTTCGACAACGGCATCGTTGTACACGAATACGGCCACGGCATCTCCACCCGCTTGACGGGTGGCCCCAGCACTACTTGCCTCAGTGGCGACGAGCAGGCTGGCGAAGGTTGGAGCGACTATTTCGCCATGATGCTTACCATGAACCCCTCCACTATTGCTACCATAGCAGCTGAAGGTAGGGGTGTTGGGAGCTACGTTTTCGACCAGCCAACTTCCGGCTTGGGCATTCGTCCAGCGAAATATTCCACTGACATGAACGTGAACCCCTATACCTACGCCGATATCTCCAATACGGAGATCAGCGTACCGCACGGTGTGGGCTTCATCTTCGCCACGGCCCTTTGGGAAATGACGTGGAACCTCATCGAAGCTTATGGGTATGATACCAATATCAACAGCGGCGATTTAACGAAAGGCAATATCCTTGCGCTGCAATTGGTCACAGACGGCTTGAAACTCCAGCCTTGCAGCCCAACTTTTCTGCAAAGCCGTGATGCCATCCTCGCTGCCGACCAGGCACTTACAGGGGGCGTCAACCAATGCCTGATTTGGGAAGCTTTTGCAAAGCGGGGCATGGGCTTTAGTGCCGTGAGTGGCACCAACGCAAGGGGCAATGAAATCGAGGCTTTCGACCTGCCAACAACTTGCCTTGCCAACGTGAAAATCGTAAAATCAGCCGCTGCGCAAGTGAACAACGGCCAACAATTGGCTTATACGCTGACCATTAGCAATACAGGTGCAGTGACTGCAACGGGCATTGTGGTAACAGACCCACTCCCAACCGGCAGCACTTATGTAGCTGGTTCTGCAAGCAATGATGGCTCCGTGGTGAACGGCGTAGTAAGCTTCCCGATTTTTAGCCTGAACCCTGGTCAAACCACTACCCGCAGCTTCAACGTGACAGTCAACACGGCCACTTCTACCACGCTCAATTTCTTTGATGACATGGAGGATGGTATCAACCAGTGGAATCCATCTGTGGGTGCCAATGCATTTACTTACTCCAATGCCCAGCGTCACAGCGGTACTTATGCCTGGTTTGCCTCCGACCCCAACAATGCCAGCAACCAAACACTCGACTTTGCCAATGAGGTCACTTTGCCGACCAACGCCCAGCTGAGGTTCTGGCACAAGTTCGACACGGAGGCAGGGTTCGATGGTGGGGTAGTGGAACTCAGCAACGACGGAGGCCTGACTTGGATCAACCTCGGTTCGCAGATGACGCAAAATGGCTACAATGATTTCGTGCCTGCTGCCAACAACCCGCTTATCAATGGATTTGCCTTTGGAGGTTCCAGCAATGGCTGGATCCAGACGGTGGTAAACCTTGGAATTTTTGCAAATCAAGGTGTCATCATACGGTTCCGTTTCTCCTCCGATGTACTCTCTGGCGGTGTGGGTTGGTATATTGATGATGTGGTGCTTGGCAAAAACATCACACAGGTAAACAACACTGCTGCCTTCGTGGCCGCTGGAAATTTGGCAGGTGCTTCTTCGGTAAGCACCCTGGTGTTGGCTCCTGGCCAAAACATAGGAGCACCTACCGGCGAACGTGGCTTGGAACAACCACAGGCATTGCGGAGCAACCAACAAACCGACCTGAAAGTAACTGCCTATCCGAACCCAGCCAGGGACTTGGTAAACCTGAAGCTCGATGGCACTACCTCCGGCGACGTACATGTGCGGATAATAAGCGCTCAAGGCCAGTTGGTACATGGCCTTACCATACGGTCAGGCGAGTTGAGCCCGGTTATCACTGTTGATGTATCCCATCTTGCAACAGGGTTATATTGGCTGAACCTACAGGACGACGTCTCCGCTCAGACGGTTAAAGTTTTAGTTGAGGAATAATTTAGGTGTAATGCCCGGCAGCCAGTAGATCGCTACTGCTGCCGGGTTTTTTTCTTACCCGCTGGGTCTTGATTTAACCAGATGATAGGCCTAAGCAATAATTTTAAATCGCCATGATGCATATTTACAACAAATCAAAAAATTTACTTCCCATCATTTTAGTGGCGCTTCTGTCATTGACCATGCAGGTATCCAAAGGGCAAGTTTGCTTGGTAATGAATCCCGCAACGACTGGCTTCACCTCCACAGGGGTCAATGCAGCATTCGTTGGTCAATCGTTCACAATGAATGGTTGCAATAGCGGAGATTTTACCTCCGTTGTGGTTTACAGCGCCACTGACCACACAGACGTCATCTTGAGGATCTATGCTGGAGAAGGTTTTGGAGGAACATTACTCTATCAGCAAACAGAAATTGTTTTGACTGGCCTGGTCAATTTTTCGTTGGCCACTGAGATTTTCCTTAATACACCTGTCCCATACGTTGGTGGGAATGTTTACACTTTTCAGCTTGATTTTCCCAACGGCAATTTCAGTTTCTTCCAGTTGGCCAAAACCACCACGCTTGATTTTTATCCCGACGGCACATTGTATGAAAACAATTCTTCCATGAATGGGCAAGATTTGAGGTTCACGGTCAATACCAATTCCTCCGCTTTGCCTGTTGAACTGGTAAATTTTGAAGCTGAAATACAAAACAGCGCAACCTTGCTTACGTGGGCAACTGCCACTGAGATAAATAACAGGGGCTTCGAAATCGAACGCAGTGGCGATGGCAAGGAGTGGATGGCCATAGATTTCGTCAACGGCCATGGTACATCCGAGGGATTTGTTGAATACGAGTACCTCGACGCTCGTCCGCTGCAAGGCATGAACTATTATCGGTTGCGTCAAATAGACTTTGACGGCAACGAGCAAAGACATGGAATCAAAGCCGTGAAATTTGAAGGCAATACCGATCGCTTTCAAGTTTATCCGAACCCGGTAAAATCAGGACAAGATTTGACGATAGTCGCCACGGGCAATACATCAGTATTTTTTGTGCTTTCAGACATGTACGGAAGGCCAGTCTGGAATAATACAATTCCTGAAAACGGGGTATTTACCTCGCCGCTCCCAAACAATTTGCCAATTGGGATTTATTCTTTGACGCTATTTTCCGAAGGAAAGAAAACGAGTTCTTTATTGAGTGTGCATTAATACCACAACAAAATCATGACCCCAAGACCAATTTTCATGATTGCTCAATAGGATTGGGTGCCGATTACCTTTCGGCACCCAATCTTATTTTTAGCCCAGACCTAAGGATTTTACAAAAAAAAAATTGCCCATCCGAAATCCGAACCCATCGGTGTAGTCGTATCTACCTGTAAACAATTGAGAAGGCGAAAACACCCGCCCCAAATTCCATATTTATTTAATTTACCGTTTTCATCTACCAAGATGAAGTCCCATTCAGCGTAACTATAATAACTGATTCAAGCAGGCGGTCCTTTTAAAATCAACCTGTTCAAGGAGGGGGAAAATCACAGTATTGGAGCATCGCTCCCATGGCTGCGCTTTGCCTTTTTTCAACGGTTGGCAGATTGGCCCACAGGCGATTTTATAACTGAAACTAAATCCGATTCCCACATGAGTTTATTTTTTACCTCACATTCCCCGGGCCGAACTCGACGCCCCCTTTTGTTCCAAAAACTGATAATAGCCTGTTTGCTGGCCATTGGTTGCCTGTCCGAGTCGAAGGCACAACTGGTGTATGCCCTTTCGGGTAATGCATTGGTGTCAATCAACCTGGCCTCGCCAACCCCAACTTTTAGCATGACTCCCATTTCAGGGGTAGCCAGCGGCCAAGTCATTGAAGGCATTGACGTTCGGCCCAACACGGGTCAACTCTACGCCATCGGCTACAACCAAACCACGGGTGAAGCAAGGCTCTATACCCTCAACACTGTCACAGGAGCTGCCACGGCCATCGGTGCGGCAGCGGTGACGCTGCAGCCGAACATGGGCGAGGTCAATTTCGATTTCAACCCCACCGTTGACCGCATCCGGGTGATGGGCAGCAACACGGCCAACTACCGCCTGCACCCCGTCACTGGGGCGATTGCCGCCACAGACGGGGCATTGGCCTACGCTGCCGCCGATGTGAATGCTGCTTCTACGCCGTTCATTGCGGCAGCAGCTTACACCAACAGCTATATTGCTGCGGGTGCAACTACTTTGTACAATTACGATGGCGCACTACATGTGCTAACGACCCAAAATCCACCCAACAACGGCACGCAGAACACCGTTGGCACATCGGGCATAACTGCCCCCGCCAATTCCATTGACATGGACATTTATTACAACCCAACCACCTTGACCAATATCGCCCTGCTCAGCGCAGCGACTGGGGTGCCGGGCACTACCAATTTCTACACGGTGAACCTGACAACGGGCTTGGCAACTTCACTCTCGCCAATCCCGCTTCCGCTTGCAGTGGACGATATCGCAGTGGCCATTGACCGCAGCGTGCCGGCACAGGTGACCGGCCAGCTTGTCTATGCCATCACTGGCAACAACAACCTCATCAGCTTTGACTCTGACCTGCCGGGCATCATCCGCACCATCACGCCAACATCGGGTGTTTTTGCTGCGCAACCATTGGTCGGCCTTGATTTCCGGCCAGCTACCGGCGAACTATTTGGCCTCGGCTACAACAACACGACCGGCATGGCCCGCCTTTATACCATCAACTTGATGAACGGTGCAGCTACCGCCGTTGGCACCGATTCCATCATGCTGCAACCGGGCATGGGCGCTGTCAGCATGGACTTCAACCCCACCGTTGACCGAATCCGGGTAATGGGCCGAGATGGCGCAAATTTCCGCCTGAACCCAATCACTGGCGCAGTGGCTGCTGTTGATATTGCACTAAACTATGCGGTTGGCGATGCCAATGCCGGTGCTGTTCCAGCCATCGGAGCGGGTGCTTATATCAATAGTTTCAATGGCACGACGACCACTACTTTGTACGATTATGATTTGATGCTCAATGTGTTAGCTACGCAAATACCGCCCAACAATGGCACCTTGAACACCATCGGCTCATCGGGCATCATGGTCAATGCCAGCGCACCCACCATTGACCTCGACATCTTCTACGAGTACACCGATGGCAGCAACACGGCCTACCTGAACGCCAACACGGGCACGGGCATGAACGATGGTTTTTACGAAGTAAATTTGACGACTGGAGCCGCCACGCTTATCGGCAATATCGGCTTTGGCGTTCCTGTTAAGAACATCGCTGTGGTACTGGACACACCGCCACCACCCTCTACTACCTTTGTAGCCTACCTTTCTGGACATAACCAGGCTTTCCCGGTGGCATCCGCAGGCAGTGGTGAAATTACGGCTACGCTCACGGGCGACCAGCTCGTGGTCACTGGCAACTACGGCGGCATGACTGGCCTGATTAACCTCGCCATTGCCGGAGGTGCCCATATCCATGTGGGCTATGCGGGTCAAAACGGCGGAATTGAATTGGAACTCGTGCCAACGCCTGGCACGGATGCAACGGGTGGCACCTTCACAGCCGCACTCAACACATTTACCCTAACACAAGCTCAGATTGACCTCCTGAACAGCCGTCAACTCTATGTGAACATCCATACGACCGTTTACGCCTCCGGCGAAATAAGGGGGCAGCTCCTGCCAGAAGCGGATGATTATTTCACGACCAATTTGTTTGGCAGTAACGAAGTGCCTGCCGTTTTCTCCAACAGCCACGGCGCCTTGGCGCTGGAACTCCACGGCGACACCCTCATGGTATCGGGTGCTTTTGACGACTTGGACGGAAAGTTCAATGCGGCCATTGCCGGAGGCGCACACCTCCATTTTGGCCTTGCTGGCCAAACGGGCGGCATTGCACTTGGACTGGAAACGACCATCAACAGCGACCTGTACGGTGGCGTTTTTGCGGCAGCAGACAATACCTTTGTTCTGACGGCTGACCAACTTGCAGCCCTAAGAGCGCACCAGGTGTATGCAAATATTCATACGGCGGTATATAGCTCAGGCGAACTGCGTGGACAGGTGGTAGGCAATGCAGATGGGGTCTATCGGGCACATCTTAGCGGGGCCAACGAATACCCGTTTGTCACTTCATTGGCCGAAGGCCAAGTGATAGCCGAATTGCGGGGCAATATGCTGCTGGTTTCTGGTGCCTTCCAAGGTTTGGAAAGCAATGCCTCGGCGGCGCATATCCATACCGGTAGGGCAGGGCAGAGCGGCGGCGTGGCTTTTGCGCTTACCTACGAATTGGAAGCCGACCAACGCAGCGGCGTTTTTCAGGCGGCTGCCAATACGTTTACCCTTACCGATGCCCAGGTACAGACCCTTGTCAACCGTGGTTTTTACGTGAACATCCATTCAACGGCAAACGCTGGTGGTGAAATACGTGGCCAATTGCTCTTGGAAAGCCAAGCGTTCTTGACTGCTTATTTGACGGGCAGCCAATCGGTGCCAGACGTGAGCAGCGGTGGCCACGGTGTGGTAGCTGCGGAGGTATCAGGCAATCGCCTGACCCTGAGCGGCTCCTTCGATGAATTGGGCACCGGCGTTGACGTAAGCATCGTGAACGGTACGCACCTCCACGCTGGCTTGCCGGGCCTGTCAGGCGAGGTACTCATTCCATTGGTAGCGACCCTTGATACTGACCTTAGGGGCGGGGTTTATGAGCCAAGCCTGAACCGTTTTGATATCACAGACGAAGTCAAGGAAATGCTCACTGCCCGTGAGACGTATGTGAACATCCACACGCTCGGTAATTCCAGTGGTGAAATTCGGGGCAACCTCTTGGCAGAGGCTGCCGCCTACTTCGTTTCTCCGCTGGGTGGTGCCAGCCAAACACCCGCCGAGAACGTACCAGCCAGCGGTATGATGATACTGGAAGTGTCTGGTAACCAGGCTGTTGCTTTAGGTTCTTTTTCTGCATTGGGCACCGATTTCGACCCGAACTTCTTGGGTGGGGCGCATTTCCATGCGGGTTATGCTGGCAGCAACGGAGCTGTGTTGGCTGAATTGGAAGCCTCGTTTGATGTGGACTTCATGAACGGCGTTTTCGAGGCCCAGTTCAATGGGTTTGAGATGAGCGACGGGTTCCTCGACTCATTGCGCAAGCGCCAAATTTATACGAATATTCACACCCTCGGCGTGCAGGCGGGCGAGGTTCGGGGACAGTTGATGCCGCTTGCCGCCGCTTATTTCCATACTTCTTTAATGGGTGTCAATGCAGAAAACCCAGTTATTTCAAATGGGAATGGCGGAATGAAATTCGAATTGAATGGCAACGTGCTGACAGCTACTGGCAGTTTCAACGACCTTGACGGCCAGTTCGACCCGGCCATTGCTGGCGGCTCCCATATCCATATTGGTGAGCCGGGTACCAGTGGTGGAATTGCATTGGAATTGGAGGCGACACTGGATGCTGGCTCGCAAGGCGGTGATTATAGTGCAGCGAACAATACCTTTACCATCACGGCAGACCAAGTAGCCTCGCTTCGCAATGGGGAATTTTATGTGAACATACATACCACTGCCGAACCAAGTGGGGAGATTCGTGGCCAGATTTTGCCCGAAGTAAACTACTTTCCAACCGTCAGCGAATTGACCTCGCCTTTACCAGGTGCAGCAGTCAATGTAATGGGCCTCCCAACCGAGTTGCTGACTATCAATTGGCTGCCTGCTACCGACCCTGACGGGGACAATGTGGTATATGTATGGCAGGTGTCCACAACTGCCGACTTTACTAACGTGGTCTATATGCAGGGAGCTGGTGAAAATCTACTGACTACCGTCACTTATGGAGAATTGGATGCTGTTTTGGAGGCGAACGGCGTGGCTGTCGGTGGCAACGTAACGCTTTACCACCGAATCGTGGTCACGGATGGTTCTAATGCAACACCCGGTGAAGCCAACGATGCACTATTCACCCGTGGAGTGGTTTCTGGTACCAATGAGTCACTATCCGAAATTTTCAGTTTGTCATTGCTGCCTAATATCACAAACGGCGAACCTGTTACCCTTCATATCAAGGCAGCACAAGCGGCAAATGCACAAGTCGTTTTGAGCAGCCACAATGGGCAAATTCTCGAAACCCGCACAATCGCCTTACAACAAGGCTTGCAGTCTATGCCTTTTGAGATGAACTACCCAGCAGGTGCCTATTATTTGTCCGTGAAAACGGAGGAGGGGACTTTGCCAGCGCAAAAGATTGTAGTGGTAAAATAGAAATGAAGTAGTTTTAAGAAGGATTGAAAAAAAGAAAAACCCACTTGCGAAGGCAGGTGGGTTTTCTTTTTATCATTGTCTAATGAGTCTTAAATCAATTGCAACCCATGTCCAACCTCGATTGTGAATCGTTGTTCGGGAAGCAATTGCCCGACATAACCTCTTTTGGTGCATAGCGCTCGATGTACTGGTCGTACAGGCCGTTTTCGAGGAACTCTGTCAGGTCATCCACTTCCTCCTCCGTCAAGCCAAGCGGGCGGAAGTTTTTGGAAATTTGGCTGGCAGGAACGGTTGTGTTCTCTGGAATGCCCGCATTGAAGTACTCGACCACTTCACGCAAGGACGTTTTGCTGGCGCCGTGGAAGTAGAAACCGACATGCTTCAGGTTGTAAAGTTGTGGTACTTTGTATTTGAACAAGTCCTCCTCCCGCTTGGTGAACCCGCCCCTGCCAAAATTGCGGAGGTCGTTCACGTTCGTACGGAATACGTCATAAGGGCCTTGGAAAAGGTTGTTCACGCCAATGGCTTCATAGCGCATGGCGTTGAGGGAGGCGCTGTTGTGGCAATTGTTGCAACCGGCCTTGGTGAAGAACAACACGGCGCCCCGCTTCTGCTGGTCGGTCATGGCGTTTGCATCACCTTTTAGCCAATTTTGGAAAGGGGCTTCGTTGGTGAGTATGGTGCGGAAATAGGCAGCAATGGCAAATGCCGTGGTCTTGATGGTGTAGCGCTCGCTTTCCGGGATTTCAGGAAAGGCAGCATCGAACATGGCCGTGTAGCCAAGTGAGTCGGCAATTGCCTTGTCCATAAACTGGCGGTGCACAATCAAGGCACGCTGGTTGTTGGCCTCCAAGCCTTCGAAGCCCTTGTGGTTGATGGCAAGAAGGGTATCCTGGTTCCAAACATCTTCGGTGCCGACGTTGGTGCCGAACGAGCCAAAGCCACCTGCCCAAAGTGCATTGGTAACGTAGGTGAGGTTGATGGTAGGCAATGGTCGAGCACCTTGGGCGTCCACCTCCGAGCCACCATAGTGAGGGTTTTTTACCCTTGTCTCACCGTGGTCGCCAAAACCAACCGCTCCATCAGCAACGCCTTGAAAGCGGCCAGCCGTGAACGACATGGAAGGTACGTGGCAACTGCTGCAAGAATAAGTCTCTTTTGAAATTGCGTACTTGGGATGAACGCCAATGCCCGTTTCAAAGAAGAGCAGTTTCCCAAGTTCTGCCTTGGCGGCAGTCACGGGGTTCTTTGCATCCTGATTTGGAAGGTTATCGTAGTCGTCGCTCTCCGGCATGATGTAGTGGCTTATGTTGCCACTTGGGGAGCTTTCTGTCAGTGCTGCCTCGAGGTCTTTGTCGAGGCTGGTGACAACATGGTCGTTCTTGCAGGAAAACCAAAAAGTGGAGATTACCACTGAAGTAAGTATCAGTGCTTTTTTCATGGAGATTATAATTTTATTAATGCTAAAAACTCTGAATGTCCGTAACAAGGATTGGGAAAACAAAAAGAGCGGATTTAGGCGAGCGCAAAGTATTATTCTAAAAACAAGCCAAAAGTAGTTCAATTCGGAATTTTGTCCTAATGATTTTAATCATAATGTTTTATTTCTAAGATATTTCTAATCTGCAACGAGTTAGGCTACATCTTTTCCGGCATTTCAATCCCCAGCAGCCCCATGCCCGTTTTCAGCACATTGGCCACGGCAGCGCAAAGCTGCAAGCGTGCCCGCCCTTTAGGAAACCAAGGCCCGTTGAAATAATGTCGCTGGTTGCCACCCAATTTTAATTAAACTTCTCCGCCCGCTTTATCAGCCCCTCCAGCCCCGGTTCATTTGCGTTCAAAGGCGAACCCGGATGGATGATGCACACGGGGCATTTCTCGGCTGCCATCACCAGTTGCTTGAACGTGCCAGCCTTGGGGTCGGCGATGAAAGCTTGTTTCTTCTCGTTGTAGTTGAACATGCGCTTGTTTAGGTTGACGCAGTCGTTGCAGGAGGTGCAGAGTGCCGACTCAATCCACGGCCCGCCAAGGGAGGTGGCCACCTTAGGTTCCTGTTTGGGAGCAACGGGCTGAGAGCCTTTCTCCGCTGCCGCTTGAGGGGCCGGTGCTACCCTTAGGGGTTCTGCTATTGGAGCAATCACCGTTGAAACAGGGCCAGGTGCAAGGGTGGCGGTCAATTCCGCCGAGTCCATGTCAAGCAAGGAAGTAAGGATGCGTTCTATGGCTACCCGGACTTCTGCTTCCTTTGCCTTTGCGTAAGCGGTTTCGAGTTGTGCGGTTTTGTTCAAAAATTCGGTTTCCATCTCACGTCGGAGGCGCACGGTGGCCTGCTCAACATGATAGCTGTGGATGCCTGCGTTTTCTTGAAGGTAATGCCAGAAATCCAACCGCTCCCGGCAGGTAAGCACGAGCGGCCAGGCAACAGCGGCTTTTTGAAGGTTGTTCTGTTCGTCAATTACCCAGATGTAGGGCAGTTTTGCATGTAGCTCCTCCGGCGAAAAGTTGAGGTATTCGCCGAGCGGGACGAGGTTCTCCGACCAGAACTGCGGTGGTACAAGGAGGAAATACTGGGCGTAATGTCTGTCCAAAGCTGCAAAATCGGCAAAAGTAAATGGCAGATCGAGTGACTGAACATCACCTTTTTCATCCCTAAAATGCAAGCTGTGCAGCGGCCAATCGGCGGCTGGTTGCGGGTTGTCAAGGATGTTAAAGCGGTTGCCCCACCGTTCTCCTTGCTCGCTGTTGTAAACGAAAGCTGGGAATTCACGCCCCAAAATGGCTGCTCTCGTCCAGATGCTTTGGCTGCGCTGGTTTGATTCCGAGGCTTTCGGGGTAATGACGTAAAACAGGGATGGAACCTGACTGCCCAGCCCTTGCCGGAAGCCTTCTACCAATTTCCCAGGTGCCACTGATGCCGATTGCAAAATAAAAGCGTTGCGGTGCGCAATGGCCATCGCACTAAGTTCATGCCGGAAGGTGAATGCCCCGTCAGCTGCTTCAACACCCTGTTTCAGTACCAACATCTTTACGGGGCGCATGGAGGTCAATAGTTGTGAGAACTCGTTCAATTCTTTCTCTATCAGTGAGTTGTCATGTGCATGAAGTATGATTGGTGGGCAAATGACCAACTCCTCGGCGGTAAATGAATGCCAGTCAAAATGAGCGAAGAAATCGCCGTGAATTTCCTGATAGTACTGGTTGCCAATCTCCAGCTCTGCCGTGCGGATAGCAGCAAACAGCGTGGCCATTTCTGCCATTTTTTCATCGAAAACCTGCATGGCGAGGCGGCAACTTTGGCCTTTCGGGGCTACCAACACGGTACATTTATCATAGGTTTTTTCCCATTCCACCCTTGTGCTTTCTGCCAGTTCCGCAGCGAGAATGATGAAGGCATTTTTTTGAAAAAAGTCAGTTCCAATATCTTCCAGTACCGACACTATTTTTTCGATTCGGTGCAGCCGCTCTTCCGGCATTACTGTCGAGCCTCCCGTCGTCATCACGGACGCCATTTCAGCAAAGTTGAAATGCAGTTCGGTGAAACCGAGCGTGCTTTTGAGCCTTTCGGGCGAATGGGCTTCGGGGCTTTTCTCCTGCTCCACGGCCAGCAGGTTCTTCAGTTGGGCAGCGAGTTTATGGACTTTGTCGTGCAGCAAATTGCTGCGTTCTGTACGGTATTCCCTCAACACAGCAGCAAGGAGGTAAAACGGCACATTGGGCGAAAAAGGCAGAAGCAGTCCTTGTCGGGGGATGTGCTTGCGCAGGTTGTTCACATCGTTGATAAACGCCTCGCCTTCAAGCCCGTCATTCTGTGATTGCTCCACGAGAGCCATCAACGCTTCGTCAATAACTGCAAATGCCTGATAGGCATCCTCGGCGAACCCAACCTTTTTCTCCACAATGCCACTGAGGCGCAATAGGTTGTCTTTCAATAATTTAGCAGCTGCTTCGTCCTGTGCGGAGCGGGCAATGCAGGCTGTGAGCAGCTCGTTCAGCGGTTTGAACTGCCCGCCCTCGGTCTCCTCCATCCAAAAAGGAAAATTGCGTTCTAAATGGGACTGGTGGCGGTACGGCGCCAGCAAGGCAGGGTAGTGGTGCGCTCTTTCATCATCCCCCAGAAAATGGCCGCCCCTGGCGCTGTAGAAGAAGGCCCGGAGCTTGCGCCAATAGGACCGAAGCTCCTCATTGGAGGAGGGGCTTGTTGTGTTCAGCACTGGCAGGCTGCTGGTAGGTTGTGCAATAGTTTGCGCCAGCACAGGGTCGGCAACAGGGCTTTCAACATAGCTAATGCCTATAGGCCGGGCTGCTTCTTCTAGGAAGGGTTCGGTGAAAATGATTGTATCGGACCGCTTGCTTTTCATATTGTTATCAATCAAATTGCTATTATTTTGCAGCGCTTAGAGTGCTTATTACCATGTTTTGCAGAGCCTCAGCTTGACTGTACTAAACAACAAACGCCTCCAGTTTCCGCGCTATCGCCGCCATTTTTTCCTCCACCGTGAAGCCCATGTTGTGCGCTCCATAAAGGTCGTAGCGGAGTGCGTTCTTATTTTGATAGAACAGGCCGAGGCAAGTTTTTTCGGTGTCCTCGGCGAGGGCCCGGGCGGTGTTTATGTCAGTGGGGTCGTGCTGAACCTGGTGGGTGAACATGCCTTTGGTCGCCTCATCGGGTTGGATGCCGTTTTCGTGTAAAAGGAGTTGCACGCTCCCCCGCTCAGAGACTTTTTGCTTGGCATACTCTGCCATGAACTTTGGGCAGCGCATGGATATCCTTACAAAAGAAAACCCCTGATGCTCGTATGCTGCCTTGATGGTGGCGTAAAGGTGGTTAGGCACCCAGTCTGCGGTCTGCGCAACGAAGCTGACGTTCGAGACGCCGAGCGTCGTCTGGATGGGGTTGACGGGTGGCAGCACTGATCCCTCTGGGTGGGTGTTGGAGATGGTGCCCATCGGCGAGGTCGGGGAGGTCTGCTTTTTGGTCATGCCGTAAATCTGGTTGTCGAACAGCAGCACGGTCAAGTTCATGTTGTACCGGATGGCGTGCAGCCAGTGCCCAGCGCCGATGGAACAACAATCGCCGTCTCCCGTCACCACGAACACATGCAAGTCGGGCCGGCGAAACTTGACACCCTCGGCTACTGGGAATGCCCGCCCGTGCAGTCCATGGAACCCGTACGTATTCATATAGTGCGGGAAGCGGCTGGAACAGCCAATACCGGAAACGAACACCGTTTTTTCTGGCGGCAATTGTTTTTCTGCGCACAGCCGCTGCACGGCTTGCAGCACGGAGTGGTCGCCGCAGCCGGGGCACCAGCGGGCGATACCTTTTTCGTAGTCGCTCTGAAGGTGATGGGTTTCAGGGCCGTCAATGATGCAGAAATCAGTATTTATTCCAAACATGGTATCAATGATTCTTGAATTAGGGAATTACAGATTGATTTCCTGTTTTATCCTTTCTAAAATATACCTCGGCTTCAACGGCTGTCCGTGTACGACAGAGTAGCAGTCAATGTCCACCAAAGTCCTTGCCCGCAGTATCCATGCAAGCTGCGCATAGCGGCGGTTTTCCTCGGTGATGAGGGGTGCATGAACATCGTCGCTGTAATTGATTTCGACGGTCATCACTTTTTTGAAACGGCTGAAAATCTCCTTCAAACCCGGTTCCATTGGGCTAAGGAAACGTAGGTGCAGGGAAGAGACCTTGCCACCCAGTTTGTTGGCACGCTCCACCGCTTCTTCAATGGCGCCACGGGTGCTGCCCCAACCGACGAGCAGTAGGTCGCCTGTTTCGTCACCAAAAAGTTTAGGCGGCTTCAAGCTGCGACTGAAAGCGGCGATTTTGTGGCTGCGCATCTCCGTGCTTCGCTGGTTTACTTCCGGCAAGTAGGAGACCTTCCCTTCTTCGTTGTGCGTTAAGCCTGTGAGGGTATATTCACCGCCCAGTTGGCCGGGAATGGGTCGTTTGCTCAGGCCCGTTTCTTCGTCCCAATTGTAGGGAGGGATACCCTTCGTCCAGGGGCTTTGGTCTATGGGCGCAGACATCCACTCGGCATTGAGTTTGGGCTTGGGGAATGGCTGCACACCAGTGGCCAAATTGGAGTCGGAGAGCAAGAAAACCGGGATTCGAAAGGCATCCGCTATTTGCCGGGCAATGATGACAAACTGGAAACACTCCTCAATGGTGGAGGGTGCCAAGGCAATTTTGGGCGTGTCGCCCGGTTGGCCGTAGAGCACAGCAAGGAGGTCGCCCTGTTCTATTTTAGTAGGCATGCCCGTAGATGGGCCGCCCCGCTGCACGTCAATGATGACGAGCGGCACCTCCGCCATGGAGGCCAGTCCTATAAACTCTGTCTTTAGGGCAAGGCCAGGGCCGGAAGTGACGGTCAGCGCCGTTTTCCCCGCATACGAAGAACCAATGGCAAAGCCAATGGCGGCGATTTCGTCCTCTGCCTGGTGTACCAAGCCTCCCACTTTTTCAAATGACTCTGCCAGCATGTGGGAAACTGAAGTGGCTGGGGTAATGGGGTACATTGAGCAGACCTCTATGCCGGAAGCCATCACGCCAAGGGCAAAAGCCTCATTGCCATTCATCACCACCAGTTCTTTGTCAGCAGGCATAGAAGGGATTTCAAATTGAAAATCGAGGTTTTCGGCGGCCCAGGCGTGGCCAGCATGTAGCAGGGTGAGGTTTGCGTCCACGACTACCTCCGATTTCTTTTTAAAAGTAAGCCTGATTTGTGCTTCTGCAATGCTGAGGTCTCGCTTGTAGATATAGCTCAACATGCCGAGCACCCACATGTTTTTCCCCCGCTTGGGGTCCGCCACGAACTTGAGGCACTCTTCGGCCATCGGGATTTCATAAACTACGTAGCCTCTTTTTTTGAAATCAGACAGCGCTTTTTCATAGCTCTGCCTGATGGAGGGGTCGTCGTGATTCGCCCAGGCGCTTTCAAGCAAGATAATCGTGCCCTCCTTGAAAGCCGCCTGCTCAATGCGGGAGTTGGGTGCTACCTCGTTGAATGCTACCACGAGGTCAGCTTCGTCGCCAGCGTTTGAGATGACGCCGGAACCTATTCGGATACGGATGCCAGAAGTGCTTTGGAGGGTACGGGGCGGGGGTTCGATGTCGGAGGGAATGATTTCTACTGTCCAGACACCGTTGCCCATTTTAGCGCTTAGAGCAGCAAAGCTTTGACCTGCCTTCTGTGCCCCCTCCCCAGAGTCGGCCACGATTTCCACGATGTGTTGTGAAATGATTTTTTTGCCCGTTTTATTGGGCGCTGGAGCCGTCAAGATATTGGTAAGGTATTCCATTCCTTCAATGTAAAAAGTTGGGTAAATGGTTAGTTGATAAGTTGTGAAACTCGAATAAATCGGCTTCTCGCACCTTCAACTTAAAATTTTGACCAATCGGAAAACAGCCGTTTTTACGCTTGAAATTAGTTGTTATTAACATCATTAACCAAGGTAAAAGTCAAGCTTTCCAAAAGGCCCAACAATGATGGAAATCACCTTATTTATTGACCAAAGTCATGGAAGAAACGAGCAAAACTTGCTGCATCCATTAATTCGCATGAACCAGAAGCATTGGAAAAGAAAAAACCCACCTGCTATTGCAAGTGGGTTTTTTCATTGGTGCCAAAAGGCCTTGAAATTGAAAATCAAAGTATGGCAAAATAATGAAATCAAAACGCTGCTACATTCTTTCCGGCATTTCAATCCCCAGCAGCCCCATGCCCGTTTTCAGCACATTGGCTACTGCTGCGCAAAGCTGCAAGCGGAATGCCTTGGCTTCTTCCGTTTCCGCCTTCAAAATGCTCAAATCGGTAAAAAAGCGGTGGAATGCCTTTGCCAAATCATAGCAATAATTGGCGATTTCCGAAGGGTCGTAATTATTGGCTGCTGTCTCCACAGTTGCTGGGAATCGGTAGAGTTGGGCGATGAGTTCCCGCTCCTGCGGTTGCAAATTGCTGTATCCTGCTGCCAACTGCCAACTGCCAACTGCCAACTGCTCACCCGCTTTGCGCAGCACCGATTTTATCCGGACATACGCATACTGGATATGCGGCCCAGTTTGCCCTTGCAAGTCCACGCTCTCCTTGGGGTCAAAGACCATTCGCTTCTGCGGTGTCACCTTTATAATATGAAACTTGAGCGCAGCGAGGCCGATTTTGCGCAGGATGTCCTCCTGTTCGGGCTTGGTCAGTTCAGCGATTTCGCCCCGCTCCTTTGAGGCTTCCCGTGCCTCGGCGATGACCTCAGAGATGAGGTCGTCGGCATCCACGACGGTGCCTTCCCGGCTCTTCATTTTGCCCGTGGGCAAGTCCACCATGCCGTAGTTGAGGTGGTGGAGGCCAGCGGCGTAAGGCTCGCCGAGGCGTTTCAGGATTTCAAAAAGCACCTGAAAATGGTAGTTCTGTTCGTCGGCGACGACATAAACGACCTTGTCCGCCCCGAAATCGTGGTAGCGCATCTGCGCCGTCCCGAGGTCTTGGGTGATATAAACCGAAGTGCCATCGCTGCGCATCACCACTTTGTGGTCGAGCTTGGCATCGGTGAGGTCGGCCCAGACACTGCCATCTTCTTTTTTGTAAAAAACGCCAGCGGCAAGGCCCTGCTCCACGATGTCCTTGCCGAGCAGGTAGGTCTCGCTTTCGTAATAGTATTTGTCGAAACTGACGCCGAGATTATGGAAGGTCTCCTCGAAGCCGTCATACACCCACTGGTTCATCCGCTTCCAAAGGGCGATGGTACTGGGGTCGTGCGCTTCCCAAAGCAGGAGCATCTCACGGGCCTCTTTGCCAAGGAGGCTGTATTCGTTGAAATAAGTGTTCTTGAAATCCTTGAAAAACTGCTCGTCCGATTGGTCAGCCTTTCGTTTTTCACCCAAAATCTGCTGCCCATCTGCACTTGCCTGCCAGGCTTTGTATTCTTCCTGGAATTTTTGCTCAAACAGCACATAATAGTCGCCCACAAAATGGTCGCTTTTTGTGCCCGTGCTTTCGGGCGTAGCACTATTGCCGAATTTCTGCCAGGCCAACATGCTCTTGCAAATGGCGATGCCCCGGTCGTTGATGACCTGCACTTTTTTTACTTCATATCCAGCCGCTTCGCAAATTTGGGAACAAGACCAGCCCAGCAGGATATTGCGGACGTGGCCAAGGTGCAGTGGCTTGTTGGTATTGGGCGAGCAGAACTCAATCATCACTTTTTTGCCGTTCTTTGGCAGCTGCCCAAAGTCTTGATTGTCAGCTATTTGCGCCAAAAAATCCGTCCAGAAAACATCGCTGACCACGAGGTTCAAAAAGCCCTGCACCACGTTGAAGCGGTCGAGCTGTGGCACGTTTTTCACCAAATGCGCACCCAGTTCCTCGGCGATTTCGCCCGGTTTTTTCTTCGCAAAACGGGTGAACGGGAAAGTCACGATGGTATAGTCGCCCTCGAACTCCTTGCGGGTGACGGTCGGTGCAGCCTGCTCGGCGGGGATGGTCTCGCCGTAGAGTTCCTGAATTGCGGCAATGGTGGCGGACTGGATGAGGTCGGTGATGGTCATTATTGCTTAAGTAAAAAGTAAAAAGGATAAAGTAAAAAGTAGGGCTTGCTGCGTTTCAGTACTATGCCCAATTTAGGTTTGAGAGGGGATTTGCTTTTTAGGCGGGCAAAAGTAGTGGATTTATGCTTTGGCAGAATTAGCGTTTTATGCCAAAAAAATCGAAAGTCACTACCTTTGCCGCCATGCGTCAAATCGCCATCTCCGACATCCACGGTTGCAACATCAGCTTCAATGCCCTGCTCGACCAAATCGGCCTCACCACCACCGACGAGCTGTACCTGCTTGGCGATTACATTGACCGTGGGCCGGATTCCAAGGGGGTGCTGGATACGATAATCGGCTTACAGTCAAATGGTTATAGGGTGAGGTGCTTGATGGGGAACCATGACGAGGCCATACTGAAGGCAAGGAACAATCGCCCATTTTACCTTGAATGGATGACGGGGTGGGGTGGAGAGGAGACCTTGGACAGCTTCAAAACCTTCACTTGGGAAGACATCGCCCCCGAATACTGGCGGTTTTTCAAATCGCTGGAGCTTTACGCTGAAGTGGGCGATTACATCCTTGTACATGCCGGGTTGAACTTCGACATGCCCAATCCCTTTGATGCCAAGGCCAGTATGATGATGATTCGGGACTGGTACAAGGACGTAAACTACGACTGGTTAGATGAGCGAATCATCGTACATGGGCATACGCCCGTGACCGTTCTACAAGCCGAAACGTTGCTTGAAAAGATTGACAACCATCAAGTCTTGGACATAGATACGGGTTGTTTTGCAGGAAATCATAAACCGGGCATGGGCCACCTCTGCGCCTTCGACATGACCAATCGGGAACTCGTTTTCCAAAAATGCCTGGACGATGTGAGCGGGTATTGGGCGGGGCGATAATTCATTCATGCCATTGTCTTTCCGTTTAATGGCCTTGTCTGTTCCAGAAGCCATTCCTTGGCGGCCACCACCTTGAAGTTGCCAATTTCCTTCACCAAATCTTGATTGTCAGCCTTTTTTGAAAGGCTTGCCTGCATCAACTTGGAGAGCGAGGCGATGAAATTCCCATAAGAATCCCTGTGGTATCCCAACAGCTCTTTGCGGCTGATGTATAGTTTAAAGCTTTGCAATAGGTTTTGCAAAGTTTCCATCTCCTCCTGTTCAAAATACATGCGTGCCAAGAGGGTCTTGGCGGCACAGGCGGTTAGTAGGTCTTTCCCGTAATCCGTCGTAGAGAGCAGCACCATCGCCTGTTGATAGTTCTTTTTTTCATAATGGAGGAAGGCATAGTTGTACCGGTATAGGCCATCACGCAGCTTTTCCGGCAATAGGGTAGTGTACTGTTTGATAAAAGTTTCCACCCGGTCGTATTCCCTCAACTTCAAGCCAGAAATGATGAAGTTGCTGTAAGTCCAAGGGGAAAACTCGCCATTTTCCATGAAGATGTCCACAGCAATACCGGATTGGTAAAGTTCGAATACTTCCCGCAAATAGGACTGGTTGCCAGAGTTGAGTTGTTTGATGCAATAATTGACTGCTACCAAATAAAAACCCTTTAGGTCTTTCGTGTTTATCTCAGTTGGGTAAACCGCTAATAAACGCTTTAATTCCAAAAAAGAAGCCTCATTTGCCACATCGGAAAGGGCTAAATAAGAATGATAGAACATGGCAACACAAGGAATTTCCAAATAATGATGACCCTTCAAGAAATCCAATGTAGCAGCTAATAAGCCCATTTCAAATTTGGTATTGTTCACTGGCTGATGGCTAAGTGCGTCGCAACCGTTTTTGAGTTTTTCAATGATAAATGCAATGTCCTGTGTGTCAATCAATTGCTGGAGATTAAAATCCCTGGAACGGCCCATGGCCTTGGCCGCATAGTATTCTTGGGCATGGAGTTGATATGCATGAAGGTAATGTTGTGCATCTCGAAGGGGCTCGGTCTTTTGTTGTTCTTGCGTCCATTTTAGGCTTGACTTATGTGCCTGCTCCAAACGATGGGCGTTATAGGATTTTATCAAGCTAAGTCCAAAATTCACCTCGTTGCTGCGCCACTCTTTCCAGGCTAAATATTCCTCTACGACCTTTAACAAATAGGAGCTGATGTAATGCACTTTTTGCATGTCGAAAGGCGTTTTAGGGAATAGGCTTTCAAAGACCCGCTCCTTGTCTAAAGCTCGTTCTGGCCCATTGAGGTGTTTGCGCAAGTATTGAAAAAGCCGTACGACGTCCTCGTGCCGATTGTGTACGGGAGACTTCACGAACTTTTCCAACTGTCTGATTTCCTCCGCAGACAGCGATTTTAGCACTAAAACGACTTTATTTTTCAGCACTTCACTTCATTTTTTTTCGAGAAATTAGGTCAGATGACAAATGACAATTTTTAGACAAAACTAATAATGGTTGGCAATCTTTGCATGTTACGGTTGATTTTTGCTCAAAATTAGCAAACCAAAAAATCCGAGAATCTGCATTATTTGTTTTTGGCTGTAATTAATTATGGTCGGAACTTAGCACCAGAATATTTTTTCAACCTAACAGGCTTTTACCAGGGGTGTCTCCATCTGCTTCGATGGAATGTAGATTGGAGATACCACTTTTTTAAGTTTGGACACTGTCCAACCTGCGATTGGCCACCATGTAGCCCATGCGTTCATTTTTCACCAACCTATCAACAGTTGCTTTGTGCTGCGTTTTTATGCAGCAGGTCGGCACTGCGCAAGGTTGGGAACGTACTTTCGGCTTCTCAGGTGCCGATGCCCTGAACGATGTACTCACCACGCCCGATGGCGGTTATGTCACGGTCGGCTATACCCAAGTACCCAACAATTTTGATCGTCAGATTTACCTCATAAAAACGGATGCAGATGGCATAGCCCAATGGTCGAACAGCTTCGGCGATGACGACCACGGTGAATTCCCCAAGAGCATTGTCCATGATGGTAATGGTGGCTATGTCATTGGTGGCACTTCACTCAACGATGGTATCAACTATGCATTTTTGGCCCGTGCCGATGCCTTTGGCAATATGTTGTGGCTGACCCGGACCGTGCAGGACTCGGTGCAGGGCTGGCAGGTTCTACGACTCAGCGATGGCAATTATGCATTGGTAGGAAGCCAGCTTTTGCCTTCTGCCCCAGGTACTCCGGATAGCGAGGTGTTTTTGTTGAAGGCAGATGTCAATGGCAATATATTATGGACAAACACCTATCCTGGGGGCGGATTTGAGGAAGGCCGCTCTTTGGTGGAAACGCCTGCTGGCGATTTGGTTTTGGCTGGCTATTCCACTAGTTTTGGTGCTGGCAACTACGATGTTTTACTGGTAAAGACCACCGCTACGGGTGCTCCGGTTTGGACGAAAACCTTAGGCTCGCCTGCTGCCGAATTTTGCCATGCTATCACACCAACAACTGATGGAAATTATGCCATAGCCGGGCGAAGAGATGGGGGAGGAAGCACTGGCCAAGACGCCTATATGGCGAAGGTCAACCCCAATGGCGACGAGTTATGGTGGCGAACCTATGAATTGCCAGGCGTAGAGAGCGCCAATGCAGTTCAGGAGCTTCCAACGGGTGGGTTTGTGCTTACTGGGGATGTGCAGGCCAACGTCAATGGCGAAAGGCAACTGCTGATGGTCAGGGCAGCCTCTAACGGAAATTACCAAAGCCAAGCGCAGTTCGGCGGTGTCATGGGCGATGGTGGGCATGCCATACGTACAGCACCGGGCAACGGCTTCGTCATTGCAGGCTTCACCAACAGCTTTGGGATCGGTGGTAGCGACGGCTACCTCATCCGAACCGATTCAACGGGTATTTCGCTGTCCAACTACATTCGGGGCAATCTCCACACCAACCTTAACAATTCTTGTGTTCCCAATAATTTCGGTGTTTATGTGCCGGATTATTTGGTCGAGATTGCTGGGGCAAGAACCTACTACGGCACGACCGATTCGCTGGGCAATTACCTTGTGCCCGTGGAAGCTGGCAGCTACGAGGTTAGATTGCTGAACCCCTCACCAATTTGGGAGGCTTGTCAGGACAGTGTGGACGTGACCTTAGTGGGTGTATTTGATACGGCTACCGTTGATTTTTCCATTCATTCCTCGGTGCAATGCCCTGCAATGGAGGTTGACCTTTCCACTTTAAACCTTCGCCGCTGCTTCCAAAACACCTATACCGTTAAGTACCGCAACCTGGGTTCCCAAAACGCCTATACAGCAGCCGTTCAGGTCGAGTTCGACCCGTGGCTGACCGTGGACAGTACCAGCATCCCTTGGATTGCCCAAACGGGGAATTTATATGTTTTTGACGTGGGCAATATCCCGCCGTTTGGCAAAGGCAGCTTCCAGGCCTGGGTCACGGTGGACTGCGACTCCACGGTGCTTGGGCAGACGCATTGCAGCGAAGCGCATATTTTCCCTGATTCCACTTGTATCGCTCCAGACCCCAACTGGGATGGCGCAAGCATAGAAGTCAATGCCAACTGCGATGGCGATTCTATACATTTCAATATCCTAAACTATGGGGTTGATGATATGGGTTCCCCGCTTGGGTTCATCATCATTGAGGACCAGATTCTTCAGATGAATGGCGAGTTTTTCCTCGATTTATTTGAAGATACTTTGATAACGCTGCCCTCGAATGGTTCCACTTACCGTTTGGAAGCTGAGCAAAGCCCCGGCCACCCTGGCCGAAGTCGCCCCAGCGTGAGCGTGGAGGGCTGCGGTGGCACGCCTTTCAACACAGGCTTCGTGGTGGATTACCCACTGAACGACGCCGACCTGTTCATGGATATTGACTGCCGGGAGAACATCGGCTCCTTCGACCCCAACGACAAGCAAGGCTTCCCGAACGGCCATGGCGACGAACATTTCATATTACCAGGCACTGATATCGAATACCTTATCCGGTTCCAGAACACGGGAACCGATACGGCCTTCACGGTGGTCATCCGTGACACGCTCTCCCAATTCCTCGACCCCACGAGCGTGGAGCCCGGTGCTTCGAGCCACCCTTACCGCATGGAGGTTTATGGCCAAGGCATCCTGAAATTCCGCTTCGACCAAATCATGCTGCCCGACAGCAACGTGAACGAACCTGCCTCGCACGGTTATGTGAAGTTTCGGGTGAAGCAGCGTGCCAACCTTGCCCTCGGCTCGGTCATCGAGAACAGGGCGGGCATCTATTTTGACTTTAACGAACCCGTAATTACGAATACAACTTACCACACGATTGGCGAAAACTTCTTTGACGTAAGCCCTGTCATAGAGGGGGGAACCGGTTCCGGGCCGGCTCCGTTTGTCCGCATCTCGCCCAATCCTTTTAGTGAAACAGCCCTGTTAGAGTTGGAGAATATTCAGCACAACCACTTGGTTTTCAACCTGTTCGATCATAATGGCCGAAGGGTGAGGCAGGTGGATTTTGAAAACAAACGATTCCAATTCCAGCGGGACGGCTTGCCTTCGGGCGTCTATTTCTTCCAAATCGCCTCACCTGGCGGGACGGTGGCGAATGGTAAGGTTGTGCTGCGCTAACACACCTAAAGTATTATGAAAAAAAGACTGGTTACTCTAATGCTCATCTTTTGGATGGGCCAAATGGCCATTGCCCAGAACTGCCCCAATTTCAACCTGCCCGTTGCGCCAGCAGATTCATGCACCACCGCCCCTTCGTTCTGCGGCAGTTATTTGAACGGGTTTTGCTCCGCAAATGACGGCTACACACCCGACGTGCCTGGCAATCTTGCCTCCGTCATTCCTTGCACCATCGAGAACAACCAGTGGCTAAAGTTCACGGTCTGTGAGCCTACCGTGGAACTGACATTTGCAGTGAACAATTGCCAAGCGGCCACGGGCCTGGAGTTTTTCATCCTGCAAACCAATGATTGTCAGGTATTTAATGCGCCAGGTGCCTGCTTTGAAATTGCCAACGGAAATACTTCAACGCTTACTGTTGGCAACCTCTCCATCGGCGGAACCTACTACCTCATGGTGGACGGCATCGCTGGCGACATCTGCCATTGGGAGCTGCTTTCGGCCATAGGTGTCAGCCATGGCAGCGTTTACCAGGAAGAGAACACGGAAGGGGAGGTGGTGCCTGTTTCATTTGACCCAGACCTCCCTACGGAGGTATGTGGGGGGGCTGCCATGGAGTTCGGCTTCATACCGCCAGTGTGCGGCGTGCTTACCCCAGTGCCCAACGACCCCAACAGCTGCCCGCCTGCCTACCAACAGCACTGTACCCCGCATTTTGACACCTGCATCACCATGCTCAGGTTCGATACGGTCTGGACGGTGACGCCTTATGGACTGGGTGCAAGTTTCGTGAACGATGACAGCATTGGTACTACCGTTGTAATCAACTTTCCTTCATCTGCGCCAAACGGTGAGGATTCCTTGATTTTCTCGGTTGAAGTCGAATTGGTGCCCGTGGAGTACGACACGGTCATTTGCTGGAACCCTTGTGTGCAGGAATGTATGACCATCCTGCCCGACGACACCCCTTGTCAAATCAAACCAAGAAGGGTAAAAGTCTGTTTCCCCGATAATTCCCAAGAAATCAGGACTGTTTGCCCCGGCGAATCCGTGGTGTTTCATGGCCAGGTATACTCCAACCCAGGTACCTACACTTATTCTGAACAAGGCAGTTGTGGTTGTTTGAATACCCATGCTTTAGTTTTGAATTGGTTCACTGAACCGTACCCAATCATCGGCCCTCCGACCTATGCCTGTTCACCTGATGGCTCTGCTTATACAGTAAGTTTCATAGTAGATGCGTTCGGGAATTTTGTTACCGTGGACAATCAACCCTTTTTTGGGAATATATTTACATCCGGGCCAATTCCAACTGGCGAGTCCTATTCATTCAGTATCGAGGTTTTCGGGATGTGTCAAAATTTCTTTGAAACAATGAGCGGGGCCCACACTTGCCAACCTTGTATTGGAGGAACCAACAACCTTGGCACCATCGCCCTTTGCCCCGGGGAATGCTACAATTTGCTTGGCAATAGCTATTGCGCCCCCGACAATTACAGTGGATTGTTGTTCAACCCGGCCACCAATTGCAACGAAACCTATGAGTTCGAGTTGACGCAAATCACAGAACAAGCCCTTGCGGTGGGCACGGTCAGCCGTTTTTGCGATGCAACGAACCTGAACTACCAAGTGGGCTTCCCCATCGAATCGGGCACCCCGCCATACATGGTCAATGGCAACCTCATTAGCGGCAGTTTTTACCAGTCCGGCCTGATACCCACTGGGCAGCCTTATGCCTTCACGGTGACGGACGCCGCCACTTGTGCTCCGCAACAGGTGGACATCAATGGAATCTATACCTGCAATTGCATCAACAACCCCGGCAGTACTCAATACGCCACACTTTATGCCTGCGACGACAACATGGTTTCCGTGCAATACAACAACGATGCAGTGGTAGGCCCCGGCGACCTGCTGGTATTTATCCTCCATGCCGACAACGGGGCCTCGCTCGGGCAAATCGTTGGCATGAACACAACCGGCACCTTCGGCTTCGTGCAGGGCAGCATGACCTACGGTCAGACCTACCGCATCTCGCCCGCCGTCGGCCCCGACCTTGGTGGTACGGTGGATATGAGTTCTGTTTGCTTCCAGTTTGCACCCGGCCAACAGGTGGTCTTCTATGAAAAACCCGAGGCCGAAATCCTGCCACATGGCGAAATCAACTGCTTGGCCAATCCATTGATGCTCAACAGCTTGACCCTGCACGGCAGCGGCGATTACGGTTATAAATGGAGCGGCACCGGCAATTTTACTGCCTCAACGCAAAACGCCAACGTGACCCAGCCCGGTACCTACGCCCTTTTTGTCACCGACAACCTGACGGGCTGCACCGCCCAAGCTGCCACCGCCGTGGAGGAAGACTACACGGCACCAGACTTCACGCTTACCGCTGGCGAAATCAACTGCCAGCAGGCGTTCGCAACTTTGGAGGCTGCTTCGCAAATGCCCGGTGTCAGCTATACCTGGACCTTCCCTACGGGCGACCAAATGACGGGGGCCACCATCACCACCAACGTGCCCGGCACTTACGCCGTTACCGCCCAAGGCCCCAATGGCTGCACCGCCGACGGAACAACCATTGTGGAGGACAACGGAACGCCGCCAAGCCTGGAGGTGGAGGACGGCGTCATCAATTGCGCCCTACCCACTGCCACAATCTCAGCCATTTCAAATGACCCGACCGCAGTTTTCACTTGGACAAAACCAGATGGCTCGCAAGAGGTCAGCCCGACCATCACCGTTGGCTTGCCGGGCGTTTACACCGTAACCGTAGTGACACAAAGCAACTGTTCGGAAGTGGGAGAGGCCGTTGTGTTGCAAATCCCTGACCCTGTATTGACCGCTGAACTGGAGGCCAAATCGCCCACCTGCTTCGGTGATACGGATGGTGCCATTGAAATCATGGCGGGCATTGCTGGTCCAGTCCAATACCTGTATTCGATTGCTGGCCTTGGGGAAGGGACTTCCTTCCAGGGCCTGCCAGCTGGGGAATACCATCTTCATATCGAGGATTTGAATGGCTGCCAAGGGGATTCCATCGTCCAACTTACCGAGCCATATAAAATGAATGTTGACCTCGGTGACGACCGTTTCTCCAGCCCCGGTGTCCCCGTTGAGCTGACGATGCAGGCCAGTGCAGGCTCAACATCCATCGTTTGGACTGGCCCGAACGGGGAAAATTGGCAGGGCGTCACCACGCTTACCGTTGCGCCGATGGCCACTTGTAGCTACCAAGTTGTCGTTTCCGATGAAAACGGCTGTGAAGCCACCGACGAGGTGAGGGTCTTCGTAGAGGGCGAAGCCAATACCTACCTGCCCACTGCCTTCTCGCCCAACGGCGACGGCAAGAATGACCGCTTCACGGTATTTGCCGGAGCTGATGTGAAGCACATCACCCACCTCCAAATCTTCGACCGCTGGGGCGAAATAGTGTTCGAAGCACATGACTTCGCCCCCAACGACGATATTCACCTCGGCTGGGATGGCCGCCACAAGGGCCGGTCGCTCGACCCTGCCGTCTTCGTGGCCATGGCGGAGGTGGAGTTTTTGAATGGGGAGAGGAAGACTTTGAAAGGGGAAGTGGTTTTGGTGAAGTAAGGTGAAGATGGCTTTTAGAGGAGAACCGATACGATTGCTTCGAGCAATCGTATCGGTTTCCGACATTGAACACGAATACCATAGTATTCAAGTTTATTGCAATGATATTCAAACCGGAAGCCATGATGTCCAAGGCCAATACAAAAGTATTTTATTTGAATTTGGTGGTATTTAGCGTAAAAACGACGGTATTTGATTCAATAACGGCAATATCTAATTCGATAACAATAATATTTAATCCAAAACAGTCATGTCCGATGTAAAAACAATCGTATTTAGTATAAAAACAGTAATAACCAGTCTTATTACGGTTGCATTCAGCCCAATAATTGTTGTGCCCTATGCAAAAACAAAGAATGATTTATCCAACAGTCCATTTGTACAAAACCATCTAATGCAAAATATGCCCCACCCATCAAAACCCGCCATTCTGGAAAGTTGCCTTTTTCATACCGATAGCTATTGGAACAGACTTACTGACAACCGATGCCTCTATGTCGCTTCATTTTGCGATGATTAATTTACCACTTTCCAAAAGCCTCTCCTCGCTTTCCAACTGCCAAAAATATAGCCCTGCCGCTAAGCCTTCTACGCTCACTTGCACCTGGTTCTGCCCAGTCAATATGACCTTCGTTCGAATCATTTGGCCGAGTTGATCATATAATTCCCAAGTTTGATTATAACCTTGTGGTATGCTTGAGATTGTAATGTTTGTATTGCTTGCTACAGGATTGGGATACACGTAAACAGAAAAACATTTAGGAATAACTTGATGGGTTGCCGTGGCCAGTGACTGACAATCAACATCTATAATGGAGTTCAGGGTGTACAGCTTCCCGTCAGGCTTTAAGGCACATGCCAGATAGTGCCAGATTTCTGGAGTCAGCAGTGAAGGGAATTTCGGCCAAAGGCCAATCTCGGTACCAATGCCTTCATAGACCTTGTTGCCAGCTACCAAGAACGGCTCGTTAGGGTCTTGAGGGAATGGAATTCTACCATGTTGTACTCGAATATCGTCCCCCGACAGCGTTGTGGTCGTTACAGAATCAACCAAGAAATTATAGGTTTCTGGGCCCGCTATGATGTCATATTGTTCGCCCGCCTGTTTGGCATAATCGAATATGAGCATGAACTGTTCGTTGACATTATCATACATGAAAACTTCGTCCCCGTTTTGATAAAAAAGAAAATCTCTTTCAAACCCGTCAAAACTGCTTTCATGTACAACCTTGCAAGCGTGGCCAAGGGTGTCAAGTATCCCCGTGCATTCGTAACTGTTGATGAAATCTTGTACTTGGAAGCTGTTTTCAATTAAAACCCACCATTTCATGCCCACGGGTGCCCATTCGGTCTGGCCAACGGCGAACTCTATGGAAGCAAAGCAAGCAATTGCCGTTATCAGTTTTTTCATATTGGTCAGTTTTTGATGAACTTTTCGGTAATGAGGATTTGGTCTTCACTGAGGTATTGGATAAAATAGATGCCATTTGCCCATTCCCGCACAGGAACGATAAAAGTATCCCGTGGCGAATCGCTTTGTAGTTCTTTCACCACCTTGCCCTTTGCATCCACGATGCGGAAACTGGCCCTTTGCGGCAGTATAGGAGAGCGAAGCTCAAAATTCAGGAAATCCGAAGTAGGATTAGGATAAATGGCCAGGGTCATCTCCACTTTTTTCTCGGTAGTGGCATTAGGCCCATCGTTGGCATTGCAGCCGGGGATGAGGCAGCCGAAAGAGTCGAGTTTCATCAGCCAGCCAAGGTTCTCCAAACCCTCATTTGATTGACCGACAATGACGTAACCGCCATCGGGTGTGGCTTTCATGTCCACTGGCTCGTAATACCTATCTACCCCCTCAACAAAAGTAAAGTATCTTGCCCATAAGCTGTCGCCTTGGTTGGAAACTTTGAACACCCAACTGCCATATTTTGGCTCACCAAACGACTTGTCTTCTAACAAGTTGCCACAGGCTACAAAGCCAGCTCTGTCCGTTGCAGTTACCACCTTTGCCACTCCCGTGCCACCTGTATGCCTTACCCCTCTCAGTTCCCTTCCCCAGACTTGTTGATGGTTTTCATTTAACTTGAAAATATAGGAATGCCAACGCAATTGGCCTACACTTGAGTTTACTTCATATTCAATCCCTTTGCTGCTTGCTATTACTACCCCATCATCGGGTGTTTTCACCATTGAATAAACCCTGTCCCTCAACTGCCCCTGTGGTGAGAGGTATTCCCATAATTTGTTGCCAAGACTGTCCACACCAAAGACATAAGTACGGCTTATAAAATTTTGAAAAGTTAGGTTGCTGTTGGTTTGGCTCCCCCCCATTATTATAGAACCATTTGAAGCGTCGAACAATGTTGAAGCAATTTGGTCTGAAATTGATGAACCATAGGTATTCTGTTGAATCAGATTGCCAAACTGGTCAACCCAATTCAAATAAATATCTAATTGAACCTCGCCCGAGACAGGAAGATAGGTTCCAGCCAATACAATTTTATCGCCAAATAGGTTAAGGCTTTTGGCAGTAACAAATGTTGAGGCTGGATGATTTGGGCTTGTAAACTCCTTGATGAGTTGGGTGTCTCCGTCAGTGGTGTACTTTAAAATAAAAACCTTGTCGATACTGTCCGTTGCCTCTCCTGCGCAAATCAACGACCCGTCCGAACTAGGCAACAACCCCAGCCCCCAAACAAAATAGTTTTTTGAAGGCACGACAAGTTTCTTTGTAGATATCGTGTCACCCAACAAATCAAATTTCATGAGGACACTTCCCAACACGGTTTGGCCAGTAGCGGTATCAGTAACCACGCCCGTGACGTAATAACAGGTATCCGTCGGCAGCACATTGGTCAACTTCAGGTAAGGAAACCCAAAATTGGATTGTACATTGAAGGTCACTTGTGCTGAAAGCAAAATCGGTATAAAGCAAAATATGGTTGATAGCTTCTTCATCGCAAAAAAGGAGGGAAAGCGGCACGTTTTGCTTTCCCTCTGATTGTTTTATTTAATGAGAACCAGCTTCTTTGGCGTAGGCTGGCCTACAATATTTCTGGCATTACAGTAATAAATGCCACTAGCAAGCCCTTTGGTTTCCCAACTAACAGTTCCTGTATTTCCTTTGAGCACAATGCTAGCGACCAGACGGCCATCAACATCGTGTATGTTGAGTTGAGTTTCCTCCACCCCTTCAAGCAGCTTGTATTTGAAATTCACCTCATCCTTTGCAGGGTTCGGGAAAGCCACAAGGCCTTCTTCGAAATGCTCGGAACCGTTCGATGGAAGCCCAATCATTGGTAATGAGCCTAATCCTTCTGGGCTAATCCAATAGTTGTAGCCATACTGGTGGTTAAGCAAGCCCTGGGTTTGGGCGGCAGCCCGACCAGTACTATTGTCGGCAATGTTTTGAACCAACAGGACATCGGCAGCACCAAGCTCGTAAATGCCCTTTTGCTGTGACTTGAAGCTGATGCGCAAGTCGAGCCAGTCTTCGTAGTCGTTGTGCTGAGCCAACGCATCGCCTGTCAAGCTGTAAGTGGAAGGAATGGCATCAAAAACTTGTTCAGCCGTGGCAGTGTTGCCTTCCAGCATCCACGATTCCACAATGGCATACTCCGACTCCTTGCTGTCCTTGTTGTGCAGCCATGTCCTGATTTTCGTCCAGTCCAAGTTTTCAGGGTCATTGAACTCACTTCGAAGTAGGCGGTCAGCGGAGCGGTGCATGATGCTGCGCTGCTTGGCCAAATCAGGGATGAGCGCCAAAGCCGCTGGACTGCCGCTTTGCAGTGCATCGTATTGGGTTCGTTTAATATCGTACTCCGCCTTTGCATTATTGAATTTTGTGATAAAAACCTGTTCACCTTGGCTTGACAACCCGCCGTCGCCTTCTTCGTCCTCTTCACCTGTGCTACCAGAACATAATACTGTGTCTTGTTTCGCAATAGGCGAAATATTGGAATAGTAAAGCGGGATTTCAAGAGGAGCATTGAGATGATAATAGTTAATGGGACTCCCACCTGAATTTAAATAATCGCCATTGGTGGTATTGATTTGTGAAAATTTGTTATTGGTTGCATTACCAAGCCCCTGCTCTTGGCAAATCCCACCAGCAATCACAAAAAAATCGTTCCAGCAGTTCGTATTGGTATTGCACCAATATTGTAGCCCTTCGTCAACATCTTGCCCTTTATTGTTCAACGTCGCATAGTCGGACGTTCTCATGTTCGTGAAGTTGTTCCTCCTAAGGATGTTTCCATCCGACCCCGTGTCGTATGCCCAAATCCCGATATTGTTCCCGGTATTGCTGGTTCCGGTCAGGCTGCTGCCCGTCACCTCGTAGCGGGTGCAGGTGCGCAGGGTGATGCCCACTGAGGGGCGGTTGGGCGGCCAGATGCTGGAACCGATGCCCTCGATGATGTTGTCCCGTATGCTGCAACCATCCACGTTCCAGTTCTCGATGGACATAAAGTTGTTGTTGAAGTTGCTGTTGGTCACCCTGAAGCTGCGGTCCACCCCGTTGTCGGCACTTGCGACGATGGCCCGGCGGTAGTTGGTGAAATCGCTGCCATTGTGCACGCCAAAGCGGGTGTTATGGGCATTGATGGCGATAGGCCCAGATACGTTGGACAGGCCAGGTGTCGTGGCGAAGGTGCAATTGTCGAAGGTGATGCCCCTGATATTGGTCAGCTTGATATTCTCCGTGAACAGGAAAGGCGTGGCCGAGTTGTTCAGGAAATCGCAATTGGTGAAGCGGCTGTTGCTGGAAAACTGGAGGTTGTAGAGGTTGGTAAAGGTGCTGGTGCCGCAGCGGTCGAACACCGTGTCGTCTGCCAGCACGAGGGTAGGCGCACTAACAGTGAGCGGCTTCTCGGCCAACTCAATCAATATGCTCTGGAATGTTTTGAAAATTCCCTGGGTAATCGGGGTCATTTGGATCTTCTAACTGCATGACATGAATGATGAGTTTGATGTATTTTATCGGAGTATGCTCTAAATGCAGTGGATCGGGTGCGTAATCAATTTTATTGTCACATGGTTGACCTGAACTCAACCAACAACTGGGTTCTTGCTGAAGTATTGGCAGGTTTAAATTTGATGATGGATTACTTTGTCCAACCAAATAAGTGTAAGAACTTGTCAAGAATAGAATTATGAAAAGTTGAAGTAGATTTGTCTTTTCAGCTCTACTCACAATCCATGTACATTGGAATTCTAAAAGGAAGGAAGGATATGTGCGTCATTGTTGAAAGTTTTTGATGTTTGAAAAGAAAAAATAGGCAGTGTTGTAAAATGTATGATTTGCGGTTTTCCAAATTTGTTGAGCTGACAAAACAACCAGGAGATACTGTTGCTTAGCTTCTCACTCTAAATATCAAAAATCACTTATCACAAGTTTGAAAACACTACTAAAATAGCTGTAAGGTCGAGTAAGTTAAGGGCAAAATGCTTAGCTTTTGCCCTCCTTCAGGTAGTTAGTCATCTGTAATTTGTGAATCGGATTCCTTTGTAGAGGAATTTTAATAATGTCTAAAAGTAGGTCAGCTAAAAGTCATTTTTTATCGCATCGCATCGGTAATCGTTCTATACTTACATTTCAGTAGTGTCTTATATCTCGTGTCGTCGCCGTGGCAACCAGTGCACTGGCTGCCAGTAAAATTGTTATTTCCTACAGGATTTACAAATATCGGGATTGTTTTCGTAAATTTTAAGAATGCCATAAACTTTAATATTTCAGGGTTCAAAAATTCGTTGTAAGGAGGTATAATTTCTAAAATAATTAACTTTGCCAAATGTTGTACACCCTTTGTCGCTCCAAGCACTCCAATCGATATATGCATATTCCCTTGGAGAAGGAAACGACGCTCTCCATTTTTTACTCCAGGCCTTTGGAAGGAAAAATAAGGTTCTCCATTTGTTTGACAACGATTCTAGGACGAAGCCTCAAGACCTTGAGAGATTGGTTCACGCGCTTGGTTTCTGTCCGAATTCTTAAAAATAGCAGCAAAATTGGGGTTGACTATGGCTTTTAGTTTGAGCAGCGCTGTTGTTCATTGCCAGACATTGGCCAAATATGACAAAACCATTACCAAGCCCACAGCCCACTACTTCTTGGGTGGGTTATCTTTGCCCAAAAATACCGCATGAAAAAACTCATCTTTTTTGCCCTTTATTTGGCGCTTTTCGCCTTCTCCTGTAACAGCAGCAAGAAGGCTGGCACTGATAAGGCCACCACCTACAACCCTGCAACTGATACCCTTCGCTTGCCCCAGGAAAAGCATTTCCGCAACGTGCGCCAAATGACCTTCGGCGGCGACAATGCGGAGGCCTATTGGAGCTTTGACAGCAAGTCGCTTTCCTTTCAGGCCACCAACGAAAAATGGGGTGCTACCTGCGACCAGATTTTCACGATGCCCATCGAAACGGGCACCAACGGCGGCCAGAAGCCACAGCAAATCAGTTCGGGCATTGGCAAAACAACCTGCTCCTATTTTATGCCGGACAACAAGAGCGTGCTCTTCGCCAGCACCCACGGTGAGACCAGTGGTCATGGTTGCCCCCATGCCCCCCGCAGCGTAGATGGGAAATACGTCTGGTCAATCCACCAGGAGTATGATATTTATGTGGCTGACCTGAACGGCAAAATTCTCAAGCAATTAACCAACGCACCGGGCTATGATGCCGAAGCAACGGTTTCGCCGGATGGCAAGAAAATCGTGTTCACCAGCACCCGTAGCGGCGATTTGGAGCTTTGGACGATGAATATTGACGGCAGCGGCCAACGCCAAGTGACCACGGGCCTTGGCTACGACGGTGGTGCCTTCTTTTCTCCAGACAGCAAAAAGCTCGTCTTCCGGGCCAGCCGGCCAAAAACCGAGGAGGAACAAAAAACCTACAAAGACCTGCTCGTTAAGGGCCTCGTGCAGCCGACCGCCCTCGAAATATTTACTTGCAACGTGGACGGTTCTGACCTCCGTCAAATCACCAAGGTGGGCAAGGCAAACTGGGCACCTTATATGCACCCCTCTGGGAAGAAAATCCTATTTTGCAGCAACCACCATAGCCAATCGGGCAGGCAGTTCAATATTTTTTCCATCAATATTGACGGCACCGGCTTGGAGCAAGTGACGTTTGATACTGCCTTTGATTCCTTCCCGATGTTTTCGCCCAATGGGAAATACATCGCCTTCGCCAGCAACCGAAACAATGGCGGTACAAGGGATACCAATGTTTTTATGGCGGAGTGGGTGGACTGAAAATCTGATAGGGCGGTGGATGAGCCATAAGAAATTTACAATTTCTTATG
>JALHQW010000059.1 GCA_022841745.1 Saprospiraceae bacterium | reverse complement strand
CCCGGCCTCCGCTCGGCACTTGTAAAGGCAGACCGTGCGGCAGCGGATGATGCAGTGGACTATCAGCAGGAAATTTTTCAGCACGTCCTTGCGCCAACCTGGGAAAAACTGCTTAATTTTGTCAACTTGAAGGAGTTGGGTCGTCATAGTGAATTGTTTTTTAGTCAATCCAAAGATACTATGACTTTCCTAATTCCTTCTTTTTCAGGCACTTACATTAAAGTGTCCAGTAGCGTAAATGTTGATAAATTAGTTGAAATACTTATAAATTTTGTAAAATGAAAAATAAATACCACCAACAGGCTCATGAGCGTCAAGCGGGGTGAATCTAAGCGCAAAGCCAAACCGCCACCCCGCCTGCGCTCATGTCATCGTTAAATAAGCATGAATGAAACACCTTTCCCTTCTATTTCCCTGCCTCCCCCGAAAAAAAAACAAAAAACCCCACCCACCGAGTCCCCCAACCCCAAATTGAGGTTTCCCAACCCCACCGTCGGGTTCCCCGACCCGAACTTGAGGTCCCCCAACCCGAAATTTCGGGTCATACAACCCCAATTTCAGGTTGATAGACCCGGATTTGAGGTCCACCGACCCCACCGTGGGGTTCACCGACCCGAAATCCGGCCTTTTTTGAAATCAGGAATTTTTGCAAGCAACTGATAATCAGGTGTTTATAAAAAAGAGAGGGATTTTTCGGACAGTTGCCGAAAAATCCCCCTTTTTGTAACTACTGCGTTGGCTCCGTCACCCTGCCGGAGGAGGAGTAGGAGGGGTGCCGCCCGACTTTCAGGGATTGATTCAATAACTTTTATACTTGGCCGTTGCTGCCATTCAAAACAAGCTTTGCATATGCTTCCATGAAACCAACTTGCCATGCGCCGTCTCCCAATCGGTGTCGCCGCCATAAATGGCCACGCCGTTTTCCAAGGGCATGTCAGCAATGCCCTCCCACCACTCGATGTTCTTGAAAAAATCGGAATTGAAGGTTCTGCCAGATTTCACCTCAATGGGCAAGAGCCGCCCGCCGAGGTCAAGCACGAGGTCTATTTCCCGGCCTGTGCTGTCCCGCCAGTAGTAGATGGGGGGGCGGGAGCCTTTGTTATAGTATGCTTTTGATATTTCATTGATGACAAAATTCTCGAACAGGCTGCCTTTTTGATAGTAGTTTTCCAATGCATCCAAGCTAGTAATGCGCAGCAGGGAGCAAGCCAGGCCCGTGTCATAAAAATAGAGTTTTGGCGATTTCACGATGCGCTTGTTGAAGTTTCTGAAGTAGGGGTTTAGTTGATAAACAATAAAGGAAGTCTCTAAAATGGAGAGCCAGCTTTGAGCCGTACTTACACTGATGCCCACTTGGTTCGCCAGCGTAGAGTAGTTGACTATCTGACCGATATGCCCTGCACACATGGAGAGAAACCGATTGAATAGATTGAGATTACCGATGTTTTTGAGTTGCCTCACATCCCGCTGTACGTAGGTTTCGATATAACTTTGATAGAAACCGACAGGGTCAAGGCCCTTGTCATAAAGCCGTGGATAAGCGCCTTTGAATAATAGTTCTTCGTATTTCTCAGGCACAACCCCCGCTGTGCCCAGCTCTGTCATGGAGAAAGGCAATAGATAAAAAATGGCCGTTCTACCAGCAAGTGTCTGGCTCACGTTTTCCATCATGAGCATATTATGCGATCCCGATAAGACGAAAAATGCATTGGGGTCTTCATCCACAATGGTTTGGATATAGGACAAAACCTCTGGCGTCCGTTGTACTTCGTCAAGCACCATGCGGTGGCCATGCCGGGCAAACAATTCCCTCGGATTTTCGCTCACCTGCTGGCGCATATCGGGCGTTTCCATTGAAAAATAAGGAATATCAGGAAAGAGGGACTTTATCAGCGTGGTTTTACCACCCTGTCGAGGGCCTGTGACGGTGACTACTGGGTATTTTTCCTGGGCAGCCTTTATGTGTTCGGCTAGATTGCGAGTTATCATCAGAACATAAATTTACAAATCGTTTTTGCAAACTTATGTTTAAAAAGCCAATTTGCATAAAATGCATACAATTAACTCATTCAAAAATTAGGGGACAAGACGGGACATTCGCTATACCTCCCCATTCAACCACTTCTTAAACTCCGCCACCCGCTCCCGGCTCACCACTTCGGCTTCGTTGCCGGGGGGCAGCAGTTCCACTTTCAGGCGGCTGTTGAACCACTGCGATATTTTGCCGATGGCCTCGGGGCGCACCAGTGTCTGGCGGTTGATGCGGAAGAACTGGCGGGGGTCGAGGCAGCCCTCCAACTGGTCGAGGGTGTATTCGATGATGTGCTTGCGGCCATCGTTGCCCTTGGCAAAGGCCAGTTTGTCTTCCGAGAAAAAATAGGCGATGTCGGCGATGGGCAGGTGGATGAGGTGCTGGCCGGACTTGACGAGGAAGCGCTCCTTGTACTGGGGGCGCTGCACGGCGGCCTGTAGCATTTGCTGGATGCTGCCAAAGTCGAAGGCGGCCTGTTGCTTGAAAAAACGCTCATATTTCTCCAGCGCCCGCACCAGTTCCTCTGGTTCCACGGGCTTCAGCAGGTAGTCAATGCTGTGTACCTTGAACGCCTTGAGCATGTACTGGTCGAAGGCGGTGGTAAAAATGACGGGCGAGCGCACCTCGGTCTGGTTGAAAATGTCGAAACTGAGGCCGTCCGCCAGTTGGATGTCCATGAAGATAAGGTCAGGCTCGGTCGGCGGCTTTTGCAGCCATTGCGAAGCAGCCTCCACGGAGTCGAGCGTGGCCATGATATTGCCCTGCGGGCAATGCTCGGCCAGTAGCTTGGCAAGGAGCCGGGCGGCGGGGAGTTCGTCTTCGATGAGGAGGATATTCATGTGGGTGTTTCAATCTGAAATCATACATCTTATATCATACATCTTAAATCCACATTTATCTGATTTAAGATTTCAGATATAAGATGTATGATTTTTGATTTTTTGAACAGCAAATCAATATCAAACTTTCAACAACGGCAGCACCACCACAAACTCCCCCTCCGTCTCCATCACTTCCACTTCCCGGTTCATCAAGAGGCGGCTGCGGTTGCGGATATTGTCGAGGCCGGTGCCCGTGCCGGGTTCGGGGTGGGGCTTGCGCTGGAGGTGGTTCCGCACCACCAGCCGGTCGTCGGACTCGGTGCCGATATGAATGTGCAGGGGGTGCTGCGCCGACACGATATTGTGCTTGATGGCGTTCTCCATCAGCATTTGCAGCGCCAGCGGCAGGGTTTGGTGCTGCATCAGCTGCGGTTGCACCGCAATTTCGACCTGGAGGTTTTCGCCGAAGCGCTCTTTGAGCAAGGAGACAAACGCTTTCAAGAAATTCAATTCTTCCTCCAAACTCACCAGTTCCCGCTCCCGCACGTCGAGGATGTAGCGGTAGGTCTGCGAGAGCTTTCGCACGAAATTGACGGCCTTTCCACTGTCCTCCGGGATGAGGTAGGCCAGCGTGTTCAGACTGTTGAAGAAGAAATGGGGGTTCACTTGGTTGCGCAGGCTTTCGAGCTGGCTCTGCATGTTTTCCTTCAGCAGGCGCTCTTTTTCCAATTGGGCAGTTTTCAGCAGGTTGAACAGCCCGACGCCCTCATAGATGCCCAGCACAAGGAAGGTGACGAGCAACGAAGCGACGGACATGGCGATTTCATGCTCCAATTTTGCAACGCCCAATTCATTCTCAAAAGGCTTGTGCAAAAAGGGGTCGAGCACTAATTTTAACAAGAAATAACCAATGACCACCGTCAGCACCAGGTAAACAATGCGTTTGCCGCTCTGCTCTAATTTCGGGTATTTGCTTCGCCAATAGACGCAAGCGTACCGAAATACCAGCCAGTATATTGCCGTATAGGCCAGTCCCACCAAAAAGCAAGTGGTGAAGAAAACCCGTGGCGACGCCACCAGCACGTCGGCGAACATCAGCAGCCCCGTCAGCATTGCCACCACCGGCACCCCGATGATGACCAACCAGCGGTCGTTGAAGCCGAGTATTTCGGAAGCTTTGTTCATTGTTTGATGGGTTTGAGGAGTTTGATGGGTTTGAATAGTTTGAGGCGTTTGAATGGTTTGAGGCGTTTGAATTGCGCCTCGAACAACTCAAACCCATCAAACCATTCAAACTCATCAAACCAATATCAAAACTGCACCCTCCACAGCAAATCCGGGAAGAAGCCGATTTGGTTTACCTGCTGCACCTCGCCACGCTGGCGGTTGAAGCGGTAAGTGAAGACGTTCTCGTGGTTCGTCACGTTCTGGAAGTCGAGGAAGAACTGCTGCGAGAGCTTGCGCTTCTTGCTGTTGAGGCGGTAGCCGAACTTCACGTCCCAGCGCAGGTAGGGGTCAATGCGCTCGCTGTACGCCTGGTCATCCAAGAAAACCTGCTCCCCTTTTTCAATGCTCGCTGCGAGGTCAATCGGCGTGTAGTAGCGCCCGCCCGCCGTGGTGAACTTAGTGTCAAAGGTAAGGGCGTTGCGCTTGTCCTTGCCGATTTTTATCTCCTTGCCAGCCAAGAAGTTCAGGGTGTATTTGTTGTTGAAGGCCGTGTTGCGCTCCACGTCGTCGCTGCCTTTGTATTTGCTATCGAAAACGGAGCCGGTCACCAGCACGTAGTAGCCCTTGCTGAAAAACTTCTCCACTGTCAGCTCGAAGCCATAGTTTTTGCCCGTGCCGTCGTTCACGAGGAAATGCTTTTCCGGGAAAGCGAAGTCGGCCCCGGCGTTCAGCATCGAAAAGCTGCTGGGTTGGCTCTCCACGGGCACGTTGCCCAGTGCTTGGTAGTAGGTCTCCGCCTTGATGCGCCAGTCGCCGCCCACCTTCACGTCATAGCCGAGCACGAACTGGTGGCTGCGGCTAAACTCCATGTCCTCGTTGGTGCGCACATAGCTGCCATCAGCCTGCGGCACTTGCAGGAAGTACATCGGCAGCGGCTGCATCTGGCTGTGCAGGCCGTAGCCGAGGTTGAGGCGCTGGTTTTCGGTCAGGTGGAAATTGAGGGCGAGGCGAGGCTCCACGGCCCAGGTGTCGTTAAAGGTCAGGTATTGGGTGTGCAGTCCCGTGTTCAGCGTCAGTTTTTCGCTGAGGCGATACTGCGACTGGGCGTAAGCTTGCAGCAGGCCCAAGTTGCCGTCGAAGTCACGCAGCGTTGCCCAATCGGGGCGAGTCTCCCGGTCACGTACGCTATTTTTCACGTTGAAAAGTTCGCCGATGAAGCCCACCCGCAGCGTGTGGCGGGCGCTGTATTTTTTGTTCAAAAAACTGGAGACCGTGTAACGGTTCACGGCATCGTCCACCTCCAAGTGGCGGCGGATGCTGGCATCGGAAAGTACCCGCTCCTCTTCGTAGGTATTGGCGGAGTTGCTGGCCGCAATGGTGGTGCGGAGATAGGTGCTCTCGTTGAGCAGCAAGCGTTGGTTGAGGCCAATGACGCCGAACTGCGAGTTTACATAGCTGTTCTGGTCGGTCTCGCCGTAGAAGTCATCGGCAGCCAAATCCTTTCCGAGGAATTCGATATTGCTCAGGCCGCCGATGCCGAACAGGCTGATATTGCCCAGTTTCGATTTTGGCAAGTCCACCTTGAAGGAGAGGTCTTTGTACCGTGGCAGGGCCGAAGTGCCAAAATCCAAGCCTGCCTGGTCGGCCAGCTCTACAAAGGAGTGGCGGTAGCTCACCAAGTAAGAGCTATTTTTCTCTTTGTTGATGGGGCCTTCGGCCATCGCCTCCAAGCCGCTGAACGCCGCCAACTGCGCTGTGAACTCGTGGTTCTCTTTGTTGCCGCTCCGCAATTGGATGTCGAACACGCCCGAAAGCGCATTGCCGTATTCAGCAGGAAAGGCCGAGGTGAGGAAGTCGCTGTTTTTCAGCAGGTTGGTGTTCAGGGCGCTCACGGGTCCGCCCGTGGTGCCAAGGGTGGAATAGTGGTTGGGGTTCGGGATTGGAATGCCCTCCATTCGCCAGAGCAGGCCCGTCGGGGAGTTGCCCCGCACCACGATGTCGTTGCGGCTGTCGTCGGCGATGTTCACCCCTGCGAAATTGGCGGCCATGCGGGCGGCATCGTTGCGGGCACCGGAGTAGCGGGTCACTTCCTCCAGCGAGAACTGTCGGGCGCTGATGGTGGCCAGTTCGTTGCCCGCCTTGTCCTTGTCCACTTGGGCCGTCACCACCACCTCGTTCAGTTGGGTGAAGGATTCGGCCATTTTCACTTCGAGGTACGACTCCTTGCCCGCCGTCACTACGACGTTCGGGATGGTAACGCTCTCGTAGCCTACATAGCTGAACCGCAGTGTCTGCCTGCCTACGGCCACTTTTTCAATGGCGAAAGAGCCATCGGGTTCGGTGACGGTTCCTGTGGCAGTGGCGGCATCCAGCAGTTCCACCGTCACGCCGATCAGCGGCACTTCGGATTGCTGGTCTATTACGATGCCACGGATATTTTGCGTGGCGTTTTGGGCATGGCCCATTGCTGCGAAGAGCAGCGAAAGAAATGTGATTGTAAACAGTCGGGTGATTTTCATGATGATTTTTTTAAGTAAAAAGGAGAAAGTACAAAGTACAAAGTGGGGTGCTGCTTTGTGCGTCCTCTTTTTGATGGGGCAAAAATGGGCGTCGGGCGCTTGAAAGGCCAGAAGAAAAAGATGAATTGTAGATGGGGAAGGATGAATTGTATGCCCTACAGGTAAGTGATGGTCAGGGAGTCGGGAAAGGGGTTGTTTTGTATGCTGGCAATATCCACTTTGTTTGTGAGCCAGCGCAGGCATCTTTTCAAATGGCGGCGATTGTCAATTTCATTCTTTTCCCATTTGCGCTTTGCCACCGCATTATTTGGTGGCAAATCCTGCTCCAGCCACAGAACGAAATGTATGAATTTATGCTCGTAGCCTAAGTATTCCAGATAGTTTTGCCAAACCGCCTTCAAATGGGTCGAGTTTCGAGCACTGCCTACCACAACTGATACCGAATCCCTCATCTTTTGGGCAGCTTCCAACCAAATCGGGTCTTCGCCATTTTCTACCCTTGGCTTACTTTTGATTCTGTGCCCTCGAAAGTTTTTTGCTTCAATGAATACCAAAGCCTCATTGCCCAAAATGCCAGTGAAATCAACACCTTTCGTGCCGGGCAAGGCATTTTTGGCATTTTGGTAGTCCGTGGTTTTGTCAAATTCGAGCACATCTGACCAAGCTGCGTCGCTAAACTCAAAAATAAGGTCACTTTCCTTGAAGGATTTCATGCTTGCGGATTGAGGGATTTTCTGAAAAGCGCATCCTCCCGGTTGTTGTGCTGCGAAAGCCCTTCATGGATGGGGTCGTGGTTGAGGTCGGACATGGTAGCACCTTCTTCGACCGCTGTACCGTTCTCGCCCTTGTACAAGGAAAAGAACTTCATATCGGGTGCCCCACCTTCCACATCTTGGTATTCTTTGGAAAGCGATAAATCATAGGGTAGCAGGTAGTCATGCGTGGCAACGAAAATCTGGCAGCCCGCCTTCGCCAGCGTTTGCAGGAATTTGGACACCACGAGGATATATTTCGGGTTCAAATTCGCCTCTGGCTCGTCCCAGAAAAGGATGGTGTCCTTGGTGAGCGAGCCGTTCATGATGAGGTAGATAAGTTGGGCGAGCTTGTTGATGCCGGTGGCGACGGTTTGAACGGGATATTCTTTGTTTTCATCAATAAATGCTATAAAAAAATCATTTCCCCTTCTTATCACTTTCGCATTAATAGCCTCTTCAAGTTCCAGCATCAATGGTTTCTGTTCTTCCAATGCGTTGCTTTTTAAAGGGAGTGGGTCAATTGCTTTAGCCAAGTAATAATATGTTTCATCAATATAACTTTCTCTATTTTCATAAGAAGCTATAAAGCCTTTAAACCACGATAATAACTCTAGAGTTGGCACAAAAAGCCTATTATTATTCATATACATAGCCATTGGTTCGGCTACCAGTACTCCTGTTATTGGTTTTTCAAAAATCTCATTAGTGATAATCTCGTTTTTATAGGTTAAAACAATGTGGGATTTATATTTTCCTCTTTTAACTAATTCTGAGTCTGAGAATACCTTAAACACCCTTTCTAAAAGGGTGGATTTTATATCTGCTCCTGAAGAAAGCCCATACAACACCTTCAACAAATGCGTCTTCCCCGTCCCGTTCTCCCCGATGAAGACGTTGATGCCCGGCGAAAAATCCATTGCCACCTTGCCGAAGCAGGTGAAGTTTTCCAGTTCCAGGCGCTTTATTTTATTGGCAAATTCTTCGGCCATGCGTTGTCGTTTTAGTGGGCAAACTTACAAAAAATAAGGCACTACTGCTCTCTCGCCGAAAACGACGATGCCCCAATCAACTGGTCGTACCGGCCACCGAAGGGGCGCTGATAGACCAAAATCGTGTAGTAGTTGTCGGTCTCGTGCCAGTTGCCCTCGGTCACCTCGAAGTTGGGAGTGCTGCTGCCATGCGGCAATTCGGCGTACATATATTCATAATAGCCCTGCTTGAGCGTCGCCTTGGCCACGTAGGCATTGGTGGCGGGGTTGAAGACCATCTTGTACTCCGGCTTCAGTTGCCAGTCGGTGAAGGCACCGAAGAGGTAAACATCCTCGTCCTCCATTTCACCGATGCTGGAAAGCTGGAAGAGCACATCGAGGTACTCGCACTGGAGGTTGTTGATTTCAAACTCGTTGTTGAAAGCGGGCTGGTTGCTCAGGATGCCCCGCTCATTCTGCAGGTTGATGCGCTCCTGCTGGATGGCGGCCCGCTCCTCGGCGGAGGAGGCACGGGCCGTGCGCTGCTGGAATTCCCGCTCCTCCTGCGGCGTGAGGCCGAGGCTGAGATTGCCAGTCGCTGGCCGCCCGCCTGCGCCGGTCACTTGGTTCTGGAAATCGGTGTTTTGTATGACGAAACTGCCGTTGATGTCCCGCCATTCGAAATAGGGCATCTCGCCCCGTTTCAGGTCTTTTTCCAGCACCGACTCGTACTTGCCATCCTTGTTGCTGATGGAAATAATGCGGGGGTCGGGGTACCTCACCCCCCGTGCGTCAAGGTAGCGGAACTCCTTGCCCGCTGGGAACACGATTTTGTCCTGGTAGTCGAAAAGCTGCTGGCCGGGCTTGCTGAACAGGGGCTTAAGGCCAGCAAACGCATTGTCCCAACGGCCATTCTGAATCACTGTGGCGTTCAGTTCCTGCTGCGGGCTTCGGAAGTCGAGTTTTTCGTGCAGCACTGTGAAATCAATCTCCTGGTGCGTCATAATCTTGTCCACCCTCGCTGGCCGCACTGCCCTGCCGTTCACCTTCACCTTGGTATCCAGCACCATGAACCTTCGGGTGAGCGCCAACTGCTTTTCGTCCTCGTCTTCATAGACCTTCAACAGGTAATTGCCGCTGAGGCGGGGCCGCATGTCTTGGTTCGGGAAGCTCAGCCAGTAGTGCGTATATTTTGTCTGAACCCTGAAGGAAAAATCGAAGTCCCTGACCATTGCCTCCGAAAATCCCTCAACATAGTCGAATTCTGGGATGTTCGAGGGGTTCCAGTTGGCATCGCAATGCTCGATGGTATAGACGTAGTTCTTTGTGTCGCCATTCAGGTCGTCGAAGGAAAGCAGCAACTGATCCGCACTGGTCAGCTCGATGATGGGCATGCTGGTCGGGTAGCCGTCCACATGGAACTTGATGGTCTTAATATTGTCCAAATAGACATAATCGAAATAGACCAAGTCGTCGTCTTGCGAGTGGGCAAGCACGGGCAGCAGCAAGGCGAGCAAAAAGAGCTTATTTTTCATTTCAAAAGATTTCAGTTACAACCAGTCCACGCAAATGAGCGCAAACCTGCCGTAATTCTACAACGAATCGGCAAGTTTGGTGAACCTTTGCAGCGCATTAACGCAAAAGCAGCACTATCATTTTGCTCCGCAACAAACAGGGATGGCCCTTGTTTGGCAGCTGCCTCTCCAAAACAACAACGACAAGATGCAGGGGCGCAAGCTGCCAACGGAACAAATATAACCACCTGTTCAGTCGCAGCCAATCACGAAAGAACTCTCCTGATTTGTGAATACCTTTACCGCCCAATTTCATTCTTATGAATCAAAAACTCGAACAACTCGACCAGAAAATAGCCGAGGCAAAGCTCGGAGGCGGCCAGAAACGCATTGCGGTGCAACACCATAAGGGCAAGCTGACGGCCCGTGAGCGCACCCACTTCCTGCTCGATGCGGGGTCTTTCGAGGAAATAGGCATGTTCGTCACCCACCGCTGCGACGACTTTGGGATGCAGGAGCAAATCGTGCTCGGCGATGGCGTGGTCACGGGCTACGGAACCATCCACGGGCGCTTGGTCTATGTTTTTGCGCAGGATTTCACGGTGTTCGGCGGCTCGCTCTCCGAGACCCACGCTGAGAAGATTTGCAAAATCATGGACTTGGCCGTGAAGAACGGCGCCCCTGTTATCGGCCTGAACGACTCCGGCGGTGCCCGCATCCAGGAGGGCGTGAACTCGCTGGGCGGCTACGCCGATATTTTCTATCGGAACGTGCGCAGCAGCGGCGTCATCCCGCAGATTTCGGCCATCATGGGCCCTTGCGCTGGCGGGGCCGTCTATTCCCCCGCCATGACCGACTTCACCATCATGGTCGAAAATACCAGTTATATGTTTGTTACTGGCCCCAACGTGGTGAAAACCGTGACCAACGAGGAGGTGACCTCGGAGCAACTCGGCGGAGCGCACACCCATGCCACCAAGTCCGGCGTGACGCACCTCACCGCTGTGAACGAACTGGACTGCATCGAAAAAATAAAGCGGCTGCTGTCCTATATCCCGCAGAACTGCGAAGAGAAAACGCCCCGCCTCGACTTCCCGCTCGGCGACGAACTCCGCCCGCAGCTCACCGACCTCATCCCCGAAAACGCCAATCAGCCCTACGACATGCGGGAGGTCATCGCTGGCATTGTGGACGAGGATTCTTTCTTTGAAATTCACGAGGAATGGGCCGAGAACATCGTCGTCGGCTTCGCCCGGTTGGCGGGCCGCAGCATCGGCATCGTGGGCAACCAGCCCATTAACTTGGCCGGGGTCTTGGATGTTAACTCAAGCCGGAAGGCCGCCCGGTTCGTGCGCTTCTGCGACTGCTTCAACATCCCGCTGCTGGTGCTGGAGGACGTGCCCGGCTTCCTTCCCGGTACCGACCAGGAGTGGAACGGCATCATCGTGAACGGGGCGAAACTGCTTTACGCTTTCAGCGAGGCCACCGTGCCACGGGTGACGGTCATTACCCGCAAAGCCTATGGCGGTGCCTATGACGTGATGAACTCCAAGCACATCGGCGCCGACATGAACTTTGCCTGGCCTACCGCCGAAATTGCTGTGATGGGCGCCAAGGGTGCCTCCGAAATCATTTTCAAAAAGGAAATCGAATCAGCCGCCGACCCCGCCGCCATGCTGGCCGAGAAGGAGCGGGAATACCAAGCCACCTTCGCCAACCCCTACCGGGCTGCCCAGCGTGGCTTCATTGACGAGGTAATTGACCCAAAGGACACGAGGCGGAAGCTGATAAAGGCGTTTGCGATGCTGGAGAACAAGGTGGTGGATAGGCCGAGGAGGAAGCATGGGAATGTGCCCTTATAGAAATTTGTAAGTTAAAACAAATAATTGTATGTTTGCAAACAAATAATTACAAAATGACAAATAATAACAAAGAATCAATTGAAGGTGGCTGGGGTGGGCCATGGACTGAAAAGAAACTTGACGCTTTCATTAAGTATGTTCAGGCGTATTTGACTATAATGAAAAAATATCATTGGAAAGTAATCTACTTCGATGGTTTTGCTGGAAGTGGTGAGAGGAAGGCTAAGCCACATGATGAAACTGAACTAAAGCTTTGGAGCGAATTTGATATTTCTGAAGAAGAAGAAAACGTCTATCATGGAGCAGCAGAGAGAGTCGTCAGATTACAAAAACCATACGATTTTGACTATTACTATTTCATTGACAAAGACCCTAATAACATAGAGAAACTAAAAGCAAGATTGGGTGCCTTAAAAGAGAAAGGGGATAAAAGGTTAGAATTTCGGGATAAGGACTGCAATGTTGAATTAACTAAGCTTGCTAATGCCCTTAAAAGCCGATCGAAGGAGTTGGCAGCTTTAGCATTTATTGACCCTTTTGGTATGCAGGTTGATTGGAAGTCTATTGCTCAATTTGCAGAAACTAGGTCAGATGTGTGGATACTTTTACCAACTGGTGTAATTGTGAATAGGTTGCTTGACAGAAAAGGGCAACTCAAGTACATCAATAAACTTGAAAGTTTTTTTGGCATGTCCGAAGAAGAGATAAGAAAACATTTTTACCAATCAAAAATTGAAACCACTCTATTTGAGGAAAGGGAAATCGTGCAGAAAATATCAGATCCAATAAACAAAATAGCTCAAATCTATATTGAGAACATGCAAAAAGCATGGAAGTATGTGACCAAGAAACCATTGAGGTTAGATAATACCAAAGGATGTCCAATATTTCATTTTGTTTTTGCTTCAAATAATGCAAGTGCTCTGAAAATTGCAAGTCAAATAATTTCAAAATTGTAAGAATGGCTCAATCATCAATAGAATGGACAGAAATGACTTGGAACCCCACTACAGGGTGCAACAAGGTTTCGCAAGGCTGCAAGTATTGCTATGCAGAGGTGATGTCTCGCCGCTTGAAGGCAATGGGCTTGGAAAAATATGCCAATGGATTTGAGTTAACCCTCCATCCAGATACCCTTAAGATTCCTTACACTTGGAAAAAACCACAAATCGTCTTTGTGAACTCCATGAGCGACCTTTTCCATGAGAAGGTACCACTAAGTTATATTCAACAGGTGTTTGAGGTAATGAATGACAATCCTCAGCACATTTTTCAGGTATTGACCAAAAGGGCGCATTTGCTTTACGAGTATCACAAAGAATTAAATTGGACGGAAAATATCTGGATGGGCGTTTCAGTGGAGGATGATAGGGTGTTGGAAAGGGTTGATTTTCTTCGTGGTACGAATGCAAAGGTAAAATTCCTTTCTTGCGAGCCTTTGATAGGCCCACTCAACAATTTGGATATAACAGGTATAGATTGGGTTATCGTTGGTGGTGAGAGCGGTAGGAAGCCAAGGCCCATAAAGCAGGCATGGGTAGAAGAAATTCATCAGAAATGCGAAATACATGGCGTTGCATTCTTTTTTAAACAATGGGGTGGTACTAACAAAAAGAAAACTGGGCGATTATTAAATGGAAAAACTTACAGTGAAATGCCAGTTGCCAAATCCTTTGTTACAGCTTAATCTTTTCTATTTTTTTCATCCAAAATCGCCTCATAAACCGCATCCTGTACCTTCACCCTCGTATTCAACTTCGCCAATTTATTGTTCTTCATGCTCGGGAACGTCCGGTTCGATAGGAAGATATAAATCAACTCCTGCTCCGGGTCAACCCAGACCGCCGTGCCCGTGAAGCCGAGGTGGCCGAAAGTGCCGTCGCTCGCCAGTTTGCTCAGGTTGTTCTCGTAGCTGGTGTTTTTTTGGAACATATCAAAGCCGATGCCCCGGCGGGTGCAGCCTTGGCAGCGGGTCGTGTAGTAGTTGATTGTCTCCGGTTTCAGGTATTGCATCCCGCCATAGCTCCCTTTGTTCAGCAGCAGTTGCATCAGCACGGCGAGGTCTTCGGCGGTGCTGAAAAGGCCAGCATGGCCCGTGGCTTGGTTGAGCATGGCAGCGCCCATGTCGTGTACATAGCCTTGAATGCGGCGGTCACGGAAATAATCGTCGTTTTCGGTCGGTGGGATGCGCTCCAAGGGGAAGCGCTCGTAGGGTCGGTAGCCCATCGTACCGAGGCCGAGCGGCTCGTAGAAAGTCCTTTTCGCAAACTCCTCGATGGGCTGCCCCGACTGCCGCTTGATGATTTCGCTGGCGATGTAAAAGCCGAGGTCGCTGTATTTGTACTCCTTCGACGGCTCCAGCGGGCTGTCCATTATCTGCTGCCAGATTTCTTTTTCGTAGCCGGTTTTTAGCCACAAATCCTTCGCCACTGGCAGCGAGTAGGCGTCGCTCCGTTTGCTTTGGTAAAAACTCGACGAAGGCTTTGCCGCTGGGGTGATGGTTTTTTCGTAGAACTTAATCCAGGGCATCAATCGGCCCCGGTGGGTCATCATGTCCACTAGCGGGATGCCCTTTTTGTTCGTGCTGGCGAACTCCGGCAAGTACTTTTCCACGGGGTCTTTCGGGTCGAACTTGCCGTCCTCCTGCAAGCGCATGAGCGAGATGGTGCTGGCCGCAATCTTTGTGATGCTCGCCAAATCCCAGATGTCGTCAGGTTCGGTGGGGCGGGCTTTGGGGTCGTAGGTATGGTGGCCGTAGGCTTTGCGCCACACGATTTTGCCCTTGCGGGCAACGAGCACCACACCGCCGGGGGTAGCGCCTTCGGTAATAGCTTCTGTCATCAGTTCATCCACTTTTTCCAATTTGCTGCTGCTCATGCCCACCTCTTCGGGTACGCCGTAGCCGAGCCGCTCTACCGCCGTCGTGGTGATGCCAGTGCCAGACGGCAGGGCGGGCGAGGCAGTCACTGGCAGTTTTCCCCGCAGGGGGAACACCCCAAAAAGCGCCTGCGCAGCGAGGTCTTGCACCTCGTCGTCTTCTTCGTAGCAGACGAGCAGGTTCTGCACGTTTTCAAAAAACTTGGCGGCGTACGGGTTGCCGAACAGCACCAAAATGACCCTCGTCTCTTTGCGTAGCGCCTCGATGAAGTCCTTTGTCTCCTGCGTCAGGCCGTAGCCCTTGGAGGCAAACTGGCTCATGTCGTGCAGGCTGACGATGACGGCGTCCTTGCCTTTCAGCTTGGTTATCAAGGAGTTGGAAACGTCTTTGCCGGAGGTGAACGTCTCTATTTTTCCGCCTGCCCCTATGGGGAAGGAAGAAAGGCGTTTATGAAACGTATTGCCACTGCCAGCACCAATGGCGAGGGCGGCCAATTTCGCAGCCCCTGACTGCCCACTGCCCACTGCCGAACTGCCAACTGGAATAACGTTTCCTTCATTTTTCACCAGCGTCAGCGCATTCGCAATCAGCTCCCGCTTCACGGCCAGCGCCGCTGGATCGTTCACATCGGCCCGTACTCCTTCAATGGCCAATGGTTTGGTGAACTGGACGCCCATTCGGTACTTCCATCGCAGCACGTTTTTCACACTTGCCGTTATGCTGCTGTAGGCAATCCTGCCATCGGAAATCCACTGCTTCACGGTGCGCCAAGCGGCGTCCAAGTCGGCAGGGAGGAGCAGTACGTCGTTGCCTGCGGCGAGGGCACGGGCTTCTACCTCGCCCTTTCCGAAGTGCTTGGTGACGGCATGCATCTCCAAGCCGTCGGTCAGTACCAGTCCTTTGTAATTCAATTGATTGCGCAGTAAATCTGTTACGATTTTTGGCGAAAGCGACGATGCCAGGTTGGGGGTGTTGTCCATCGCAGGGATGTTCAAGTGGGCGACCATGATGCTGCCCACTCCTTGCCTGATGAGGATTTTGAAGGGGAAAAGCTCCACGGTGTCTAGCCGTGACAGATCGTGGTTGATGAGGGGCAAATCGTAGTGGCTGTCGGTGCCCGTGTCGCCGTGGCCTGGGAAGTGCTTGGCCGAGGCGAGCACGCCGTTGTCCTGCATGCCGAGCATGTATTGGTAGGCTTTGGCGGCCACGTTGTAGGGGTCTTCGCCAAAGCTGCGGAAGCCGATGACGGGGTTGGCGGCATTGTTATTTACGTCGGCCACAGGGGCGAAGTTGAAGTTGACGCCGACCCGCTTGCAGTGCTTCGCAATCTGTTCGCCCATTTTATAAATCAAAGTATTGTCCTGAATGGCGCCGAGCATGAGTTGTCGGGGGAAACTCATGGCCGTGCCCCGCATGCGCATACCGAGGCCCCATTCGCCGTCAATGGTGATGAACATGGGCAGCTTTGGGGCATGGGCTTGATAGCGGTTGGTGAGTTCCACCTGCTTTTCGGGTGTACCTTTGGCTGTGGGGTTGAAGAAGCAGAGGCCGCCGGGGCGGTATTTTTTCACCTGTTCCTCCACGGCAGCTTCGTAGGCGGCATCCTTGTCGGTATGGGCCCGCAGCCAAAAGAGCTGGCCGAGCCGCTCGTCAGGGCTGAGGGCGGCATAGGTGCTGTCCACCCAGGCGTTTTCTTCCAAATGCTCCTTGAAGCTGGGTATGGGCTGCGCTGGCCGACGGGTAAAACTGGCGGCGGAAAGCACGATGTACGCAAGGGCGACGAGCAGCAGGGCGAAGGTTTTTTTCAACGTTTGCATAATTTGAAGGGGCTAAGTTAAAAAAGGATTTGGTTGTGGGCGGTCAGGGCGGGCTCTACCGTTCAAAATAGGCAAGGCACCGTGGACGGGTCGGGGCTGCTGTCGGGCGTGTATTTCCTCTAGTTTTGGAGCGATTACCTGAGGCGCTCGGAGTGGGTGGTGGTGGGGCGGTGATGCTCAAACAAAACGGCTGTATTGAATTCACTTCAACACAGCCGTTCTGCTTTTTCAGCCTTATTAATGGCCGCTTTTGTTCGACAAGGCCTTCAGTGCCATGTTCTCTTCTTCCAGCGCCTTGATTTTGGCCTCCAACACTTTTAAGGTGAGCGCCTGTGCCTCCACGGTTGCTTCCAGTGCCTTGCGGCTCGCCTCTTGGGCAGCAAACAACTCATCAGATTGTTTATTGATTACAATACCTCCTGATTGATTTCCATTCTGTTCGTGGATATTGACGAAGAATTTCTCATCAATATTCAAAATATCTTCAGGCTCGACCTTGTACAGGTCTGCCAATTTCTCCAAGGTATCTCCTTTCATTTTTCCTTCAATTTGAATTTTTCCATCCTGCAATAAGTGCTTTGGTGCAACTTTATCCATTTGGCCACAAAGTCTTGTTTGTAGCCAAACAGCTCCCTTAGTTTCCTGATTTTAGGGCCAATATTCATAGCTTGCCATTTTTGCATAATTTATGCGTCGAATTGCATAATTTATGCATGTTTATTATTTGTTGTTGAGACTATTTACTGGACTTTTGTAATTATCATTCGTTGGCCTACATAAGCTACAAAGCTACAAATTCTCTTTAGAATCGGAATCCAAAAAATGAAATAGTCCTGGCGCATGGTGCGCCTTGGCAGGTGCTTCATGTCCATTTTGGTGCGGGGGCAACGGAGGGCAATGCCGCCGATGGGTCGTTCATTGCCCAAGATTGCTCCATTTGCGAATAGAATATGACTGGAACAAAGCTCATTCAATGCCATTTGGCAGGCAATCCGGCTTTCGGAACCTCCTACTTAGTGCCCAATGGTTAGGCAGTTGGTATTTGCTTCAGCCCACATATTGGCGGGAACCCCCGGCCGCCTGAAAAACCGGGGAAAGTCCTAACGGCCTTTATCGGCCAAAATACAAAGCCATGAATTCTCGAAAGAACATTGAACCCAAAAGTTTAGCTTTGACGTGGGAACCGTCCATAAGCTCCCTGTCCACGCACAGGTTTTCCATTAAGCCTGTGCTGCAAAAACTGTTACTTGCCATGTTACTTCTTTGTGCAACAGCCCCGTCGGCCTTGGCGCAGCCATTTGGGATTTTCCACGAGGCGCGCTACACCAACAATAATCCTATTGCTGGCTGTACCCAGTTCCAGATTGAGTACACTGTGAAGAACGAAATAAATGAGGACATGGTGGACGTCAGCCTCGACCTGTTCGTGCTGCCTGTCTTCATGACCGTTACCGACCCCGGCCAATTCTCTTTCGTAACCTCCAACTTCAGTTTCACGATCAATGGCAACACCAATGTGGTGGCGGACCGCTGGAGCATAACGGGTTTGACCATACCTGCGGGCGAAACACGGAAATTCCTGTTCGGGGTCAGCATTTCCCAATTCATAACGGGCACCGCCCCCGCCTACTTCCGTACCTGCACCAACACGGTCGTTTGCTCCCCCTTCAGGGAGGTCATAGGTAACTTTTTCCCAAGCCCTGCACTCGTGCTGGCCGACGTGGGGGAGACGAAGCGCATCTCACAGCTGATAGGCAACGTACTTTCGACTGGCACGGCCACGTCCGGCCAGTACCTCTTGAAGGGCATCCTTATAGCAGACACCGACTATGAGTTCTTCGCCAATAACTTCCTGCTGGGCCACCCCGATGCCAAGATCATCGTGGAATCAGGGCATCTCAAGTTCACCAACGAGCACGTCTATGGCTGCGAGCAGGCCTGGAAGGGCATCACCGTGGAGGCGGGCGCCACACTGACCATTACGGGTGGCAGCCAGGCCACCTCTATCTTTGAGGACGCCGAGGTGGGCGTCACCGCCAAGAACGGCAGCACCGTCAACGCCACCAACACCCGGTTCATCAACAACAAGACGGGCATCAAGGTGCCGGCACTGGGCGGCACCAACAACGTGGGGTTCAACGTCGGCTACAACAGCTTCGAGGTGGACAAGCTCAAGAAGCCGCTGTCGGGCAACGGCTTTGCGGGGCTTGACCTCCGAAACCTGAACGTGGCCGTGGTGACTTCCAACACCTACAAAAAGATGGACTACGGCATCTACGGTATCAGCTCCAACCTGTTCACCTCCTACGACGAGTTCGGCAACCTCAACAACGTGGGCATACGCATGGTGGGCAACGGTCACCTCCTCTACCAGGTGGGCAAGGGCAAGACCCTCGCCACGCCCACGTTCCACAATGTGCCAACGGGCGTGGTCACCTTTGGCATGAACGTCACCTCGTTCTCCAACGGCATGAGGAGCGTCAACTCCGGCTATAGGTCCCTCTCCCTGAACAACCGGGAAGCGTTCATCACCGGCAACGCCATCTCCGCCAAGAACGACGGCATACTGGTGTCCGGCCTGCGCCCGCTGACCCGCTCCAGCATCAGCGACAACACCATCACGATGGACCAGAACCCCAACGGGCGGGGCATCAACTCCATCAACAGCTCCAAGGGCGGGGCCACTTGGCTGCGCATGAACGGCAACATCATTGACGTGATGGACGCCACCTATGGCATTGACATGCTGAACAACAACGAGGTGGAGACCAGCGGGAACGTGGTGACGCTGATGAACCCGCAGGAGGGCTACGGCATCGCCGTGGGCGGCGGCGGCTCGAACGATTTACTGGGCAACTTCCTCAATGCGGCTGGGTCCTATAATTTACAGTACGGCATCGCCGTAGGGCAGTCCGGCAACGGCGAGTACGGCTGCAACCACTTCAACGGCACCCGCACCGGGCTTTGGTTCTCCGGGCCGAACGACTTCTCCGACATCAAGGGCAACGACTTCAACGGGTTCCTCCACGGGCTTCAAATCGGCAATTTAGCGGCACCAGGCAGCCAGAATCAAGGCGGCTTCACGGGCAGGCAGAGTCACCGGGGGAACACCTGGAGTACGGCTGCTGCCGCCACGGGATGGGGGGCGATTCATTATAGTCAAATACCTAATGAAGTGTCAGAATCTCAGCATGAGGTTGACGTAAACGATGGTGCAAGCTATATTACTACTCAGAGAACCTATGCTGAAATTATTCCTGGACAACCCATGCCTTTTTTCGACCCTGAGTCAGGCGACACTTATACATGCCCCTCCAATTTGCAGGGCAGCATCGGCAATACTGCACTTGGTACAATTGCCTATGGCATAGCATCCGGCACCATAACAGTGGGCACTTCGGCTGGCGAAAACTGGACGGCCAAGCGACAACTCTACCGCCATCTGAAGGAGAACCCCAGCCTTGCCCCGCAAGGCTCGGTGTACGCAACATATTTGAGCAACGAGGCCATCAGCACCGTGGGTAAGTTCGAGGACTTGCAGTCTGCCATTGACGCCATGCTGGCAGGTGATGCCAATGCAAGGCAGCAGTTGGGCAATTATGCGGCCAGCATGGAAACAAAGTTTGGTGAAATGAAGATGATAATGGACGGGCTTTCGACGCAGCCAAACGACCCGAACCTGTTGGCACAGCGTGATGCTAAACGGGTGGAGATTGCCAACGTATCGGCGCAGTTGCAATCGGTGGAGCAGTCCATGCAAAGCGCAAGGGTATCGGCGGCAAACCAGTTGCTGGCCAACAATGCTGCTATTGTGGCCAATGCCACACACGAGGCCAACCAAAAGACGGCCAACCGGGTTCGCTTGGAGGTCATCGCCAACGGACAGGCCGAACTGACACAGCAACAGGTTGCGGATTTGACGCCTATCGCCGTTCAATGCCCATATACTGGTGGCGAGGGCGTGTATGCAGCCCGTGCCATTTTGGGGAACGAGGTGGTTTACAATGACTTTACGGCCTGTGGCATGAGCACGGGTGGTGGCCAGCAAATCAAGTCACCCGATGAGGGTGGACCAACTTTGCCAATGTTTACCATTTATCCGAACCCTGCCAGTGACTACATTGCCATTCAATTGCTGGATAAACTGGAAGGCGATGCCAGTTTTGTGCTGACCAATGTGCTTGGTGTTCAGGTACGGAAGGAAACATTGTCAAAAGGTAGCAATTCTGCCATAATGTTCACGGACGGCCTCACAGCGGGCACTTATTACCTCACGCTGCGCTCAGGTACAGGAGTCAGGTCTCAAGTCCTTTTGATTGCCAAATAACAATTTAGGCAAAGCCCTTGCAGGTTCATACCTGCAAGGGCTTCCACCTTTAAAAAACCCTTAATTCAATGAGGCATTTATTATCTGCTGTTTTATTGTTTTATACTTTTTATTCTCATGCACAACATAAGAATGACTACAATTGGTTGATTGGTGTAGAGCAAGACCCAAATCCTGATGTCTATCCAATTAATTGCATGAACTTGTTAAGTTTTGAACAAGGAGAACTTTCGATTGAGAAATTATCGGTTGATTATCCAATGTATGTTGCCAATGTCAGCATGTCAGATAGCGAAGGTAATTTGCTCTTTTATTCAAATGGGTGCGATGTAAAAAACGCCAACCATGAAATAATGCCAAATGGCTCACCGCTTAATCCTGGTGATTCACATGAAAACAGTTGCCCTGATGGCGGTTATGCGACGGTTGGCGGGATTATAGCATTGCCGATGCCAAACGATGACAACAAGTATTATTTGTTCCACCAAGCATTCGCATACTATAATGAATCTCCTTTTGTTAGGGTCAACAGGCTTTACTACTCTGTTGTTGATATGGAATTAAACAATGGGCTTGGTGATGTTACAGTAAAAAATCAGGTTGTATTGAGCAACACCTTTTATACCGGGTTGCAGGCTGTCAAGCATTCAAACAACAAAGACTGGTGGGTAATGACAATAAAAGAAAATGGCAACAAATATTACAAGGTATTATTAACCGAAAATGGCATCAGCGAAATAGACTCTCAAATAATTGGTGATGAGTTGGCAATCAACGGTGGTGGACAAATTACATTTTCCCCTGACGGCACAAAGTTCGCCAAGTACGACTTCATGGACCAACTGATTTTATTTGATTTTGACAGAAGCACGGGGCAGTTGAGCAATTACCAGAAAATTGAACTTGACACGCCATTATTTAATTTTAGTGGCCTTGCATTTTCCCCCAACTCCAAGCGTCTTTATGCTTCAACGCAGACCAAACTTTGGCAGTTGGACTTGGAGGTACCAGACCTACTGTCGTCCAAGACGTTAGTGGGAGAATACGACGGCTTAGTGTATGAGTTCTTTGGCCTTCAGTTTGCCGTTGCCTTCCAGCGCATGCAGCTTGGCCCCGACTGCAAGATATACATGACCTCGCATGGCCCTGTGGCGTACATGCACGTCATCCACAACCCCAACGAACTGGGCACGGCCTGCAACTTCGAGCAGCGGGGGCTGCCCCTGCCCTGTTCGGTGAACTACTCCATCCCCAACTTCCCGCACTACCGCCTTGGCTCGGGGTATCCTGTTTGTGACAGCAGTATCGTGAATGTATCGAGCGGGTATGTGCCGCCGCCGGAAGAGGAGGAAGTGAGGGTGTGGCCGAACCCGGCGAGTTGCGAGTTGCACCTGGAAAACATTGCACCTTCAATAAAGCCAGCAACGCTGTGGCTTTTCAATGCAACGGGGCAGCCAGTGCGGCATTGGGAAATATCGGCGGGGCAGGTTGGACATAATTTTCTGCTGGAAGGACTGTCAACTGGGATGTATTTTTGGCGGGTGGAGAGCGAGGGGAGGGGCGTGGGGAATGGCAAGCTAATCATTGCAAAATGAACGAGCATGAAGTCATCGGTACTTGGGAAATGCGGAGCCTGGAAAGTTGCAAACTTTCCAGAACGGTGGTTTTTTGTGGTGTTGGGAGACTTGACACAACTGGTGGCTACGGCATCTCGGTGGATGGGGGCGGCTCGAATGAGTTGCTCGGTAACGATTTTAGCGGTACCGGGTTCGTGAACTTGCAGTACGGCATCAAAGTGGGTTCGTCCGACCAAGGGGAGTACAGCTGCAATATCATGGACAATATCCGGACTGGGCTGTGGTTCCAGAGCAGCAACCTATCGTCCGACATCGCCGGGAACAATTTCTCCAATTTCTTCCATGGGCTTAGGGTCGGCAGCGAGGGCGTAGGTGGCCTGACCGGGGTTCAGAGCCACCGGGGGAATATGTGGCTGACGGCGCCCGTGGCGACGGGGTATGGGGCGATTCATTATACGACAGAGTCATTTGAATTGACAAACTCCCGGTTATTCGTTGACACCATTGATGGGGGCAATCTGATTTCCACCGAAAGGACCTATATCAATGGCCAAAGGTACTTTAGGCAGGAAGCCGGCAATACGGCTGCCTGTTCGAGTGCTGCCATTGGTGGAGACGGCGGCGGTAGCTTGAGCAGCACGGAATATGGCATCGCTACCGGGGCTTTTAATATCGGCGTGTTCGCAGCAGAAGGCTGGACGGCAAGGCGGCAGTTGTACCGCCGATTGTTGGCCGACCCCACTTTGGCCCCTCAAGGTTCGGTTTATGCGAGCTTCCTCGGCACTGAGAAGAACAGTACGGTGGGCAGGTTCGAGGCAATCAAGGCCAGCATAGAAAGCGTGTTGACAGGGGATGCGGGCACAAGGGCGAGCTTGGCAAGCCAACAAACCAGCATGTCCACCAAAATGGGTGAAATGCGCAGCATCATGGATGCGCTTTCCGTTCAGCCAAACAACGCAGGCCTGATTGCCCAACGAGATGCGAAAAAGGCTGAAATGGAGACTTTGGCAATTCAGTCCCAAGCCTTGGAGCAAACCATGTTGTCGGCCCGCACGGTAGCGGCAGCCCAACTGTTGGGCACCAATGCGGCAGTCTCAACGACTACCAACTTCGAGGCGAACCAACGCACGGCCAACCGGGTATATCTGGAGCTGATTGCCAACAACCAAACGGAACTGACGGCAACGCAAATCTCGGATTTGACGCCAATCGCCAACCAGTGCCCCTATTCGGGCGGGGAAGGCGTGTACATGGCCCGTGCATTGCTGGGCAATGAAGCCATATACAACGATTTGGCATTGTGCGGCCTTGCAGCACCACAGCCAATTGCAAGGCCAAATGACGAGGATAAGGTGGTCGAGCCTTCTTTCAGGATGTACCCCAACCCGGCCAACCAGTATTTGGTGGTGGAACTGGTGGATAAATCGAAGGGGGAAGGATTGCTTACCCTGACCAATGCGTTCGGTGTCCAGGTTCTTGCTGAAACAATCATGGAAGGTACGGAAGCAATTCCCGTGGATACAGGGAAAATTCCCGCTGGCACTTATTTCTTGACCTTGAAATCCAGCACTGGAAACCAGACACAAGTCTTGGTGATTTCCAAGTAACACAATTTGCAGAACGCCCCCTACAGATATTTTTGTAGGGGGCATCTTTTGTCCTTATGGGCAGCATAAAATTCAAAGCCATGAAATACTTCTTCTTTTTTAGTTTGCTATTATCAAGTTTCAACCTATCAGCACAGTACAAACACGATTATACATGGCTGATTGGCTTGGAGGATGATGGGCCGAGCTATCCGAACAACTGTATGAACCTGCTTCGCTTCAACAACGGCGAGCTTACCATTGACAGGGAATCCATCAATACTGAAATGTTCGTTGCCAATGCAAGCTTTTCCGACGAGCAAGGCAATTTGTTGTTCTACTCAAATGGGTGTTACATCAAGAATAAGAACCATGAAATAATGCCCAATGGAGAGCATTTAAACCCTGGAGTTATTTATGATGACAATTGCCCCGACTATGGATATACTTCGCCGGGAGGAATAATTATTCTTAATTCACCTGGTGATAAAAATATATATTCAGTTTTCCATCAAGCATATGAAGCATTTGACGAATCACCATTCATCAGAATCAATCGGTTGTACTTTTCAAAAATTGATATGTCACTGAACAGTGGACTAGGCGACGTGGTGGAAAAAAATAAGGTAATTCTTAATAGCCAATTGCATACTGGGTTACAAGCAGTAAGGCACTCGGATGGAAATAAATGGTGGGTAATCACATTTAGCAAGACTGGCAACAACTTTTATAAAACCTTACTTTCGCCAAATGATATTATCACAACCGATTCTCAAGCAATTGGAGATGAGTTGAACATAAGCGGGATAGGCCAAATGTCATTTAGCCCCAACGGTGAAAAATTCGCTCACTTTGACCACAACAATCAACTGTTATTATTCGATTTTAACCGTAGCTCAGGCGAGTTGAGCAATTACCAGCACTTGGTGGTAGATACACCATTTTATTTCCCAAATGGCCTATCTTTTTCTCCAAGCGGGAGGTTTTTGTATGTTTCGTCTTATGAAAAGGTGTATCAGCTTGACCTTGAAGCATCCGATATTTTAGGCTCAAAGGTCTTGGTAGGCGAATATGATGGATTGGTGCCTGACACCTATTTTGAGCGCATGCAACTCGGTCCTGACTGCAAGATATACATAACGCCGCATGGCCCTGTCCCTTTCCTTCATGTCATCAACCACCCTGACGAACCCGGCCTCGCCTGTGGCTTCGTGCAGCGGGGCATCGATCTGCCCTGTTCCGCCAACTACTCCATCCCCAACTTCCCGCACTACCGCCTCGGCACGGGCTACCCTGTTTGCGACAGCAGCATTGTGTACGTGTCGAGCGGGTATGTGCCGCCGCCGGAAGAGGAGGCGGTGAGGGTGTGGCCGAACCCGGCGACTGAGGAACTCAATATGGAAGTTGACATTCCTGTTGACAAGCACGCCAAGCTTTGGCTTTTCAATGCAGTAGGGCAGGTGGTAAAGCGGTGGCCAGTGTCGGCGGGGCGGCAGTCGTTTTCGCTGCAAGGGCTAGGAGAGGGGCTGTACTATTGGAAATTGGAGGGAGACGGCATTGGCTTGGGAAGTGGAAAACTAATCATTTCGAGGTAAAAATGATAGGGGAACCTACATTGTATATATACCATGCTGGCAGGGGATGCCAACCAACGGTCGCAATAGGGCAGCCATAATCAGCGGTCGAGCACGAATTTCCGAGGCTCCAATGCAGCTTTGCCGCATTGGGCCTTGTTTTTTAGTGTCATGCCCATCATTTTTACAGCATGGCCTTGGATTTACGAGGTCGAGCTTGCTTTTTCATGCTCGCACCTATCTAATTTCATGGTGGCCCCCCTGCTTTTCCATGCCATCACTTTAAGCAACCAGCAGTCGAGCATGGATTTTTGAGGTCGAGCATGGATTTTTAAGGTTATACCCAAATCTTCCAAAGATTCAAAAAACCTTTTCTCTGCAGTTTGCAAACTACCCCAAAAGTGTATCTTTGCGCCGATTTTCGGGAGGGGGTATCCCAAAGGCGGATTTGGCCCACCTCATCGAACTAAAAACTTTCCTTTTTATGAAGAATATCGGCAATATCAAGCAGATAATCGGGGCTGTGGTGGACGTGAGCTTCTCCAACGAAGGCTCCAGGCTCCCTGAAATCCTCAGCGCCCTTGAAGTTACCCGCCAGAATGGCGAAAAACTCGTGCTCGAAGTGCAGCGCCACCTCGGCGAGGACAGCGTGCGCACCATCGCCATGGACTCCACCGACGGCCTGACACGTGGCATGGAGTGCGTGGACACCGGAATTCCCATCGCCATGCCCGTTGGTGAGGCCATCAAAGGTCGCCTGTTCAACGTGGTGGGCGAGGCCATTGACGGTATCGGCCCCGTTTCCAGGGAAAAAACTTATGCCATCCACCGCAAGCCGCCTACTTACGAGGAGCTTTCCGTGGAGAAGGAGGTGCTTTACACTGGTATCAAGGTGATTGACCTCATCGAGCCGTACATGAAGGGCGGTAAAATCGGTCTCTTCGGTGGTGCAGGTGTAGGCAAGACCGTATTGATCCAGGAGCTTATCAACAATATCGCAAAAGCTTACGACGGTATCTCCGTGTTCGCTGGCGTGGGCGAGCGCACCCGTGAGGGCAATGACCTCATGCGGGAGATGCTCGAATCCGGCATCATCAACTACGGTGATGAGTTCATGCACTCAATGGAAGCTGGTGGCTGGGACTTGTCGAAAGTGGACATGGAAAAGCTCAAGACTTCCAAAGCGACCTTCGTGTTCGGCCAGATGAACGAACCACCCGGTGCCCGTGCCCGTGTGGCCCTTTCCGGTCTGACCGTTGCCGAATACTACCGTGACGGCGACCTCAGCGACCCCACTGGTGGCCGTGACATCCTTTTCTTTATTGACAATATCTTCCGCTTTACGCAGGCAGGTTCGGAGATGTCGGCCCTCCTTGGCCGTATGCCTTCGGCAGTAGGTTACCAGCCAACGCTGGCCACGGAGATGGGTCTGATGCAAGAGCGTATCACCTCGACCAAGCGTGGTTCCATCACTTCGGTGCAGGCCGTGTACGTACCTGCTGACGACTTGACCGACCCTGCTCCGGCTACGACCTTCGCCCACTTGGATGCCACGACGGTATTGAGCCGTAAGATTGCATCGCTCGGTATCTACCCATCGGTGGATCCGCTCGACTCTACGAGCCGCATCCTCGACCCGCACATCATCGGCAACGAGCATTACAACTGTGCCCAAAGGGTGAAGCTCATTCTCCAGCGCTACAACGAACTCCTCGACATTATTGCCATCCTTGGTATGGACGAGCTTTCTGAAGAGGACAAACTCGTGGTGACTCGTGCCCGCAGGGTACAGCGCTTCCTTTCACAGCCATTCCACGTGGCCGAGCAGTTCACCGGCACCCCCGGCGTACTCGTGCCAATCGAGGAGACCATCCGTGGCTTCAACATGATCATGGACGGCGAAATGGATCAGTACCCAGAGGCTGCCTTCATGTTGAAAGGTTCTATTGACGACGTAATCGAGGCTGGCAAGAAATTGCTGGCAGAAACTAAGTAGTGATTGGCGACTGGTGATTAGTGATTGGGTAAGCCCCATTGCTAATCACCAATCACTAATTACCAATTACCATAAAGATGAACATTACCATCTTAACGCCTGATAAGGAGATTTTCCACGGAGCTGTGGTGTCGGTGAAAGTGCCGGGCACTTTGGGCGAGTTCCAGGTGCTGAAGAACCACGCCCCCATCGTTTCATCGTTGGGGAAGGGTACTGTGACCGTGGTGACCGCTGGCGGCGAGCACCGCTACTACGACCAAGAGTCCAGCACCATCATGACCGGAACGGAAAAGGACAAGACCCTGACCTTCCAGATTTCTGGTGGATTTATTGAAGTGCTGAACAATGAAGTATCCCTGTTAGCCAGGGGCTTGAAGAAATAGTTTTTTATTTTTATTTCGCTGTTGTTTAAGGGAGAGGTTTAAAACGCTTCTCCCTTTTTCATTTTTTGTGGCCTCCATTCCTTGTTAAAGAGGTGTTAATCGTTTCACGAAACAAAAACCAAGCACCTATTTTGCGCAACTTGGAAGAATGGCCGCTGCTTTTGCTCCGCAAAAAACAAATGGCGACCAATGGCGTTTCAAGGTGCAACCTTCCTTTTTCGATGAAGAATACGGCGATCAACAGAGTGGTGATTTTGGGTGCTTTGGCCATCATTGGCATCATTGCCATACAGAGCTACCTGCTCGTCACCACTTGGGACAACGAAGAGAAGGAGTACCAAGAGAAAGTAACCATTGCGTTGCAAAATGTGGTTAAGGGCTTTGAAAAACTCGGCAGCACGCCGCCCGCATTTGACATCATCAGCCAGGTGACCTCCAATTACTGGGTGGTCAATATCAACGATTTCATAAATCCCAAGAACCTGGAGCACTTCCTTAGGAGCGAGTTGGAGGCCGTGCGGCTTACGGAAGACTTCGAGTATGGAATCTACAACTGCGACTCGAAGAAAATGGCCTATGGCAAGTATATCAGCTTTCAAAGCCCGATTGACGAAAAGCCAGATCCCTCACCTGTCGTAAAGGAACAACTCCCTGTACATGATTCGTACCTCTATTATTTTGGGGTAAGGTTCCCCCATCGCAACTCACAGATAGTGAGCAACATGCGCTTGGCACTGATTTTATCTGGCATCTTGTTCGTTACCATCCTTTTCTTTGTGTATGCAATGGCCATCATCCTACGGCAGAAGCGACTATCGGAGATGCAGAAGGACTTCATCAACAACATGACGCACGAGTTCAAGACGCCGATTTCGACCATCCGTATCTCAACCGACGTGTTTCTGAAAAGCCCGGAAATCAACGCAAGCCCAAGGCTGACGCAATATGCCAACATCATCCAAGAGCAGAACACGAGGCTGAACAACCAAGTAGAAAAAGTGCTCCAATTGGCCAAAATAGAACGGGATAATTTCAAGCTGAACCTCGAAGAAACCGACCTGCACGGTTTGGTAACGAGCGTACTGGAAGGCATGAGGGTGCAAGTTGAAAAACAAGGTGGTGCATTGCACTGTGAACTGTTGGCCAAGTCGCCCATCATTAAATCAGATCGACTGCACCTGACCAATATCCTGCACAACCTCGTGGACAATGCAACGAAATACTGCTTGGGTGCACCAAATATCCTCCTGAGAACGCAGGATGTGGCGGGCGGAAAAATCCAATTGCAGGTCATTGACAACGGCATCGGTATTTCAAAGGAAGACCTGGGAAAAGTGTTCGAGAAGTTCTACCGGGTGCCAACGGGTGATGTCCACAACGTAAAAGGCTTTGGGCTTGGCCTGTTCTATACCAAGAACATTTGTGAGGCCCACGGCTGGAAAATCAGCATGGACAGTGAACCCGGCAAAGGAACCACCGTAAGTATCATTATCCAGTAACCCAGTACATAGCGATGAAATCAATCCTTCAACCCTTCAATCCATCAATCCTTAAAAAATGAAACCACACCTGCTCTACGTGGAAGACGACGAAAGCCTTGGCTTCGTGACGAAGGACAACCTTGAGATGCAAGGCTATGAAATCACCCATTGCACCGACGGGAAATCCGCCCTTGATGCCGCCAAACAGGGCAATTTCGACCTTTGCATCCTTGACGTGATGCTGCCGGAGATGGATGGCTTTGCAGTGGCCGAGGAAATACGCCGGTTCAATACCGATATTCCCATCATTTTCCTCACGGCAAAATCGCTGAAAGAGGATAAAATAAAAGGCCTGCGCCTTGGCGGCGACGACTATATCACCAAGCCGTTTAGCATCGAAGAACTTATATTGAAGGTGGAAATATTCCTCCGCCGCAGGAGCATAATGGGAGGCGTCGTAAAGCCTACGGTCTATCGCTTTGGCTGCTACGAATTTGACTACAAGAACCTTGGGCTTACCTGCAATGGTGCTACCGAAACCCTCACTCAACGGGAGGCCGACCTGCTCAAGTACTTCCTCGATAACCCCAACCAAGTCGTCAAGCGCTCCGACATCCTTGAAAAACTATGGGGCGAAGACGACTATTTCATGGGCCGCAGCCTCGATGTGTTCATTTCCCGCCTGCGCAAATACCTGCGCCACGACGAAAACCTCAAGGTCGAAAACATTCACGGGGTCGGATTTAGATTTAATATGTGATTTTTAAATACTTGGCACGGTTCTTGCAAATTTTTCACCGAACATCCGAAGGAAGAGCAACCCGGAAGGGACTTTTATTTTCGTTTTTTTAGGTGATTAAACCTACTAGAGAAACTGTGAACAACGTGAGCCGATAATTAGGCCACCATCTCCCACACACTTCCCAATATTTTCACTTCCACAGTTTTAGAAGGCAGGCATCACGTATCGTTTTCACTCCACACTTTGCACACCTAAAGCCTCAGCGATTGCCTTGTGCCAATTGCCTACGAGGTCGCATACTTAATTACCCTTTCATCAGCAACGAACTTGGTCGAACTGGCTTTTGATCGTCGAATATTACGAATCAGATAGACCTGTTTGAGCCTTACATCACGACCCCAGTATCAAAGATTTTTTAGTCGGTTTCAAATTCGGTGCAGGCACTATGCAATATAGTGACCCTGCACTTTTTTCCAAGCTACTGGACCAGTGCCCTGCCTTGGAAAAAAGAGAATGAACCCAAAAACCGGACGCCCCCTGTTTTATTATTCCCGGAAAGTGGTCGGAAGCGCTGCCCCCAGGCTTGCTTTCGGCTGCTTTTTTTTGTGAAACCGGTAGAACTACTTGATTTTGTAAATTGGGCTGCTGGCCATCACTATTCAACCAATTGACTGGCGTGAATCTTCGATTTCCGAATTTCCGAATTTCCCCTAAATCACTACCCTGCAAATAACTCCGCAGCGATGCCATCTGCCAAGAACCTGCCCGCTTTTGTCAAACGATAGGTATTGCCAACCACCTGCATCGTGCCATCTTCCAAAAAAACTTTTGCTCCTTCGGCAAAATGCGTTTCAAACCCTAAGTCTTTGATTTTCAAAAGGCTACAGCCCCAAGCCGTTCGAAGGCCGGTCATCACGTATTCGTTGTAGCGCTGTACGGGCGTCAATAGTTCCAATTCAAAAGGAACGTCTCCAGCCTGGATGGAGCGGATGTAATTGGCATTGTTTGCCACGTTCCACTGGCGGCTGTGGCCATTGTAGGAATGCGCCGATGGGCCAATGCCGAGGTATTTTTTTCCTTGCCAATAGGAAGCATTGTGGCGGGAGTACCAGCCGGGCAAAGCGAAATTGCTGATTTCGTAATGCTCGTAACCAGCCCGTTCGGTGGCCTCCATCAAATGCTCGAACTGCTGGGCGGCATGTTCGTCGTCCACTGGCTGGGCACTGCCTTTTTTTACTTGGTGTGCCAATGCGGTCTTAGGCTCTATCGTCAGGCAGTAGCAAGAGAGGTGAGGAATCCTAAGTGAAATCAGGGTGGAAAGGTTGGCGGCCCACTGCTGGTGCGAGGTAGTCGGTGAGCCATAAATCAGGTCAACGGTGAGGTTTTCGAAGCCTGCATGCTGGGCATTTTGGATGCAGGCATGTGCTTCGGAGGCATCATGTGCCCGGTTCATGAAACGGAGGTCGGCCTCGGAGAAGGATTGCACCCCGATGCTTAGACGGTTGATAGGGGTGTTGCGCAATTCATTGATTTTCAGCACCGCTAGGTCGTCTGGATTGGCCTCCAAGGTGACTTCTAAGTTTTGGGGGGCAACGGAATAATGCTTGAAAATTGCCTCGAAAATAGCATCCAGTTCAAGCTGGGAAAGCAACGAAGGTGTGCCCCCGCCAAAGTAGATTGTTTCGAGCGGCTCCCCTTCGAGGTATTCCCTTTGCAGTCGGAGTTCCTGTAGCAGGGCTGCCACCATTGCATCCTTGTTCTTGAGGGAGGTCGAGAAGTGGAAATTGCAATAGTGGCAAGCCTGTTTGCAGAAGGGGATATGTAGGTAAAGACCGGCCATCAAAAATCAACCAGTTCCACATCGAAGACCAAAACGGCCCTGGAAGGGATGCCCGGGGGCGGGTTGGCGCCATAACCCAAGCCAGAAGGGATGAAAAGCTGTCCCTTGCCGCCCTTTTGGAAAAGCGGGATGCCTTCTTGCCAGCCAACAATCACTTGTTGCAGGCCAAAGCTGATGGGAGAGCCGTTGGTCTGATCAAATACGCTGCCATCGAGCAGGTAGCCTTTGTAATGCACCGTCACCTCGTCATTGTTGCCAAGGCTGGGGTGGCCGCCGGTGCCTGGCTCTTCTATTATATAATGTAGGCCAGAAGCCGTGGACTCGGCCGTGAGGTTGTTTTCGTCAAGGTACTCTTCAATCTTCTTGATGTCCTTGGCTAATTGGTCCTCAGCCGAGATGGGATCTGGAATACAGCCAGCAACAAGGCCGAAAGCGGCCATTAGAATGGAGAAATGAAAAATTTTACGCATGCACTACTTGTTTTTTTGACACAAAGTTAGTTGAAATACAGGTCAATAGAACGAAACGCTGGCAGTTTGCGCTGTGTTGGTCGTTGCGTAGCAGCTTGATTATCTGTGCTTTGAAATTGCAAGTCAAAAATTGGACTGAAATTCAATCAGTTATGAAAATTTTTTTTGAAAAAAATCAAAAATTGGCGTTGTAAATCAATCAAACGGAATTACCTTTGCACCCGCCTTGAAAAAAGGCATTTGACAAGCAAAATTTTCATCACAGTTTAAACGCATAAAATCGTGAATACTCGGAGTTACAACACCGTGTCGGCGAAGAAGGAAGAGGTGAAGCGTGACTGGTACTTGGTGGATGCCACCAACCAGACGGCAGGTCGCCTGTTCTCCCGCATCGCTGCGGTACTGAGGGGCAAGCACAAGCCTGACTTTACCCCGCACGTTGACACAGGGGACAACATCGTCGTCATCAATGCCGACAAGATTCGCTTTACCGGCAAGAAATTGGACCAGAAGGAGTTCCTTCGCTATACAGGATACCCTGGTGGTCTCAAGCGGGAAACTGCCCGCAACCTCCTTAGCCGCAAGCCTGAGTCGGTCATAGAGATTGGCGTTCGTGGCATGTTGCCGCACACCAAGCTGGGCAATGCCATGATAAAGAAGCTATTTGTCTATGCTGGCGGGGAGCACCCTCACCAGGCGCAGAAGCCCCAACCATTTAACTTTTAATCAGGAAATATTTCAAACATGGAAATGATAAATGCCATAGGGAGAAGGAAAGCCTCTGTTGCGAGGGTTTATCTTACCAAAGGTGAAGGCAAAATCAGCGTGAACGGCAAGGACTATAAAGAGTACTTTCCGCAAATACACGTACAGGGCGCCATCACTGAGCCTTTCTTTACCGTAAACATTGAAAGCAACCTCTACGACCTGAAGGTCAACGTGGACGGTGGTGGCTACAAAGGCCAGGCAGAAGCTACCCGCATGGGCATCAGCCGTGCGCTGGTGAAGTTGAATGCCGACTTCCGCAAGCCGTTGAAGGACAAGAAGTTGCTGACCCGCGATGCCCGCGAAGTGGAGCGCAAGAAATACGGTAAACCAAAAGCAAGAAAGAGCTTCCAGTTCTCCAAACGTTAATTCGGCCTTTGGCCGTTTGCTATTGGCTGTTGGCAGCCAATGGCCAATGGCCAATAGCTAAAAGCAAAATTAAAAAATGGCAAAGCCTACATATCAAGACTTGCTCGATGCAGGGGTTCACTTTGGCCACATGCGCAAGAAATGGAACCCGAAAATGGCGCCCTATATCTTCATGGAGCGCAAAGGCATCCACATCATTGACCTTAACCGCACTTTGGAGGGACTGGATCGTGCCGCTAACGCCATGCGCGCCATTGCCAAGTCTGGCCGCAAAATCCTGTTCGTGGCCACGAAGAAGCAAGCCCGCGATATCGTTGCCAACGCAGCGCAATCCGTTGGGATGCCTTTTGTGACCGACCGTTGGCTCGGTGGCATGATGACCAACTTCGCTACCATCAAGCGTTCGGTAAAGAAAATGCAGAACATCGAGCGCATGCTCGCCGATGGTACCGCTGCAAATATGACCAAGAAGGAGCGCCTCACACTTGACCGTGAGCGTCAAAAATTGGACAAGGTGTTTGGCGGTATAGAGAGCCTGGGCCGTCTCCCAGCAGCCATCTTCGTGGTGGACATCCAGCATGAGCACCTCGCACTTGCCGAAGCAAACCGCTTGGGCATCCGCACCTTCGCCATGGTGGATACCAACTCCGACCCCAACAAGGTGGACTTCGCTATCCCTTCCAACGACGATGCCTCCAAGTCAATCGGTATCATTACCGGCTACTTGGTGGAAGCCATCCGTGAGGGCTTGGGTGAGCGTGCCTCAAAGCCTGAGGAAAAGGAAGCCGAGGTGGAGGCTTAATCCCGTCCTTGGAAATTGGTGCTGAATTCCCGTACATCGGATAATTCACATAATCTTCATCCAATTCCTCCAAACATCCCATTTGATTAAGCGTACAATTGCGCCAATCAAATTCTTAAACGTAACTATTTAGGAGGGAACGGGAAGAGAGGAAAAATGAAATTTTCCCTCTCTTCCCACGTTTTGAGGCGTTTTTGGGTAAAATTTGAAAATTTTATCCTTAAACACCCCCTACTAACCCAGTTACTCTTAACCATTAAATTCAATCAAAATGTCCGCTACATTATCAGCTGCCGACGTAAAAAAGCTCCGTGACATGACGGGTGCCGGCATGATGGATTGCAAAAAAGCCTTGGAAGAAGCCAATGGCGATTTCGATAAAGCAGTAGAAGTGCTGCGCAAACAAGGCCAGAAACTCTCCCTGAAAAGGGCTGACCGTGAAGCCAAGGAAGGTGCCGTTATCGCACTTACCTCTGCCAACCGCAACAATGGCGTCATCATTCGCCTCGGCTGCGAGACCGACTTCGTGGCCAAGAACGAAGACTTCGTGAAGTTCGCAAGGGGCATCGCTGAAATTGCCCTCAAACACCTGCCAGAGAACCTCGAAGGCCTGATGGGACTGCCTTTTGACGGTGGCATCAGCGTCGGTGAGAAGATCATCGAACAAACGGGCGTAACGGGTGAGAAAATGGAAGTCAGCTACTATGCTAAGCTGGAAACGGCTGCTGGCCAAGGCCAAGTGCTTCCTTATATCCACATGGGCAACCGTGCCGGTGTAATCGTAGCCCTGAACCAAGAAGGCCCAGAGTATGTTGAGCCAGGGAAAAACGTGGCGATGCAAATCGCAGCCATGCGCCCTGTCGCCGTTGACAAGGACGGTGTATCTGCCGAAATGATCGAAAAGGAAATCGAAATCGGCAAGGAGCAGGCTCGCCAAGAAGGTAAGCCGGAAGCGATGCTGGAAAAGATTGCCATCGGTAAACTGAACAAGTTCTACCAAGAAAGCACACTGCTCAACCAGACCTATGTGAAGGATGGCAAGATGACAGTGGCCGAATACTTGAAAAGCTTGCACAAAGACCTGACGGTCACTGCGTTCAAACATGTTGAACTGGGCTAATCGCCTGAAGCCATGAAAGGCGAATTAAGCAATTAATTCGCCTTTTTTTATGCCCCTACTTTTCCTTTTCACTTTTTCCTTTTTCCTTCGCGACTATGGCACTCAAATACAAAAGAATCCTACTGAAACTGAGCGGCGAGTCGCTCATGGGTACCCAGAAATACGGCATCGAGGCTTCGATGTTGTTTCATTATGCCAATCAGATCAAAGATTTGGTGGCAATGGACGTGGAAGTGGCCGTTGTTATCGGCGGAGGAAATATATTTCGAGGCTTGCAGGCTGCCCAGTCTGGCATAGACCGGGTACAGGGCGACTATATGGGCATGTTGGCCACCGTCATCAATGGCATGGCGCTTCAAAGTGCCTTGGAAACTGTTGGCGTTTTCACCCGCCTCATCTCCGCCATCAAAATGGACCAAATTGCCGAGCCATATATCCGCCGGAGGGCCATCCGGCACTTGGAAAAAGGGCGGGTCGTCTTGTTCTCAGGCGGCACTGGCAACCCCTATTTCACCACCGACTCTGCTGCAGCGCTTCGTGCCAACGAGGTCAGTGCCGATGTCATCCTGAAAGGCACTCGTGTGGACGGCATCTATTCCGCTGACCCGGAGAAAGACCCAACGGCCACCAAATTTGACCACCTTACCTTTAGTCAAGCCATTAGCATGGGCCTCGGTGTCATGGATATGACGGCCTTCACCATCTGCCAAGAGAACAACGTGCCCATCATTGTTTTTGACGTTAGCAATGCGGACAATCTCAGACGAATTGTGCAGGGCGAGCGGGTGGGGACACTGGTGGAGGTAGGTTGAAATTGAGTGGGCAGTCAGTTTGTAGTCTTAAAGTCGATAGTAAGCAACGATGTCACAGCCTACACTGACTGAAGGACTAATCAACTGGTGACTGACTGCTCACTGCCACCTGTCGAACCCGCCAAAGGCGGACAAGCTGCCCACTTAAATCAATGCATCGCAATCGCAATCGTCGCCATGCTCACCCTCGTGCCGGGCAACTCCAATAACCTACTGGCGCAAGTCTCCAAAGTGGCGCCTGTCGTAAGCACATCGTCCACCAGCAGTATATGTTTCCCTTCCAATGATTTTGGTTTGTTGATCTCAAAGACCTCGCCCACGTTTTGCAAACGGGCCTCCCTCGACTGCTTTGTTTGCGAAGCAGAATGGACAACTCTCCGCATTCCATCCCCGATACAGGGCCTTCCAAAGGTTTCGGATATACCTTCGGCAAATACCTCGCTTTGGTTGTAGCCCCGGATTCGCAGTTTTCGGAGGTGCAACGGGACTGGCACCATCACGTCCACATCGGCAAAGAGGGGAGCCTGTCGCAGTGTGGTTCCGAGCTTGCGGCCAAGGATAGTGCCTACTTCTTGTTTCCGCTTATACTTTAGGTTGTGTATCAGGTGCTGTACCCGGCTTTCCTTGGTGAACAGGTAAATGGCTGTACCCGCATGGAGGTCTATCCTGCCCCAGAACTTCTCGGTGAAGGGGTTGTCCTTTCTTGTGTGGAAGTTGGATTCGGGCAAAGTGAGCCTGCAAGAAGTGCAGATATGCTCTCCATAGGGCGGTGCATTGTGCTCGCAGGCAAGGCAAAGGTGCGGGAAGAACAAGCAAAGCAAGTCCTCGAATGGACGGAGCAAGTTTCTCATAGTTTCGTGTTTTTAGGTGAAGCAAGGGCTAAGTTAGCTCCATGTACCAACAATGCCGCACTGCCCGTTAAATATTTGTTTTAATTATAAAAATATGCTTGAATGTAGCGCTGGATATGCGAGTTGCAGCCCTTTAGCCTCTTAGGATTTGGCAACGCTTGCTACCTTTGGTTGTCTATTGGGCTTTGTTGCGGTAAGCTGCCGTTCAAACCAATTTTGCACCATTTTTTTGCACCTTAAATCAATCATATAATGAGGTTACTGGCCATCGTGGCATTGCTGATTCCTTGCTATTTGTTCGCACAAAGCTTTACCCACGCCGACACCCTGCGTGGCTCCATTACCCCAGAACGTGTATGGTGGGATGCCCAGCATTACGACCTGCATGTTGCATTTGATTACAATAGTAAAAGTCTTAGCGGTTGGAACACCATTACCTACGAGGTCTTGCAAAGCAAGACGGACAAAATGCAGATTGACCTCATGGCCCCGCTCCAACTCGACAGCGCCGTACAGGACGGCCAGCGGTTGACTTGGAAGCAAGATGGCAATGCCTATTTTATCCAATTGGTTGCCCTGCAACCTGAGAAATCCTTTCAAAAAATCAGCTTGTACTACCACGGCAACCCCATAGAGGCCATTCGGCCACCTTGGGATGGCGGCACTGTTTGGGCCAAGGACCAACAAGGCCGCCCTTGGATTTCAGTGGCCTGCCAGGGCGTGGGGCCGAGCATCTGGTACCCCAACAAAGACCACCAATACGACGAGCCGGACAGCGCCTCCCTTCACATTACCTGCCCCAAGCCGCTCGTGGGCGTGGGAAATGGCCGTTTGCGCAGCACACAAGAGAACAACGATGGCACAATGACCTACACTTGGGCCGTCACCAACCCTATCAACAACTACAATATCATCCCGTACATCGGGCATTATGTCCATTTCAAGGAAAAATACCAAGGCGAGGCTGGCTCACTCGACCTCGATTTTTGGGTCATTGACTATAACCTGGATAAGGCCAAGTCCCGCTTTCTGACCGAAACCCCAAAGATGCTGGACTGCTTCGAGCATTGGTTCGGCCCCTTTCCCTTTTATGAGGATGGCTTCAAATTGGTGGAATCGCCGCACCTCGGCATGGAGCACCAGAGCGCCATCGCCTACGGCAATGGCTACCAAAACGGCTACCGGGGGCGTGACCTCTCCGCAACAGGCGTGGGCTTGAACTGGGACTTCATCCTTGTGCACGAGTCCGGCCACGAGTGGTTCGGCAACAATATCACCACCAAGGACATCGCCGATATGTGGGTACACGAGGGCTTTACCAATTACTCGGAAACCCTTTACACGGGCTGTACGATGGGCGAGGATGCCGCCACAACCTACAATGTCGGGTGCAGGGCACTCATCGGTAACCGGGAGAACATCATCGGCCATTATGACGTAAACAACGAAGGCAGCGGCGATATGTACTATAAAGGTGGCAGCCTGCTGCACACCATCCGGGCGGTGATTGATGACGATGAAAAATTCCGACAGCTACTTCGTGGCCTGAACAAAACCTTCTGGCACCAGACCGTCACGACCAAGCAAGTGGAAGATTTTGTGTGCAAACAATCCGGCATTGACTTTTCGAGGGTCTTCGACCAATACCTCCGCAAGACGGACATCCCCGTGCTGGAAGTTAGCTTGGTAGAAAAGGAAAAGAAACGGGGCGTTCGTGAAAAAGAATTGCATTACCGATGGACGAAATGCGTGCCTGGCTTCGACCTACCTTTGAGAGTACAGCTTGAGCCGGGCAAATGGGCCTGGATAAGGCCAACTACCAAACGCCAAGCGACTGAGTTCAAACTCGATAGCCTTGAGGCGTTCGAGGTGGACAAGCGGTTTTATGTAAGGGTGAAGCGGTAGTGGCTATTGGAAATGCGACAAAGGGCATCGGGCTGCTTAAATGCACGATGCCCTTTGTCGTTTTTGTCGCTGGGCAAAAAAAATCATGTGTTCGTCCGCCAATACCGAGCATTATTCAAAAAAGATTGGCTTATTTGTATAAAAAACCTCACTTGCTTTCGGTTTTGTTCTTTGGGCTAAAATTTTTTGGGGAATAAAGCGGTTTAGTATAGGTTCCAAACTGACTAATCAACGCTCGCCTCTTACTTGCGCCAATATTTTGCCCAAACGGCCAAGCCAATCGAATCACCTGTTAATCACCCGAAACTTTGTGCCTTTTATGAAAAAAGTAGGAATCGCCATAGCAGCCACGCTGCTACTGAACGCCGCCTTTACCCTGTTCCTTTTTGATGGCCTCAAAGCGTCCCTCCATTCGGAACTTAGCGAGCAAGCCACGAACCCAAAGGTCAAGCTCGCCAGCTATGAGCATGGCTCGCCAGCCATCAATGCCAAGCCCAGTGGTAATTTTTACATCCCGGAGGATTTTGTGGGAACGGCCAACACCGTGACGCAGGCTGTGGTGAACATCACGGTCACAAGCCGCAGCGCCACTGAGCCTTCTTCGGGTGGCTCCGGTGTCATCGTATCTCCCGATGGTTATATCATCACCAATAACCACGTCATTGACGGGGGTGGCAAGGTGGAGGTTTCCCTGAACAACAAGCGTAAGTACAAGGCCAAAATTGTTGGCAAAGACCCCTACACCGACCTTGCCCTGCTCAAGATTGAAGCCGACGGCCTGCGACCGCTCGTTTACGCCAACTCCGACAACGTACAGGTCGGCGAATGGGTATTGGCCGTTGGCAACCCGTTCAACCTGACCAGCACCGTGACGGCGGGCATCGTTAGTGCCAAGGGGCGAAATATCAATATACTGCAGGGCATGTACACCATCGAGAGCTTCATCCAGACCGATGCCGTGGTGAACCCCGGCAATAGCGGTGGCGCCCTCGTGAACATGAAGGGCGAACTCGTGGGCATCAATGCGGCCATCATGAGCGAAACTGGGTCATACGAGGGCTATTCCTTTGCCATTCCGTCCAATCTTGTGCGCAAAATCATGGCCGACCTAAAGGAGTTTGGCATTGCGCAAAGGGCATTGCTCGGCGTCCGCATAAAGGACGTTGACAATGAAATCGCTGCTGACTTCGACCTTGGCAACGTGGAGGGCGTGTTGGTACGCACGGTTGACCCTGGTAGCGGAGCTGAAGAAGCTGGAGTACAGATGAACGACATCATCATTGGCGTGAATGGCACTAAAACTGCTTCTGTGCCAGAGCTGCAAGAGCAGATTGCCCGTTTCCGCCCTGGCGATACCGTGGCGCTGGACATCATCCGCGATGGCCGCAAGATCCGTAAAGATGACGTGACGCTGCGGGGCATGAGCGATGGGGACTGACGTTTTTCAAAGCCTAATAATAGGGAACGCCACGGCAGTAAGATTGCGCTGCCGTGGCGTTTTGACATTATAGGGCATCAAAAACCATATTTGTCAATTGTCATCAAAACATTTTCCCTCACAGTTGTATTTTTGATAGCAAGCGCTGAGATTGCACCAACAAAGCGTTGTTCTTACTGACCAATACTGGGCTGCCAACCCCAAAAGGCTGACTGCCAAATTATAAAAATTGCCTTATGCGCAAGATTTACCCAATCCGCCTCTTATTCCTACTCGTTTTATTGGGCTTCGCCCAATATGCGAGCAGCCAGACGACCCAGACCGAGTTCGGCAAGAACCGGGTACAGTTCCATCAGGATTTCGCCGAGTGGTCCCAGTACGAGAGCCGCAATTTCATCACCTACTGGTATGGGGAGGGGCGCCTCATTGGGCAGGCCGTGGTGCAGATGGCCGAGTATGATTTCTTTGAAATACAGGGCATCTTGGAGCACCGAATGAACGACAAGATTGAAATCATCGTCTATAAGGACATCACCGACCTGAAGCAGAGCAATATTGGCAGCGAGGAGGCATTCGTGAATACAGGCGGCCAGACGAAGATTGTGGGCAACAAGATGTTCGTCTTTTTCAACGGCGACCACAACGACCTCCGCCGCCAGATTCGGGAGGGCGTTGCCAGCGTTTACCTGAATGCCATGCTATTTGGCTCCAACTTACAGGAAATCGTGCAGAACGCCGTGATGATGAACCTGCCTGAATGGTTTAAAGACGGCCTGATTTCTTATGTTGGGAACGAATGGAACACCGACCTTGACAACCAGCTTCGGGACATGTTCCTTTCTGGCAAATACGAAGATTTTGAGGACATGGCCGAAGCAAACCCAAAATTGGCGGGTCATTCCCTTTGGTATTATATCGGACAGCAGTATGGCCATTCAACGGTGTCCAACCTGCTTTACCTTACCCGCATCAACCGCAGCATCGAGAGCGGGTTTCTATATGTGCTTGGCAATACCTACTACAAGACGGTTGATGGTTGGTACAAAAGTTTCAAGGCCCGCTACGATGCCGAGGCCAAGGAGTTTGTAAAGCCAACAGGCAAGGAAATCCCCATCAAGAACAAGCGAAACTTGCCCATCAGCCAGTTGAAAATCAGCCCAGATGGGCAGCGCATTGCCTACGTGACCAACGAAATTGGCCGCCAGCGGGTCTGGGTGCAAGACCTGAATTCGGGCGAGCGGAAGCTGGTATTCAGAAGCGGCTCCCGCAACCCCATACAGGCTACTGATTACAATTATCCGCTCATTGCATGGAGTCCCACAAACGCGGAACTGGCAGTGATGTACGAGAAAAGGGACGTCATCAAGCTGTTGCGTTACGACGTTTTGACGAAGAAGCACACGTTGGACGAGATGCCCAACCAGTTCCAGCGGATCTATAGCATGGACTTTGGCAGCCCGAACGACCTCGTGCTATCGGCAGCCATACGGGGGCAATCAGACCTTTTCGTCTATTACCTGCTGAACCGCCAAGCGCAACGCCTGACAACGGATATTTGGGACGATCTCGATGCCTGCTTCACGCAAATACGTGGCCAGCGGGGCATAATCTTCGCCTCCAACCGCCCCGATTCGCTCAATACCCTCGTTGCGCTCGATTCGGTGCTGCCCATCCAGCATTTCGATATTTTCTACCTCAACCTTGACTCCATAGGCTTCGGCTCCACGGGTGAACTGGTACAAGTGACCCATACTCCACATGCCGATGAGCGGAACCCTGTCACCATTGATTCGACTTGGTTTAGCTTTATCTCGGACGAAACTGGCGTTTTCAATCGCAAAACAGGTTTGCTTGAAGACTATATCCACCACTACGTGAACGCCATCCGCTACAAGGACGGCAATATCGTGCGCCTACACGCCGACACACTGATTACCAGCGTTCTCGACAGTGTGGCCTTGGCACAGGTGGATTCCGTTTGGCAGGAGGCCATCATCAAACAAAGGGCGGTGAACCATTTTTCCAGCAACTACGACCGGAACATCGTGGAACAGAGCAAGGCCCGCAGGGCCGGGCGCTTTGCGGAGTTGCAACAGCGGGAGGGGCGCTACCAAGTTTATGTCGGGGAGACAAAACCCGATGAAATGGCCGCTACAAAACTGACCATGTTCCAACGAAAGCGGGTACAGGTCGTACAAGAAAAGCCTACGCCCAAAATTGAACCACCGCAAAAAAAAGTATTGGATGAGGTGGACGACAAACCCATTGACACGTCAAACTTCCCGCCCGAAAAGCAGGACACAGGCAAGATTGACATTGACAATTACCTTTTCCAAAGCGAGTTTGACGATGAAGAGGTGCCTACCCGCACCAGCCCAGCCCCCAAACAGCCCACTACAGACCCCGGTGAAATTGCCCCGGAAATCGTGCAGCCATTGGTCTATCTCCCGGTCATCCCGGATGAAACCTCAGCAAAGCCCAAAATGCAGGAGTTCCGCTCCAGCCGCATCATTCCCTATCGCTTGAAGTTCCGGACGGACTACGTGACCACGCAACTCGACAACGGCATCTTGTTCGACGGGCTGAACTCTTATGCTGGCGTGCCACAAGACTTTGGCTATCCGCCACCGGGCATCTTGTTGAAAGCCAATTTTAAGGACTTATTTGAAGATTATGAGTTTGAAGGAGGTGTGCGGGTGCCTACCTCTTTCAATGGTGCTGAATATTTCCTCACATTCAACAACAAAAAGAAGCGGATGGACAAGCGCATCAACACGTACTACCGTCGCCTGCGCTTTTCCGACGACCCGAACCAGCCCCAATCTGGCATACCATTGCCAACGACGCCACTGCCTTCTCCTTTTCCGCCATCCGCAGCGTTTTCCGATTCGCCCTATAAATATGAAAACCGGATTTTCCTGACACAATACCAAGTTCGCTATCCATTGGATGTTTTCACAAGCCTACGGGGCACGGCTACTTTCAGGATGGACAACTCGAACTACCTCGCCTCGGACGCTATCTCGCTTTTGGCTGATCCCCTTCGTACCCAGCGCCTTGGACTGAAAGGCGAGTATGTCTTCGACAATACCCTCGACATAGCGCTGAACGTCAAGAACGGCACCCGCTACAAGGTATTTGCGGAGGTGATTAAAGGATTGCGGGTCAATTTGGGAGAAAACCCCGAGTTCAAGCTGAACAACGGCTTCATGACAATATTGGGTGCCGATTTCAGGCACTACCAGCGGCTGATGAAATGGTCGGTGCTGGCAGGCCGCTTTGCTGGCGCAACTTCTTTTGGAAAGGAAAAAATCCTGTACATGCTTGGCGGCACGGACAATTGGATGTTTCCGCAGTTCGACAACAATATCTCCCTTCCTGACGCCGAAAGCTTCGCTTTCCGAACGGTGGCCACCAACGCCCGTGGCTTCAAGATGAATGCCCGGAACGGCAATTCTTACGCCATGTTCAATGGCGAATTAAGGGTGCCCGTGTTCCGCTACTTGTTTCCACGCAGCCAGAGCAATTTCGTCCGCAATTTCCAAATCGTGGGCTTCTTCGACATTGGCACGGCTTGGCAGGGCCTCAACCCCTTTAACGAGCAAAGTCCACTCAACACATACGAAGTTAACGGCAACAACGTGAGCATCAAGGTCAACTACTTCCGAGACCCGCTCATCTTTGGCTATGGCACGGGACTCAGGACGCTGCTGTTCGGCTATATGGTGCGCCTGGATTATGCCTGGGGCGTAGAGACAAGGGTAGTACAAGACCCCAAGCTCTATTTCTCCATTGGCATGGACTTTTGAGTGCAACGGTTGCGACTGCCTTTATGGAAAAAAAAAACAGGGGTTCCCGGCCAAGTCGCCGAGAACCCCTGTTGCTATACACTAACCTAATTTTTTTCAAAAGCAATAATCGTCAGCCGCAAGGAGCGTATCAGCCACAAGGCGGCGGGCGACTTTCACGTTCACGGGCGGATACTTCGTAAAGCGCTTAATGCCCATGAGGAAGGTCTTTAGCAGGTCGCCTTCGGCGAAAGAAGCAATAGCGTCGGTGGCAGCCTTGGTGATGCGGCTGGTGGCATCATTGAAGAATACCTTGAGCATGGCCTCGTAAATAGCTTGGTCTTGCGCCTTGCCAGGCATGTCGTTCAGGCGCTCTGTCCGCAGCAGTAGCGACTCGGCGGCATAGACATCAATCATCATATCAGCCACGTTCATCACGATTTCCTGCTCTTCCTTGATGTCGAGCTGGCCCTCCATCTGCATCTTAACAGCGGCACCTGCGGTCATCAAGACGATTTTCTTGAAATCCTTCAACGCTTTTTTCTCTTCGGCATAGAGGCCGCTCACGCTCTCGAACGAGGGCATGGACGCAAGCTCCTTCTGCACTTCCCAAGCCGGGCCGACCATGTCCAGCTGACCCTTCATGGCCCGCTTCAGCAACTGCGAAACCATGAGCATCCTGTTGATTTCGTTGGTGCCTTCGTAAATGCGGTTGATGCGGGCATCCCGGTACGCACGGGCAGCGCCCATTTCCTCGGAGAAGCCCAATCCGCCGTGGATTTGTACCATTTCGTCCACCACGTAGTCGGTTACCTCGGAGCCATACACCTTGATGATGGCGCATTCGATGGCATACTCCTCGGCTGCCTTGAGGGTGGCATCGGCATAGCTGTCACCCTGTTCCATGAGGGCGTTCTTCTTGTCTTCCATCAGGTCGGAGATGCGGTAGCAGGCACTTTCCACCGCAAAGTTGCGGATGGTCTGCTCTGCCAGCTTGTGCTTGATGGCCCCGAAGCTGCCGATGGTCTCGCCGAACTGCTTGCGCTCGTTGGCATACTTCACGCTGGCGGCAATGGCCTTTTTGGCGCCACCCATGCACATGAGGCCGAGCTTGAAACGCCCGATGTTCAGGGCGTTGAAGGCGATGAGGTGGCCCTTGCCAATTTGGCCGAGCACGTTGGAGGCGGGCACCTGTACGTTTTCAAAAAATACTTGACGAGTGCTGCTGCCCTTGATGCCCATTTTCTGTTCTTCGGCACCGAGCGTGATGCCCGGCGTTGTGGCCTCTACCACGAAGCCCGTGAACTTGTCGCCGTCAATCTGTGCAAAGACGATGAACATATTGGCAAAGCCGGCATTGGAAATCCACATCTTCTGTCCGTTGATAACGTAGTGGGAACCGTCGGCGCTGAGGTCGGCACGGGTCTTGGCTGCGAGGGCATCCGAACCGCTGCCGGGTTCGGTGAGGCAGTAGGCAGCTTTCCATTCTCCAGAAGCAAGCCTTGGGAGGTATTTCAGCTTCAGTTCCTCTGTGCCGAAATAAAGGATGGGCAACATGCCGATGCCCGTGTGCGCTGCAATGGTAGTGGCAAAGCCGCCACCCATGCGCCCAAGTTCCTCGCTGATGAAGGTGTTGGCATTGGTATCGAGCAGGGTGCCGCCGTATTCTTCGGGTATGTGGCAGCCGAGCAGGCCGAGTTCGCCCGCTTTTTCCATTAGCTCTACCTGGTATTCAAGTTTGTGTGCCTTTTCTCCTGCTTCGGTAGCAAAGTCCCGCACCATCTGGCGGGCCATGGCCTGTTCTTCGTTGATGTCTTCGGGGATGAAGGTATCGGCAGCGTCGCTTTCCTTGATGATGAATGCGCCGCCTTTAAGGACGTTCGACTTGACAAGTGTGTCTTGCATGATGGATGATGGATTTGTGATGGATGAATTTTAGCGAATTTTCGCTGGCGAAGGTACGGGCAGTTTTGCGGCTGTGCAAGATGTTGGGTTATTTTTTTAGCGAATTTTCGCTGAAAATAAATTCGGGCTTTACATGCCATGCCTAAACCCTTTGGAGTTTCCGGCCATTTAAGGCTGTGCGGTCACCATTTGAAGCCAAATGCGGTCTGGAAAAGGCACCACGTCCCCCACTATTCCTGTGAAGCAGGGCATGAATCCCGCTGTTATTGCATGCACGAATTCCGCCAAATTCGCTAGCTTGCATTCATGCTTACCATAAATATCATCACGACCTCAATGAAAAATTTCAACGAGATAGCCCAAGCTATTTGTTATACATTAAGATTGTATTATATTTGTAGCACTGCTTCCCCTGTTGGCTCCCCGCCAAAAAGGCAAGCAGCGATTCAATTTTATCAAACCAAACAATTCAAACAACATGCCTTTACACAACCTAATCGTAAAACACATCACCGCTGAACACAAGGACAACGTCAGCAAGCAAATTGACGACATTGACACGGTACTTGAAAATTATGTGGTAAACCTCAGCCCCGAAGAGCGCCAGAAGTATGGCAGTATTGACGAAGGCAACAAGCTCTTCGCCAACAAGGTCATGGACTACCGCAAGTCGGAGCCGAACCTCAGCAGCCCCCAAGTGGACTGGGCGGAGTTCGAGGCCGACTATGCCGACCGGGTCACCATCGAAGGCTGGATTAACCGCCTGATGAGCATGGTGGGCAAATTGCAGAACACCAAAATCCTGCACGACTTCGACAATTACCAGAACGGCCTCGTGGATTACAAGTACACGCAGTACATGGACGACACCGAGGAGGACGGTTACAGCGTGAAGCGGCAGGAACTGGCCCAGTTCTTCAAGCGCCCCAGCAGCAGCGGCGATGCCACGGGCGGCACACCTCCTCCTACCCCTCCTCCGGCAGGGTGATGGCGCCAACGCAGCAGCTTCAGAAAGGGGGATTTTTCGGCAACTGTCCGAAAAACCCCCCTCTTTTTTATAAAAAGCTGATTATCAGTTGCTTGTAAAAATCCTGATTTCAAAAAAGGCCGAATTTCGGGTCGGTGAACCCCACGGTGGGGTCGGTGAACCTCAAATTCGGGTCTATCAACCTGAATTTGGGGTTGTATGACCCTGAATTTCGGGTTGGGGGACCTCAAGTTCGGGTCGGGGAACCCGACGGTGGGGTTGGGGAACCTCAATTTGGGGTTGGGGGACTCGGTGGGTGGGGTTTTTGCGGGTTTTTACGGGGGAGGCAGGGAAATAGAAGGGAGAGGAGTTTCATGGTTATTTAACGGTTGGCTTGCTGCCGTGCCGCCGTGCGTTGGGTTTGCGGGCTGACTGTTCGGCGGCATGGACAGCAAGCCTTTGTTGAACTAAGCCTTCGGCAACCGCCAGCCCACCCCCCCAAATCCTGCCCAAGTCAAAGTTAAGGAAGAGCGTTACACTTGAGGATTGTTTCACCATTAAAAAATAGTACAATG
>JALHQW010000058.1 GCA_022841745.1 Saprospiraceae bacterium | reverse complement strand
TGTAATCTGATTCTGTCAAGTGTAAACAATCATTTTAAAAGGCAAAAAATACGGACTCTTTGGAAATTGCAGCCTTTTTTTGACACTTTTACAAATTTACCCCGGCTGTATAGTTACCAAAATCCATTTCAACATGAAAAAAACAGCATTGTCATTTTTTTCCATTTTGTTCTTCGCTGCCGCAATATTGGCCACAGCTTGCCGGGAGGGCGGTACAGAACAGTCCACTACCAACGAGCCAGTGCAAGACAACACACAGGACGTTCAAGAGGCAGCAACCGCCCCTATTGACTCCCTCGCCAAGGAACTTGACGAGGCCGCCGATGAAATCGAGCAGGATGCCAAGGAACTTGAGTCAGCACTCGACTCCCTGTAAAAAATAGCTCCTGCAGGCTGCTCAAACTATGTTTTCACATCAAAAAAAATTCTCAAAAATGAAGATTAAACAATTGTTCGCAATCCTATTGCTTTTGGCCATTACTGCAACAACTACTACCGTTTTTGCTCAAGAAGGCAAAGGCCAAGAAAAGAAGGAGCAGAAAGCCTTGGCCAAGTCAACCAAAGAGGCCGACAAAGCCCAGAAAGGCACTGAAAAAGCACAAAAGCAAGTTGACAAATCAGTAAAAGATGCACAAAAGCAGGCCGACAAAGCCCAGAAGGGCACTGAAAAGGCTCAAAAACAGGCCGACAAAGCCCAAAAGCAAGGTCAAAAAGAAGCCAAACAGGCCGAGAAAGAAACCCGTGAAAAAGCGGGCAAAGGCCGTGACGATGACGATGACCATAACGAAGGCGACGCCGACGAATCTGAAGGCAAGGGCAATGCCTATGGCAAAAACAAAGGCGACAAGAGCGGAAAGGAATTCGGCAAGCAGCGCTCTGAAGAAGCCCGAGCCAAGCACCCTGAGAAGCACAAGCGCACCAGCGATGCCACCACGAAAGGTGATAGTGATGTTGCCAAAGGCAAGCAGAAAATAAAGGATGCCAAGGCCAAACTCGAAAAGGACAAGAAATCTGGTAAACTGAAACCAGAAGACATCAAGAAGCGGGAAGAGGCCATCAAGCGTGCCGAAGAGAAGGTCGGAAAACTGGAGAAAAGTGTCAAAAAAGGTAAGAAGGCCACAGGGGCTGCTATCCCGGAAGAGCAGTAAATCAAACTGTTTTTTATGAAAAAAGGAACGGTTGTCGGGCATGCCCGACAACCGTTCCTTTTTTCATAAAAGGTTAAGCACTTAATCCGACATAACCGCGCCTCCCTCCTCTTTTTCCATTTCCACTTCTACCCTACGCACGGCATTTTTCTTGAGTTCATAATGCTCCTTGCGGTTGCGGTAGATGTCAATGGCCATGAACATAGCATGGAGGAAGGATGAGGGATCTGCCTCGTTTTTGCCAGCAAGGTCGAAGGCAGTGCCATGGTCGGGCGAGGTACGGATGATGGATAGCCCGGCGGTATAGTTTACGCCACTTCCAAAGGTGAGCGCCTTGAAGGGAATCAGCCCTTGATCGTGGTACATGGCCAGCACACCATCGAACTTGTTGTATTGGCCGGAGCCAAAAAAGCCATCGGCAGGGAAGGGGCCGAAGGCCATCATGCCGTTCTTTTTGCATTCCATAATGGCCGGGCGGATGATTTTTTCCTCCTCGTCGCCCAGCATGCCTTCCTCTCCAGCATGTGGGTTCAGGCCGAGCACGGCGATATTGGGCCGTCCGATGGCAAAGTCGAGGCGCAGTGCTTCGGAGAAGATGCGCAGCTTGGCGATGATGCGCTCCTTGGTGATGGCCTTTGAAACGTCCTTTAGCGGCACATGCGCCGTTACCAAGCCCACCCTGAGGCGGTCGGCGGCCAATAGCATCAGGCTGTCCGTGGCATTGAACTCCTTGGTAATATACTCTGTGTGCCCAATATGCTCAAAGCCAGCCATTTGCATGGATTTCTTATGGATAGGGGCTGTCACAATGGCATCAATCAGGCCGAGCTTGAGATCCTTCGTTGCGGCTTCGAGGCTTTGCTGCGCAAACTTGCCGCCGAGATCGGTGGGCTTGCCAAGGGTGATATTCACGTTGTCGTTCCAGACGTTCACCACATTCACCTTGTCGTGCGCCAAGCGCTCGGCATTGCGCTGACCGACGAAGTTGAAATCGTCCAACTGCACAATGTTCTTGTGGTAAGAGACCACCTTGGAGGAGCCGTAAATGACAGGAACGCAGATGTCCAGGATTTTACGGTGGGAAAGGGCTTTCAGGATTACCTCCAAACCAATGCCATTGATGTCGCCAGCGGTGATGCCCAGCACGGGCTTGTTGCTTTTGACGTAGGGCTGTTGGGGCTGTTCGTTGTGGGTTTCTTCTTGCTCGTTGTATTCTTTTTCTTGTTCCACTTTGTACGTATTTTGATGGCTGGAGCCAAAAGGCCATGCCAACCAGTTTAAGGCCAGAGGTTTCAGAAGCGGTCTTTCGCAATTTTAAGAACCTGAAAATCAACGATTTGGGAAAAAACTATCCCTCATCCCTCATCCCCCATCCCTTAAAAAGCTATCTTTCCGGCCCAGAAAGGGTCAAAATTAGTCATTTCACTTATGCGAGCCAAAAAATCCTTCGGACAGCATTTCTTGACCAACGAAGACATCGCTCGGCGCATCGCCGATTCCTTGCAATTGACCGATGGGCCAAACAACGTATTGGAGGTCGGCCCTGGCAAGGGAATGCTCACCAAGTACCTGCTCGAAAAGGATTTTTCGCTGAAATGCGTCGAAGCGGACACCGATATGGTGGACTACCTGAATGCCAACTATCCCGCCCTGCACGGCAAAATCATCTCAGAGGATTTTCTGAAGCTCGACCTTGGTTCAGTCTTCCCCACGGGGGCAAGCGACCGACAACCTTTCTGCATTATCGGCAATTTCCCTTACAACATCAGCTCACAGATTGTATTCAAAATGGTGGAACACCGCTCGTTGGTGCCGCAGCTTGTGGGCATGTTCCAAAAGGAAATGGCCGAGCGCATCGTTGCCCCATCGGGCGGCAAGGACTACGGTGTCATCAGTGTACTCACACAGGCTTTTTATGATGGCAAATACCTCTTCTCTGTAGGCAATCGCAATTTCAACCCGCCGCCAAAAGTGCTATCGGGTGTCATAAGGCTACAGCGCAAAACGGCGGCTTTGGGCTGTGACGAGGCCATGTTCCGCAAGGTGGTAAAGCAAGCGTTCAGCCAGCGCCGCAAGATGCTCCGCAATACGATGAAGCCCTTCTTCGAGCAGCGACCAGCGGTGTTGGAGGAGGCTTTTTTCACGCAACGACCGGAGGTGCTGAGCGTAGCTGAGTTCGTTGGGCTAACGAATCGGGTTATGGGGGATTAAAAACAAATAGCCCAACCGGTCAGTCCGATTGGGCTATTTGCTTAGGCAGAAAAAATCACTTCTTGCCGCTCACCACGTTCCTAAATGACATGATTTTCGAACGCCAATAGGCAGAATCTTCCAGCTTTTCCACAACGACGCCCCTGCCGGAGGTGCTATGGATGAGGGTCATGCCCTTTTTCTTGTCGTTTTCATAAATCATTGCCACGTGATAAACCCTGCCACCGGGGCTGCGCCTGAAGAATACCAAATCTCCGGGGCGGGCTTCCTTTTTGGAAATGCTCTCGCCTTGGTTCTCCTGCGTCGCAGAGGAACTGTTCATTTTTATGTCATGCTCCTTCATGATGTAGTAAACAAAACCGGAGCAATCGAACCCGCCGGGTGACTTGCCAGCGGAGCGGTAATGCGTTCCAAGATACTGCTCTGCAAAATGCACGATTTCATCACGCAGTAATATCTCCGCTTCCATCTTCTTGGCCTTTGCCTCGGCAATTGGCCCATTTGCATCAAGGGTCTGTGACAATAAACTACAAGATGTCATTCCCACGAGTGCCACCATAGACAACACTCCCCTTACCAGCTTCTTCACGTTCATACGTTGCTGTTTTTGTTGGCTTTACAACCAGGTTCCACGATTTAAAAGATACTTGCTTAAAAAGGGTCAAAACTTTGGGAGGCGCTCACATAGCTGGAAGTGTTCAATCAAAAGTGGGATAATTAATATTGGGAGTTTTGCGTCAGCGCCGAAATAGCCTTTTTTGCTGTTTTTGCCCCACGTCTTACAGGGTCGGCGGCAAAGATGCTAAAACAGATTTTATTTCCAAGCACTTAACGAATAAAAATTTCAAATTCGTCTCTATCGGCCAGAAATTGTAGGTGTTCCCTATAGCTGCGCAATATTTCAATCGAAAGTGATATGGTAAATACAGCTTCAGTGTCGGCTACTTGGTACAACAACTTCCCAGCAAAATCCGCTACTGTCGTGTCGCCAGAGTAGTCCAGCCCCTTTCCGTCCCTGCCACAGCGATTCACTCCGACCACAAAGCATTGGTTTTCAATGGCCCTTCCCACGAGCAGGTGTCGCCAGTGGTGGCTTCGGCGCTCCGGCCAGTTGGCCACGTAGAGCAGCAGGTCGTAGCCATCCACGTTGCGGCTCCAGACTGGGAACCGTAGGTCGTAGCAGATAAGCGGGCAGATTTTCCAGCCCTTCCACTCCGTTACCAATTTTTTTTGGCCTGGGGTGTAGGTTTCATGCTCGGTGGCGAGCGTGAATAGGTGCCGCTTGTCGTACAGGTCGTAGCTGCCACCAGGGCGCATCCAAACCAGCCTATTGAAATAATTACCTCCTTCCTCGGCAATGAAGCTGCCCGTTACAACAGCCTCTGCATTGCTGGCCTGTTCGGCAAACCAGTCCATCGTTTGACCCGACATGGGTTCTGCCAACTTTTTGGCATCCATGCTAAAGCCCGTGGTGAACATCTCCGGCAGCACGATAACGTCCGTCTGCCCCGCCAGCGGGGCGAGCTTTGACGAAAACTTTGCCAAGTTTGCCTCGATGTTTTCCCATTCGAGGTCGGCTTGTACCGTGGTGATGCGCAGTTGTTCAGCCATTTTATGGGTTTTGGTAACTGCTAAAAAAGGAATGTTTTTCGGGGATTTTTTCGATTTTTTCTCCCGCATCCTTACAGCCTTGTTACCGTTTTCGCAAAAATGAGAGCGAGGCATAAGGGATTTTCACCTTATGCCTCGCCGTATTTCCAACCAAATAAGTACGATGATTAACCGCCCTTATTCATTATTCATCCTCGTCGGTGATCTTCAAGCCCCTTGGTATGGTGATGGTGCAAATCGGCAATGCTTGCGCATTGATGATTTCAACGCCTTCTTTGGTCGCGATGTCGCGAACCCGAAGGGATTGCCCAAGCTTCAACTTGGAGATATCCACTTTCATTTCGTTCACCATTGACTCCGGCTTTGTCTTGATTTTTACCGAACGCAGTTTTTGAACGAACTTGCCACCTGCCCGTACGCCAGGTGCTGAGCCTTCGAAACGGATGGGTACCATAACTTTGATGTTATTGCCATCTGTCAAGTTCAGGAAGTCAATGTGGGAAATGGCGTCAGTGACAGGGTGGTACTGTATTTCCTTCAGGATAGACCTGTAGGTTTTGCCGTCAATGTTCACATTGGCCAATTTGAACTCGCCGGTATAGACGAGGTCACGCACTTCGTCGGGGCTAACCGTGAAGTGGAGGCTTTCGCCTCCGCCGCCGCCGTACATCACACAAGGTATGGTGCCTGCGTTCCTGTCGGCCTTCGCTGCCGATGTTCCCCTTCCTGTGCGGGGCGTTCCGTTGATAGTTACCGAAACCATGATATTTTGTATTGAATCTTAGTTCTGAAACAACCTTGGTATAAGTGGAAAATCCGTTTACTGCAAGGTTCTTGGCCAATTGGGAAAGCTAACTTTCTCAAAAGGCGGGCAAAGATAGAAGTTTTCCACAAAATGCAATGCTTGGAGGTTTATTTTTTTACCCAATGCTTGGAATGTGAATGGGATTCCTTCGTTTAGGAGCAATAATGCGGCGCTTTTTAAATAGAGCCTGAAGCGCACGCCGCAAAAACGCTAAAAACCTTTGTCGGTTCCAATTTACCCAATTGGCAAACGGACCTTAGCCGACAACCTAATTTTCACTGTAACACCATTACCTCGCCTGCCATCAGCTGCCGGAACCCATCCTTAAACTCCAGTTCTGCCATCCAAACATAAATGCCCTGCGAGGCAGGCTTGCCTTTCGCAAATCCGTCCCAACCTTGACCCAAGGCATTGGGCTTGAAATCGTACAATTCATAAACAAGCCCACCCCAACGGTCAAAAATTCGGAGGGAATGCACCATGCCCACATCGCCACCATCCAAGGGCATGAACGCATCGTTGATGCCGTCGCCATCGGGCGAAAAAGCATTCGGGAAATAGACCTGACGGCAATCCTCATACGCCACGTTTATGCTTGCTTCTTTTGCTCCGCAAATATTGGAAGCCAGCACGGTGTAGGTGCCAGGCCCTGTGACGGTCAACATGGGGCTGGTAGCGCCGTTTTGCCATAAGTAGCTGGGGTCTCCTGTGGTCGTGGCATCCAGCAACAGGGTTTGGCGCAAGCAGAGCGAGGTATCAGGGCCGAGCGTTGCCTTCGGCAATGGGATGACCGTGATGGCCTTGCGGTCGTCTGCCTTGCAATAGTCGTCAATGCTGACGGTGACGGAATATAGCCTTGTTTGCGAAGCAGCGATGGTCGGCGTGGCCTGCCCTGTTGACCATTCATAAACGACCGAATTATTACCAAAGGAAGTCGCATCCAACACCAATGACTCGCCCTCGCAGATGCTCGTGTCCACACCGAGATCGAAGAAGACCGTGTCGCCATCCACAATGACGTTGATGGTATCGAAAAACGTATTGCCGCAGGCATCCAGGATCTCAACTTGGTATTCTGCAGTTTGTGCTGGTGCCGCAATCGGGTTGGCGATATTGGGATTGCTAAGGCCGTCCGATGGCGACCATTGGTACTCAACGCCACCGCTGAGCGTAATTTGGTATTGGCCGCCCGGACAGATGACCACATCTTCAAATTTATCGAGGAAAGTGACGTAGCTGAAACAGACCTGTTGCAGGTTGTTTGCCCCACCCGTGGCCGACGTGAAGCCCCAAAAAACATTGGGGTCGCCACCAAAAACCTGGTTGACGATGTCCGCTTTATAGGTCAGGCGCCTATCGCAATCGAACCATACTTCGAGGGTCTGGGTGGGGGCATCCCAGTCCACCCGTAGCTTGTGCCATTTGCAGTCCTCTATATTGCCGTTCGTTGCATTGGCCTGAACAGGGCCAGCAAGGTTGGTGGAGCCGCCGTGGTTGAGGTTGCCGTTTTTGCAAATGGCCACATGGTCGGAGCTGGGGTCGGAGAGGTTTCCGTTCTGCCAAGTATCGAACTCAATGCCCAGCGATGGCGACACGCCCTGAAACCCGAGGCCTTCGCCCGCCTGCCCAATGCTCGTGCTCACCGGCTGTAGGCCGAACAGGATGCCGTCCGCCCCATCGCCGTCCTTACAGCCGAAGTACATGTCCATGATGACCTGAAAGGAGTTGTTCAAGTTCACCTTGGTGCCGTTCCAAATAGAGCCGACCCGGTTGTTCTCCGCTGGCGTAAGCGTCCAGCAGGTGTCGTTCAACTGGACGGCGGAGCCATTTAGGAAAAACTGGGCTTCTACGACGCCGAGCTGAAACAACAGCCCAAGCATCGCAAGTGTTGTTCTTTTTTTCATCGCTGCAAAGAAAGGTCAAAGCGGCTGCTTGAGGTGTTAAATTTTGCCCATCTACTTTCCACGAAAATCGAAACCAACAACTCAAAGCGACTTAGTTTGCGCTTTTGATAACTTTGCTCCGCAATGACCATCCAGACCTACAACGAGCAGTTCCTCCAAGAACTGGAGCGCCTCAACCCTGCCCAGCGGGAGGCGGTTGAAACCATAGAGGGCCCTGTGCTGGTCATTGCTGGGCCGGGCACGGGCAAGACGCACATCCTCGCCGCTCGTATCGGCAATATCCTGCTCCGAACCGATGCACAACCGCACAATATCCTATGCCTTACCTTTACCGACGCAGGGGTACAGGCCATGCGGCATCGGCTGCTCTCGCTCATCGGGCCTGACGCACACAAGGTGCACATCTTCACCTTCCACTCGTTCTGCAACACCGTTATTCAAGACAACCTGGAGCTTTTTGGCCGTCGGGAACTGGAGCCGCTGAGCGACCTGGAGCGGGTCGAAACCATCCGCCAACTGTTAGATGAAGTGCCGTGGGCACACCCTTTGCGCAGGGGCCGCTCGGACGGTTACCGCTACGAGCGGCATTTGCAGGAACTGTTCCGACGCATGAAATCGGAGAACTGGGGGCCTAATTTTATCGAAGAAAAAATAAACGCCTACCTCGCCGACCTGCCCAACCGCAAGGAATTCGTTTACCAGCAGAACCGGGGTACTTGGAAAAAAGGCGACCTGAAAACCGCTGCCATCGAGGAAGAAAAACTGAAAATGGAACGGCTGCGCTCGGCAGTGCAACTCTTCCCCCGCTATGAGGACATCCTGCGGGAGCGCCGCCGATACGACTACGAGGACATGATACTATGGGTGCTGCGGGCCTTCCGTGACCACCCTTACCTGCTTGCCCGTTACCAGGAGCAATACCTCTACTTCCTGCTCGATGAATACCAAGACACCAACGGTGCCCAAAACGAGGTGCTGCACCGCCTGACCGAGTTTTGGGATGCTCCAAACGTCTTCATCGTAGGCGACGACGACCAGAGTATCTACGAGTTCCAAGGTGCCCGCCTCAAGAACATCACCGACTTCTACCATACCCACCACGACGAGCTGAAGGTGGTGGTGCTGACCGAGAACTATCGCTCCACGCAGCACATCCTCGACTCGGCGGGTACGCTCATCGGCTCGAACACACTGCGAATCGTGAACCACCTCCGGGACTTGGGCTTGGAGAAAGTCCTCATTGCAAGGCACGCTGAGTATGCCCATTTGCCGATTTTACCTTCGGTAAAAGCCTACCCGAACCGTTTGCAGGAGGAGGTGGCCATTGCGGAGCAGCTCGAAAAACTGTTGCACGAGGGCTTCCCGCTGGATGAAGTAGCCGTCATTTTTGCAAAGCACCGCCAAGCCAAACGGCTCATGGCCTTGTTGGAAAAAAAAGGCATCCCTTACCAAACCCGGCAGCCCATCAACGCCCTTGACCTGCCGTTGGTAGAAAACCTGCGCCTGATGCTCAGCTATTTCGTTGACGAGTTCCACCGCCCATACTGTGGCGAGCAGGCGCTTTTCAGGATGTTGCATTTTGAATTTTTTGGGATAAAACCACAGGACATCGCACGGCTTTCCATGTGGCTGGCCACCGAAGGCGAAGGCTGGACGGGCATGGAAAAACTGCCCTCGAAGCCTGGTGCAAAGTCCATTTCACTCTATTTGCGAAGCGCCATAGCCAATAGAAACCTGCTGAAGCAAACGGGCATCGAACAGCCTGAAGCGCTGTTGCAACTTTCTGTATTCCTTGAGTTCATGCTTAGCGAATACGCCAACCTCAGTGTCCCACATTTCATCGAAAGGCTCATCAACCGCAGCGGGCTGCTGCATCATGTGCTGGCCAGCGAACGCAAGGCCGAACTTTTACAAGTGCTGTTCGCCTTCACCAATTTTGTCGAGAATGAGGCGCTTCGCAACCCACGCATCCACCTTACGAGGCTGCTGGAAATCTTTGCCAGCATGGATGCAAACGGGATTGGATTGCGGATTGCGGATTACGGATTGCGGGTTGGAGCTACTACCCCCGTCCTTTCTCCGCCAAACTCAACACAGTCCGCAGTCCACAGTCCGCAGTCCACAGTTGGCAGTCCGCAGTTGGCAGTCCACAGTCCGCAGTCCACAGTTGGCAGTCCGAAGTTGGCAGTCCACAGTCCGCAGTCCACAGTTGGCAGTCCGAAGTTGGCAGTCCACAGTCCGCAGTCCACAGTTGGCAGTCCGAAGTTGGCAGTCCACATTCCACAGTCCACAGTTGGCAGTCCGCAGTTGGCAGTCCACAGTCCGCAGTCCACAGTTGGCAGTCCGAAGTTGGCAGTACACAGTCCGCAGTCCACAGTCCGCAGTCAGGGCCAAGATAGCTCGGCCTTTCAATCCGCAATCCGCAATCCCGAGGTGTCGGGACAAGTTCCACAATCCGCAATTCAGTTGCTGACCGCCCACTCCTCCAAGGGGCTTGAGTTCCGCCACGTCTTCCTCCTCGACTGTGTGAAGGACAATTGGGAACCGGCCAAGCGGGGCAGCCATTTCCAGTTCACCTTCCCTGATACGCTTCACCTGAGCGGGGAGGCCGATGCGATGGAGGCGAGGCGGCGGCTGTTCTACGTGGCCATGACGAGGGCGAAGGAGCGGCTGCACATCAGTTATGCCACCAAGAACGACGAGGGCAAAGACTTGCTGCGCACCCAGTTCTTGGATGAAATTTTGGGCAAAAATTCCGTTTCGGAACAACCCGGCGGCGTAGCCCCTATAGCCATTTTAGAGGCCCAAGCCGCCCTTTTGCTCGAAGGCAAGCCAACGGAGGGCGTCGAACCGCACGACCGAATGGCAGTGCAGGCGCTACTGGAAAAATTCACCCTGAATGTGACGGCGATGAACAAGTTCTTGCGTTGTCCACTGAGTTTTTACTATGAAAACGTGCTGCGGGCACCTGCTGTGGCCACCGAGGCGGCCTTCTACGGGGTGGCCATGCACAATGCCCTGCGCCGGGGTTTCGAACAAATGTTGCGGGCAGCACCCGGCAATCGCCACTTCCCGTTTGCGGGCGAGTTCGTCCAGTTTTTTGAGCATGAAATGCGGCGGCAGCAGGGCTTCCTGAGCAAAAAGGACTTTGAACGCCGCCTCGACCTCGGCAGGCAATACCTCGCCGACTATGTGCGCCAACACCAAGCCAGCTGGCCCACCAACTGCAAAGTGGAGCAAGAGTTCAACTACGTGGAGGTGGAAGGTGTGCCCATCATGGGCATCATTGACCGGATTGACTACCTCGGCAAGAGTGGGCAAGAGGTGCATATCGTGGACTATAAAACGGGCGGCGTTGACCCCGAGCGGGTGCGAAGGCCGGATTTTGAGTTAGCAGTCCGCAGTCCACAGTCCGCAGTCGGCAGTCAGGGCCAAGATAGCTCGACCTCCCAATCCGCAATCCGCAATCCGCAATCGGCAATCGGCGGCACCTACTACCGCCAGCTTGTCTTCTACAAAATCCTTTTCGACAATTGGCGGCGCAACCCCGCACGGGCCATCAGCGCCGAAATCAGCTACCTGGAACCCGATGCACGGGGCCAGTTCGAGACAAAGCGCATCGAGTACCAACCGGAGGATGTGGCATTTGTAAAAGGCCTAATCACCGACACCTATGCCCGCATCATGCGGCAGGAGTTTTACCAGGGCTGTGGGCAAGAGGACTGCTCGTGGTGCCGCTTCCTGAAGCAGCAGCAGCAGGTGGACAGCTTTGCAGATGTGGAGGGGGAGGGGTTGGATGATTGAGATTGCTTGTTTTAAAAGCATCACCCAATTTGCTCAACTAAACAGCACCACCATAAACAACAGCACGGTGGCCACAAAGCCTACCATAAATATATTGTAGGAGATGGAGAGGAACTTGTACTTGCGGTCAAGCACTTTGCCGAGGTTGTAGAGGTCACGGGTCATGTTGCCATAGAGCAGGTCGCTGTCCCGGAACACCTCGTCCATTAGTTGCTCGTAGCGCTCTTGCGTAAGGGCCGTAAAATTTCCGAAGAACATAAGATTGCGCTTGGCCTGTTCGATTGGTGTTGAGTCGTTGATAAAGGAAGTGACCTTTGGCCTGGCGGCCAGCACGGCAAAGATGAGCGAGGAAAGCCCCGTGACGAGGAAGATGACCACGGGCATCAGCACGGCAGGGTTGGTTTCGGTCATGTTGCGGTACGAAATCACGGAAATCATCACAGAAATCAGGATGGCGTTCACACTGATCATGATATTCGCCTTCTGGTCGGCGATGGCGCTGAGGTTAATATGTGTGCGATAGTTCGTGCGAAAGAAAGTCTGCGCCCCAGGTGATAGCCTGTCCTTCAGGCCTTGGAATTTCTTGTCGCCCTGTTGCTTTTGGGGCTGCTCCTTTCGCTTTCGCTTGTCTTGGCGTTCCTTATGGGCAAGTATTTGGTGGCCAACAATGGGCTCGTAGGACAGTTTGGCATGTGAGGTGAAAAAACGGACGCCCAGCAACAACTGCATCTGGTACGCTTCCCATTCCTCCTTGGTGAAATGCCGGTTCACCAACAGTTCCTGTTCCAAGCGCATCAGTGGGGAATTTTCCAAGAAGCCGCTGCCAAAGTGGACGGCGTTCAAGGCATCGGAGAGCAGTTGCCCTTCCTTGGTGCGCATGGCTTGGTCGTTGAACATCGCCTTGATGGTCTCTATAACCTTGGCTACTTTGTCGGTTGGGAACTGAGGGTGGGCGCTAAAGAACTTCTCGGCTTTTTCCACGGCCCGTGGTTCGGGGTTTTGGTATTCAAACAGGTAGCCAACATTGCTGAACCATGCCGCCAAAGCAGCCGTCTCCCATTCCGAAGCCGTAGAACCATTGGCCTGTGCGAGGCTGTTCACGGTTTTCACGATTTCCATCGTTTGGCGATAGGTATGGAACACCAGGCGGGCATCGTTCTTCTGGTTGAAAAGGTTGAGTACGTACTGCTGCGCCAGTGAGGCGATGTCCGTTTGCGAGATGATTTCTTCTGATGGGCTGTGTAGCTCCCTGCTCATACGATGTGTTTGTTTTTGGTACCCAAAAAGGCAAAGCAAGGTAGGATGTTTTATTTGAAAAAAAACAATTTCAGCTTTCAGATTTGATTTTGTCCAAATATTAACTGAATTGCTAACTTTGGTCGCACGTAGAAAAAAGGCACTCAAACTGAGGGGTAAAAATAATTTTGATTTTTTATTGATACTTGTCCAGCTTTTTGCGTCCTAAGCTCGTGTTGCCGCAAGCGGCGATTTTTTCATCAAAATAAAAAGGAATCACATGGGTAACTTGTTTGATTTACTCCACGGTCAGATGGACGAAAACGTCATTGACCAACTCAGCAACAGAATCGGTGGTGCCGACCGCGCCCAGACTGCCACTGCTGCCCAAGGAATCGTGTCCACGCTGCTCAGCGGTTTGGCCAAGAATGCCTCCACTCCAGAAGGCGCAGCCAGCCTGAACAACGCCCTTGAGCGTGACCACGATGGTGGCCTCCTGAGCAACCTAATGGGCCTCATCGGTGGCCAAGTGGCTCCTGAACAGTCCCGTGCTGCCAACGGCTCGGGCATTCTCAACCACATCCTCGGCGACCGCCAAGGTGGTGCCATTGACATGATCAGCAAGATGAGCGGCCTCGACAGTGGCAAGACGGGTGACCTGATGACCACGCTTGCCCCGATGGTGATGAGCTTGCTCGGCCAGCAGAAGCGACAGCAGGGCCTCGATGGTGAAGGTATCGCAGGGCTTCTTACCAACTCTGTCGGCCAGCAGCGTGACGCTGGCAACCCATTGATGAACATGGCCACTCGCTTTCTCGACAAGGATGGCGACGGCTCCATCATGGACGATGTGGCCGGTATGGTGGGAAAAAGCCTCCTAAGCAACTTGTTTGGCAGGAAGTGATGGGGAATTGAAAAATTTGGAGACTGGCGAGTTGGTTGAATCCAATTCCTTTTTCCTTAAAATACAGCATGGGCGTGGCTTCGGCTACGCCCTTTTTGTTTTGTATGGATTGGCGTGGGCTTGTGGTAAATCACTTGTAAGCCCAGTTTTGCAAACGAATCTTCCCGAAATCTGAAACCCAGCCTTGGCCATTATCAAAACCTCCCTGCCGCTTCTTGGTAAATCACTTCTAAAACCGTCTGGCCGACGGCCCGCAGTGCCCGCACGTCAATGACGCCCATGTCGTCGTTGTGGGTGTGCCAATGCGCCCCAAAGCCCGTCTGGGTTTCACTGGACTTGCCGATGATGTCTATCATGGGGATCTTGGCGATGGTGTTCACGAAATAATGATCGTCGGTAATAGCCCCGGTTTTGTCCTCCACAAAATAATTGGTGTAGCCGAGGTTTTGCCCGATTTTCCAAACCCTGTTCATCACGGTCGGGGCGAAGTTCATGCTAACGGCCTCTTTGGTAAAGCGGGCGGTCTTGGCCCCCACCATGTCGAGCAAGATGCCGTACTTGGGACTGTAGCCGGAGGGCATGAGGTTGCGTGACCAATGCTGCGAGCCGAGGCACCAACTATTTGGGTTGGGGTTAATGTCGCTGTCGTCGCCATGGTCTTCAGCGTCGAAAAGCACGAAGTCCACACCCAAATCACCTACTTGCTCCTTTGGAGGGTTGCTTTGCAATATCCTGGCAATTTCGAGGAGAACACCTACGCCACTCCCGCCATCATCGGCACCGAGGATGGGTTCTTTTTGTCGCTCCTTGTTGAGCGGCGAGTCTGCGATATGGCGGCTGTCCCAATGGGCGGCGAGAAAGATGCGCTTGGTGGCTTCTGGTTTGTACTGCGCAATGATGTTAACGCCATTGAGCGTCTTGCCTGTGTAAGCTTTTGCGGTGAACGGCTGCTCGGTGACCTTGAGGCCATAAGCTGTGAGCTGTGCTACCAGCCAATCCTTGCAACGTTTATGCGCCTCGGTGTTCGGCACACGAGGCCCGAAGTCCACCTGTTTTTTTACAAAAGCATAAGCAGAGTCCCGCTCAAACTTTGGGACGGCCAATGGCTGAAGTTCAGGCTCCGGAGTTGTTGGAGTTGAGTTGCTCTGTTCGCTTTTGCATCCCAATGCTAAGAGCGTGAAGGTGGCAAGCAATGCCATAAAAGTATTTTTCAGCGTTGTCATTCAGTGGTGCGTTGGCGGAGCCAACGATTGTTTTTTAACTAATAAGCAGGGGAAGATTGGGTGAAAATTGAAAATTTTTATCCAAAAAATACCTCAATACATAGGCATGCCCTCCTCAAGTGGAACTATTTTTTTTCTTCTACGGACCTTCGGGTGAACAACGGGAATACCAAGCAAAACAGCCCACCAAACAGCAACGAACTTACCAAGTTCCCCTTCAAAAAAGTATTAACGGGGTCTTTGCCAAAATCATCGCTCACGATGAACGCCTTGTACCCAGGGTTCAGGTATTGGATGTAAATATAGAATATAAAGCAACTAATGGGAATATAGATCAACGTCATCCGGGCAGCTGCCCAAAAGCCTTCGCTCCAGGTCATTGCACCATTGTAGTCCTGCTCCCGTTTTTCTTTTGTGACCATGAAATAGGTAAAAGCAAAAGTCAGCGTGCTGATAACGACCCCAATCAAGCTCGCCGTACCGAACCGCTCAGGTGTGAAAAGCCCAAGTGCTTGCGCAATCAGCATCCAGACCAATATAACAACCGTTGGGACAATGGCCCATTTTGTTTCTACTCTCATATTTTAAAAATTTAAAGTATCATCTCTTAAGCGTCACGCTCCCCTCGAACAATTCCACAACGCCATCCACGAACTCCACTTCCGCATACCAAGTGAACACGGCAGCATTCAGCGGTTCGCCACGGTACTTGCCGTCCCAGCCATAAGCCGGTTCATTGGGTGGGAAGAGGTAGTATTGGAACACCGTCTCGCCCCAGCGGCTAAACACAAGGAAAGAGCGAATCTTGGCTACTTCCTTTCCACCGTAAATCATGAACAAATCGTTGTTGTTGTCGCCGTTCGGCGAGAAGGCATTTGGCACGTAGATGGGGTGGTCTTTTTTGACAAAAAGCGTCAGTTGGTCGCTGTCCTCACAGCCATTGCTTTCCACCGTAATGGTGAAGGTCGTTTCACGGGTGGGCGAGGTGAACACGTTCAGGCAGGTGTCGCAAGACACCAACTCCGCTGGATGCCACGTGATATTGTCGAGGCTGTCTTCAGGCAAACTGACAAGTGCCTGCAACTGCGTGGTATCGCCAAGGCGGATGATATTACCGCTGCCTTCGACGATGGCTATCAGTTCCACGTTCAGTTCTTGTGGCTGTGTGATGTCAATCGTGAGGGTCGCCTCGCAGCCCGATGCGTCAATCACCGAGACAACGAAAACGCCCGGCGCCAAACCTGTGAAATTGCTATTGGAGCTATAGTCGCCGCCATTAAGCGAATAGAGGTATGGCGGCTCGCCACCCGTCACGTTCACCACGGAAATGGCGCCATCGTTTTGGCCATAACAACTGATGGGCACGATGGTCACTTCTGGTTGCGGTATAGCTGTGCTGGCCAAAACCGTGGCTTCGTCCGTATCAGCGCAATTGTCCAAGGCCGTATTGGTGACGATAAGCGTATAAGTGCCGGGCAATGTGACGACTGGGTTTGGAATATCGGAATCGGTGGGTATTGGTACGCCACCTATCGTCCATTCATACGTAATGCCGGGGCCAACAGAGGTGCCGGGCCCACCCAGTTGCACGGAAGATTGGGTGTCAATACAGGTGATTTCGCCGCCGGGGCCAGCATCGGCAACAGGAGCAGCCACTACCTCAACCTGCGTTGTTTCATCATAACTGCAACTGCTGTTTTCTTCGTAAACAAAGGTGAGGGCATGGGTGCCAACACCTGCTGTGTTCGGGTTGAAGGTGCCGTTGGCGCTAACACCGGGGCCGCTCCAAGTGCCAGTTGTTCCCGTACCGCCAGTTACCGTGGCTTGCAGTTGCACTGTACCTGCACTCGCTGTAAGGCAGATGGGGTCAACAGGCGCAAGGTCAATCGTAACGGCTGGACAGTCAACTGCCGTGCAGGTCTGTTCCACCGTGATGGATGGGCAAACCGTGTTGCCGCTTACCACGAGTTCGATGGTCACGGTTTCGTTTGGCTGTAGGCCAGTAAGCGAATAGCTCGTCGGCGAGTTTTGTAAGCCTGACTGGCCGCTCAGCACGGTCACCTCATAGTCAGTTGCATTGGGTACTGCATCCCAAGTGAATTCAATGGATGAAACTGTTGTGTTGCAATCAATGTCGGGAGCCGTCAGTTCAGCGTCAACTTGTACGCTCTGCATTACCTGCGTGGAGGTACAGCCATTTTGTGCTACAGTAAGCACTAGGTCATAATCACCTTCGGACGGAAAGGAGACTTGATGTGGGCCTTGGCCAGTACCGGGCGTTGCCGTGCCGCCGTCAAAGTTCCAAGTATAGGTGGCGTTGCCTGGGGCGTTGCCGCCGTAGGTCACAGTGGCCGCATCTGTTACGCAGATTACGTCGCTGGCGTTGAAACTGGCGGTTGGCGTCGGAAGCACCTGTATAGTTCCTCCAGCTTGGTAAGTACAGTTGTTTTCAACATAAGTATAAACAATGGGGTGCGTGCCAATGCCAGCCGTTGCTGGATTGAACACGCCACTGGCGCTGGTACCAGCGCCGCTCCAAGTTTCCGTTCCACCGCCTGCGGCTCCTGTGAGGGTGGCTGTAAGTTGAACGGTATTGACCGAGCCGAGGCAAATCGGAGCAACAGGGTCAACGCTCGCCACGATGGGCAAGCAATCCTGTGCGATGCAAGTTTGCTGTACGGTCACAGGCGGGCATGGGCCGTTGTTGGAAACCGTAAGTTCGATGGTGACTTGGTTGTTGGGCATCAATCCAGTCACTTCATAGGTGTTTTGCGAGGTCTGGCTGCCTGTAGCACCATTGATGACAACCACATCATAATCCGTTGCACTAGCAACATCTAACCAACTGAATTCTATGGAATTGAGCGTGGTATTGCAATTGATGACCGGAGGCAACAGTGGCGCTTGCACTTGGATGTTCTCAGACATCGGTTCCGAGGCGCAGCCCTGTTCTGATGTGATTGTCAATGTAACCTGCTGCGGGCCGCTCGTCGGCCAAGAAACCATGTGCGGGCCAATACCTGTGCCGGGCGTTGCGGTAGCAGCGCCAAAATCCCAGTCAAAAATGGCGTTGGGCAATGCGGTACCGTTGAACGTAATAGCCACATCCTCGCCCACACAGGCTGTGCTGGGTGCCGTGAAATTGGCTATAGGAACGGAAAGGACATTTATCGTCGTGGTTTGGGTGTAAATGCAATCGCCTAATGTGTAGGTTGCTGTAAGCAAGTTGGCGCCAAGGTCGGCTTGGGCAGGGTTGAACACCCCGCTGGCATTGACACCGTCACCAGACCAGACCAGCGTGCCTCCCGTAGTGGAAAGCGTTGCTTGGAGGGTGACGGACGTGGCATTTGCATCTAGGCAAATATCGTCAACAGGGGCAATGGTAATAGCGACAGGCGGGCAATCCTGTGCGATGCAACTTTGTTGTATCGTGACATCAGGACAAGCGCCACCATTGGAAATGGTCAATGAAATGGTGGCTTGGTCGCCGGGTTGCAGGCCATTGATAACATAGCTGTTTTGCGAATCCTGAACGCCAGGGGTACCGGATACGAGCGTAGCTACATAATCGGTAGCACCTGCCACGTTCGGCCAAGTGAATTCAATGGAGTTGGTCGTGGTAACGCAGGTAATTGCTGGCGCAATGAGCGGCTCATCCACTTGGACATTAAGCGTGAAATCTTCAGAGGCGCATCCCTGTGCTGTCGTCACGGTTAAGCTCATTGGTTGTGAGCCTCCCGTGCCCCAACTAACGAGGTGCGGCCCTTGTCCTACGCCTGGTGTGGCATTGGCCGTGCCAAAATCCCAATCGAAGGTCAAGCCAGACATCACCATACCCGTGTACGAAACCGATATGTTTTCATTGGTGCAGGTAGGCGAAGGTGCGGTGAAACTGGCAACCGGCTGCGCAATGACATCAATGGTCATATCTTCCGAATAGCTACAATCGCCTTCTTCATAAATGACAGTGATGAGGTTTGCTCCGGGTGTTGCTTGCTGGGGCGTAAACACCCCGCTGATGCTGACGCCAGGGCCTACCCATGTCAGCGTGCCACCACCCGCACCGCCTGTTACGTTCGCTTGCAAAGTGATTGGCGTAGCATTGGCGTTTAAGCAAATATCGTCCACTGGTGTGAGGGTAATGTTTACCGAAGGGCAATCTTGTGCTATGCAGGTTGCTTGGGTTGTGACGTCATTGCATGGGCCGGGGTCGAGGGCCGTGACTTGGATGGTAACGGCATCACCGGGGCTCAGCCCACTGAACAGCATGGAGGTATCAGATGTGGCAACGCCTGTGCCACCAGTCACTACGTTCACGTTATAACCGCTGGCACCCGGTATAGCGTCCCAAACAAACTCAACAGAATTCGTTGTGGTATTGCAGTTGATTAGCGGCTGGGGCAAAGCCGAGCCAACCACCAATGTTTGCGAGGCGGCGGTCGAATTACAGCCATTTTCCGAAACCGTTAACGAAACGGTATAAGTGCCGCCCATTGGCCATGCGACGCTGTGCGGGCCAGGACCAGTCCCCGGACTGGCAGTTCCACCGCCAAAATTCCAAGTGAAATCGGCAGAATTGGAGGCGTTGCCCGTGTAGTTCACGGTGGCGGCACTGGAACTGCAAATGGGCGATGTGGCCGTAAAGGTTGCCGAAGGCGTTGGGTAAACGTTGATGACAATGGAGGCATTGTAGGTGCAGGTGCCTTCCTCGTAGGTTGCCACGATGGTGTTGGCACCGGGGTTGGCATTTGCAGGATTGAAAATGCCCGTGATGGGGTTCACCCCTGGCCCCGACCAAGTAAAGGCACCACTACCTGTTCCGCCCATTTGCGAAGCAGAAAGCACAAACGTACCTGTCGAACTGGTAAGGCAGATGTCGGGCAAGGGGTCTATGGTGACAGTCACAGGTGGGCAGTCCTGTGCCGTACAGGACAACTGTGCGAAATTGTCGGGGCAGGAATTGCCCGATAAAGCAGTTACCGAAATGGTGACCAGTTGGTTGGGGTTGAGGTTGTTCACGACATAGCTTTCCGGCCCGTTCATGGTTCCCGTAGGTCCGTTGATGACCACGACATCATAGCCTATGGCTTCAGGTACAGGCGACCAAGTGAATGTTATGCTATTGGGGGTTGAGGCACAGTTGATGACAGGAGGCGGTATTTGCGTGCCAACTTCAACCGTTTGGGATTCTGGGTTGGATTGGCATCCATTTGCATCCACTACGAGGGTAATGGTTTTTGTGCCACCCGTTCCCCAAGTCACGTTGTGTGGCCCAGGGCCACTTCCGGGCGAGGCAGTGCCGCCGCCAAAGTTCCAGGTATAGTTGGAATTGGGTGGTGCGGAGCCGGTAAAGACGACTGTTGAGGCATTGGAAATACAAATCGGTGAAGTTGCTGTGAAATTAGCCACAGGCAATGGCGTCACGGTTAGTGTAATGGGCAGTTCACCGGAACAGGTGCCCGATGTGCCCAGCGCATAGTAAGTCGTTGTTGTTAATGGCGACACATTGGTGCTGGGCAGTTCATTGAAAGGTGTGGCAGGGGTAGCGCTATGGAAAGTAATGGTCGGGTTGGTATTGTTTAGGTCAATGATTTGCAAGGTCGTCAAATCGAAGAAATCCCCTGCGCAGATGCTTGGTGGCGGGCTGTTGAGTTGCAAATCGGGGGGCAAGACCGCTCCATCCACGGTAACAGTTGCCGTGGACGTACAGGGTGGGTTCAGCGCAGCATTGATGACGGTAAGCGTGTAGTCGCCCGGTTGGTCCACAGTGATGGCCCCATCGTTGCTGAAAAAGCCGTTTGGCCCTTGCCATTGATAGGTCACTTGGGATGGGACGGAACCAAAACCGTCGAGGAGAACGACTGGGTTGTTGCAGCTTAGTGGAGGGGGTGATGCAGGGTTTATGAGGGCGACCGTGACTATTTCATTGAACGTTAGGATGATGGTGCTGTCACATCCTTGCCAGTTCGGTAGCGAATAGATTGCCGGGCCGGGAGGGCAATAAGATTGGTTGTTGACAAAAATGCATTCGCCAGCACATACCGTGACCGTTTCATTGGTCGTGATAGGTTGAACAATGGTCAAGTTTACGTTGACGATGCTATCACAACCAAGGTAAGACTGGAAGATAACTGGGCCAGATGCACAGACCAAGTTGCCACCGAGGTCTATGCATTGCCCAAGGCAGGCAAAGGTGTCCAACGTGGATGGTGGTATGGGCGGGCCGATGGTGACGTTGATGCAGTCGTCCGAAAAATTTCCGCAGAAAGGTGCGGTGGGGGAGTCGAATTGGTTTTGGGCATTCACCAAATTCTGGCCAATGAGGGAGTTCAAGTTGCCCTGTGCGGTCAGGATATAAGAGAAACCACAAAGTGTATAGCTGCCCGGCGGGAAGTTTGACATGTTCGCCGTAGGGTTCACGTTGGTGATAGTGCCGTTAGAGTTGGCAATTACCCAATTGTACCCGTACTGTCCGGGGTCGGGTGCTGGGTTGCCGTTATATACTGGAATAGGATTCAAGTTCAACGAAGCGCTGCCTTGGCAACCCTGCACGTCGGGGTCGTTCAGGGTGCCGCCATCTGCTTCGCAGGAAATGCAACTGGCGCCACAGGCAAAGGTGAGTGAGAAGTTGATCAACTGGCCTACGTCGCTGCTGCAAATATCGTTGATGGTAAGGGTCCAGGTTCCGTTGGCGGGGGCGCCGGCTCCATTGAAATCGCCCAAATTGCAGTTCGGTGCCTGCGTGGCACCAGAGACAGGGTCGGTCACGCCTCCGCAGGGCATGGTCCATGCACCGTTCAGGCAGCAAGTGCCGACTGAACAGCCCCCAGTGTTGCAGATATACTCTGAGTTTCCCGTCAATGGGTTGAATGCACCGGGCACGATGCAGACGTCAATATTGTCGGCATTGGTGCCACAACCGCCAGGGCCGTTGTTGGCATCGGCCATTACCAAGTAATTGAGGCCACTGGGCGAGGTGAGCGAAACGGAAAGGTCGCCAACCCATGTGTGTTCTATGGTGAAGCAGAGGGAGGTGAGCGGGCATTGCCCGAGGTCGTTTGGGCCGTTAACGGTCACGTCCAAGGTACCTTGGAAGGTGCCGTTGTCCTCGATGCCGACTGGGCAGTTGCCCGTGGTGGCGCAGTCGCAAACTTGTCCGCTTACAGGGTTTAGTGAAGCCAAACTGAGCAGCATTGCTGCCATCAGGTAAAGTTTACCTTTCATTTTTTGTTTTGTTTGTAACTGCCATATTGCTTGGGCAGCCTTTTTTATGAACAGTCGAATCAGAGCAGTAGTAGCCTATTGTAGCCTATTTGTTCGGCATGACATCACGGCGTGGCCGCTACAGTAAGCACATAGCAACGCCGTCCAAATGCATGGGGCTGCATCCGCAGTTTATTCTCTTCCTTTCAAAAAAGACCTTGTTCTTGCAATTTTTTAACCTAATCAGTGCTTAAAGCGGAAGGCGTTGGACCATGTGTCACGGGGATAGCGTTTTGATTTGGATATTCAGGCGGGAAAGCGTTGGGAGGCAAAGTTAATTTTGGGAAATGAATTTTCGGGATAAAAAAATTGAGTTTTTTGGGCAAATGACGTGCTTCAAGCAATATTTGGCGATGAACCGGCCAATTTTAGGTGAAAACACCTCTGCTGTGGTAGGTTCAAAAAAAGCCCCAAAGGATTGCTCCTCCGGGGCTTCGTATTAAAGTTGTGGTCCCACTAGGGCTTGAACCTAGGACCCCATGATTATGAGTCACGTGCTCTGACCAACTGAGCTATGGGACCTGAATCGGCTTTCGAGAACGTTTACTTCAAAGGATTACAATTGTTAAAAAGCGGTGCAAAAATAGGTAATTCAACTGCGCCATGCAAACAAAAGTTCAAAATCATGCGCCCAACTTGAATCTTACGTATTTGATGGTACGCCCGATGGCCAGGTGCTGCTTCTCGTAGAAGGTCTTGATTTCCAGTTCAGGCATGGGCAGCGGCTTGGCATAGATGTCGTGGTCTTGGTATTCTATCTGCACGTCCTTTTCCTCCGCCAATACTTCAAGGGTGAAGTCGAAGAGGGTCGGGTCGTCCGTTTTCAGGTGGACGAAGCCGCCGGGCTTTAGGATTTTGCGGTACTCCCGCAGGAACGTGGGGGAGGTAAGTCGTCGGTTCGACTTGCTGTTGCGCAGAAACGGGTCAGGGAAGGTAATCCAGATTTCGTCCACCTCGCCCGGCTCGAAAAACAAGGCAATCTGCTCGATGCGGGTGCGCAGGAAGGCCACGTTTTTTAGGTCAAGCTCCAATGCCGTCTTCGCTCCCCGCCAGATGCGGGCACCTTTGATGTCCACGCCGAGGAAGTTCCGTTCTGGGAACCGCTGCGCCAGCCCGATGGCATAGTCGCCCTTGCCGCAGGCCAGTTCAAGGGTGATGGGGTTCGAGTTCTGGAAGCAACGCTCTGCCCAGTGGCCTTTCAGCTCCACAGGCTGGCCGTTCTCCCCCGAAAGCGAGGGATTGGTGGCGTCGAAGTTCTCGAACACGTTCGGGAAGCTTAGCACCTCCGCAAATTTTTGAAGTTTGTTCCGTTGGCTCATGTTTGAAGGTTGACGGCCCACGGCTTACGGTGGACGGGCCGTCAACCGTTCACCATAATCCGTCTACCGTTTTGAAAAGGCCGCAAAAATCGCAAAATCCCTTACATTTTATCGAGTTGGGCGAGGAGCCATTTGCGTTCGGTGAGCGGGTTAGCAGTTTCGATTTCCTGTTTCAGCTTTTGGGTTTTTTCCTTGTCGTAATGAGTGAGTTTGAGCATTTTTTTGGTGTACTGTATAATGTTCTTGTAATTGTCCTTGTGGTACCCCATCACTTTTTTGCGCTGAATGTAAGTGTTCATGCTGCCAAGAAGCGAGTCGAGGGCGTTGAACTCGTCGAGTTCGTAGTACATTTTTAGGAGCATTGTGCGAGCATTTAGGGTCATCAAAAAGTCGTCGTAGTCAGATTGGGCGAATAATTTCATAGCTTTCTCATAAGATTTTTTCTCAAAGTATAAACGAGCTAGGTTGAAATGGACAAAGCTATCTTGAAATTTCTCATCAAGGTGCACACTGTAGCTTTCAATAAAATTTTCAACCCAGTCAAACTCTTTTAGGTTCAATCCAGAAGTGACAGCATTATTGAAAGTAAACCGAGAGAGTACACCGTTTTCAAGGAATATCTTATTCTCCAAGCCTTGTTTGTACAAATCAAATGATTCCCTAACAAAATTGTTAGCACCAGCGTTTATCCTACCGATGCAGTAATTAATGGTGAGAAGATAGATCACGCGCATCTCTTCATTTGGGAATAAATGTCCATTATCAAATATTTCCCGCTTAAGCAAGCTGTAATGTGATTCATCATTTGGGTTTTTCATGGCCTTGAACTGATGATAATAAATAGCGATTGCAGCTATTTTCAATAGATGCTGGTGATTCTCCAAGTAATCCATTAATTCCTCAAGCATTTGCAACCGGTAAGTTGTTTTGAAAACTGCTTGATGTGATAGCATGATACAACTCAATTGCAGCTTATTGGCAAGGTAGGCCACATCGTTCGCATCGGAGACTTCTTGTAAGTTCAGCGGCGTATTTCGACCCAATCCGCTCAAGTAGGTGTACTGCTCAAATTGTAGAAAATACTCGTTCTCAAAATATTGGTGATTGCGATAAGGCTGTGTTTGCTGAATTTCCCGACCAGTCTCTATTGTCTTTTGAAATTGTTTGGCCAATTGCCGCTTTCGGTAAACTTTGGCCAAGATGGTTTGGGCGCGCACTTCGTCCTTTAGCAGTTCGTTGTACACCAAGAAATTCTCGACTGCCTTCAGTAGGAAGTGCATCACTTGGCGCATTTCGGCATCGTTGAACGTTTTGCCCGGGTAGATGGCTTGAAAGGCCCGCTCTTTCTCAAGTTGTTTCTCGGAATGAAGGTGCTGCCCTGTCACGAGGTACTCGAAAAGGTCAACTACGTCTTGGCGTAGGTTATGGGCGGGCGAGTTGACCCATTTGCGCAATTCCTTGACCTCTTTTTTGTCCAAAACCCGCAAAATGTGAATAAGATGACTTTTTTCCATGGAAAATGAGCAGCTTTGATTTTGTTTTTTTCAACAAACCTAAAAATCCGTATCCATGCAAAAATTCAGTATTTACAGGAGATTTAAAAGATTTTTTATGGTTAAATCGCTTTTTAGTAGTCTAAAACTGTTCAACAAACGCTATTTTTTGTCTTTGATTGTGGACGGAGCAGCCCACACTTTTGTATCGTCATCAAAGAACAGATTGAAAGATAAGCCCATGACTGCATTGTTGAAGACATCCTCCACCAGCATAATTGCCCACAGGCCACTCGGCCTCGTTAGGGTCTTGGTGCTCTTGGCCGCCCTGATGGCCTGCCTACAAGGCAACGCACAGGGTTGGGAGATTTACTTCGGGGGCAACAATGACGACCAGGGACAATCCATCTTACAGACACAAGACCACGGCTACATCGGCGTAGGCTCCAGCGAGAGCACCGGCGGTGGCAATGGTTATCAGGTATATGTCATCCGTACCGACGTGGACGGCAGCGAAGTCTGGTCGAATCTCTACGACGACGGGTTCACTTCTTTTGGCTATTCCATTACCGAAACACCCGACCAAGGCTATCTGGTGGTCGGCGAACTCAGGCCCACTCAATTGGCCGATTTAAACGTCCTACTCCTAAAAATCAGTGCTGACGGCCAAAAACTATGGAGCAAACAATTTGGTGGCGCTGGCGATGACAAGGGTTTCCGCATCATCCCAACTACTGCGAGCGGAGGATTCCTCATCGTTGGCACCACCTCCAGCTTTGGCAACGGCGAAAAAGACGCTTATCTTTTAAAAATTGATGCACAAGGCGACGAGGTTTGGAGCCAAACCTACGGAACACCCGGTGACGAGGACGGCTACAGTGTCGTGGAAGTGGCAGATGGTTATTTCTTGGCCGGCACTGCCGACAACCCCGCCAACGGAACGAAGGATGGCTACTTGGTGAAAGTGGACTTTAATGGCAACGAAGTCTGGAGCAAATACTTCGGCGTGGCCAACGACATTGACCAACTGAGGGATATTGCCATTGCTTCGGACAACAATATAGCACTCGCTGGTTATACAGGCGCTACCTCTGAGGCGTGGCTTCTCAAAACCGACCTTGATGGCAATGAAATTTGGTCGGAAACCTTCGGGGGCTCACTTGGCGACGAAATCAACGACCTGCTCGTGGCGGACAATGGCGACCTCGTGGTCACTGGCTACACCGAAGTCACTGCCGCCAATGTGGATGCTTTCCTTGCCCGCTTCGACAACGATGGAAACAATATCTGGACGAACAATATTGGCCGGGGCAGCCATGCGGACATAGCCCAAGGCGTCACACAGGCCCAAGACGGCGGCTTTGTGGCCATTGGCTACAACTCGCTCTTCGGCATATTTTTCAACGATGTTACTTTCATAAAAACCGGCCCCGATGGCAGCGTCTATACCAATCACCTGACTGGAAGGGTCTTCAAGGATGGCGGCGACTGTGTCTATCAAAACGGCGAAGCAGGCTTGAATGATTGGGTTGTAAAAGCTGTTTCGAACGACCAAACGTTCTTTGGCACTACCGATGCAAGTGGGAATTACGACATCACCATTGCCCCAGGCAACTACACAGTAAGTGTTCTGCCAAAAAACGCCTACTGGTCTTCTTGCATTAGCTATCAGGTGAATTTCACAGTCGAGTACGATACCTTGCTGCGCAACTTCCCCATGCTCTCCACGGTGGAATGCCCACTGCTACAAGTGGACATTGCCGCACCCGTAGTACAAAACTGCAGCAATATTGCCTACACGGTTAGTTACTGCAACATAGGGACGACCACCTCTCCAACTACTACGGTCAACTTAGTGCTGGACAACGGTCTCAGCTACACGGGCGCAACCGTTCCGCTGGCTTCACAAAACGACAGCCTGCTCGTTTTTGAAGTAGGTCAACTCGACCTTGATGACTGTGGCAGCTTTCAGGTGTTCGTCGCTTCCGATTGCAATGGACTTCCAGATGAGGCCTATATCGTAAGAGCGCATATCTTGCCCGATGCTATTTGCCTTCCCGTTTCACTTGAATGGGATATGTCGAATATCAAAGTAAATGGCTATTGCAATGGAGATTCCGTCAAGTTCACTATAAAGAACAATGGTATTGGAGACATGGATGAGCCAAAGGGGTTCATTGTCATCGAAGACCATATAATGCTTATGGATACCCCAGAAACCTTCCAATTGGAAGCAGGACAAACCATAGAACGCACCCTGCCAGCCAACGGCTCCACCTACCGCCTCGTTGCCGAGCAAACGGAGGGGCATCCCGGCAACAGCTACCCGACCGTGGCGGTGGAAGGCTGCACGACAACACCTGGAGATTACAACACCGGATATGTGACCGAACTTCAAGAAGACGAAAACGACCCATTTACCGCAGTTGACGCACAAGAAAGTATTTCAAATTTTACCGATTACATTTTTGTCAGAGGCTATCCCAAGGGCTATTTAGGTGACAACAGTGAAAACCTCATCCCAGCTAACACCGACATCGAGTACCATGTCTATTTCCAGAACGTCAGCATGGATACCATTACTCGTTTGGTCGTTAGAGACACGCTTTCTCCTTTTCTCGAAATCAGCACGGTGGCGGCTGGTAGTAGCAGCCACCCCTACGGGTTCGAGGTCTATGGCAGTGGCGTGTTGAAGTTCACCTTCGATAGCCTCCAATTGCTGCCCGGCGGCGGCCCGGCATCGGAAGGTTTCGTAAGGTTCAGGGTTTCCCAAATCGCCAATAACCCCACAGGAACGCATATTGACAACAGCGCCACCGTGTTCATGGGCTTCGATGAACCCGTGCAAACGGCCACCTATACCCACGTCATTGGCGGCGATTCACTGCTCGACTTCATCATCATCAGCGATGTGGATACGCCAGAACTGCCATATGGTGTGACAGTGAGCGCTTGGCCCAACCCCTTTGCCTCAGCCATTGAATTTGAGGCAAAAGACCTGCAATGCAAAGAGTTGATTATCAATATATTTGACATAAATGGATGGCCCGTTCGCCAGGAGAAAGCTCCTGGCAATAAGCTGCGCCTGCTTAGGAATGGCCTGCCTTCGGGCGGTTATACTTACCGGTTGGCGGCAGATGGGCGGCTCGTCCACACCGGAAAAATTATCGTGCGATAAAAGCCCAACGACCGATTTATTCAGACCGATTACATTTTTTTAGTTATTCCAAATCTATTTTTCAAAAACCGATTTATCCAAAACCGATTTTCCCAAGCCGATGCCCAATTCCCGGTTGCAGTAGTATTTGAAATCGCACAACATTGTTTCCCATCAACCTATTCGGGTTCCCCTCCTGTTTTTTGGGAGGGGAGCTTTTTTTCAACTTCCAGACAGAAAAAGAGGCAAGTGAAGGCAGAAGTTGAACACATTCCTTGATTTTCGTTTTTCGTTCATGAGATTATAAATTTGTAAAGCCGTGCAGTCGTACGGCTTTTTTTATTTTGTGGAATTAGTTTCTTGTCGAATATTTATTTCTTCCAAAATTGAAAAATCAGCGGGAAATATTTGTTGAAATGTTACTTTCGCAATTACTTTCGTCTCCATTCAAACTATTTTTTTAACCATTTTAAACAAGTTCATTATGTGGAAAGAATTTAAAGACTTCGCAATGAAAGGCAACCTGATCGACATGGCGGTTGCTTTCGTAATGGGCGGTGCTTTTGGCAAAGTGGTCTCTGCCTTTACCGACGGCATCGTTGCACCTTTGATAGGCCAATTGGCTGGAGGCGTTGATTTCAATGCCATGAAATGGGTTCTCACTCCTGCCGTTGTCGGTGCTGATGGAAAAGAGACTGCCGCCGAGGTTGCGGTTATGTATGGTTCGTTCATCACCAACATAATTGACTTCCTGATTGTGGCGCTCGTGATGTTCATGATTATCAAAGGCATGAACAAGATGAAGAAGGCTGAAGAAGCAGGCCCACCGCCACCGCCGCCAGCCGACATTGTGCTGCTGGAGCAAATCCGTGATTTGCTGAAGAAATAAACGACCTATTTGGCCTTGGCCAATATGCAAACGCCCCGCCGTCGTGATGACTGCCGGGGCGTTGCTATTTACGATTTACGATTGGCTGGGCAGCCTTTGACTACGGGACTGTGGACTGTAAGACTGCCGACTAAGACCTCGGCGCTCCCAACTTCACCCGAATATCGTCCGCAATCTTCAGCGCCATTTTGCGGAGCTGCTTCTTGCGGCTGATGAGGTTGCGGCCATTCACCTCAAACGTGTGCATCTGAATGTGCAGGCGCAGGGCATTGCCCGTGCCTGATGGGCGCACCGTCAGGTGGTTGTACTCGCTACCGAAATAGAAGCGGATGCCCTCGTCAGGGAACACCCAGTCGTGCGTAGGCGGATAGACGTGGTCGTATTTGCCTGTGCGGTACATCGCCACGCCTGTAACTGGTACGCCGCCGATGCTCAGGCCGCCAGCCAATGCGATTTGGTAGTAGCCCAGCGCCCGGCGCAGGATGGCCTTCTTCTGTCGGTCGCCCTCAATGCCGGGGTACTCGCCGTCAATTGGGTCGGGTTCGTAGTGGTTGTAGAACAGGCCGATTTCCTTGTCCAGGTAGATTTTTTTGTCCAAAATCTCGAACACGGTCGTGCCGTTGTCCTTGGCCCATTGTGCTATTTCTGCGAGGAGGATGGCAGCGAAAGTGCCATCCTTGTCCCTGACGTGGCCGTTTTCACCCAAACTGAACAAGTCCTTTGGCGGGTTGCCGAGCAGGGCGAAGCCATTGCTTTGCTCGAATGCGCCAAGGTTGTAGTTGCGGCCTTTGTCCATGTCGTGGCTTTCCATTACCACCATGTCCACCAGTGGCTGGTTCGGGTCTTTTTTGCCTTCGGCAAGGCCTTGGATAAGTGTGCCGTTCCAACTATCCCGCACAGCGGCGCTCAGGGCAGCGAAGCCCACCCAAGTTTTCACCACGCCCACGCCGTGCTTTTTCGCCAAAAGCGTCAGTGCATCGGTAGTGGTGTGCGAGAGGACGATGAACGATTTTTTCTTTTTGATGCCCTTGTCCAGTTTCAGGCGGTACCAAAGCAGCACGGCCCAAGCCTCGTCAGCAGGTAGCAACGTGTAGTCGCCGCCATACACAGACTGTTGATTTTCAGGCACTTTCACGGTGAGTGCGCAGCGGTCGGCATCGGGGTCGGTGCCGATGAGCACGTCGGTGGAGTCCCATTTGGCCTTGCCATATTCCTTGATAAAAGCATCAACGGCCACCTTGCCCGCCCGCCAGTCGCCGGGGTCGGGTTGCTGCTCAAAGCCGGGGTCGGAGTTGAAGCTGGGGAACAGGCCGTTCAGGTCGTACAGCCCGTTTTCATGGATGATATTGACGTTTTGGAAGCCGACGTCGCTCAAAAGCTGCGGCACGAGCTTGCGGCCAGCACCGTGATAGGCGCAGAAGGCGATGTTGAGCGCCTTTTTCGTAGTGGTGTCTTGCAGCAGGAAGTGCTTCACCTGATTGCCATAGGCAGCGTGGATGTTCAACAACTCATCGTGGCCGTGATAATCCACGCCCTTCAGTTTTTCGCTGCCACCCAGCCAGACGACCTTGCCCTTGCCTGCTTCCGCAATGGGCGTGGTCTTGATATCCTGGCTGGTCACCTTCACGATATAGTTGTTGTACATATCGGTGCGCTCCTCTGGGTCGAACTGCGAGCCGTTGCCGCAGCAAAGCTTGTAGCCGTTGTAGCGGTAGTCGTTGTGGCTGGCGGATAGCAGGATGCCCATCTGCGCCTTCACAAAGGGGATGGCGAAGGTCACTTCAGGGAACGGGCAAGCCTCGTCAAAAAGGTAAACCGTGAAGCCATAAGCCAAAAACTCCTCGGCAATGGTCTGGGCGAAGTCGCCGCCCCGCACCCGGCTGTCGTAGCCGATGACGATTTTATCGAAGCCTTTCTCCCGCCCAAACTTGGCCACGCCAGCGCTCGTGAGCAGCAGCACCACGTTGTTGATGGTGTTCGGGCCTTTAAGGATGGGGGCGTCGAGGCCCTCGTCGTTCATGCGCACGATACTCTCCCTGTCGTTGGCCATGAAGCCCCGGATGCCGCCGGTGCCGAAGCTCATCTTCTTGCGGAAGGTGTTCACGATGTCTTCCCAGCGGCCCGCATCGGCGGCGGCAAGGATGCCCTTGCGCACGTTGGGCGATACCCGAAGGAAGTTATCGTCGGTGAGCCATTGGTTCAAGAAGGTCAGGGTGTTCTTCTTGGCCATTTCGTAGCTCTGAGGGTCAATCTTGCCATCGGCGAGGGCGGCGTCGAGGTAGCCATTGACGCCGGATTCGAGTTTTCCAAAATCTATTTTACTCACGGTGCGATTGCTGATTTGGGATTGCCGATTGCGGATTGTAGGCTTCGGGGTTTAATCCGCAATCCGCAATCCGCAATCCGCAATCGGATTCGGCGGCGAAATTAATCCATTTGGAAAATCTGTAAAGGAATCGTTGATGAATGAGGCAAGTTTTTGCAAGGGCATAAAAAAAGAACGCCGGTCTCCCGGCGCCCAACTCCAATCGAATCGGTCAAAAAGATTTTAGGTGTAATATCTTTACTCTTTAACCTTAAAATGTTTCATACTGCATCAAACACAGTAGTTTTGATTTGCTTGGCTGGCAATAAGTATCCATATATACGAAGAATCGTCTATGGGTTTCTGTTGGTGCGAATGTCACAAAAGATTTGGGCACAAAATATTCGATTGTGATGAACCGCCAATTTTGGGTGATAATCGGCATAAATATTTAGCAGGGTCGAGTACATATTGTTGTAAAGCTGGTGAAATCATTAAAATGAATTTTTAGGAAGCCAAGTAACCGCCCCTAACCGCCCTTTGTGAAAATACGAGGGGCTAGTTGAGTTTCCCATTGCTGCCTTGACCAAAACTGTCAACTACGGGTACTAAGGAGAAAACAACTTTGCTGACTTGATAAAATATCTTTATCTTAGCTGCCACAATTTCGGACATCTTACCTCTTGGCGTTACGCCACACACAAAAAGGAGCAAAATCCAATGTTCCTGAATTTCGACTTAACATAATCGTTGGGGGAATGCCCCATTTCATCTTCAAAAACTTGACTCATGCACAATTTTACCCTGCAATTGCTTTCCCGAAGGGGAAATGCAAACCTTAAAAGGTTGCTATTTAAATCACTGTCACCGCCGCTGTTGGTGTTGGCTTTTCTCATGCTTCAGTCCTGGGATGTTTACAAACCCTGGGCGGTCATGGCTCCACAAGCCATAGGCGCATGGGGCAACCTTACTGCTGCACAACGCTTACTTTTGCAGGGCGGCGGTACGGTAAACAACTTCAATTCTGGCATTTGTAGCGGGGTGAACCCCATCCTGCTGAACATCACTTCTGGCCCTGCACCCAACGCCGCTAATACGACCCTTATCAACGCCCGCCAGCCCCGTCGGTGGGGCAATACCTCGTTTTACCTCGCCCGCAAAAACATGGGTTCGGCAGGCGTTCAGTACTGCTTCGACCTGAGCATTGCGGCGCCAGTCGCACTCGATAGCCGGGAGCATGCCTTCTTCTCCAATGGCGAGAACATCCGCATTTCGGCCTTGAACGGCGTGAATCCCGTCAATCTCACAGCTGCCTACCAAGGCCCGGTTGGCAACGCCACCATCACAGGCAACGGAACGGGCAACGTCCATTTCAACGCCAACGGCAAAACAGGCGGCGGCCTTTGGTGGTCGGCCAATACAGGTGTACAACCCGTTACCATGGTTTGCATCCAATATTACGCAGCGGCTGGAGAGTTGCCCTCGCTGGAACCGTTCCGCCTCAGCATTGATGGCGTCAAATGTGTGGCTGACCCTGCCATCACTTGCACCAGCGCCTCGCCCATCAGCCGGTGGGGCTGGATGGACAGCGCCGAGGGCTTTGGACTTGACCTCGGTCAACCCATCCACAATTTCCAGACGGGCTTCTGCGACGAGTCTGGCGACCCCATCAACTTCATGGAAATTGACGCCGACCCCTCCGCTGGCTCCGGTGCCCCCAATTTCTTGAACAACAGGCCGCCCCGCCCCTATGGCCGCTACAGCCTCGACAATACCCGTGAGACTTTCAACAACGGCGGCAATATGTACTGCTTCACCCTCGACGAAGCACGCCCGCTAAAGGTCAACTCGAAGGAACACCGCTTTTTCGCCGGCCCAGAGCGGGTGCGGGTAAAGGCATGGCTTGGTGCCGACGTGGTGGCCATGACTGGCAACGGTAACGGCCCGCCCGCCACCATAAATGCCAACGGCATAACCTTCAGTGGCTCCGGCTACGGCAAGGGCCTCTGGTGGGAAGCCAGCACTGGCAACCAGCCCGTGACCAAGGTTTGCGTGGAATACTGGCGCATGAACGGCGGCGCTGAAACGGGCGAGCCGTTTACCATCGAGCTTTGCGCCCCCCGCTGCCAATACGACGACCTATATGCCTGCACCCTTGCACCACCGAATGTTTCGGCTGCTTGCGCAATAGGCTTCCCTTCGTTGCTGATCACAAAAACGGTGACACCTGTCAACAACTACGGCCTGAACACCTGCACGGGCAACAGCACTACGCCCATTTTCAAGGTGCGGCTTTCCATGTACAACAATGCGGGAGGCTTGAAGGAGTTGTTCCTTTACGACGACCTCAATTTCTATTTTGGCTCCGCATTCAGCGGCATCGTTTCTGCTCCGCAAATAACCTACTCTACCGCTACCGGGCCTCCCCTGCTCGACCCCTCTTATGATGGGGTAAACTATATCAACCTGTTCTACCCCGGCACGGGCTGGCTTTCCGGCGGGCAAGAACTGGTCGTGGAGTTCAACGTGGCACTGAACTCCAATACGCCAGGTGCATTGGCCTCCATGTGCAACACGGCCTTCGGCGGCGGCAATGCGGGTGGCTATGTGGCCACTGACCTGAGCGGCGACCTTGGCGGCGGGTTCAGCAACCCGACGGTGGTGAACAACCTGCCCGCTGGCGTGGTGGCCACACCTGCCCAAGATGTAACTTTGGAAGCCACGTTGATGAACTACATGAATGGCCCCCAAAACTGGGTGAACAACCACGGCGGCGCTACTTTCAGCGTGCCCGGCTGTGGCCCCACTACTTGGACGAGCGATTTCGACATGGACGATTGGGTCTTCAATTGCAGCTATATAGATGGCCATATAGACGTAACCTTTACGGGCACCAACAGTTGTGGGTATGTCTTCACGACTTGCGCCACTTTCACGCTCGTGGACACCCAAGGCCCTGCTTGCGTCAAGCCTACCAACCTCGACCTCAACTGTGGCGATCCCGATGCCGCCTCAGACCTTGACCATTGGCTCAACTATGACGGCAACTGGAGCGACCTCAGCCAGCCCGTCACTTTCACCCATGATTTTAATGGGATTCCACCCAATTCCTGCAATGGCACACCCATCAAGGTCACTTGGACGGGCACCGACAACTGTGGCAACGAGACCATTTTCATCGGCTACCTGACCATCTTAGACGTGGGCGACCCTGTACTGCAGAATGTGCCAACCACCCTGTACCTGACCGACTGCGCCGCCATTCCACCGCCAGCAAACGTCACTGCCATTGACGCCTGCGACCCTAGCGTACAGGTCAGTTTCAGTGAAACCAGCACCGGCCCCGCTTGCGACCGCATCATCATCCGCACGTGGACGGCCACCGACGACTGTGGCAACACGACCACTGGCTCCCAAACGATTTATGTGGAAGACAACCAGCCGCCCGTGCTGGTGGGTGCGCCGTCCGGTGATTTGAACCTCACGCCCTGCAACCAAGTGCCTGCCCCGCCCACCGTCACGGCCAGCGACCCTTGTACGCCCAATTTGCCTGTCACCTTCCAGGAAACATCGAGCGGCCCGGCTTGCAACCGTACCATCAATCGTTCTTGGGTGGTTTACGACGATTGCGGAAATGCGGGCTTTGCCTTCCAGACCATCCATATCGTGGACAACCAGCCACCCGTGTTCAGCAACGTGCCTGCCAATGTGACCGCCGAGTGCCCCAACGTGCCGCCCGTGCAGACGCCAACGGTCACGGATTGCTCGGCAGTCAATGTGGTTTTTAGCGAAACGCAGACCGGGGGCGCTTGCCCATTGCCGAACATCATTACCCGCTCTTGGACGGCCACCGATGCCTGCGGCCTTGTAACGACTGCCACGCAGACCATTACCATGACCCCGACCGTGGTACCGTCTTCGCTGACCTTTACCTTTGTGCCTTCGAACATCACTACCACCTGCGACCAGAACCCGGGCTTCGGTACGCCAGTGGCCGTTACTACCTGTCCGGCAGGTGGCCTCGCCATCAGCAGCTCCGACGTGGTGAACAACCCTGGCGGATGTAGCCAACCGTTCAGCATCACCCGCACTTGGATTGCACACGATGCCTGTGGCAATATGGTCACTGCTTCGCAAACCATCAGCACCGGGCCAGATACCCAAGCCCCGACCTTCGCCGCCAACACGCCGACCAGCCTGACCGTCAATTGCGGCGGGCCGCTCAACCAGCCCGTTGCGTTCGACAATTGCGGAGCAACCACCCTGAGCTACGTGGACAGCGGCCAAACGGGCACCTGTACCACGGGCTTCCAATTCACCCGCACGTGGACGGCCACCGATGTCTGTGGTAATAGCTCAACTTTTGCGCAGCAAATAACTACCACGCCCGACGTGACACCACCGACCTTCACTTTTGTACCTTTCGACCAGTTCTTCGATTGCGACGAACCCATCACCTTCCCCAACCCCGTCGCCTTCGACAACTGTGGGGATGTGACCATCACCTTCCAAGACTCCATCATTGGCACAGGTGACTGCCATGAGGTGAACGGTGTTTGGTACGGTTACGACATCGTGCGCACTTGGACGGCTACCGACGAATGCGGCAACTCGACCACCGCTGTCACCAGTGCTTGGGTATTGCCCGGCTTCAACAGTGGCAACCTCATTGCTTTCAGCTACGTGCCGGCCAGCCGCACCGTGGACTGCACGGGAGCCGCCGTCTTTGGCGACCCAATTTGCCACTCGGCCTGCGGGGCACTGACCATCAGTTTTTTGGATGAAACAATTGCAGGGAACTGCACCACGCCGACCACCGTCACCCGCCATTGGACGGCGACTGACGAATGCGGCAACTCGACCATTGCGCAGCAAACCATCACCATAATGCCCGACCAAACGGCGCCGAACTTTGCTGCTTTGCCAGAACCCATCACCATGTCCTGTGCGCAGGGCGCAATGCCTGATTTTGCGATGCCAGTCGTGACGGACAATTGCGCCAGCGGAACGGCCTTGACCCTTTCGCATTTGGATACCTGGTCGAATGGCAGCAACCCGACCTGTGCCAGCCAGACCGTGACCCGCACTTGGACGGCCACGGATGCCTGCGGCAACGCTGTGACTGCATCGCAAAGCATGACCATCGTGGATGACCTGGCGCCTGTGTTTACCAGTGTGCCTGCGGGACAGTCCATCAGCTGCAACGATGTCGTGGCGTTCGGCTCGGTGGCAGTCACGGATGGCTGTTCCAGCTTCACTATTGCTACGGTCAACAATATCATCTCATTGGCTTGCGGCCAAGAGCATATCCGTACTTGGACGGCTACGGATGCCTGTGGCAATTCTAGTGCTGCCAGTCAAGTCATTATTCAAACAGACGACGAAGCGCCAGTTTTCACATCAACACCTGATAATCAAACGGTTAATTGCGGCGCACCCATTGTTTTCGATGACCCGGAAGCCACCGACAACTGTGGCGTGGCCAGTCTGACGCATGTGGACGAGGTACTGCCCTTGGCTTGCGGCGAGGAGCATATCCGCACCTGGACAGCGACCGATGCTTGCGGGCAGACGGCCATTGCGCAGCAAAAAATAACGGTGACGGATACGGAAGCCCCGGTTTTCACCACGCCAATTGACCATCAAACGATTGAATGTGGTCAACCTGTGGAGTTTGCCATACCGGCGGTGGCTGACAACTGCGGCAGCGTTGCCTTGACGATGGAAGATGCAGTGGCCTCAAACAACTGTGGCGAGGTCTTCACCCGCACTTGGAAGCTGATGGATGCCTGCGGCAACGAGGCTTATGCTTCGCAAACCATTACCGAGGCCGATTCGGAGGCCCCAGTCTTTGAACCGCTGCCGACGGAATTGGCCATGACGCAGGCCGAGTTTGAGGCTTGGCTACCGCCAGCGGCCCCTGCCACTGATAATTGCCATGCAGTGAGCATCAGCACCGAATCGGTTGCTTCGGGCAATTGCGAAACAGCCACCCGTGTTTTCACCTACACCGCATCGGATGGCTGTGGCAACACGGCACAGCACGTGCTCACGGTGGTCATCACGGATGCTATTTTCGGGGCGGATGTGCAGTTGCCCGCTTCGCTGGCTTGCGGTGGCAGCTACGAACTGGCCGCACAAGGAGTGAACGGGACGGCACCTTACAGTTATGCTTGGGCTGTGGTGGATGGTACAGACTGGGAAATTGAGAATGTGCAATCGGAGTTTGCCACGTTGCTGGCTGGCAGTGGCACAGCTACCATTACGCTCAATGTGATTGATGCGATGGGATGTGGCTCGCTGCAGGCGTACAGCTTTAGTTGCGATGGCACGGTATTGAATGCGGATGAGGCATTGCTGACCAATTTCACGCTGCTGCCCAACCCTGCCGACGAGCACCTGACTATCCGCTTTGCATCAGCAAACGTTGGTGACGCTAGCTTGCGCATCATGAACACGCTGGGCGAGGTGGTATTGCTTCGCAATGGAACGGCGCTGGCTGGCATGAACGAGGAAAGGTTGGATGTTTCCATGCTGGCGGGTGGTACTTACTTCCTCAGCCTACAAGTGGGCGAAGGCATGGTGACCGAACGTTTTGTGAAGGTGAGATAGACCGGAACGCCCATAAAAAAGGTGGCGGAGCCGTTCGGTTCCGCCACCTTTTTTATGGGTGGCCAATGCGTTCAAGTCACTGCTTTTTCATGTCGCTGAGCCGCTGTTTGATTTCTTCCAGCAATTGTTTTTGAAGGTCAATTTTCTGGGTGGAATCGGCCTGTTGTTCCTCGTTTTTCACAATGTTTTCCTTGGCGGTTTCGATGCGCTTTTCGGCTTCGGCTATCTCCTTGTGGTAATTGCTGTTCTGGCGCTTGAGCTTGTCCATTTCGTTTTCGAAGGATTTCAGTTTCTTCTCTGCGTCTTCCAATTCGATCTTGGTGGCTTCGAGCTTCACCTTGTGGGCGAATTTCAACAGCATTTCCTCGGCCTCTTGGTATTGGGACCTCCGGCTGGAGTCGAGGTATTCGTCGCCAAGGTTGAACCAGATGAGCAGTTCCACATAGCCATCCATGTTCTTGGTGGTACGGCTGTAGATGCTAAGGGAGGACACTCCGCCAATGCCCACGATAGACGCCTCGGTGGTGACGTTTTCCTTGCCGCCCTTGGTGCCCTTGGTTTTTCCATCGTAGTCTTTCATGAAATCTTTCCAAGTGCGCTCCACGAGCTTTTCGCTGGTGACTTCGGTAATCAGCACGAGGGCATTGTTGTTGCCCATGACCATGTTTTCCTCGCTTTCATAGACCTTGCTGCTGATGGCTGGCTTGGAGGGCTTCGTTATGATATCCTCCATTTCTACCTCTTGGGCGTAGGTCATGGAGATTGCGAAGCAAAGGAAAAGGGACAGGATGAAGGGTAGTGTTTTCATAAAGCGAAGTTTATGTTGTGATTGTGATGTTCATTTTTGACTGCAACGGCTTGTTCCCGTCACTGGCTTTCACTGGTTAAAGCGGAAAAATTACCTTTGCGACAAGATGATGGACAAACACTGGCGCAAATATCTAGTATTCACGCTATTCTGTGTGGCGATATACTTTCCGCTGTTCCTGCACTTGGATTGGCAACCGATGAACAACTGGGACGAATCGCTATTTGCCATGCGGGCAGCCTATATGACCGAAGAGGGCACTTACATGCGTGACTACAGCCACTGGGTGGAGGGTGGCATGCAGCACCGCAGCACCAAGCCGCCATTTACCACTTGGCTACAGGTGGCCTCCATGAAACTGCTGGGCATCAACGAACTCGCCTTGCGGCTGCCCATTGCCCTATGTTCATTGGGCATTGTCTTTCTATTCCTATGGTTTTCGAGGAGGGCGCTTGGCAATATCCACATCGGTTATTGTGCGGGAATCGTGTTGGTCACCTCCCTCGGCTTCATTAAGGAACACGCTGCCCGCACGGGCGACCAAGATGCTGCCCTTGCTTTTTACATGATAGCTGGCGCAATTGCATTCTACCAATACATCGAAGCTACGGACTACAGAAAACGCCTTGGCTGGCTGGCCATGTTCACCGCTGCCACCATTGCTGCTGTGATGACGAAATATGCCTTCGGGTTGTTGTACTTCCCTGCCTTTTTGATTTATGCTATTTATAAAAAACAGCTTTGGAGCCTCCTGAAAAGGGGGAGCACTTGGTTGGCAGTGTTAACGGTTGCGACAGCGCTGGGCAGTTGGCTTTGGTACATCGAAGGGCAATTGCCGGGCTTTGTCGAGCGGGCTTTTTTCCATGAAATGGCCGACCGGTACACCACGACTTATCGGGGCCACGACCATCCTTGGGGGCATTATTTCATTCGTTTCTGGGAGAAGGATTTCTTTATGCCTTGGCTGCTGTTATTGCCTGGCCCGCTGGCGTTGCTCTTCATGAAGGAGCGCTCGCCAATTCGGGATGTCAGCTTGTTTATGTTCCTATGTGCTGCCATTCAATTGCTGTTCGTAGCCTCTTCCGGCACCAAGACCGAGCATTATGATGTGGTTGCCTACGCGCCAATGGCGTTGCTGGCTGGAATTGGCCTCTATCAGTTTTGCCATGCGATTGTTCAATTTTGGAAAGATGGCGCACACCGCCCGGCAGTTTTTACGGCGGGGTTTTCGGCCTGCCTGCTGCTGTTCATCTTGCCTTATAATAGGATAATTGAGCGGGTCTATAAGCCCAAGGCGCCTGATCGCACCATGTCCTATGGCTATTTGCTCCGCAAGATTCAAGAGGAGAAGCCGGAGTTCAAGCAGTTCACCATATTTGCTCCCATCTACACGGGGCAGGTCAATTATTACGCAGGGCTTTTGAACAGGAAGAAAGGGTACGGCATCCGAATCAGCGAGCACCCGAAACTGGCAGAGGCGGGGGACACCATCGTGGCTTGCGAGTCAAAAATGATAGACTACCTGATGGAAAACTACAATTTGAAGGGAATCGAAACTGAAGGGAAGTGTTTTCTGGCCATTGTAAAGGGTAGGAAAGCGGTGGACGTTACGCCTACGCCCGGCGAAGAATAGTACGAGGGCAATTTTTTTTGCATCATTTGTGGAAAAATTACATATTAGTCCTATCTTTGGGCATTCAAGAAATGATTTGCTCACCATCGTCATCCCTTTCAGGTAAAAGGACACCTACAAAAAAACTCCCTTCGCCGAGATTCTAAATTCTGGTAGTTGCTGATTTTATGCCTTCACCGTTTTTGGGCAAAACCATGACGTATTAAAAATGGTTTGCAACCAATTCGCTACCTTTGGCGTACAAACCCAACTGCCCAATGAATAAAAATCAAAATACGTAAACCAAAGATTAATAAAGAATAGTCTCACTATGGCACAAGTTTTAATTGTTGACGACGAAGTGCCCATCCGGCGCACGTTGAAAGAAATCCTTGAGTTTGAAAAATTCAAGGTGGATGAAGCCGCCGATGGGCTGGAGTGCCTCGTGCAGTTGAAAAAGACGCAGTACGACGTAATCCTCATGGATGTGAAAATGCCAAAAATGGATGGGATGGAAGCCCTCGAACGCATCCAAACCCTGGCACCTGACACTCCGGTGGTGATGATTTCCGGCCACGCCAATATTGACACTGCCGTTGAAGCGGTCAAGAAAGGAGCCTTTGATTTCATCTCCAAGCCACCAGACCTCAACCGCCTGCTCATCACGGTGCGAAATGCCCTCGACAAATCGAGCCTCATCACCGAGACCAAGGTGCTGAAGCAAAAGGTCTCCAGCTATAAAACACAGGAGATGATTGGCGAGTCGGAGGGGATGAAAAAAATCCATGAGACCATTGACAAGATTGCCCCAACGGAAGCCCGTGTGCTCATCACCGGCCATAACGGTACGGGAAAGGAGTTGGTGGCCCGGTGGATTCATGAAAAAAGCAATCGCTGCAAGGGGCCAATCGTAGAGGTGAATTGTGCCGCTATTCCATCGGAGCTTATCGAAAGCGAGCTTTTCGGCCACGAGAAAGGCTCTTTTACCTCAGCCCACAAACAACGCCTTGGCAAATTTGAACAGGCCAATGGCGGCACCATCTTCCTCGACGAGATTGGCGACATGAGCCTCGATGCCCAGGCCAAGGTATTGCGTGCCCTACAGGAAAGCAAAATCGCCAGGGTTGGTGGCGACAAGGAAATCAAGGTGGACGTGCGGGTGCTTGCGGCCACGAACAAAGACCTTAGAAAAGAAATCGAGGCGAAGCGCTTCCGGGAAGACCTTTACCACCGCCTCGCCGTCATCATCATCGAAGTGCCGCCGCTCAACGACCGCCGGGGCGACATCCCAATGCTGGTAGAGCATTTCATCGAGCTGATTTGCAACGAGTACGGTATCGCTTCCAAGAAAATAACGAAAGAGGCGCTAATTGCCCTGCAAAACGTCAACTGGACGGGCAATATCCGGGAGCTTCGCAACGTCGTGGAGCGTCTCATCATACTCAGTGGCATAGAAATTACTGCGGAAGATGTGATTGATTACGTCGGGCCGTTCCAGCGGCCTTGATGGTGGCTGAATAGTCCCATGCTTTATCAGCCGGTGTGGGCCAACAGCCCATTGAGTCAATGGAACCATAAAAAGCCTGTCAGAGTGTTATCTGGCAGGCTTTTTCTTATAAACAAAACGATTGTAATACCAATCAAGGTGCAATGTTGGATTGAATGGCATAGTTTTGTTGCCCTTTTGTCATAACGTATCAACTTTTGTGTAGAAATTGGAAATTAATTGAAATCAGGAAATTGAGACAATGCATTGAACTTTAATTTCCTAATTTCTTAATATCAACTAATTTCAACGAAGTACTTATCAACCCTAATCAACCTTTATAAACCACCTAAAATGAGTGAGAATCAAAACGCTTTACCCATCGTCGCCAAGCATCAAATGAAGCAATGGGCAGAGCTAAAGGGCGAAAACTCTTGGACCATGTTCAAGGTAATGTCCGAGTTCGTTGACGGCTTCGAGCGGTTGAACAAAATAGGGCCTTGCATATCCATTTTCGGCTCCGCACGTACCAAGCCCGACAACCCATATTATAAAACGGCTGTTGAAATAGCACGGGTGCTTACCGAGGCCGGCTGGGGTGTCATCACGGGCGGCGGCCCCGGCATCATGGAGGCTGGCAACAAGGGGGCTTCCCTTCATGGCGGCGTCAGCGTGGGCCTGAACATCCACCTGCCATTCGAGCAGAACCACAATCCCTATATTGACAACGACAAGAACCTCGACCACCGCTACTTCTTCGTACGCAAGGTCATGTTCGTGAAATATGCGCAAGGCTTCGTGGTCATGCCTGGTGGCTTCGGCACCTTGGATGAAATTTTTGAGGTGCTCACCCTTGTCCAAACCAAGCGCATTGACCGGGTGCCCATCATCTTGGTGGGAAAGAGTTTCTGGGAAGGGCTGGTTGATTGGATAAAAGCGGCCATGCTGGAGCGGGAGCAAAATATCAACCCAACCGACCTGAACCTTTTTTGGGTAGTGGACGAACCAGAGGATGTCATCAAAATCATCACCGAGTTTTATGCCGACGGCGAGAATGTGCGGCCCAATATTGACCTGTAAGCGAATGATGAACGTAAATACTTAGTAGGGTGCAGGAGGGGAAAGAAAAAATGAAATTTTTTCTTTCCCCTCCTGCACTTTTGAGGTGTTTGGGGGGGGAATTAAATAATTTTCCCCCAAACACCTCAAAATGAATAGTTGCTGATGGACGGTAAATTTGCATCGCAATGATTTTTTTGGATTGCCCCGACCAAAATTGTCAAAATGCGATTGCCTTCAAATGGGTTCAAAAGCCCGGTATATCCATGCTGGGCTTTTGTATTTAAAAATTATGGCATGTATTTTGCATTATAAATCAATTGCATCTACCACCAATTGTTAAAGTAACATTTAGCTCCGTTCGCCGCTTCAAAGACGCTATCCCAATCAATTTTGGCAGACGGAGGGGCTTTCGCTCAACAAGACTGAACAAAAATTCACCTTAGTGTCCCGGAGCAAACCTGGTCTCAGCTTGCTCCGGGACTTTTTTTTGCACCACTACCAACTGCCCAGCAACGCCTACCTTCGCTGTCAAAAAAACAGCTTTTGTTCGCCAATATTTACCATAAAAAACGGGTGCTCGTCACGGGGCATACAGGCTTCAAAGGGGCTTGGCTCTCCACTTGGCTGTACCAACTCGGTGCCGAGGTACATGGCCTCGCTATTGATATGCCCACCGAGCCTTCGCTGTACGAAGTGCTCGGCATCTCCGACAAACTCTATCACCACCAGGGCGATGTGCGGGATTTTAATTTTGTGAAAAACACCTTGGAGGCTGTACGCCCTGAATTTATTTTCCACTTGGCGGCGCAGTCCATTGTCAAAAAATCCTACGAAAGCCCGCTCGATACGCTGACCACGAACCTGCTCGGCCATGCCCACTTGCTCGAAGCCATCCGGCAGCTTGGCCAGCCTTGCGTGATGGTCATGGTCACCTCCGATAAATGCTACGAAAACAGGGAACAATTGCATGGCTACACCGAGTTCGACCCGCTCGGTGGCGATGACCCGTACAGTGCCTCTAAGGCAGCCGCAGAACTGGCCGTTCGGGCATGGCAGCGTTCTTTTTTTTCGAAAAAAAACGGCGCTGTACATATCGCCACCGCTCGTGCGGGCAACGTCATTGGCGGCGGCGATTGGGCCGAGGGGCGCATCGTGCCGGACTGCATAAGGGCGTGGTCCTGCGGACAGCCCGTTCATTTGCGGAAGCCCAATGCTACCCGACCTTGGCAGCACGTACTGGAACCACTGAGCGGTTACCTCTGCCTTGGCCAACTGCTGGCTGAACAGGCCGATCTGGGTGGCGAAGCATTCAACTTCGGCCCAAAGGCCAACCAAAACCGAACTGTGCTCGACTTGTTGGAGGCGCTGACTTTGCATTGGCCGAGTGGCAAGGCAGATAAGTTTGTTGTGGAGGACAGCCCAAGCTTCAAGGAGGCGAACCTGCTGCGGCTCAACTGCGACAAGGCTCATGCGCTGCTGGGCTGGAAACCCATCCTCAGTTTTGAAGAAGCAACCATGCTGACGGGGGAGTGGTACCACCATTTTTATAAAAAAGGAGCGAATGAAATGCTCAGGCTGACGCTGCAACAACTCGATTTTTTCACCCAAACCGCTGCCAAGCGAGACGCTGCATGGATGCTTCGATGAAAATCCACGGCTGCATACTTAGCCCCCTTCGCATTATCCCCGGCGAGAAGGGCGATGTGCTGCACGCATTGCGCAGCACCGATGTGGGCTTCGCCGCCTTCGGCGAGGCATATTTTTCTTCGGTGAAAAAAGGCGAGGTAAAGGGCTGGCGTCGTCACCATCGCATGACACTGAACTTGGTGGTGCCTGTTGGCAAGATCCGCTTCCTGCTCCATGATGAGCGCCTTGACAGTCTATCTTTTGGCATCATGGAAGAAGTGACGCTTTCCATCGAAAACTACCAACGACTGACCGTGCCACCCGGTATCTGGTTGGCCTTCGAGGGGCTTGATGAGGGGCTTAACCTGCTGCTGAACATCACCGACCTGCCACATGACCCCACTGAATCGGATACCAAGCCCTTTGACGGAGCGGCCAATGTTTGAAAAACAGCCACCCAATATTGGCTGAACTTCGTTGCTTTGCAAAGCATTTTTGGCCGAAAGGCCGAACAAAAACAAACGCACCATGTCCAAACCGCCGTTAAGTCTTGGCCGAAAATTATCGTTCAGCTTCATCCTGCTCATGCTGATATTGGCGATGGTAGTGGGCGTCGGAGAGGTTTTCGTGCGGATGAAATACCAGGAGCTATACAGGAAGAACCCGCTTGTACCACCCTACGATACGGCGGAAAAAGACGACCTGCTCGGCTGGAAGATGAAGCCCAACTACACCTACACGGGGGAAATGAAGGACGTAAACAAGCAGCCTTACCCCATCAGCCTCCGTTACGACCAGAACGGCTTCAAGGCGTTTGGGGATACAGCCAGCGATCGCCTTAAGGTGCTGTTCCTCGGTGACAGCTACACGGCGAGCATCGAGGCGAGCAACGAGCACACCTTTTACAACATCCTCGCCGATAGCCTTGACATCGAGGTATTTGCCTACGGCCACGCAGGGTTTGGCAGTTTGCAGGAGTACATGGTGCTGGACCAATGGGTGGACCGCATCAAGCCGGATGTGGTGGTTTGGGAGACTTGCAGCAACGATTTCATTGACAACCACGCCCCGCTCGAAATTGCCTGTGGTTACAAGGTCGGCCAACGGCGGCCCTACCTCGACGGCGATGGCAGCATTTTTTACCGAAGGCCGCTTTCACTTTGGCAGCGGCTGAAGGAGCCGATTTGGTTCTTTCGCTGGCTGGAAGAGCGCTGGGACGGCGTGAAACTGAACCTTTTCAAACAGGAAAAACGAGTGGGCGAGTACTATATCGCTACGCAAAAAAGAGACTATCCCCTCTTCGATGAATCGGTGAAAACGACGGAGCGCATCGTAGCCATGATTCGCAAGCGGCTGCCCGCTACTACGAAACTGATGGCCTTCTCTGCGGATATCTACGAACCGCAAATGGGCGAGATGAAGCGTATTTTTGAAGCCAACGGTGCCAATTTTTACGAAGACCCAGCCCGACTTTTGGAGCAAACGATGCTCGAAAAAAAGCTGCCGCTCAAAGCCGTGGACAACTGCCACTGGAGCGAACAAGGGCAGGCGGTGATTGCAGCGGGGTTGCTTCCACATTTGGCAGAAATCATGGAAACAGATTCATTGCAGCATTGAGATTAGGTCCATCTGCAAATAAGAACAGCGAAAACTTGTATAATCAAAATCCCTTTTTAACTTTGTACTCCTTAATTGCAAAGTTTCCCTCCTTTCAAGTCACGCCTGACAAATTCTCATTCACAATTTCAAGTTAGGACTTTAAGCATGAATGCTAATTAGCGGCATTCCCTCCCCTCGTTTTCACATGGCTTACAAGAAGACAATTTGACCAACGCCCGTGGCCGTAGGTGTACATGCCGTATGGCAGGGTAAAACACAGTTTATTACCAAAACTTCACAACCATTATGAACCCATCTAAGCTGCTGTACGGCATTGGCCTGTCAGCGATTTTATCCCTGTTTTTCCAACAGAAAACAATTGCCTGCGGGTATGCCCACGTATCCGACTGCGCTACACAAATTGACATCGAAGTGAACGGCATCACGTCCACGTTTCAGGTGTCAAGTTGCCCGTACCTCACCGTTTTTCCTGGCCACAATTTCGGCTCGCCCACCAGCCTGAACATCACCAAGGCCAAATCACAGACCTGGGAAAGCTGCGACAACAACGTGATGAACGCTAAGCTGTTTTACCGCATTTACCCGCAGAGCGGCACGGCAGGCAGCTTCACGCCGTTTTTGCTGCCGCAATTGACGACCGTGGCCAATGGCCCCTACCGTACCAAAACAAGGGAGGGCACCCCGAACATCAACCTACTGGCTGGCTTGAACCCGGGTAGCTATTTCATCGAAATATACTTGGAGTCGGACGTGGATTTTGACAACAACGGCACGCCCGATATCCAAATCCGCAAGGACAACAACGGGGCATACTACAAGGCCAGTTTCGTCATACCAACTGGGCAGGGTGGCTCCCTAAACGTGCAGTTGGCCAACAAAACCAACGTAACCTGTAATGGCGGCACAAATGGCAGCGCCAGCGTGAACGTGGCCAATGGCACAGCGCCTTACTCTTATGCCTGGTCGAATGGCGCAACAACGCCGAGCATCACAAACCTTGCCGCAGGAAACTACACCGTGACCGCTACCGACAACGGCGGCAACACGGGCACGCTCATCGTCAACATCAGCCAGCCGGGGGCCATCAACGCCAACGTGACCGGGGTGGACGAAACCAGCGCCCCTGCCAACAACGGCAGCGCCACGGCAGCGCCCACGGGCGGCAATTCGCCTTACTCCTACGCATGGAGCACGGGCGCTACCAGCGCCACCATCAACAACCTCAACAGCGGTACCTATACCGTGACCGTGACGGATGCCAACAACTGCACCAAGACGGGCAGCGTGGCCATCAGCGTATCGGGTAGCAACCCCACCAACTATTGCGCAAGCAGCGGAACACCGTGGGTGGACTGGATTACCAACGTGAAACTCAGCACCATTGACAACGGCTCCGGCAAGGCGCTTTATACTTATTACAGTGCCGTCAGCACTGATTTGAACACGGGAACGAGCTATACCATTACCCTCGAAAACAGCTATAGCTGGCAGACTTACGACGAGTATTGGAAGGTTTGGATTGACTTCAACCGCAATGGGACTTTTGAAGACCCCGCCGAGGTTGCTTATTCGGGTATTACGACCGCTCCTCCACTCGGTACGCCAAGTGCTACCAAGACGGGCACCCTCCTCGTTCCCGCCACCGCCGACCTCGGCATTGCCCGCATGAGGGTCTCCTTGAAACGGGGCGCTTACGCAACGCCTTGCGAAACCATCCCGGCTGGCGAGGTGGAAGACTATGTGGTAAACCTCGTGAGCGGCGGCCCCGTGCCTTGTAGCATTACTTCGTCCGTTTCCAATATCCTTTGCAACGCAAACGGCACGAACACGAACCTTGCCGACGATACCTACACCTTCAACCTGACCGTGAACGGCAATGGAACGGGTGCTACTTGGTCAACCACCATTGGCGGAACTAACTACACGGGCAGCTACGGAACACCGAAGGCCATCGGCCCATTGGCCATTAGTGGCGGGGTGGTGAATTATACGGTAACAGATATTGCGGAAGCAACCTGCACTGCCATGGGCAGCGTGACACCACCAGCCCCCTGCTCCAGTGTTACGCCCTGCTCCATCAATGCCACGGCAAGTGCGCCCATTTGCAACAACAACGGCACTCCTGCCGACCCTGCCGACGACACCTACACCTTCAACCTCACGGTCACTGGCTCCAACACGGGCAGTGGCTGGACGACGACCATCCTTGGTGCTCCGCAAAGCGGGCCATACAACACACCAACGCTCATGGGGCCTTACCCCATCAACGGTGGCGTCATCAACTTCACTATTCAGGATGGAACAAGTGCCAACTGCACCAAGGCCATGACCGTGACACCCCCTTCGGCCTGCAGCAATGGCGGGGGCGGAACAAGCTATTGTGCTTCTACGAGTGCCTTCCCTTGGCATGATTGGGTGGCAGGGGTGGAAGTCGGCAGTTTCAGCCAAACCTCCGGCAAGATGGCCTACAGCGACTTCACGGGCCTGACGGTGGCTGCGGTGGTTGGCCAAAGCCAAGCCATCACTCTGACCGCTGGTTTCAGTTGGTTCACCTATGATGAATACTGGAAGGTCTGGATTGACTACAACCACGACGGCACGTTCCAGGAGCCGGGAGAGGTGGCCTTTGCGCAAGTCGTTTCAGCACCACCCAATGGCACCATCAGTTTCGATGTGAACGGCCATATCGCCATACCTGCCACGGCGCTCACGGGGCCTACCCGCATGAGGGTTTCGATGAAACGGGGCACCGCTGCCCCAACGCCTTGCGAGACCCTGGCCAACGGCGAAGTGGAAGATTATACCATCAATATCGCCAATAGCCTGGACGGAGGCGGAACGGGCAGCCGTCAGGCGGCCATCCAACTTGCTGCGCAACCAAGGTTGGAAGAAATCAGCGTCTTTGGCATCCTTGAAACACCTGCCGAGGCTGGCTTCTGGGTGCTCGAAAAACTCGTGGACGGACAGCCTGCCGAGGCACTGCTAACGGGTATCGCCGACCCTGCCCTGGCCGAGCAGGTGGCCATCCAATCCGTTGACGCTGCGCCAGTGGAGGGCGACAACTACTATCGCCTCTCGTTGTATGATCGGGAGGGGGATGTCCTGACGGACAAACTTGTATCAGTTCGCTTTGAGGCAGTGACGGCGTTTGCCCTATTCCCAAACCCGGCCAGCGAGTCGTTCTCCATTGAGCTTTCCAATCTGCAAGGCCGCCAGGTGACGATTGCCGTTTACAACCGCCTTGGCCATTTGGTACACCGTGAGCAAATTGAGGAAGTGACAGATGCCATTCACCAAGTACGCATCAATGGCTGGAACGACGGCATTTACTTCGTGCATGTGACGCCAGCAGGCAGGCGCCCGATTGCGCAGCGGGTGGTTGTTGCGAAGTGATAAAAAGAGGATAATAAGTAATAGTTGAAAATTGTTGGAATTGTTGTGATTGTTGCAAGCGGTTGAAAATCAGTTGATTATTCAGCTTCCTTCCAGCGAAATAACCCAACTAATTTCATTGAGGTACTTAATTTAACGTGAGGTTTGGATTAAACCGGTTTTTTTTGAAGGAAGAACTTGGAATAATAATTCAAGCAGTCTCCTTGCGAGAGGGCGGGTTATCAAACCCGCCTGTTCCGGAACAGGCGGGTTTGA
>JALHQW010000057.1 GCA_022841745.1 Saprospiraceae bacterium | reverse complement strand
AGGAAAAAACAGTCGAAATCTGCAGCAAGCGCAATGATACGCTAAGAAATTATGCCAAAAATGTCCAGATTAAGAGGATGCGTTCTAACATTGCTGACTAAATGGACAGACACTATTTAATCCTTGAAAACTTGTTAGACCATATGCACCATTTAATTCAATACCACCGCCAATTGACGCTAGGTTATTTAATCCTTCAAAACTTGTTAGCCCATTGTAATAAATGGAAAGTTGTCCCTCAATAGAAATAATTGAGGATAAACCATTCAGGTTTGTAATGTCCCCATCTGAAATGGTAACGTCTCCGAGTATTTGTGTACAACCTGGGTAATTGGTTGGAAATGCATCAATTTCAGCCTGCGTGTAAAAGGCTATACCACTCGCCAAGCAACCAATTTCTGGCGCTAACTTCACCACCCAATAATCTAGGCCTCCAAGGCTATTTTCAATCTTATCATTCGAAATTTCAGAATTGGAAGATCCAGCAAGAATATATCCGCCATCACTTGTTTGTTGAACTGACGATAACCAATCCGAGGAACTTCCACCAATAGTATTTTGCCACAAAATATTCCCTGAGGCGTCTAATTTGACAACCCAATAATCAAAGCCTCCCTGACTATTTTCTGTCTTGTCCCCAGAGATGTTGGAATTAGAATATCCACCAAGAATGTATCCGCCATCAATATTCTGTTGAATTGAATTAAACACTTCACTGCCATTTCCGCCGATAGTGTTCTGCCAGGAGATATTCCCGTCGGCATCCAGTTTTACTATCCAATAGTCTTGTCCTCCTTGGCTATTTTCTGTCTTGTCGCCGGAAATGTTTGAAGCAGAAATCCCACCAAGAATGTAGCCCCCGTCAATAGTCTGTTGAATTGACGATAACCAATCTGTGGAATTTCCTCCAATAGTATTTTGCCACAAAATATCCCCTGAGGCGTCTAATTTGACAACCCAATAATCGTCAACACCTTGGCTGGCTTCGGTCTTGTCGCCTGAGATATTTGAATGAGACCATCCGCCAAGAATGTAACCTCCATCAACCGTCTGTCGAATTGAATACAATTCGTCTTTGCCGTTCCCTCCGATCGTATTTTGCCAAGTTATATTTCCAATGGCATCCAATTTTAAAACCCAGTAATCATTGCCAACAGAGCCTTGTCTATTTTCAGCCTTGTCGCCTGATATGTTTGAATAAGACCACCCTCCGAGGATATACCCGCCGTCAATAGTCTGTTGTATTGAATTTAATACATCTATATGGTTTCCTCCAATTGTATTTTGCCACGAGACATTCCCTAATTCATCTAATTTTACAATCCAATAATCTGAACCTCCCTGACTGTTTTCAGTTTTATCACCGTATATGTCTGATTGAGAGAATCCACAAAGAATATATCCACCATCAATTGTTTGTTGAACTGAGTTTAATTCCTCATGAGAACCTCCCCCTATGGTATTTTGCCACATAATATCCCCAGAGGCGTCTAATTTAACAACCCAATAATCGGTAACACCTTGGCTGACTTCGGTCTTGTCGCCTGATATGTTTGAATAAGACCACCCTCCGAGGATATACCCTCCGTCACTAGTCTGTTGTATTGAATTTAACTCATCCACGTCGTCGCCTCCAATTGTATTTTGCCATTGAATTGTCGGCTGTGCACAAAGAAAAGCATGAAAAGTGACCAAAAGGCAGATGGAAAGCAGATTGATTTTATTCATTGGAATTTGATTTTGGATACGAAAAAACTGGGTTTCGAAGAAGTTTTTCATTTTAGTATAATTGTGTGTTGGGTTTGGGATTCAGAGGTTGGCTTGTCGTTTTGGTCAAGGTGCATCCCCTACGATAGCATCCTTTACTCTGGTCTTGCAAGGCATAGCAAAAGCAAGCGAGGAAGGCAAGGGTAATCAGATGCTTCATGATGATTAGAATATTTGAGCAAATTATGGACTCCAGATTTTTAAGTTTTGTTTCTGATTTTAAACAACCGTAAATTATTTCTTTTTCTCTACAGTGATTCCATCTACCGCCGCATCCAGTGCAGGCTGCAGCTCGGTGAAGAAGGAGTATTGCCCTTTGTTCTTAAGGGCTATGAGGCTTTGAGCTTGAACACCAGGCAGGGAAAATGCAACACAAAACAAGAAAATGGGAAGAAAGAATTTGTAAGGCATAAGACGTTGGACTTTAGATGGAAAATATTGCCGGGCAAATGTATTGCCTGTCCGGCCACATTTTATTTAATTCTTTAGGGTTGGTAAACGGGGATGAAGAAACGATGTTACACAGATTGTGCTAATCCGCTACAATGGTTTCTTGGCCGCAGGCCATGCACTTCCAATAGAAGGTGGGCGAGAAAACACCGCCTTCGCAAAAGATGTGCTCGGTCTTCCTTTTGGCTTTACGGCCTTCGCAGGAGGAGTTCCTGCAATCTTTGTGGCTGGTATTGCCTACTTGGTTCCTGAACTTCTTTTTTTGTTCTTCTGACATTGGGAAAGGGATTGGTTTTGCGCCTACATTATCGCTTTTGGCATTTGCGCCCTGCTTCTTTGTCTGGCAGGTTCGGGTTTCCTGTCAGAATGCCGTATTGGCAACTATTCAATTCCCTCCTTTTCTGCTACCACTGCCGGAGGGTTTCCTTGTGCTGCCCTTCTGAGTGCTTTTGGTACTGCCTGTGGTGCTTTTCCTCGTTGAAGGAGAAATCGTGATTTTGTTGTTGCCGTTGCTTTTACGTGAGCTTGGGCTGGTCGTGGTTCGGGTCGTGGTGGTTCGGGTGGTCGTAGTCCTTTTGGAAGTGTTCCCGCTTGGACACCCGTAGCAATTCGAGGATGACCCTGACTGCCGATACCCACTCCCCATAGATGATGAGTAATTGAAAGTACAACTACTCGCAAGGAAATAAAAGAAAAGTACGGAAATCGCCAGTTGCTTTTGAAGGTATTGGTTCATGAATTTACAATTTTGAAAGGCTGTTTGCCATTAGAAGCGATAGCCCAAGTTTACGAATAGGTAATGCAGTTTTAGGTCAATATCGCTGGATGGGTACAAGTCAATATTGTCCCCGTACTCCAACCAACCATCCCCATAGTTGGCATTGAAATAATTGGAAAGCTGGTATTCCAAGCCAACCCCAACCAGCAGTCCACTTCTGAGCAATTTTTCATAGCCCACGGTGAGGCCATAGACGTAGTTGTTTACTGGCCGTTGGCCATTTACCAACGGGTATTCGGATTCATCGAAGAAGTCGTAATCATAGTTTTCATCATAAACACTGTCGAATGATGAATAATACTCCAAGTTTCCTTTCCGCTTGGCTTTCACAACTTTCCCGAAATACCCCCCGAAATAAAGTGAATTGATATTGATTTTAGCGGTTGCCCTCACATCTGAGAAGCTCATCTGCGCATTTGTTGTATTGTAGGTGTAAACATCGCCGAAACCGTACTCCGAATCATCACCTTGATTAGAGAAAACGAAACTGCGCATCGAGTACGATAAATCCAATTGCAAGCGAGACTTTTCCCCCAAATGGAAAGAAGTAAAAATAAACGGTGAGAAGCCTAAACCGCCAATGTTTTCAATATCGCTGTCCGTATTTTTTAAAGCACTTGAAACGAATCCACCTGAAATGCCAATCCCCATCTGAACAGGCTTTCGGCGCACAGGGTCAATCAAGGATGCAGCATAATCATCCCCATCTTCCCGAATATATGGGCAGCCGCTGTAGGTCCTGCCATACTCATTGGGGCAGTAATCTATTTCATCTGGCACACCATCATTGTCAGAATCAACTATCTGGGTTCTTATCGGACAGCCGTAATTAGAGTAGTTGCCGTTGATATTGGGGCATCTATCCTCGTAGTCTGCCACTCCGTCGTTGTCACTGTCAGGGCAGCCATGGAAGCGATAAATGCCAGAAACATCTGGACATCTATCGTCCTTGTCAGGTATTCCATCGGCGTCTTTGTCAGGGCATCCGTGCAGTTCCCGTTTTCCAGAAACATTGGGGCAATCATCGTAGGTATCTGGTATGCCATCTTTGTCAGCATCCAACAGATTGGCTTGGTTCATTTGGTTCAGTTGAGACGAGTTGAAAGGTTGTTGAGGGGTGTACTCACGGTCTATGGCAGCATCCAGCAAGGCATCTAGGAATTTCTCAGCTACCCAACCCTTTATTTCATCAGTAATCCATGCTTCTACCCACCCGTCCTTTCTGGAAATTACCGACACTGGCCTTTCCTTGGTCAGTTGGGCAACTACAGGATGATTTGTTCCAGGCCCAGACCGCACATTTAAGCCTTTTGTGTTGACGAGGTAAACATCACCGGGCAAATTGATGATTTGCCCGGATTCAACTGTCCTGAAAGAACGTTTACTTAAAATCTCGATGACATTGGCTCCGGTAGCCGCCGACTTTAAAAAAGTTTTGCTCCCTTGACGTGTTAGCGTCATCCTTGCAGCTTGGGTGCCAAAAAACGCTTCGTCTGCCACGATAAGTGAAGTACGAGCAACTGCTGCTCTTGCGGCAGTGCCTGCTATGGCACGAGTAGCGACTGTTCTAACACCAAATGAGGTAAGCGCAGCGGTTTCACCGGCTGTAAACAATCCGGCCGCTGCACAGCCACTGAAGATTTGAGCAAAGGCGATTGCCGCAATGGAAAAAAGGATAAATTGACGGAAGTGAGAATGGGAATTCATTAGGATTCTAATTTCGTGAAAATTGAAAATTGAAGTGGTATTTGCCTCCCCCTCAAAATGTGACACACTCAACCTCATTTTTTTTCAAAAAACTTGCGAATTCCCTGTTTTCCCTACCTTTCGCCGTTAAAACATTAGGAACACAGGCCCCCTGACATGACGCCAATTGACGAAAAACACTTCTTGGACGGTATCCTGCGTGACGACCCCGCCACGCTGCGGGAGATTTATCGGCAGTGCTACCCGGTGGTCAGGGGCATCATCCTGCGCTACGGGGGCAGGGAGGAGGATGCACAGGACATGTTTCAAGAAGCCATCCTCGTCATTTACCAAAAGCTAAAATCGAGGCAACTGACACTCACCAGTAGGTTCGGCAGCCTGCTGAATGGGGTGGCCTACAACCTGTTCAGGAGCTATCAACAAAAAAAAGATGTGAGCGGGAAGGTCACATTTCCGGCGGACGACAAATACGCTTTGGAAACCGACCTTCAAATGGAATTTGAGAAAATAGAACTACAACGGCTTTTCGACCAGGCGATGGAGCAACTGGGCGAGGACTGCCGACAGGTGCTGCTGATGTTCTTTCAGGACAAGAGCATGGAAGAAATTGCTCAAATCATGAAGTACAGCAGCACCGACTATGCCCGAAGGAAGAAATACCTCTGCAAGGAAAAACTATTGGAAATCATCAAGAGTTATCCAGAACTTCGGGACTACCTGAAGGACTGATGGCAGTTTCAAAACAAAAAGAAAAACAGGCTGCTCGATGCCGCCCAAGGTTGTGGCAGGAGCAAACAAGGTAAAATGGACAACCAAGCATTGTACGAGATGATTGAAGCCTATCTGAACGGTTCGCTGCCCGATGCCGAGCGCAAGGCATTGGAGCAGCGCATGGCCACCGACGAGGAGTTCCGGCGGGAAGTCTTGCTGCACCGCAAGCTGAAGGAGCATTTCAGCGACCCAGTCAGGTGGAACCTCCGCTCGCACCTGAAGGAAGTGATGCAGGAACCATTGCCCCTTGCAACTGAGACGAATGAACCGCCCCTTCCTGTCACGGAGAAAAGTAGCTGGCGCAAGCCACTTGGCCTGATTGCATTTGTTGCCGTCGTCAGCTTGGCACTGTGGCAATGGCGCAGGTCATCGCACCAGCCCTCGCTACCTTCCGAAGCGGCCGAGCCGCCAACCCCAACCGCCCCATCATCGCCGATAAGTAAGCCAGAAGAAACAATAACCCCTGTCGTACCAATTGCCCCCAAAAGCCAAGAAATCAAGCCCGCCCTCATCGCAAACGCCGACCCCGCCAACTTCATCCCAAACCCTGCTATGGAGGCCAGCCTCGAAGGGGTGCGTGGTGGGGACTGGGAGGCCAATATTTCCAGCCCCAAGAATACCGACGCCTTCCAGCCTAATGCCAAGGGCAAGACGATGGTCGCCTTCAAGGGCAGCTTGTCAGGTGGGGGTGCTGCCACTACGTTTTCACTGCTTGTCTATAATAACCGGGACAACAAGCGGCCTATTTTCTCCCAACAGCTAAGGACGCAGTCCGGGAGGGGTGAGGAACTTATCTTTGACATGAGACAGGAATTTAACTTCCAACTAGGGCTGTACTACTTTGCCATCGTTGAAGATTTGGAGGAGGCGGAGGTATGGGTAGGTAGGTTTGTTATTGGAAAAATGCCGCACTGAGTATCTTGCCTTCGAAACGAAAAGCAACAAATATGAAAGCCTCCCTTGTCTTTGTATTCCTGTTCTTACATTCCTGTATTTTCTCCCAAAATATTGATACAAACCAAGTCGTCAAAGTGATTGACAGCCTGGCGGCCCAAGCCAAGTCACTGGTAAGCTCACGCAAGGCCAAAGAGGCTTTGCCCATTGCAGAACAAGCTATGGCACTGGCCAAGGGTAATTTGGGGGACAAGCACGAAAAATACGCTTTGTGCCTGCATACCTTGGGGACATGCCATGCTGGAATGGGGGAATACGGCATTGCTGAGCCTAATCTATTGGAAGCTGCTTCAATTAGGGAGCTATTGCACGGGAAGGAAAATTTGGATTATGCCAATAGCATCTACAACCTTGGGACACTCTACATAAGGACGGCACAATATGATAAGGCTGAACGGTATTGTATGGAGACAAGGAATATCAGAAAGAAGTTGTTGGGGGAGGAGCATACCGACTACGGCAACAGCCTCAATGTGCTTGGGATATTGTACAGGCAGACAGGGAGGTATGAGTCTGCGCTTCCATGTTATCTGGAATCCAAAGCTATAAGGGAAAAACAGTTGGGCAAGGAAAGTGCTGACTATGCCCAAAGCCTTAGCAATCTGTCAAACCTGTATTCGGACATGGGCAATTTTGAGCTTGCCGAAGAATTGTTGATTGAATCAACAGCCATTCGTGCCAAAAAACTCGGAAAAGAACACCCTGATTATGCCCAAAGCTTGAACAATCTCGCAATCCTCTACAAGGCAATGGGCAATTTTGAGGCAGCCGAACCGCTATACATCGAGGCGGTGGCTTTGTGGGAAAAAACGCTGGGGCACGACCATCCAGATTATGCCGCTGCCGTCAATAATCTGGCATTGCTCTATAAAAACATGGGCAAGTTTACAGCAGCTGATTCTCTTTTCACCCTTTCAAGAGGAATCAGGGAAATAAAACTTGGCAAGGAACACCTTGAGTACGGACAGAGCCTGAACAATCAAGCCATTCTGTACGAGATGATGGGCCGCTTAGAGGAAAGCTCAGAACTCCATAGGCAAGGCATGGAAATAAGGCAAAATGTCTTGGGGGAACACCATCCAACCTATGCAGCAAGTTTGAGCAACCTTGCAATGGTCTATACCAAAATGGGGCGATGGGACGAGGCCAGGTCTTTGCTAAAAGAGTGCATGGCAATCGAGTTGAATGCTTTTGGCAAAATGAACCATGACTACGGTACGAGCCTTTCTAACCTTGCGCAACTGGAATGGCTGTCGGGCAATTTGGGCGATGCCCAAAACGCTTTCCTTGAATGTAATGCTATTCGCCATAATTCCCTTTTGGAGGCATCACGCCACCTCTCCGAGCGGGAATTATCAAGTTTCCATGAATCCTTAAAAAAGGACCTCGACCACTTTTTTTCCTTTGTCCAAACGGTCGAAAAAGCTGACAGCATTTGTGGCATAGCATACGACAATGCCTTGTTCAATAAAGGATTCCTGCTGGGTTCTTCAAGGCGAATGAGAAAGCTGGCATTGCAAAGCGCACTGACATCCGAACAATTCAATGATTGGACAGCCGTCCACCGCAGATTGGCCAAGGAGCATGCCAGAACCCTCTCCGACCGTCAAGACACCGCCCCCCTTGAAGCCCAAGCCAATGCCCTCGAAAAACAGCTTGCCCGTACCGTAGCAGGATTCGGGGAGGCTTATAAACAGGTCGCTTGGCAAGATGTGCAGCAAGAATTGAAGCTGGGGGAAGTAGCCATAGAGTTTATCCGTTACAAGCGCTATAATCCTGAGCCAACCGACAGCATCATGTACAGTGCCCTTGTGCTACGACCCGGCGAAGCTTCGCCAACGCTCGTTCCCTTGTTCGAGGAACGGGACATCGAGCAATTGCTTGTGGCCAGTGGCAGCCAAAAAAAGATTAGCCTGCTCCATGATTTCCAATTGGGCAATGGAAAAAGGCTCTACGACCTTGTCTGGAAGCCTTTGGAAAGCCATCTGAAAGGCACAACCACCATTTATTGTTCGCCCAGCGGGTTGCTGCACAAATTCAATCTGGGAGCAATTCCAGTAAACGAAACAGAGTCTTTCCTGGAGCGCCAACAGTTGGTGCTGCTTGGTAGTACCCGCCAACTCGTTGTGCCAAACCCAGCATTGGCCCTGGAGGAGCATCCAACCGCCGTGGTCATTGGAGGGGTTAGGTATGAAACAGATGCAACCATTATTTTGTCGGCATCAGATGACATCGTGGCTACCCGCTCGCAGCCCCTGCCCGATTTGCTCAACTTTGAAACGGACACTACATTTCGTGGTGGTGGGAATTGGAGGTATCTTCCCAACACGCTGAACGAGTCACTTGATATCGCAAGGATATTGAAAGAAAGGGATTTTGCCGTCCGCTTGGACACGGGCTATTTGGCCTCCGAAGCAGCCTTCAAGCGTTTGGGAGCGGAAGGTAAATCGCCACGAATCATTCAGGTGGCCACGCACGGCTATTTCTTTCCCGACCATGAAGTATCCAAAGAAAGTGAAATTGCATTTAAATCCTCCAAACACCCCATGATTCGCTCCGGCCTCCTCCTCGCTGGCGCACAGCAGGCTTGGAATGGCGGCAAGACGCCTCACGACCAGGAAGACGGCATCCTTACCGCCTACGAGATTTCACAGCTAAACCTCGAAAACACGGAACTCGTTGTGCTGTCTGCCTGTGAAACCGGGCTTGGCGACATCAAAGGAAACGAAGGCGTCTATGGCCTGCAAAGGGCCTTCAAGATAGCGGGTGCCCAAAACCTCATCATGTCGCTCTGGAACGTCAACGACAAATCCTCCCGACTTTTCATGGAGGAGTTTTACAAGAACTGGCTCACGAAGGGCATGAGCATTCGTGGGGCGTTTCGAGCCACACAGTTGGCGATGAAGAAACGGTATCCCGAAGATGCTTTTCATTGGGCGGGGTTTGTGTTGGTTGAGTGATTCAATTTTCCGGCACTCCCCCACAAAAAGTGCCGAAAATTTGACATTCCCAAAAAATCCCCTCATCTTCGCAGCGTCACACAAATCAACCAATGACCGCTGACGTAAACCACCACATCACCACCGCCTTTCACGACAAAAAACTCCTCACCAAGGGCGAGTTGCTCCATTGGTTAGAGGGGGTGTACCCTGGTGTGTCGGAGGAGACGCTGAGTTGGCGCATCCATGAACTAAAATCGAAAGGACTGCTGGAAAGCCCCGGCAGGGGGGTTTACCGATTGTCGGCAAGGGAAGATTTCATCCCCGTCTTTTCCAACCTGTCCAAACGCATCGCTGCCATGCTGGCGAAGGAGCTGCCACTGGTCAACACCTGCATCTGGGAGACCCGCTGGCTGAATGCCTGGATGGAACTGCAACCCGCATACAACTGGACGCTCGTGGAAGCGGAGAAAGACGCCCTCGATGCCATCTTCAATCACCTGACCGGGCTATCAAAAAAAGTGTTCCTACAGCCTGACCGCACCGTCATGGAACTGTACGTGCTTTCTTTGAACGAGGCGGTCATTGTCAAGCCGCTGGTCTCCGAAGCACCGCTGATGCAAGAGGGGAAAATCACCACTGCCTCTCCAGAGAAAATGCTGGTGGACATTGTGGCAGAGCCAAGCATCTTCGTTGCCCAGCAAGGGGAACTGGACCGGATTTATGAGAATGTCTTTTCGCAGGTGCTCATTCACCAAAACCGGATGTTGCGCTATGCACGGCGGCGGAAACGGGAGGAGCGGGTTCAACAATTGATCCCCTTCATTCCTGCATAACACCAATCCTCGCTACTGAATCTGCCGCTTCCCACGCCTTCCAACCCGCCATTTTCCGTATCATTGCGCCATCTTTGCATACCAAACAGACTATTGAGATGCTCGCAACACCAGCAATGGCGACAACCACCAAATTCTTCACCAACGAGGGAGAGAATACCCTCCTGAACAAAATCCGAAGCATCTTCGAGCATCGGCGCATCCATTTTTTCGATGCACTGGTCGGGTTCTTTCGGGCTTCGGGGTACTACATGATTCGGGAGTATGTGCAGAAGGCAGAAAAAGTGCGGGTGCTTATCGGCATTGACGTTGGCTTGTTGGAAAGCATCTATGTGGCGAAGGGCCTGGAAATGATGTTCAAAGCTGACGACATCCGAGAGGATTTTTTGAAGCAAGCCTTCGAAGACATTCAAGGAGCCAAATACGAGAAACGGGTAGAAGACGGCATCAAAGCCTTCCTGCACGACATCGTAGAAGGCAAAATCGAAATCAAGGCGCACCCCAGCCAACGCATCCACGCCAAGATTTACATTTTCAGGGAGGCGGTGAAGCACAGCAACGGCTATGGTTTTGTCATCACCGGTTCCAGTAATTTGACAGAACCCGGCCTAAAAGGCAACTTCGAATTCAATGTAGAACTCCGGGAAGATGTGGACGTGGACTTTGCCGAAGAAACCTTTGAAAAACTTTGGAAGGAAGGCGTACCAATAAAGCCGCAGGTGGCCGATGAACTAACCAAAAAGACCTTCCTCAACGACACCTTCACGCCTTACGAACTTTATGTCAAATTCCTTATCGAGTTCTTTGGCGAAGCCATTGACTACGATTCCGAAGACCCCTTCGATTTGCCGGAAGGCTTCAAACGCCTGACCTATCAAATGGAAGCCGTAAACGATGGCTTCAAAAAGTTGAAAGACCACCGGGGGTTTTTCCTCTCCGATGTGGTGGGTTTGGGCAAAACGGTCATTGCGACCATGATAGCCAAGAAGTTTCAACTCGCCAATGGCTCGCATACCAATATCCTAATCATCACGCCACCTGCCATCAAAAGCAATTGGGAAGAAACGGTGGAAAAATTCAGGTTGCGGAATTTCAAAATTGAAACCAACGGAAGCCTGCACAAAATCCACAACCCAGAAAAATACGACCTTGTCATCGTAGATGAAGCGCACAAGTTCCGTTCCGACATTTCCTTGGGCTTCGACCTCCTTCAAAAAATCTGCAAGACCCCGCCCCGCCAGACCGGGCATATCATCACCGATGAAGACCGAAAGAAACGGGTAATACTCGTTTCTGCTACCCCGCTGAACAACCGACCAGAAGACCTGCGCAACCAGATTTACCTGTTCATGGACGCCAAGGACACTTCGCTGGAAGCCGTGCCGAACCTGCAACGGTTTTTTGTTCCAATCATCGAGGAGTACAAGCAACTGAAATACCTCAGCGATTTGAAGGAAGTCAAAGCAAGAGTGAAAGAACTATACGACCGGGTAAGGGAAAATGTGCTTGAACCCCTGACCGTGCGCCGAACAAGAACGGATATTGAGGAAAACGCAGCTTACCGGGACGATGCCCGTTCGCAAGGCATCATTTTCCCAAAAATAAAGCCGCCCCGCAGCATATTCTATGTGCTCGACGAACCGATGGAAGTGCTGTACGACAATACCGTTCAACTGCTTTCCAAGCATATCACCTACGCCCGTTACCAGGCTATCGCCAACTTGGTGAAAAAGGAAGACCAGGACAAGTTTTCACAAGCGGAACTCATTTCACAGCAGTTGGCGAGGATTATGAAAACCCTTTTGCTCAAGCGCTTGGACAGCAGCTTCGCAGCCTTCAAAAGCACCTTGAACCATTTCCACAGCGCCAATGGCGCCATGATTAAGATGTTTGCCAATGACAAGGTCTTTATCGTGCCGGAACTCAAGGGAAAAGTATCCGAATACATCAACAACGATGACGAAGAGGGCTTAGAGAAACTCGTCTTTGAACTGATGGAGAAATCGGACAAGGTGCTGATTTGCAAAGCGGAAGATTTCAAGGAAGATTTTTTGCCAAGGCTACAAGACGACCAAGCTGTGCTGGACGATTTGACAAAAAAATGGAACACCGTGGAGCAAGACCCAAAATGGGACGAATTCCTGCACCGATTGAAAACCGAGCTGCTCGGCAAGGGCATCAACAAGGAGGGCAAGCTCGTCGTTTTTTCGGAAGCCGCCGTGACCACCAAATACCTACAAGGGCAAATGGAAGCTCACCCTGAGTTCAAGGTGCTGACCATCACCGCCGACAACCGCAAACAGAAGGAGGCAGTCATCAAAGCCAATTTCGACGCCAACATCAAGGAAAGCGAAAAGAAAAACGACTACAACATCATCATCGCCACCGACGTGCTGGCAGAGGGCGTAAACCTTCACCGGGCAAATATCATCGTCAACTACGACACCCCCTGGAATTCCACCCGCCTGATGCAGCGCATCGGTCGCATCAACCGAATCGGTTCCACGGCAGGGAACGTGTTCATCTACAATTTCTTCCCGACCTCCAAGGTGGACAGCGATATTGAATTGCAGAAACGGGCATTCATCAAACTGCAATCGTTTCACGCCGCATTGGGCGAGGATAGCCAGGTCTATCACGAACTGGAGGACGTGCAAACCTTCGGGCTTTTCAGCCCGGAAAAAGAGGAAAAAGACCGCCGAATCGAGTACCTCATGGCGCTCCGCAAATTCAGGAACGAAGACCCCGTTTGGTTCAAAAAAATAAAGGACATGCCCAAACGTGCTCGCACCGGAAGGCGAAGCGAGGAGCAGTCGGGCAGCACTTTGACCTATATCCGCAGCGGACGCCGGAACAGTTTCTTTTTCATTGACCGGGACGAGAGCATGAAGGCATTGACCTTCATCGAAGCTGCCGACCGGTTCAAAGCCTTCGCCGATGAGAAATCCATTCCTTTGCATGGAAAGCACCACGAACATGTAGAACTGGCAGCAGGCGAACACAAGCGAGAAGCGGAAACCATCGCCGTTAGCACACAAGCGGTGGATACCAGCGGAAGCCCAGCGGAAAAGCGGGTGATAAAACACTTGGCTGCCCTTGTGCCAGGCTCTTTTGTCAATGACGCCGAACGGGAAGAACTGCGCCGGGGAATCGAGACCTTGCGCTTGGGCAAGTACCCGAATCTTGTTCGCAAACTCGACAAGCACTTCAAGGACAAAACGACCCGCAACGGCGTGGTTCTGCTCGGCGAAACACTTGGCATCCTGCGGGAATACACCAAGCCAACCAACGGCGAAAACGAAAACGCTTCGACAATGGACAAGCCCCTAAAACCAGCCGGGAAACCGGAGATTATTTTATCAGAAAGCTTTGACGCATAACAGAAAAAAAATACTGATGGAAAACAGCCTTACTCCATCCGACCACCAACTATTCTCCGACATCCGAGGGATGATTGAAGATACCCGGCAAGCGGTCAGCCAGACTGTGAACGCTGGGCTGACCCTGCTCTACTGGAACATCGGGAAGCGCATCAATGAAGAGGTGCTGAAAAATGAGCGTGCAGCTTATGGCAAGCAAATTGTTGCAACACTGTCACGACAATTGGTGGAGGAATATGGAGGCAGCTATGCGGAGAAAAACCTCCGCCGAATCATGCAGTTTCCGAAGGAATTTCCTGACCGGGAAATTGTCGCATCGCTGATGCGACAATTGAGCTGGACGCATTTCACGCTCTTGCTTCCCATAAAAAACGAGTTGGAGCGAGAGTTTTACGCCCAGGTGTGCCGTATCGAAAACTGGCCCGTCAGCATCTTGCGAGAAAAAATCCGCTCCATGCTCTTTGAGCGCACCGCCATCTCCGCCAAGCCGGAAGAACTCGCCAAATTAGAATTGCAGACGCTAAAGGAGGAGGACAAACTCAGCCCGGATTTGGTCTTCAAAGACCCATACGTGCTGGACTTTCTGGGGCTGAAAGACACCTTTCAGGAAAAGGACCTCGAACGTGCCATCCTCGAAAAATTAGAGGAGTTCCTGCTCGAACTCGGTCGTGGCTTTGCCTTTATGGAGCGCCAGAAGCGCATGGTCATTGATGGCAAGGACTACAAGCTCGACCTGCTTTTTTACCACCGAAAACTCAAGCGCTTAGTTGCCATTGACCTCAAAATCGGGAAATTCGAAGCCGCCTACAAGGGGCAAATGGAACTCTACCTGCGCTGGCTTGAAAAATATGAAACCGAACCCGAAGAGGAGCAGCCCATTGGCTTGATTCTCTGCGCCGAGGGCAACGACGAGCAGATTGAACTGCTCCAACTCGACAAAACCAATGTGAAAGTAGGGCGCTACATCACCGAAAGCCTCCCCAAAGACTTGTTGAAGCGGAAGCTGCACCAGTTTTTCATCGCTTCCAAAAAACAAATCGAAAACAGGCATCCATGACCGCTAAGTTAGGAGGTAACTTCAAGTTACCTCCTAACTCAGGCCACTAAATACACCCTTCAAACATGACGAATTACGACTTCCTCGCAGAAAAATACAACCGAGATAAATGGAAAGAACTTATCCGTTCGCTCTTTCCCGCCCAAGCCGATGTGTTCGCCCATGAGGAAGCCATACCGATGGACAACGAACGCATCGAATCCTTTGTGCAGTTCGGTACGGTGCGCATCAACGACCAATATGATACTCAGCTCGCCCTGTTTGAAATCAGGTTGAACCCCGGCACTACCAAACTTCAAATCAACCGGGTAGCACTAAACAAGATAGTTAGCCAAATCAACGAAAACGCAATGCTGACGGGAGCGCTAGCGGTGTATGTGGATGATGAAAAGGGGAAATGGCGGTTTTCATTTATTGCAAAACGGCAACAATACAACCAAAGCGGAGAACTGGAAAAATGGGAGACAGAGCCTAAACGCTATACTTATGTCTTTGGGAAAGGTGAAAGAACACTTACGGCAAAGAAACGCTTCGAGCTATTGACGGCAAACACCCTTAAAACACTTGATGATATTGCCGCCGCCTTCTCCGTGGAAAAAATCGGAGACGAGTTTTTCAAGAAATACAAAGAGCATTACCTATTACTCTGCAACGACCTGTACAGCAACCACGATGCCGCCGCCTTATTCGACGACCAAAAGGCTATGCGGGATTTTGTGAAAAAACTCATGGGGCGCTTGGTGTTCCTCTATTTCTTGCAAAAAAAAGGCTGGTTGGGTGCTCAGCCCCCCGACCCCCTAAAGGGGGAGAAGGAAGCGGGTTGGCATAACGGCGACTTCGATTTCATCGCCCGTTTGTTTCGGGAAAGCCCTGAACAAGCCAAATTCCATAGTCAAGAACTTCGCCGCCTGTTTTACCATACCTTGAACGAGCGCCGCAAAGGAGACCTTTTCAAAGCACCTTGGGGCGAGGTGCGTGTGCCTTACCTCAATGGTGGTCTATTTGACGACGACCTGCCTCAAGCCAACGACCTTGATTTTGCACCGGAACGCTTCACGGCGCTTTTTGATTTTTTTAATGCCTATAATTTCACGGTGGACGAAAACAGCCCCAACGACCACGAGGTGGGCATTGACCCCGAAATGTTGGGCCATATCTTTGAGAACCTGTTGGAAGAAAACAAGGAAAAAGGTGCCTACTATACCCCAAAAGAGATTGTCCATTATATGTGCCAAGAAAGCCTGTTGCAATACCTGAAAACGGAACTGCTGGGCGAGGTCAAGCCCAAGGATGTGGTTTGGAGCGACAGCCGGGCGCACGACGAAGCCGAACTAACGGATTTTGTGCGCCACAAACAGCGGGGCAGCAAGGACAATTTCATTCATAAAAATGCCCGTGCCATTGAAAAACGGCTAAGGGACGTGCGTATTTGCGACCCTGCCATCGGCTCCGGTGCTTTTCCGATGGGCTTGCTGCACGAGGTTTTCTTTTGTCAAGTGGAACTCGACCTCACCGAGGACTACGCCGCCCTCAAAAAAGACATCATTCACCATTGCATCTATGGCGTGGACAAAGACAAAGGTGCTGTGGACATTGCCCGCCTGCGCTTCTGGCTCTCACTGGTGGTGGACGAGGAAACACCGCAGGAACTGCCCAACCTCGATTATAAAATCATGCAGGGCGACTCGCTGCTGGAAAGCTTTGAGGGCATTGACTTGAGCCAACTCATCGCCGACGAGCAAGAAGACAAGCCTTTAAAAAAGCCAACGCAAGGCAGTCTTTTTGCACCAACAAGCCAACAAACCCTGCTGCGGTTTGAAGGCGAGGAACGGGACAAGCTCGTAGCATTGATGGACAAGTTCTTTGATATGCCGGACAAGGCAGAAAAAGAGAGCATCCACCAAAAAATAGAAGGAAAGGTCAATTCTGCCCTGAACAAAGGCATCCGTAAAACAAAAAACCGCCTCGACTTTGACCAGGCCGAGCTCAAAAAGCAATTGGAAAACCAAAGCCTCGACCTTAAGAAACGGGGTAAAATCCTGAAAGAGATTGCAAGGCTGGAAGCGGAAATCGAAATATACGGGCAAAAAGAAGCCCGCCTCGACGATGCAAAGCGCCGCCCTGAAAAGCCTTGGTTCCTATGGAATCTTTATTTCCGAGACGTATTCGACCGGGGAGGCTTCGATATCGTCATCGGAAACCCGCCTTATGTGCAGCTCCAGAAACTCGGCAAATACACCGATACCCTGCAAGCTGCTGGCTTCGAGACTTTTGCCCGTACTGCCGACCTCTATTGCCTGTTTTATGAAAAAGCCATCCGAATACTGCGCCACGGTGGCGTCATGGCCTATATCACCTCCAATTCTTGGCTCAAAACGCAGTATGGCGAGCACCTGCGCCGCTATTTCACCAACCATACGACCCCATTGGCTTTGCTAAACTTTGAGGATGCCCAAATCTTCAAAGCAGCCATTGTGGAGGCCAATATTCTGCTCGCACAAAAAGGCTTAGACACCTCCCCAATGCAAGCCGTAGCTATAGGCAAGGACTACCTGCCTGGACAGCCCCTTACCATATATCTACAGGAAAAAGGAACGCCCGTAACTGACCTGACCGCCGAGGCTTGGCATATCGGGGATGCAAAGGCTGTGGCACTGAAGGCAAAGATTGAGGGGAAAAGGAAAAAATTAAAGGATTGGGACATTGAGATTTTTCGTGGGATATTAACTGGCTTTAACAAAGCCTTCTTGATTTCTGAAGAAGATAAAACTGCGCTGCCTGTCCAAGATGATAAACTACTCAAACCAATACTAAGAGGTAGGGATTTAGAAAAATATGGTTTTTGCGAACCAAAGAATTGGTTAATGTTCACCTCGAACGGTTATCTATTTAACAAAGATGAACAAGAAGAATACGTTTATGAGGTTGACGGAGAGACTTATTTTGATAAAGGCGGTGTAGAATATAAAGTCTTTAGGGAAGAACCCCGCTCAGGTAGTAAAATCCGCTACAACCGGGTCATTGTTTCAGAGGATTACCCAGCATTGATTCCCTATTTCGAGCAATACGAAAAAGAGCTTAAGAAAAGAGAAGACCAAGGAGACCATTGGACAAATTTGCGAAATTGCGATTATGCTTATGCTTTTGAATTGCCTAAAATTATATGGTCAGAAATATCGGATATGCAGAAATTTTCGTATGACGAAAACGGCTGTTACACAAACAATAAATGCTATATAATGATAGGTAAGCAGCTAAAGTATTTACAAGCTATATTAAATTCTAGAGTCGCAGGATGGTACTTTAATCAAATATCCTCAACTACTGGAATGGGAACAATGATGTGGGCTAAATACAAAATCGAACAACTTCCCATAGCGAGTGCGAGCGACGAGGAGGAGGGGCGTTTGGAGCGTTTGGTAGAGCGGGTGCTGGCAGGCAAGCGGTCGGGCGGGGAGACGGGTACCTGGGAAGCGAAGATAGATGCGCTGGTGATGCGGCTGTACGGCCTGAACGAGGAGGAGATGGGGTATTTGCTGGGGTCGCTGCCCACAGTGGGGGCCGGGGAGCGCACGGAGATACGGAACAATTTCAGGGATTTGGAGCGGGGAACATTCAATGAGGAGCAATGAGTTAATTTTGCCAAAAAGCAAACGACATGATAGAAAGCGTACGTATCAAGAATTTTAAGGCAGTGAAGGACAGCGGCAAGCTGCGGCCCGGCGACTTTTGCGTGTTCATCGGCAACAATGGAAGTGGCAAAAGCAGTGTGTTGGAGGCATTGCGCACTTTGCAAGATGCTTATATCAGGGGAGTTGAGGCTGCGATGGAAATATGGGGTGGTATGGAGCAAATTCGCCATCATTCAGCCTTGTTGCCCAAACCAGAGTCCACACCCAACGGATTTAGACGCCGCTACAAGCCCATCGAAATCAGCTTGGTCTGCAAGCTGGACAAAGACCGTTTTGAGTACGACGTCCACTTCAACACGACGGAGAATGGCGATAAGTATGTGATTGAATATGAATCGCTGCGGCTTAACAAGGAGGAATATTATAGCGTAGTGGCCACGGAACCAAACGGGTACGGAACGGTAAAGTATATACCGGGGTACAAGATGGTCGGTCAAGATGCGGATGCAAAAGGCGCCATCACGGCCCAAGCCAATTACGGCACCGAATACGTGACCCAATTGCTTGCAGCAGTGCGATTGCCCTTTCGTTCACTGCCTTTGATTCGTTTTGCCGATTATGTTTTTGGCTGGCAATTCATCAGCCTAAATGCCCATGACATGGGGCTGCCCATTGCACAAAGCCGCACGCAGCAGTTTATTCGCTTAGATTGGCAAGGGAGGAATATTGCAGAAGTATTGAGAGAACTATCAGAAAAGCCTGAGTTTTTGGACACGGTCGTTCAAAAAATGAAGTATGTGCTGCCCTATTTATCGGATGTGCAAGCCAAGGTCAAAAGTGAACTACAGCGCACCGTTGAATTGCAGATGAAAGAGGAGAATGTAAAACTGCCCATTCCTGGCTGGTTGTTTTCCGCTGGGACTTTGCGGATACTCGCCTTGCTCACGGTTTTCAACAATCCCAACCCTCCAACAATGGTAATGATTGATGAGGTTGAGAATGGGCTTGACCCAAGAACAATTTCATTGTTGTTGGATGAAATAAAAATGGGATTGTATGCTAGAAAAATACAAGTAATGGCGACTTCCCATTCACCCTATTTCCTTGATTTGCTTGAGCTAAGGCATATCGTTGTTACCGAAAGGTTGGAAAAGGGCGTCCAATTCACAAGGCCCGACAGCGACGAGACACTGACTGTATGGAAAGAAAAATTCAGTCCCGGCAAAATGTACACAATGAACCTACTCACCAAAAACTCCTGACACCTATGAAAGTCGCCCTCTTACTTGAATGTGGCCGAAAAGGCCCAGATGAACAAGTTTATTCCTACTTGGTAAACAAGTTTTGTCCGAACATGAAAATTCAAGCCTTCCCATTAGGCAACAAAAACAACTTGATTGAGCAATGTGATGAAGTATGCGAAACCTTAGTCCAAAGTGGTTATGATAAAGCTTTGATTATTTGGGATTTGAACCCCTCGTTCCCAGATAGGAGAGCTAAGTTGGATTGTGTTTCTGAGGTTGCACACGTCAGAAAGAAGCTAACTCAACGTAATATTCCGGAAGATTTTTACAAATTGATATGTGTGGAGTATGAATTGGAATCCTATATCGTCGCCGACGGTAGAGGCTTGACGGCCTATCGGCAAAGCCTGACTACGCATCGAATGCCAACCTTTACAGACCGTAAAAAGAAGCGGGACCAACGAGACCCTAAAAATGTGATTTGGAACTATTGGGGAGAATTCAACGAGACGCTTCATGCTTTGAAAGTGTTCGAGCAACTTCCTGATTTCAATAGGGTTTACGCAAGGAACCCCTCTTTTAAGCGGTTTAAGGACGTTGTGGATACTTGGTGTAAGCTGTAATCAACCATGTAATAAATTGTCATGTTCAAAACGGGCAATGTGCATGAAATATAACTTTTAAAAGTGCCAAATGGAAAAATTTGAATTGCAATTCGAGCACACCAAAATCCAGGAACTGTCAGCCAGGTTTCGTTATGACAAGAAGGAATTGGAGCGTAATATCATGGAAACGATAAAACCTGCCGTGGCGGAACGTGGCTTCCTGAGATTTGACGAGTTCAAAGACATCTGTGAATGGAAAACGGAAAGAAGCAAAAGCCGGGTGGATAAGAACAAAGCAGCAGAAGTGGAAGAAATCAGCCGAATTAGCCTAAGCTGTGAAACGGAACGCCTCAGAATCGGTGCCTTGTGCCTGTTGGAAGGCGTGTCTTTTCCTACCGCTTCGGTCATCCTTCATTTCCTGCATCCCGACCCCTATCCCATTTTGGATTTCCGGGCGCTGGAATCGTTGGGCGTTAAAAAAACGGGCGGATACAGTTTTGATTTCTGGCTTCAATACGTGGAAGCAACCCGTAAGCTAGCCAAGGAAAACCAGGTTGATATGCGGACTTTGGATAGGGCGCTTTGGCAATGGAGTAGTCAGAAAAGTGCAATGAAATAAGATAATTATATGCACCATTCAAATACCCAAGCATGAAAAATTACAACGTCGTATTCCAAAACGGACATTTCTGGTATGCCGCCACCCGCAAGCGCAGTTCTTCAATGAATACGCTCAATGAATTCAAGGTGGATTCACCGAATTGGGGCAAGGGTTGGGGAGTTGCTGGAGAAGCCAGTGTTTGTAAAGGTATGACATCAACAAAAAGGGCTATCCCCAAGGGACAGCCCTGATTTGAATAACATTGTTAATCAAATAAATGACGTTCCAAAGATAGCAAAACCCGGTCATTTCACGCACTGAAAACGGCATTTTTCCGGTCGCTCCGCCCGCTCCCTTTTTCAGTAAAGCCTCTATTCCATGCTGGCAACAATATCGTGCTCCACTTCGCTTGCGCCTTCGCTGAGTAGGGCGGGCGCAGCTTCGTTCCGCAATTTTCCCCGCCGCAGCTTTATGTTTTGGCTGCCACTCCATTCTGGCGATGAAAGCGGAATTGCCTTCAATGAGGCTCCGCTCCGCTCTACCTACACTATCGACCCCCCGCCCCGACGCATGGGGCTTTTATTTGCGCCGTTCAGCCCACTTGCGCATTATCAAGCTCCGTTGGCGCTCCACTATCAAAGCCGAATTTGCAGTTCGATGAAGCTCCGCAGCGTGGCATTCAGCGGTATTTGCAGTTTGATTTGTTTAAGCATTTAGGGGGCTTTTGCGGCGGTTCTCCGGGCTTCCGCTTTGCTTGGCTGCGTTGCTTTTTGGTCAGTTTATTTTTAAAAATATTTTTACAATCATTTGATTTTCAGTTATTTATGTTATTTTATTGGCGTATCTTGTAGGAGTTAATCAAAATAAATGACACCACATCCAGTATCCCGCCCATCGTTGGCGCTTTCCTCTTTTTCTTCCTTTGGGGTGGGTGGCAGCCGCCGCCCTTCCCCTTGTTCCGGTGCTGCCGCCGCTGCTTTTGTCGCTTCGCTGCGGGGAGCTGGCGTTCCGGCCTCCTCGGTTTTTACTTCCTGCGGTGCGGGTGCGCCGTCGCTGGTGGCGGCTGCCTTTCCCGGTTGCCAGTTCTTTAGTGCCGCCGCCCCTGCTTTTTGTGGCTTGGGCAGCCGTGCCTTTGCTGCCCGTGCCGCTGCGCTGGTTCGGGCTTTGGCGGCTTCGCCTTCCCCGTTGTGGGTCTGCTTTCCGGGTGGGGCTTGCCCGGCTGGTGTTGCTCCCCGCCGTTCCTGGGTTTCAGGTGGTTCCGGTTCCTGGTCTGAGTGTGCCCTTGCCGCTGGTTTGGGTGTCCCGGTACTGGTGTTCCTTCCGGCTGGCGTGGTGCCTCCTTCCGGGTGGGGTAGTTGGTCCTTTTTGGGTGGTGGGTGGTGGTTTTTGCCTGCTTTTAGTGGCCGTCTTTTTTGATAATTTGAAGATAAAAAAATGTATTTAAACACTTGACAATCAGTTGTTTAATTCAAACATTCTGTTTATCTTTAGGTATTGTTAATCACAAAATAAATGACAAAATGACAAGCACAACTTACCTCGCACAGAGCGTTGAGGCTGCCCGTATAGCCTCCGCCGAGCGGCAGATGGAGCCGCCCCCTTCCATCGAGTTCCCTTTTGACATCGAGCCAGTTTACAAGAATTTCCATGTCTATTTGCCGCCGCCTTATTTCTTCGCCGACATTGATTGCCCCGGCGCTGTGAAGGAATGGGGCTTGAAGTTCGTCCGCTTCATCTTTTCCTCCGGCAATGGTCATTATTCCGTTCAGGCGTCGCATTGGGCTACCGCTGCCCAGGTCGCCGAAGAATTGGAGGGTTTGATGCTCCCGTTTTAGTGTTCCGTTTTTTCCTACTGCGCAGTTAGTTCAGGCTTATTTTTCGGTAGAAATTCCTTTGAGAAATAGCCTTTCCCGTTGGGGATAAATCTGAAAGAGAAACCGCTTTTCCCTCCCTGTGCGGCAACAGGTTGGGCAGGGGGTGCAGCATCCCGGTCAAACACTGCACGCTTTTTTAAAAACAATTTAACTTTATTTTACTATGAAAAATCTGCTTCCAATTTCTGACATCAAGAAACTCGAAACCCTTGAAACCCGCTACATGCCCGGCAACCCCCGTTCCTACCGCCTCGACCTCGGAAAAGGCGTCCTGAACCTCGAAGGAAGGCAGCAGGTCACCAAGCCCGGTGAAACGTTCAAGGTCATCCCCGTCGCCTTCCGTTGCTTGGAGGATGGGCTTTTTGGGCAGCCCGTCAAGAAATGGTGCGAAGTGTACTTTGTGAACGAGGAAGGACACGTGGGTGTGTTCATGTTCCACGGGTTCAGCGTCCAGAACCTGAGCGAGGCAGCCCGTGACCTTTTCTACGAAAAACGGGGCTTGTGCGAGGTGCTTTGGACGGTGAAGCTGGAAAAGAAGACCAACAAAGAAGGCGCTCCTTACTTCATGGCTTTCTTCGATTTCACGCCGCTCCCAAAAAAGGACTTGGAAAAGCACCGCCACCTCGTTCAGGACATCGAAGCCACCCATTTCCACATTTACCGCTCCGATACGATGGAAGCCAAGACGCTGTTTGCCGAGAATTACAGTACCCACTTGGAGCCGACGAGGGCAGAAGTCGAGGCCGAGAAAGAACGTCAAACCGCCCTACTAACAGAATTCACGCCGAAGGAGGAAAGAAAGGCAGCCTGAAAATAAGTTGTCATTTGTCCATCCCCGCCCCCGGCTGAAAGGTCGGGGGCATTTCCAACATCAAATTTTCAAACCAAAAACAGCCTTCTGACCTACCGGAGGACGGGGGCTGCTTTGTCAAAAATCAACCACTCATGAAAAAGGATAAATTTGAAGAAATGACCGCCCGCATCATTTCACAGCTTGAAAAAGGCGTCGTGCCGTGGCGTCGCACCTGGAACCAAATTGTAATGGGCGCAGCCCAAAACCATTTTACGGGCTACACATACCGAGGCATCAATCGTTTCATGCTCGACGGCTTCGAGGTGCCACGCTTCGCCACTTTCCATCAAATCAGCGGGGCAGGGCACCGGGTCAAAAAAGGGGCAAAATCCCTCCCCATCTATTTCTGGAAAATGCTCTTTTTTGACGCCGAAGGCAAGCGGGTAGAGACGAAAAAGGAGGCTGAAAAAGTTGTGCCTTTCGTCTCCGAGTACCGGGTTTTCAATGTCCTCGACATCGAGGGTTTTACGGCTGAAATGTTCCGGGAAGAAAAGCCCGAAGCAATCCCCGCCCGGATTAGCGAATGTGAAGCCATCCTATCCGGCAACCCGCACGAGGTCGCCAAGGGCGAACCCGCCTATTCGCCTCTGTTCGACAAACTGTTCATGCCCGACCTCGCCGAGTTTGAAAGCCCGGAAAAATACTATCACACCTATTTCCACGAGTTGAGCCACTGGACAGGGCATTCCTCCCGCCTCAACCGGGAACTCAGGAACACGTTTGGTTCTGGAAAGTACAGCCGGGAAGAACTCGTTGCCGAAATGTCGGCCTCGTTCCTCGCCGCCCATTGCGGCATCGTCGTCGAGGACTTGGTGGAGAATACCGCCGCTTACCTGCAATCCTGGATAAACGCCCTGCACGGTGACGCACGGCTTTTGATGACCGCCGCCAGTGCCGCCGAGAAAGCCGCCAACTTCCTGCTCAAAACCGAGGCAAAGGAGGTCGAGATTGCCGAGGAAATGCGGCAAGCTGCATGAATGACAGCACAGGGAAGGCAGTCATTTTCGGCTGCCTTCACCTTTGCTTGTCATTCTCGTAGGGAACCTCTCTCCCACCCAGCGCAGCGGTGTGGCAATCGGAAGAGACCAAACGCTTCAATCCCAAGGCACTGCCGCAGCCAGTCCTGCAAGCCCGTTCGTTTCCCTCCCAGTCTTGCAGCCCAGGCAGCCGCAGCACCCCCGCAGCAGGCACAGCGCCGCCGTTTCACTGCACATGGTTCCGTTTCACTTCGCCGCTGTCCCTGCTTTTTGCCATCGCCTTCCCGCCCCACCAACGAAAATCCCACCCAGTGCAGCGGAGTGGAAAACGGAGGCTCAACACAACCCCAAGCAGCTGCCGCAGCCAGTCCTACAAGCCTGCTCGTGCTTCCCTTGCCTTGCAGCCCAGGCAGCCGCAGCCACCCCGCAGCAGGCGCAGCGCCGCCGTTTCACTTCACCTTCGTTCCGTTTCACTTTGGCGCTGCCCCTGCTTTTCTGCCCTGCTTCCACCAACGCAACCGTTTTCCACGACCTGGTTTGTCCCACCCGGTTGAAGAATGGCTACACATCCCCACCCACCCGTTTCAGCGGTGTGAAAAACAGCCCCAAAGCCCACAAGCCAAAGCGCCGGATGCAAGCTGACGCTTCCCGCTTCACAGGTAAGCACCAGCCAGCATCCGGCGCCCGCAGCAGGAGTAGCCGCAGTCATTTCACTTCGCATGGCTGCGTTCATGGCTGTGGCTACCCCTGCTTTAATGCCAAACACGGCAAAGGCAGACTGTTTTCACGGCGTAGTTTGCCCCCGGCCGAACGCAATTAAAAAAGATGTACTTTGTTGATTTACTTCAGGGCAACCTGAGATAGATAGGCTTCAAACACTCAACTATCAACCCCATCACTTGCGAAAATTCCAAGTCCATATTCAGCAGGGCTTTCCGCTTCCATGCCATCCAGAGCGTATTCCTTGCATCATCCAGATAGAAGGCAGGTTGAAACAGACTATGTGTTTGAGGCGCTGGCGTCCCCCTGCGTTCAAAAGTTTGCCGGATGGCCTGTTCTAACACTTCATTATTGATGGGGTGATTTTCCAGCAGGTGATAAACATCGTAGAAGTCTTTCATGCGGGTATTGATTTCTGCCAGGTCAATCATTGCTTCAAATTTTTCCGCAATAGTGGATTCGATGGAATATGCATACAATACCGGCGCATCCATTTCAAGGATAACGGGATAGGTCATTTTCATAGGTTCCGGTACCACGATGTCTCCAAACCCTATGTCAATTTGCAGCCTTTGTTTTGTCCGGTCCAAATGGCCGGTAATACCAATTCGGAGTCCTCGATAGTTGCCATCCTTGACGATGTCTTCGATGGTCAAGGATTCCAAATCGAATGTTACGCCGTCCTCTTCATAGGGTCTTTCACAGATGTTTGTTATCGCCCTTCTCAACGATTGGTGGGTTGACTGAATGTCCATTCCCAGAAAATCAATGTCTTTGGTGACCCGGCTCTGTTCTCCTTCGAGGGCGTACAGGAATGCCGCCCCCTTCAGGCAGAAATGATGATTGAACCTCGACCTGGAAAGCCGGTACAGAAACCTTTCCTGAAAATAGCGGAGCAGGAGGAGTTGGTGGTTTTTCCCTCCAGTCCGGGCGATGTGCAGCAAACGCCCTTTCACCGAGGCTACGATGTTTTTCTTTTCGCTCATAGTAAAATGCTCAAATAGGTTTTCATCTGCTCCTCTACCCGCAGCAGCCGGGCGAAATGCAGCAATTTTTCAATGCTCCGGTCTTTCTCTTTGAGGTAATTTTGAAGTACTTCCTTCTCCACGTCCTTTCCAATTTTGTTCCTGAACTTGATGGCATCGCACACCGATTTTTCTTTCCCATAAATTTTGACAGTCGTTTGGCCTATTTTGACCTCGGTAATGCCGATGCTCCAATATTTTTCACTCCAGTAATAAACCCTGATAGGTGGGTAAACCGGCAAAACTACCTTCCGGGATTTCTCAATGGCAATGTGATATTCGGGTGGGACAAAATCGGAGAGTTCATAATAATTCCAGGCAGAAAAAAGGCACACCACGCCATCTGGCACCATGCAGCTGACCTCTTCCATCTCATCATCAAAACTAACAGCAGCAAGCCTGTACAAACCCCTCTTAATTTTCACCACTTCACCTCCCTCCACAAGCATGTCAAGGTAATGGTTGTGGAAACCCGCATCCAAAATGTCCTGCGTCCGGGCATAGCCCTTGTTCAGTTTGAAAATTTCAAGTATTGCTCTTTCTTTTTCCATTTTGTAAAATCTACTGCTAAAGTAGATAAAAGCAGTAGTTTTTACAAAAACTTGAACAAAATTTTATTTGAAAGAAAAGCTAAAATAACCGCCAATTTCTCAATTCTACGGCTGACTTTATTTGATAGCCGTAGAATTGAGAAATGACTTAAAGAATGGATAAGTCCTATTTGTCCCAAATATGAACCATACATAATTGTACTTTTTTGAAGGAGTAGCAACAAAAAAGCCCAGGCTCATCGCCCAGGCTTCCAAAATAATCCCATGAACATATCCAAAAACACGCTTTACTCGTCGCCACCTTTCACTGCCGTTTGGCTGACGCCCGCAGCCACCGAGCCAGCGACAATCAATGCTTTTGCGGCGACCAACAACCAGGCGGGCAGGGCAACGGGCGCAGCAACCAAAGTGCCGCCGAGCGCCCCCAGGACAAGCCCCCAATTGCGGATGGTTTTGAAGAACTTCGGAGTCGGAGCAGAAGCCCGCTCCAGCACAGACATTTTTTCAGTTTTCATAAGCTGATAAATTTTGATTTGGATGAAAAAGGGCATGGGCTTCGTTGCCCCATGCCCCCGATTAAACCATTGTGCAAACCGTACCCTTGCGGGCAGTAAAATCAGAACACGTCTACCAACTGCATCGCATTGCCAGAGGCGAACAGGTAGAAGTTGTCGCCGACCTTCTGGAAAAACTCGACGCCGACGGCGTTCAGCACGGCCACATCAGCGGACGGCTCCAGGTCGTTCAGGAGCTTTGCCTCAAGGCTGATTGCTTCAGTCGCCACCTTCACATCAAGGTAATCCGTGTATGCCATTCCCGAAACACCGTTCTGGTCAGCCACCTTCGGCTCATAAGCACTGGCCTCGGCGTTGAACACATAGTCGGATATGGCCGAGACTGCATTGAACAACCTGAAATGGGTCGCACCGTTTGGCACGTTCAGGAAGTTTTGTGGTTGGAAAATCGGAACGGCGAGTGTCGAACCGATTCTTGCCGCCAGCGGTGTCAAGGTGAACGGAATCCGGAGAACGGAAGTGAGCGACAACCTGGGGTCGAAATCCAGGCCTTCGAGGTACTGTGGCACCTGGGTGAGGAGGATTGCCCGCTGTCCACGTGCCTCGGAGCCATCCTCCAAGTTGATTTTCTTGACGACCGCCATGAGCGTCCCGGTGAGCCGCCTGCTGAACATGTGCTTCAAGGGGCTGAACGCCGTGCGGATGGCCTTGCCGACACTCGCACATCCGGCAAACTCTGCCATGTTCTCCCTTGTCCGCTTGAACTCGTCGCCAGTCAGCACCTGCTCGGCAGTCGGCCCACCCACCAGCCCGGCGAAGTAGCCTTTCTCGCCCTTGATTTTAAAGTGCCGGACATCACCGATGGTACCGACGTACTTGATTAGCCCTTTTTGTCTTGCCATAGCTTTACATTTTAGATGATGAAAAAAATTACTGCAAAGCTACTGGCAGGCTTGCCGGACGGGCAAATCCATAATAACACAGGATGCTACATAATGGGCAAGGCAATCAAAGCAGCGACGCCACTTCATCCAATTTTGACTGCTCGAATTTTTTCAGGTAGGCTTGTGTGGTACTCAAGTCGGCATGGCCAAGGCACTCGGAAATGATGGCAACGTTCACGCCTTTGTCCTTCAAAGTGGTTGCAAAAGTGTGGCGAGCAACATAAGTCGTCAGCGAAGCAGGTAGGTCTAGCAAACCTGAAATCACCTTCAGCCCATCGTTGATTTGCTTCAACACTTTGTGCTTGCGGTTCATAATCTGTAATGGGGTTTGGTGAATTGACTCGGTCAAAAACGGGAAAAGGAAAATACTATCTTTTCTGGCAAATTCACTCAAAATCGCCTGCATTGGTTCAGTGATGGCCACGGAGTATTCCTTGCCCGTCTTTGCCCGGCGGTAAACGATGCGTCCGTTCTGTATATTCGACCTTTTCAAAACAACCAGGTCTGCAAAGTTCAGCCCGAAGGCATAGTAGGAAAACAAGAACACCTTCCAGGGCAGGTTTAAGTTCGGATAGCTCGTAACATCGAACCGCTTGATGCGCTCGATATCCTCCAGTGAAACCGCACGTGGCGCCGCCTCCGATTTCAGGTTCATCAGCGAGTAGCCATTCGGGTTGAGTTGGCTCTTGAACGGGTAAAAGTCCTTCGACACCAGCCCCCGACGAATAGCTTCGTTGAAAATCGCCCGGAGGGTACGCATATAGTGGTGAATGCCGCCACCCGTGCAGCCCCGTTTGTAGAGGTGCGTTTCAAACCCTTTCAAGAAATTGTAATTGATGTCGGATAGGACGATTTTAGAAGTCGAGCGGTAGTTGTTCAATGCCACCCCGAAGTCGTTGTAAATCTTGGCATTGCCGAGTTTCGACTGTGCCCGCATTTCATCCACCAATGTAGCAAGGAATTTATCGAAAGACGAGTAAACTTGTTTCTTTTCGTTGCCCGTCAGTTTGTCCTCAAAAGCTTCGAAGGTAAAGGGCTGCTTGTCCCGCTCAAACTCGAAAAGGATTTCGTTCACCCTGTGCTTTACCTTGTCGAGGATGGCGTTTTTCTCCCGGTAGTTTTCTGTCGATTTCTTGAAAGTGCCAGCCGCTTCGTTCCAATCGGCCTCAAAACACCAGAGATTTTTACCCAAGGTGAACCGCTTGGGCTTCCGCAAAAACATGACCTGGAGGACAACCGGATAAGCCCCGTTTTTCAGCTTCCGGTTTTTGAAAGGCATGATTTTCTACGTGGTTTGCAACATGGTGTTTTATGTTTTCGGTCGAAAAAAAGTAAGCAAAAAGTAAGCAGAATGGCTAAACAACCGAAAGCAAAAATAAACAAAAGTATGCAAATAAAAAATAAATACTTGATTTTCTTATAGTTAGATAAAAAAATAAAACAACAACAAGAAACAATATGGTTGTTTTTCGGGTCTGGGGGGCGTGTGGTCGCAAGTTCAAATCTTGTCACCCCGACATTGATTATCAAGGAGTTACGCAGGTTTTGCGTAGCTCCTTTTTTTGTGGTGTAAGTGAAACATGGAAAATGCGACAAACGCAATTGTACAAATTACCTCCTTTCGTTTTGTTTCCATGATAAGTATCCATCCATGATGCCGACCATTTGAAGTCTGGACTAAAGCGATGACAGCGGCAGTTCATCGGAAATCCAGAAAAAACAACGGCGGCAGCATCGAAGATGCCACCGCCATTATTTTTATGGGCGCAAACGCTGGGGTTCCTCAGAAAACTCCCCTTTGCACCCGTTTCTTATAACCGCACCCTAAAAAATTCAGGATGCCTCATGGTTCTCAAAAATCAGTTTTGCAAAACCACCAAACTGCTCCCAACCACTTGGCCAGTCATTTTTAGCACCACAGCATACTGCCCAGCATACAGTGTCCGGGTATCGAAATAGCCAATGGTGCTGCCCGGCTGGATGCTGGACTGTTGCAGTTGCCGACCGTTCATGTCGCACAGTTGGAGCGTCAGTTCCTGTTTCAGCAGCCCCTCTATTTGCACGGCTATGAAATCGTTCGAAGGGTTTGGGTAAATGGTGGTCTTGATGTTTTCAAGCCTATTTTCCGATACCGCAGAAGATGGGTTGTAAGTCGTCACCGTCTCGCTAATAGCTGTGACTTTCGAGCCGCTCCTTACCCCATAAAACGTCGGGCCGACCACATAAGGGTAGGCAGAATTCCAATTCTCGTCCACGGTGGTGAAGTAGCAATAAATACCGTTGGGGTATTCCGGCGTCACGCAAAAGCGACCATTGTGCACATCCAAAATATCGGGGTCGGCACCGCCAACGAACTCATAATCTTCCTTGAAATAGCCAAGTGGATACGTCGTGCTGATGACCGGCCCAACATCAACGCTTGCACCCGTAGGGGAAGTGGTGCGCTCGGTGATGTTGCGCTTTTGGTAGCCTGATTTGATGCGGGTGATGCCGCCGGTGCCGTCAGTATTCTTGAACCCATAAGCCCCGTAAATCGGGAAGCCATCGTAGGCAAAGCCGATGAGCGGCGAATGCTGCGTTTCGTCAATGACATACAACCCATCGGAGGGGTATAGGTCGCATACATCAGAAATCACCACTTGATCGAGGTCGAAGGCCGAGGGGTTCTGGTGGTGGTGGTAGTTGCCCATGGCAGGGTGCGCCTTGGCACAGTCGAAGCCAGCCCGCTCGGCAAGTATGGCATCCCGGTTCCAGTCATGTTGTGCCATCATGCCACCGGGGCAGGGTGGGTTACCGGGCCCGCCGCAGATGGTCATGGTGATGGGGTTCCAAGCCACGCCGTCCCGCCAGTCGAACAGTGCCACACCGTTGACGAAGACGCCGATATTGCCGGGGTTAGTGGCTGTTGGGGTGCCCGTATTTTCCACCGGGTTGAGTGGCAGCTTGAAAAAGCCCGTCTGCTCGGAGGCAAACGATGGGTTGCCATCTTGGAATGGCCCAGTGATGTAGGCCGGAATTCCTGTTGCGTCCACATACACCCAGTCGTTTGAGTATTGGACAGACTGCACGTTGGCCAGCACGTTGTCTTGGATAGGGGTAGAATTACCCGCTAGATAGTGCTGTCCCATCAGCCCGGTGGTGTTGAGAATCCACGAAGTGATGGCAGGGTTGGTCTGGGCATTCAGTTGCATGGTAAATGCCAGTAGCCACAGGGAAAGTTGAATTTTTTTCATTATCAGATTGAATTAAGAATAACTGATTTTGGTGTTGGACGACGGGTTGAGCAAAATCCTTCGTACATCCTTGAAATTATTTTCAGAAAGCTAAAAATGGATGAACCCGACCCCGCCCCGCCGTTTACCGCATAATCACTACCTTAAAAGTCTGCACCGCCCTACCGTCTTCCACCGACAAGAAATAGACCCCGTCGTACAGCGTATCCGTTTGGAGGTGGCAAATGGTGCTGCCCTGATAGAAATCCTTTTCCAGCAGCACCTGTCCGGCGGCGTTCACCAGCCGAAGTTTCAGGTCGCTGCGCAAGATGCCCTGCGCCTGTAGCACGATAAGCTCCGAGGCGGGGTTCGGGTACAGTTTCAAGCCCACGCCATTCAGCACGTCGCCGGCGGCATTGCTCAGTTCCACCACCACGCTGCCCGTCGAGGTACAGCCGTTGGCGTCCGACACGGTGACGGTGTAGGTGCCGGGGGCCAAGTCCTCCAGTTCATTTCCCGTCATGCCATTGCTCCAGGCAAAGCTGTATGGTTGAGTACCACCCGTTCCGCTGGCAGTGGCCGTGCCGTCGTTTGCCGAGGTGGAAGGCGTGGCTGTGGCCGTCACCGCAACGGCAGCGGCGGGCTGGCTCACCGATTGTGAAATGGTAGTCGTGCAGCCGTTGGCATCCGTAACAGTAGCGGAATAACTCCCGGCGGGCAACGCCGTGCGGTTTTGCGAAGTGTTCCCATCGTTCCAAAGGAAGGTATAGCCAGCCGTTCCACCCGAAGCGCTCAGTTGTATTGAGCCTGTGGATGCGCCAAAACACGCCACGTTGGTAGCCGCTGACGAAGCGGTCAACGCTGCCATTGCCTGCGAAATGCTTTGTGAAACGGAAGTGGTGCAGCCGTTGAAATCTGTAACAGTAGCCGAGTAATTCCCAGCGGGCAACGCCGTGCGGTTTTGAGAAGTGTTGCCGTCATTCCAAAGGAAGGTATAGCCAGCCGTTCCACCCGTTGCGTTCAGTTGTATCGAGCCGGTTGCTGCGCCAAAACACGCTACGTTGGTAGCCGCTGCCGTAGTGGTCAAAGCCGCCATTGGTTGCGTAATGCTTTGTGAAACAGCCGTGGTGCAGCCATTGGAATCCGTGACCGTGACGGAATAACTGCCCGCTCCGACCCCTTCCAAGTTTTGGGTGGTCGAGCCGTTGCTCCAGCTAAAGCCAAACGGCGCCGTGCCGTTCACCACTTCCAACTGGATGCTGCCCGTCATGCCACCAAAACAAGCAACAGCAATAGCACTTGGGGTCAAAGAGAATGCTTCGGTTTGGCCAATTTCAGTCATTGTTGCTGCCGTGCAGCCGTTGGCATCGCTGACAGTCACGGCATATTCCCCAGCGGCAAGCCCTGTGGGGTTTTGCACCGTCGAGCCATTGCTCCATGCAAATGAATAAGGCGATGTTCCACCATTTACCGACAGCGCAATGCTGGCGTTGCTACCACCGCAAGGCGCCGTGCTGCCAATGGCGCTCAAGGCAAGGGCATCAGGCTCTCCGACCTGCGCAGATACGACAGTCGTGCAATTGTTGGCGTCCACGATGGAGGCGACGTAGCTGCCTGCTGCCAAGCCTGTGAGGTTTTGAGTCGTTGCGCCGTTGCTCCATAGGAAGCTAAAGGGTTGCGTGCCGCTCGTCACCGTCAGGCTGATGCTCCCGTTGGCTGCGCCAAAACAAGTGGCTGCCACCGCCAAAACCCCCGCTGCTGGGCCGCCGAGGTTATTCACGGAGGCGGCTTGCTGCAAGGTGCAACCGTTGGCGTCTGAGACTGTAACGAAGTAGCCCCCGCTGGCGAGGTTGCTGAGGTTTTGCTGGGTCGCCCCGTTGCTCCAGTTGAAACTATAGGGCGAAGCACCGCCGCCCACCTCAAGCATGACCGAGCCGTTGCTTTCGTTGCAGGCAGCGTCGGTGGAGGTTGATATAGCCGTCAATTGGTTGGGCTGTTCGACCGTTTGCGAAGCAGAAGCCTCGCAGCCGTTTGCGTCAGTGATGGTGGCAGCGTAAGTCCCGGCGGCGAGGGCTGTCAGGTTTTGCGAAGTGTTGCCATCGTTCCAAAGGAAGGTATAGCCAGCCGTCCCACCAGTTGCGTTAAGTTCTATCGAGCCTGTGGCTGCGCCAAAACATGCCACGTCGGTGCCCGTCGTTGTGGCGGTCAAAGCGGCCGAGGGCTGTGCGACCGTTTGCGAAGCAGAAGCCATGCAGCCGTTGGCATCAGTGATAGTGGCGGCGTAAGTCCCGGCGGCGAGCGCCGTGCGGTTTTGCGAGGTGTTGCCATCGTTCCAAAGGAAGGTATAGCCAGCCGTTCCGCCCGTTGCGCTCAATTGGACAGTGCCGGTGGCTGCGCCAAAACATGCCACATCAGTGGCCGTCATCGTGGCGGTCAAAACTGCCGAGGGCTGTGCGACCGTTTGCGAAGCAGAAGCCACGCAGCCGTTTGCATCAGTGATGGTGGCGGCATAAGTCCCGGCGGCGAGCGCCGTGCGGTTTTGCGAGGTGATGCCATCGTCCCAAAGGAAGGTATAGCCAGCCGTCCCGCCCGTTGCGCTTAATTGGATAGCGCCCGTGGCTTCGCCAAAACATGCCACACTGGTTGCCGTCGTTGAGGCGGCCAGGGCAGCCATTGGCTGTGCCACCGTTTGCGAAGCGGTCGTCGTGCAGCCCTCGGCGTCTGTCACAGTGACGGTATAGCTGCCTGCGACAATGGCGGTACGGTCTTCGTCAGTATTGCCGTCGTTCCAGAGGAAGGTGTAGCTCGCTGTGCCACCCGTAGTGGTCAATTGGATAGCGCCAGTGGCTGCGCCAAAACAGGCGACCGGGCTGGCAACCGCCGCCGCCGAAACCCCAGAAGTAGGTTGGCTGACGGTGGCAGTCTGCATGGTCGTTTGCCCGGTGGCGTCAGTTATGGTGACGGTGTAGCTGCCCACCGCAAGCCCGCTGCGGTTTTGGGTAGTGATGCCGCCGCCCCAGTTGAAGGTGTAGGGAGCGTTGCCTCCGTTGACGCTCAGGGTGATTTCCCCGGTGGCTGCGCCAAAGCATTTTACGTTGCAAACAGCGGTGGTGGCAGCAAGCGGCAAGCCATTGTAGGTAGTAACCGACTCGTTGATGGTGGTTACTTTCGAGGCGCTTCTTACCCCATAAAATGTGGGGCCGACTGCATAAGGATAGGCAGAGTTCCAGTTAGCGTCAACCGTTGCGAAGTAGCAGTAAATGCCGTTGGGGTACTCCGGCGTTACGCAGAAGCGGCCGTTGTGTACATCCAAATATTCAGGTTCGGTATGGGTGATGAACTCGTAGTCCTCCCGGAAATAGCCGAGCGGGTAGGTTGCGCTGATGGGTGGCCCGTCGGCGACGTCCGTGCCATTGGCGTGGTGGGTGCGCACGGTGATGTTGCGAAGCTGATAACCCGACCTGATGCGGGTGATGCCGCCCGTGCCATCGTTGTTTTTGAAACCGTAGGCGCCGTAAATCGGGAAGCCGTCGTAGGCAAAGCCGATGAGCGGCGAGTGTACTGTTTCATCAATCACATAAAGTCCGTCGGAGGGGTATAGGTCGCAAACGTCGGAGACCACCACAAGGTCGAGGTCGAAGGCCGATGGGTTCTGGTGGTGGTGGTAGTTGCCATTGGCGGGGTGCGCCTTTGCACAGTCGAAGCCATCCATTTCGGCGGGTATGGCGTCCCGGTTCCAAGCCTGTGTAGCCCCCATGCCGCCGGGGCAGGGCGGGTTGCCGGGGCCGCCGCAGAGGGCGTTGGTGTTTGGGTTCCAAGACACGCCATCCCGGTAGTCGAAGAGCGCCACGCCGTTGATGAAAGCACCGATGTTCCCGGCGGTGGTCGCCGTAGGCGTTCCGGTGTTTTGAAGGGGGTTTAGGGGGAACCTGAAATAGCCCGTCTGCTCGGTAGCAAACGAAGGGTTGCCGTCTTGGAACGGCCCAGTGATGTAGGCTGGGATGCCTGTTGCGTCCACGTAAACCCAGTTGGTGGAGTATTGTACGGACTGAACGTTGGCCAGTGCGTTGTCGTTGATGGGCGTCGAATTGCCTGCCACATAGTGCCGCCCCATGATGCCCGTGACGTTGCGCAGCCAAGCGGAAACGATAGGGTTGTCGGGGTTGCCCAACAGCTGCACCATTTCATTCGAAAGGAAATTGTAGTTGGCTTGGGCCTCGGCGTTCAGGGTCGTGGCGAGCAGGTTGTTAGTCTCGTTGGGGTCGGTGAGGAGGTTGTAGAATTCCTCGTGCCCGTCCACGTCGAAGGTCAGTAGCTTGTATTTTTGGTTACGGATGGCTTTTGCGTCATCTCCGTCGGGGGTGGTCTTGAAAATCTCGGTGAACGACCAAGCCCGCTGCGCACCGCACTCGTTTTGTAATACGGGTAAGAGGCTCCGGCTGTCAACGGGTTTGTCTGTGGGTATTTGCGAAGCCCAGCCGGTGTTCCCGAATAGTTCCTGAATGGTGGCGAACAAGTCCACGGTGTTCACGAGCGCATTACTCGACCTACCGGGGTTGGCGACCGATGGGCCTGAGACGATGAAGGGGACACGGGTGCCGTATTGGTAAACGGTCCCTTTTGCATGGCTTGTCAGGCCGTTCTGGGCGACTTGGCCGGGATTGCCGTTGTCTCCGACAAAAATGATGTCCGTATCGTCCAACTGCCCGTTGGCTTCCAGCGCATCGAGCAGCCGCCCGATTTCGTGGTCGAGGGCTTCGAGCGAGGCTTTGTAATACAGTTCCCGATTTTGTGTGATGTGCTGCGCTGTGCCGCTCAGGTTGGTGTAGGAATGAAGCCCGGCAGGGGGCAGGTGGAAGGGAGAATGGGGCGCATTGAACGCCAGCCAGAGGAAGAAAGGATTGGCAGCCTGCGCCGTTGTCCAAGCGATAGCGTCGTTGACGGTCTCGGTGGTGGCATAGGTGGTGACAGCCGAAGCTGTGCCATTGGTCACTTTCGTCCAGTTGTAGTAGTCGGGCAATACCCCGGTGAAGGATCCTTCAAAATGGTCGTAGCCAAGCAGGTTCGGGTTGTTGTAGTTGGAAGTGGGCATCCCGCTGTGCAAGTGCCATTTGCCGATATTGGCCTTGGCTATATTGGGCTGGTATTGCTCCAGCAAGAGCGGGATGGTCTTTTCGGTCAGGCTCAGGGTGCCGGAGCTGCCTGTGCCGCCGACGGCATCGCCCACCCCGGTACGGAAGCTGTACCTGCCCGTGAGAATGCCCGCTCGGGTGGGGGAGCAGACAGGATTGGCGGTGGCATTGGTGAAGCGGACGCCGTTTTCAACCAACCTGCGGAGGTTGGGCATAGCGGCGGTGTCACCGCTGTTTTCGTAGAAGCCGAGGTAGTCCGTGCCAAGGTCGTCGGCAATGATGAGCACCACGTTTTGCTGCGCAATGGCGGCGGTGGCAAACAAGTAAAGGGTCAGGAACAGGGAATTGAGTTTTTTCATACTGCAATATTGAAATGGTGTATGCTTGGGAAAGAGGGGTTGGGGCTTGGACGACGGAGAGAGGGGGAATCCTTTGGAGGAGTGGAAAAAATTTGGGCTGCTTGGCTTTGCCAATAATTGAGGGGGTGCAATTTAGTTTGCGGTAGTTGGATTGCAGTCACATTCTGAGGGTTATTTTTATAAAAACGACCCGAACCCTGAAGCGATATTACTTTTGTGCTGGAAGCGTGGAAGGTCTGATTATTGTCCCGTAAGTCAGTATTTTCTCTTGTAACAGAGGCTGGGCCAGGCTTTCGAACATTAAATAAAGTCAATGAAAAAAGTAATCACATTCGGTGAAATCATGCTCCGGCTCACACCGCCGGGCTATCAGCGGTTTTCACAAGCAGCCTCCTTCGATGTGGTGTACGGCGGCGGCGAAAGCAACGTCGCCGTCTCGCTGGCCAACTACGGCATGCCCGTCGAGTTTGTCACCCGTTTACCACAAAACGACCTCGGCGACTGTGCCCTGATGGAGATGCGCAAACGGGGCGTCGGCACGAGCCACATCATCCGTGGCGGCGAGCGGGTGGGCATTTATTTTTTGGAAATGGGCGCCGTGAGCCGTGGCAGCAAGGTCATTTACGACCGAGCACATTCGGCCATCAGCACCATCCAGCCCAGGATGATTGACTGGGACGAGGTGTTCAAAGACGCTGGGTGGTTTCATTGGACGGGTATCACGCCAGCCATTTCGCAAAGTAGTGCCGATGTGTGCCTGGAAGCCATTCAGGCCGCCAACCGCCTCGGCGTCACTGTTTCCACTGACCTGAATTATCGCAAAAACCTCTGGAAATACGGCAAAAAACCCGGCGACATCATGCCCGCCCTCGTCGAGGGCTGCGACGTGATTTTGGGCAACGAGGAAGATGCCGAGAAGCACTTCGGCCTTCATCCGGAAGGCGTTGACGTGACGCAGGGCCACTCTGTGGACGCCCAGTCGTACCTTTCTGTTTTGAAACAATTGATGGAAATGTTCCCCCGTGCGAAGAAGGTCATCACCACCTTGCGGGGCAGTATCAGCGCCAGCCACAACACCTGGTCGGGTGTTTTGTACGATGGTAAAAAACTATACGAGGCGCCCACCTACGACATCACCCACATCGTGGATAGGGTAGGGGGCGGCGACAGTTTCATGGCTGGCCTGATTTATGGCCTGATGACCTGGCCCGACGACCATCAAAAAGCACTCAACTTTGCCGTTGCAGCCTCTTGCCTGAAGCACACCATTTATGGCGACGCCAACCTTGTGACGGTGGCCGAAGTGGAAACGCTGATGAAAGGGGATGCGAGCGGTAGGGTGAGCCGTTAAGAAACATACCCGCTGCTTATTCATCGCCGAAGGCGACCTGCAATGTCAAGAGGGAAGTCACGAGGGCATTTTAACAGCCTTCGTGACGTTGCAGGTTGCCTTCTGCAATGACAAGACAGCGTGGGAATGGATGAAATTTTTGAATAGATTTTATGGCAAAATACACCAGAATCGAAGTCGCCCAAAAAATGGGCGAACAAGGCATGGTCCCACTTTTTTACCATGCCGATGTTGCAATCGCAAAACAAGTGCTGACCGCCTGCTACAAAGGGGGCGCTAGACTACTGGAGTTCACCAACCGGGGCGATTTCGCCCACGAGGTCTTTGGCGAACTGAGCAAGTTTTGCCTCAAGGAACTGCCCGGCATGATGCTTGGCGTGGGTTCTGTGACCGATGCGGGTGCGGCTTCGCTGTACCTGCAATTGGGCGCAAACTTCGTCGTCACCCCCGTGCTGAGGGAAGACATTGCCATCGTTTGCAATCGCAAAAAAGTGCTGTGGTCGCCCGGTTGTGGCAGCCTGACCGAGATTGCGAGGGCCGAGGAACTGGGCTGCGAAATCGTTAAGCTGTTTCCCGGCGACACCTACGGTCCCGGCTTTGTCAAGGCCATCAAAGGTCCGCAGCCATGGACGAGCATCATGCCGACAGGCGGCGTTTCACCTGACGAGGCGAACCTGCGTGGGTGGTTCGGGGCGGGTGTTACCTGCGTGGGCATGGGCTCCAACCTGATTTCCAGCGAAATTGTCAAGGAAAAGAATTTTGAAAAACTGGAGGAAATGTGCCGGGATGTGCTGGCACTGATTCAGCGGATAAAAGGGGGGTAAGTAATTGTTGTAATTGTTATAATTGTTATTAATACAGGCTAGTTTGGGATAGCGTCTCAACTTGGTTACGCTATCCCAAACTTGAATTTTTTTAATCCACCACTATTTTCATAAAAGAATTTTCCACCCTGACGATGCACATCCCAGTAGGCCAGTCCGACACATCAATTTGCCCAATTTCTGAAAAGCTGCCTTGGTGAACCACTGTTCCGTTCAGGTTGAAAACGGACACGGTTTTTTTTCCCTGACCATTTAACTCCAAATAGAAAGTGGAGTGGGCGGGGTTTGGATAAACCTTGAAAACAAGGTTCTCCAACGGCTGATTTGAAGCGGTAGTTGTTCCAATATTCTCCGCATCGAAAGTCGGGGACATGGCCTGGAAATTTCCCGTACCGTCCGGGTACCTGCCGTAGGAAATATCAGTCGTCTGGTTGGCATAACTAACCTCGTCCAGGATGCTGCCATTTGGACCCACCAAAAAATGGTCTCTGCCGTTGCCGATAATTTGAAGGAGGCATGAAGTCCCGCTTGGTCCACGTCATCATCGGTATCCTGAAAAAAGGCGCACCCAATTCGGTACGGTGGCCGAGAAATGCAGCGTTTGCATTGGTGATGGTCGCCGTAATAGTGATTGTTTCATTGATAATGGGAGACGAAGAAGACCATGCAATATTGGAAATGACTGGTTCTGTTTGCGTGAAATCAGCAAGGCCTAAGAGGTAGTCATTCCTTCCGTCCATCAAATTCGTGATGCCAGGTGTTGCGCCACCGCCGGTGATGTCTGTTGTTAAATGCTGTTTGAAATTATTGTAAGTGAAGAACTTGTTCCCATCGGCCTGCACGGCAGCGTCAATGGTGGACTACAGCGCCAACCCCATGTCGTAATAGGAGTTGTTGTCAAAGTTTTCCAGCAGAATGGTCTTGAAATGGGCGAGGTACATCCGCTTGTACATCGGCACACTCAGCAGCTTCTGCACCCGCGGCCAATTTGCATCGTTGGCATGCATCAAATGGTTCATCTGCTGCTTGGCGGCGGTGCTGCTAAGATTCCCATTACCTGTACTGCTAAAGCGCCCAAACGATTCGTTCAAGTCCCAGACAACTGGCAAAAACCTTCCGTGGTCGTCCCGGTACAAGTAATAATTCTGAGCAAAGCCGCCAATATAACTATCGAGGTTCACTATCACATTGTCGAAGGCCAGCATCCATATTGCACGGTCAACGTCCAATATTTTCTCAATGGCTGTGGTGTGGTTGGCGAGCGTATCGCACAGGTCAATCAATTCAGCCCAGCCAGCGTCCGATTTCAGTTCGTAGGCGGCATAGTATGCGCTACTGTCTTGACCCAAATTGACCAGATTGGGCAGGCTAGTCGTGCCCGGCCCAGCCCCTGCCGGTGGGTTGCATTTGAAAAAAGCATTGTTTTTTGAATAAAAACGGCTTTGGACAAACTTTTTAGAACCCGATTCGGAGTTGCTGTACAAGCCAATCAATGTCCCATTGACATAGACATTGGCATAGTTGGAAAGCGGTGCGTCCATGTACTGCTGCAAAACTTGGTACGACAAAACCTCCCTTAAAAAAGAGGGGTCTTTGGACACGTTGCTCAATTTTATGTCCGAGTACCCTTCGTAGTCCTGTTCCTTATAAGTGTCCAATTCAATGTTGAATGGGTTTTTGACCTGGTTAGGAGTATAGGTGCTGTTGCCCTTGTATTTCACCCCAACGCTGTCGAAGACCTCCCCGTTGATGGTGATGCTCTGCGCCATGATGTAATCGCCGCTCCGGTGTAAGCAGCATCCAGCAGTTGGTCCCAGTTGCTTTGGGCAAAAGTGATTTCAATGGTTTGGATAGTGTTGAGGTCATAAAAACCCTGGGCGAATGTCATTGGCCCTTTGAACACAAAAAAAGAGAAGAGTAAAAAAACGGTGTATCTCATTTAAGATTGATTTTTAGTGAATGAAATTGGTTTGACGACGTGGGTTTGGGAATCCTTCGCCCCTTTAGATTTAATTCTTCGGAAACGCAAAATCCGCATTGAACAAAAACTCCTTGTCAGTTAACGTCAATAAAAAAGCAGTCAAATCCACCTTTTCGTTGGCAGTCAGTTCAATGCCCAGTTCCTTGTTTTGGGCATAGTGGTTCAGCACCTCCCGCAGTTTGCGGAAGCGGCCATCGTGCATATATGGGTGGGAGAATTCGATATTACGCAGCGTCGGCACTTTGAATTTCAGGGAGTCGGCGGACAGTTGCGTGATGGCCATTCGGCCAAGGTCATTCAGCGTGGTGTCAATGGGTAGGCCGTTTTTTTCAAAACCATGATTGGTAAAAAACGGCTCGGCGTGGCAGCGGGCGCAGTTGTTTTGGAACAAAACATAGCCCTTGTTTTCCTGCTCGTTGAAAACCGCCTCGCCTCGTTTCATTTGGTCATATTTCGAGTTGGCGCTGATGAGGTTCAGCTCGAACTGCGAGAGCGCTTTCAGCAGCCGCTCGCCCGTCACTGTGCTATCGCCAAAAGCATGGTGAAACAAGGCTTTGTAGCGGCTTTCCCTCCCCAGTTTCTGCACCACGTTTTCGATGGTCTCGTCCATTTCCACGGGGCTTGAAATAGGGGCCAAGGCCTGCATGTCGAGGTGGTTCGCCGCCCCGTCCCACATGAATTTACTGCCCCATGCAAGGTTCATCAGGGCGGGCGAGTTGCGGGTGCCGATGCGGTCGTGGATGCCGTGGCTCAGGGCATGGTCAACGTGGGTGAAGGCAGTGTAGGACAGGTGGCAGTTGCTGCAAGAAACGGTGCTGTCCTTCGATAAAATAGGGTCGTAGAACAGCCGCCTGCCCAGCTCGATTCCTTGGCGGGTGAGCGGGTTTTTGGTGAAGTCGTAAGTGGGTTTTGGCCAGCTTTCTGGGTATTTCAGCGGTACGGGGTCAGGGGAAGAAAACGGTGAGGCAGCCACTAAGAACCAGTAGGCAATTCCCATAAAAATAACCGCCAATGGTAGTTTATTGCTCATGCAAGCGGAAGGTTTTGGCCAACAATTTTGCCATTTCGGAAGCGGTTGCAGAAGGTGACATCACGCCATGTGTCACCCCCAAATCTATCTGTTCAAAAAAAGCGGAAAGCTCCATGTCCACCCTTATTTCCTGCTTCGCAATTCCCTGCAATTCAACCTGCTGCACCGTCTGGAAAGGCGGCATATAACCACCAATATGGAACTCGAACTGATGGTTGCGGGTCGGGCATTTTTTGGCGTAGCCCTCAATTTTGGCGTTGATATAGCCGCTGTTCCAAGCCCAGTACATTCCCTTGGTGGGGTCGAGGTCGCCGCCCATTGCACCTGAGGCGTTGGTCAGGCTGTCCGTGCCTAGGGTGAACCGGATGGCGTCGTAATCGGCGGCAATAAGCAGGGAGATGGTCATCGTATTGGCATCTTCCATGTCCAATAAATGATAGCCGGAAGCGTCCTGCCCCACTTCTTTTCCATTTTTATAAAAAACAAAATTGCCGAGGTAAAACCGGAGGGTGTGGATGGCAATGGAGTCGTCGTTAATATGGCCGGTCAATATGCCATCTTGGATTGGTTTCCCATTTAATATTGGATTAAAATGCAGCGTTATGCCCGTCATATCTTTTTGGGCATTTAATATAAACGGTGTAAATATCAGCCAAGCATATAGAAGAGATTTTGGCATTTTAATCTGGCTTTTTATTCGCTCTTATTTTAGGTGAAAAATATCCCGCCAAATCAGCCGTCATCTCATTGAACGCCTGTATTTGCTCGCCTTTGCAGATGTTTTTTATATCGCTGAAATGCTGGAAATGAACCGCTTCAATCTGTTGTTGCAATTGTCCGACGATATTTGTCAGCGAATCTTTTTTTGATAAATCATCGCCTTGCAGCAATGCATATAATGCCGTTTTAGCAGCACCTATTTCCTGCTGTTTTGATTTTATGACTTGTTGGTGCTGTGCAATCAATTTATCATAAGCCGCCACCTGTTCCGCATCGAAATGCAGCCGCTCGGCGATGATTTTTTTTGGCCCATCTTGCATGGGCGGGTGCGGCGGTTTTTTCATCCAGAAAAAAGCGAGCGTCGCAAGGTTGAGCAGCACAAGGGCGACGACTGAGATGGTCAAAAATCTGGTCTTATTCATAATACAATTGGTTGGAATCGGACATTTGCAAGCCATCCGCCAGCGTTACGATGCCGATTTGGTTTCCGGGAGGTTGGTTGCCCGTCTTGAGACCAAATATGTTGAGGCAAATCATCAGGCCAAATGCCAATGCACCTGCCCATTTCCACGAAGTGGGCAAATTTTCCGCCTGATTTGCCATGATTTTGGCGTTGATACGGGTCAGCAGGAAGGGCGGTGCCTCCACTTTTTTTACTTTTTTTAGCTGATCTAAATTTGGTATCTTTTTCATCATATTGGCTTTGACGACATCAAGTTAAAAATCCTTCGCTGCACCGAAAAAAATTGGTTCATTTTCCCAGATTCTGCTTCCCTCGCATCAGCAGCGACTCCACGGCCTTCACCGAAAGTTGCATAATGTCGGCGATTTCTTTTTGCGGCAAGTCGTCGAGGTATTTGAGGAGGATGGCCGTTTTTTGGTTCTCGGGCAGGCCATTGATTTTTTGATAGAGTGCCTCCAGCGCCTCCTTGTCCTCCAACTGCACACCGGGGTGGTTGAAATCGGGCACTTCCCTTTCCACTGAACCCTCACCACCAAACAGGGATTGGAAAAAACCGAACCGTTTTTGGCGTTTCCGGGCCTTCAGCACGTCGAGGCAATGGTTGATGGCAATGCGATAGACCCAAGTTTTCAGGCTCGACTGCCCCTGGAACCCCGTCCGTTTTTCGTGCACCTTCACGAACACGTCTTGCGCCGCCTCCTCCGCCTCCTGTTGGTTTTGGAGGTAGTTAAGGCAGAGGTTGAAAACCATGTCCTTGTGGGCTTCATATATTTCTTCAAAACGGAGGCCTGTCTGCATAAAGGTCTTGCTTTGCAAAAATGGGTAGAAAAAACAACAAGGTGCAGCGCTGGGTTGATTGGTTGCAAATTGATCCTTGTTTTTGCTGCACCGTCCTCTTTCAGTTTCACTTTTGCGTTGCCTCTGCTTTTTGTCCCAAAACTCCCAATGCCCGTTTTCCACGACTTGGTTATCCCGCCCGTTTGAAGAGAAGCAAAATGAATTTGACACTTACAGTTCGAGAAAGCTCCAACTCCATTTGATAAAAATCAGTAATAAATACTGACAATGTTATCGCATCTAGAAAAGTACTGGCTGATATTTGTTTTAAGAAATGGTAGTAATTAGTAAACGAAACAATAAAATTAAATGACCCCAAAATCTGAAACCAGAAATGGTTGAGAATCAAAAATTATTACTCATGGAATACAAAATCCATTCAATCAATAAGTACAACTATTCTATTAATGCCCGCTCAGGAGGCCCTGATCGTAAACAGCTTTGGGGCGACCATGCATTTCAATCGGTAGGTATCCTTAATCGAAAATTGATTTTTTCACATCCTAAATAAAAATAAAATGGCATTCAAGATTCATCAAATCAAAAAGTACAATTATTCCTTTGACGCCCGAATAGGAGGTTCGGGCAAACTCCAACTTTGGGGTGACAACGGATTGATTGCAGAGGTTCAATTTGTTGAGGATGGGGTATCAGTTCCCGCTCCTAATCTATCTGCTGACCTTAACAAGGCTACAATTTATTTTAAGCGCAGCGCCCACGCTGCATTGATAGACATGCTGAGGAATGAAAATCCCGTAAGCGTAACAATTAATAATCAATCACCGGGCTTTGTCTTCGTGCATACAGGGCAAGAACCTGTTGGTGAAGGAGAATCATAAGGACAAATATTCGGTGCGCATGAAATTCAGAAACATGGCTTTCGCTGGTTTAAGGGGGAGGGGCGGTTTGCCGGATTAATGAGCCGTATTCTGAACTGAAGAAATATTTAAAATTCATCCATCATGCAACCCAATCCAGAAATCCTAAAAGCATGGGCTGAAATCATTGGAGCGCTTGCATGGCCGTTGGTCATTGTCTGCATTGCCCCTTTCATGCTGTTGCTCCTCCACAGTTGGGTAGTCGAACATGGTATTGAGTTTAAATTAAGCAAGGGTGACACATCTTTTGTTGTAAAGAACACGGAAGCTGCCAGGCCTCCCGCCAATGCCACTCCGGAGGAAAAGGCACTTCGACCGGGTGAGGTGCAGCATATTGATGCCACACCGGGCAAGCAGCTACCACCCGATTATTACTTTTTGAACCATACTTCCTTCCTCCGCCCCAATTTGCAAGAGGATTTTCAGCATAGGACCGGCATCCCACGCAAGCACTACGATATTCGGGTCATCGTGGACTCCTACTACCGGGGCGCCATGGAGCGTATCGAGTTCGTGGAGTACCTGCTGCACCAAGCCTATCCCGAAAATATCCAGTTCCGTCGCAACCCGGACGACCATTTTCTGCTGAAAGAACTGGCCAATGGAGAATACGTGCTGTTCGCCAAGCTCTACCTCAAAGACCGGAAGGAGCCGCTGGTGCTGCAACGGTATATCACCCTTTGGGAATCGGGACCGGTACTTGACAAACCTAAAACTGAAAAGCAATGAACCTGCAACAAATTGCCCAGCAAGTCAAAGACCTCATTGTTCAAGGCGAACTGGACGAAGGGGCAACGCTCTTGGTGAACTTCTTCAACCAAGAATACCTCAGCCAAGCCGACAAGGCGCAATTCCAGCTCTACAACCAGGCGCTGCACCAGCTCTCACAGTTGAACGAGCTGAAGCACCAGGTACTTACTGGGGTCATCAGTTCTGAGGATGCTGATCTTAAACGGAACAAGGTACGATCTGCGCTATTAGAGATTGCGGAGGAGTTGAAAAAATTAGAAACGGCTCTGAACCCAACAGAACCAATACCCATAGCCCGTACAGTTCCGCCTCCGAAGCCCGCTACAAATAAACGTCTTCTCTTTGTGTTGTCCGGACTTCTTGCTGTCGCCCTCTTGGTCTGGGTTATTAAAAAAGTAAATGGCCGTAATGAACCTGCAATGACAGGCTGCTATATCAAGACCGGAATGCTTACTGACCTGGTCATGGAACCTAAACTTTCAGCCTCCAAAATCGGAACACTTCCCAATTTCAAGACCTATCAGGTACTAGCAATTGTGCCATACCAACATGTTCATGAGATACTTTTTTTCAAAGTGAATGATAAAAAATTGGGAGTAGGCTGGGTACAAGAAGGAATACTTTTGGAATATACGAGTCCTGAGTGTTTGCGAAAAAAAGAGGAAAAGTCAACTCCAGGTTTAATTAATTCCGCCAACGAAAATCCTCAAAACCAGTTACCACCTGCCCCCCCTGAACAGCAGTTTACTGGGTGCTATGTCAAGACGAGCATGATGACCGAGTTGCTGAACAGGCCTGAAATGCTAGGGGCTAGAATCATGGAACTGCCTGAACGAAAAAAGTACCAGGTACTCGATACCAGGAATATCAACTTCGCTGGTCAGGCTATTTATTTTTTCAAAATTCAAGAAGGAGGCCATACGGGTTGGGTTAGACAGGTTCAATTGGAATTTATAAGTCCAGCGTGTTTGAACTAATGAATTATTAAAAAACTTACCACCATGAATAAACAACCTTTATCTTGGCTATTGTTCTTACCTTTAACCACTTTTGCACAATTCCCCGCCCCAACCTCCTTTCAGGTTGCCATCAATTATATCACGGTAGACCAGTGGGACTATTGTGAGAACGAGATAGTCTTGGGGCCAAACTACTGCAATATTTTCAGTTGGAACACACCTGACACGGGTGGCTTTAGCGCTATTTTGATTGGTTACAAGATTTACAAAGAAAACACAATTTTTCAGACTTTATCCGACACGATACTGGAAGTGACCGGCCCCCAGCTTGGTAAGTTCTATGTGACCGCACTGTATGAAAACCCACCAGGGGAGTCGGATTCTTCCAATATTGTTACCATTGACGACCTGCCGATAGCAACCAAGGAGCCCCAGGCTGAAGGGGAAATTGAGATTGTATTTGACATTTCCCAACAGCAATTGATTGTCAAAGGCTATGCGAATGCGAAAACCCTGAGCTTGATTAACCTACAAGGTGTCCAGGTATTAAACATTGAAAATGTTCCAGAGCGGTTTTCATTGCATGGGCTGCCACCGGGGGCGTACCTGGCAATAATACAGACCAGGTATGGTGGTTTTTGGCGTAAAAAGGTTTTGGTGCTAGTTGAATGAGTTTGCAGTTCGTGATAGAACGAAGGCATTTTTTCATTGGAACAATAGCTGTTTCCCCGCTCGCCAGATTTCTTTGATGCCACTAGATTGAATGTCAATAGTTGTAAACAAATTCCCCTTTAATGACAGAAAATCTGCCACCTTCCCAGCCGTTAAGCTCCCCACTATCTCCTCCGCACTGTTTGCCTTTGCACTCCCCATCGTATAACATTCCAGCGCCGCCATCAGCCCAATTTTTTCTTTCGATGAAATGACCTCACCATCCAAGTCCATCCTATCCATAGCAGCAGCGATACAGGAGAGGGGACGAAGGTCTTTCACTACGGGCGCATCCGTGCTGAAAGCCACATTGATGCCATGGTCGAGCATGGAGCGGAAGGGGTAGCAGTTGTGGAGGAAATCATCGTCGAGGGATTGGCGGAAGTTGCGGCCAAGTTCCCGTAGGAAAATGGGCTGCGTGACCACGTGCAGGCCCATGTCGGCAATGCGTCGTAGGTGTTCTTCGTTGGGCAGGCCAAGGTGCTCGATACGGTGGCGGGGCGCATCGGGTTGAGCTTGGTAAAGCTGCTCGTAAGCATTGATAACCAAGGAGATAGCTTCGTCGCCAATGGCATGGGTAGCCACTTGGAAGCCCTTGGATTGGGCTTCTAGCGCCAATTCGTAGAACTGCGTTGGGTCGAGGCGGAGGATGCCCCGGCTGTTGGAGTTTTTATACGGTCGGCTAAGGGCTGCCGTTTGCCCGCTAAGGCCGCCATCTGCAAAGAACTTGACGGTGTTCACCACGAGGTTTTCCGATTCGTAAAGGTCGGGAAGGGGCAGTGGCTCCGAGCCACCATCCGGCAGCACAATGGGCACGGCGTGGATGCGCATGGGTAGTCGGCCTTCCCTGTCCATTTTTTGGTAAACGGTCAACAAATCGGGCATTACGGCGGGGTCGCAGGCAGCTGTAACGCCGTGGCGGAGTAGTCCACCGCAAGCGGCTAGAATCATCGTTTCGTAGTCTGCTTCGGTATTTGGGGGAAAATGACGAATGGCCAACCCGAGCGCCGTTTCGCAAAGGATGCCATTGGGTTGGCCATCGGTTCCGAGCCGGATTTCTCCGCCGAAGGGCACGGGGGGGGTGGCATTGATGCCGCAAATTTCCAACGCTTTGGCATTGATGACGGCAATATGGGCGCAAGTCCGTTGCAGGAAAACGGGCCTATTAGCCACCACTTTGTCTATATCGTGGCGGGTGGGCAGGCGTCCTTCCTGCATTTGCGCCTCGTTAAACCCCCTAGCCCTAATCCATTGCAGTTCAGGATGTTGCGCAGCAAAATCACGGAGTTTGTCCTGCATTTCCTCGATGCTGCCAACACCCCGCAGGTCGAGGTTGAAAGTGAGCAGGTCGCCCACTTTCCAGACGTGGATATGAGCGTCGAAAAAGCCGGGCATGAGCGTTTTTCCCTTTAAATCAATCCATTGCGTATTGGGATGTGCCAATGCTCGCAGTTCGGCCAACCTGTCAACAGCCTTGATTTTACCTCCCTCCACAGCCACTGCCTCCGGCGTTGGGTTCGCCGGGTCGAAGGTGAGGATTTGGCCGTTGTGGAAAAGGAGTTCGCACATGATTTTCAGACAAGGAATTTCTAATCAAAGGGTGTTAGAGAAGCCCAATTATCCCAATAATGGTATGGTGATATTGGGATTTATTAACAGCTGCAGGCACTTTCGAGAGGCGGGGTTATCAAACCCCGCTGTTCCGGAACAGCGGGGTTTGATAACCCCGCCTCCCGAAAAAAGCTGAGCAATTTCGAAAAACCCTTCGTTTTCACCAGTTAAAAAAGGGCACTACCTATTCTAACTTTTCAATTATTGACTTCAAATGGTGGCTCTTCCAAACTAGCAGCCCTGACTGCCATCCCGAGGAATCGGGACAAGATCTGCCCACTGCCTAACTGCCAACTCTTTTTTCATGCGCCCTCGCAATCGCCCCTTCCAGCACCTCCAGTCCTTCTTTCAATTGCCCATTGGTGATGACAAACGGCGGCAACAGCCGTATGCAGTTGGAATAAAGCCCTGCACGAATGAGCACGATGCCCTGCGAAACGGCGTCCTTCAGGATTTCAAGGGTGATGTCCGGGTCGGGTTCCATCGTCTTTTTGTCCTTCACGAACTCCACCAACCGCATGCCCCCGAGGCCCCGCACGTCGCCGATGAGGGGGTATTTCTTTTTCCATGCCTCCATCTTGCGTCGAATGGTTTCGCCCACTTGTTCCGCCCGTTTCAGGAAGGCCGGGTCGTTGATGATTTTGATGACTTCCACGGCGGCAGCACAAGCCACGGGGTTTCCGCCGTAGGTGCTGCCCACTGCCCCCAAGTGCAGGGCGTCCATGATTTCGGCCCGTGCGGTGACGGCTCCAATGGGCATGCCCGCCCCCAGCGATTTTGCGGTGACAATCATATCGGGCACCACGCCACTATGCTCGATGGCGTAGAGCTTGCCCGTGCGACCCATGCCACTTTGAATCTCATCGGCCACCATGATGATGCCGTGCTGGTCGCAAACGGCCCTTATTTTTTCCAAAAACGCCTTTGGCATGGGCACAAAGCCACCCTCGCCCTGCACGGGTTCGATGACGATGGCCGCCACGGCGCTTGGATCCACCTGTGCGATGAAGGCATGGTCAATTTGTTGGATGCAATGCTGGAGGAACTCGTCCTTGGTCATGCCGTTGTAGGGCCGGGTCATGTTCGGGGTGGGCAATCGGTAAATATCGGGGGTGAACGAACCGAAGCCTTTCTTGAAAAGGCCGTACTTGCTCGTCATGGTGAGCGTGAGGTGGGTGCGCCCGTGGTATGCCCCCTCGAACACGATGATGGCCGGGCGCTTGGTGTAATACTTGGCGATGTTCACGGCATTCTCCACGGACTCGGCACCGGAGTTTGCCAGCAGGGTTTTCTTTGGAAAATCGCCGGGTGTCACCTTGTTCAGCAGCTCGCAAAGCTCCACCGTCGGCTCATTGGTGGTCACCAAGGCACAGGAGTGGATGACCTTGTCCAATTGATTTTTAATGGCATTGACCACGGCGGTCGGTCGGTGCCCTGCGTTCAGCACCCCGATGCCGCCTGCGAAATCAATTAGGTGGTTGCCGTCGGCATCCTCCACCATCGCCCCCTTGGCGCTGACGACGACGACCTCGGTGGACTTGGCCAGGCCAGTTGGCATGGAGGCGGCCCTGCGGGCCAAAATAGCGGCACTCTTCGGGCCGGGGATAGCTGTTTTTAGTTGGATATTTTTCATAAAAATGGTTGACAATGATAGGTTTGGCCTTATACGGGTTTGTGGGCGTCAAGTGTCATTAGTACGCCACAATTACCACATTTGGGGTCGTCCAAATAATCATGAATCAAGCCTTGTATTTCAAAACCCATCCTGATTTGGACGGAGACTGTCGGATCATTGATTTCGCCTTTTTGCAAAAGCGCAAAATACGCATCCGTAGTCAGTTCGTGACTGCGGGCTTGGTAGCCGTTCATCATGCCCACGGTGATTTGGCCCTTCAAACCCAAAGCACGACAGGTCTCCTGCCTTGCTCGATAGATTTCCCTTGCCAAACCCATGCCCCGGTAGTCGGGGTCAACGCCGACATCGAGGCCGTATAGCCATTCACCATCGGGTTCGTGCGTGGTCATCCAAAGGTTGCCCGAAATTTCCAGAAACGTATGTTGCGCCAGCGAAAAATGGTAGCGCATGGTGGTGCTCATGCCCACGGCCCGCTCCCCGTCCAGCACCACGAACTGCCCTTCAGGGAAGATGCGGATGTGCTGGAGGTAATGCGCCTCGCCCATCAGTTCCTCCGGCGAGAGGGTGGGGAAGACCGTTTGCTGCAAGGCCGCTAAGCCTTTCGCGTGGTGTGGTTCGGTGTTTTGGATAATAAGGCCGGAGGGGAGGGATTTTTTGTACATGTAAACAGTTGGTTTGAGTATCTTTCATTTATTCTTATTGCCAGCAGTCCTAATACTGGATACGAATATGGAAATCAATTCATCGTTTTCGTTCATCAAAGGTGTTAATTTGGTTGCTGCGAACCAATTTCTTTTGGCTATTATTTTGGTTCTTCGTGATTTCGTGTGGGTAAGCTGAATTCCTCATTTAGCATATAATGGTTTAAATTCGAGCTTGCCGCACAAGAACAATATCATGCTGATGAAATTTTTGGTGTTCCTA
>JALHQW010000056.1 GCA_022841745.1 Saprospiraceae bacterium | reverse complement strand
GCTGTCTCCTTGCGAGAGGGCGGGTTATCAAACCCGCTGGTTCCGGAACTGGCGGGTTTGATAACCCGCCCTCTCGCAAGGAGACTGCTACATCCGTTTCTCCTGCTATTGTTTCAATAAAGCCTGATTATCAATTATTTATGAAGATTTTAATCCAAACCTCACGTTAATTTAGAAGATGGTGCTTTTGGGTGAAATTGGAAATTTTCCTAAAAAGCACCCTCTTGAACAGTTACAAAGAAAGAAGAATTGAAAAATTAGGACTTGAAGGGGCTATTCTGACCTTGTGTGGTTGGAGTAGCCCTTTTTTATGGGGTGAAATAGGGGCGAAGTGTGTTTTAGGGCATCATAAAGACGCTAACAAACAAACCTTTTAAGTAAAACCCGTTTTTCGATGAAAGCCCAACTGCTATTAACCTTTCTCACGGTTTTGTTCCTCGTTGCCCATCCGAACAGCCTAGTTTTCGCCGCTTCGAGCGCAGTAAATACCGCTCAGGCCATTCCAACCGCCCAAGTTGCATCGGGGTCAGCACCTGCCAAATTTCATAAAAAAGAAAAACGAACTGGGCGCCTCAAAACATGGTGGGCGAAGCAGACCAACAAATTGCGGAGCGCATGGAAATGGGTGCAACGTATCAGCCTTGGCTTCATAGGTTTTATAGTGATGCTGGTGGGAGGGCTATTTATCGTTTTGGGTATCGTGACACCCTATGTTGGCATCCTGTTCTTGGTCATCGGCATCATCATCGCCTTTGTGGGCCTGCTGCTGTGGCTGGTGCTGAGCCGCATCGGCGTTAGGGTGTCAGAAGACAGGGGTTCCCAAAGGCAACGATTTTAATACCTCAATTTTTCCAGCCTTTTAGCTCCTGCTCCGTGTGGGTCACGGTCACTTTCACGCCGTACTTCTCGGTGATATGCTTCGCCAACTGGTCGGCGGCATAGACCGAACGGTGCTGCCCGCCCGTACAGCCGAAGTTGACAGTTAAGTTGGTGAAGCTCCGCTCGATATAGTTCTCAATCGCCGGGTCAACGAGCAGGTATAGCTGGTTCAGGAACTCCTCCATGTTGGAGTGCAGTTGTAGGAAATTGATGACGGCTTCGTCCCTTCCTGTTAGTTTTTTATATGGCTCGTAAAGGCCGGGATTGTGAATGGAGCGGCAGTCGAACACGAAGCCGCCGCCGTGGCCGCTGGGGTCGGTGGGTACGCCCCGCTTATAGCTGAAACTGTTGATGGTGACGGTGAGCAGGCTGGAAACGCCCTTCGTGCGGTCGAACGGCTCGAATTTTTTCGATGCAACGACTGCCTGCAATGCCTTGGTCAGTTCTGGCAGTTCAATAGGAAAATGGGCGTTCTCCAGAATCCACTCCACGTTGCGGATGGCAAAGGGGATGCTCTTGATGAAATGCTCTTTTCGCTCGAATAGTCCCCGGAATCCATACGTTCCAAAGGTTTGGATGCTGCGAATGAGCACATAGCCGTGGAAGTATTCGAGGAACTGCGCCCAGTCAACGGGTTGAATGGTGGAGACGGTATCCAAGTAGTGGTCGAGCAGTTCCTTTCGAACGGCTTCCGGCACATTGGCCTTGGCCTGAAAGAGCAACGAAGCGAGGTCATACTGCAACGCACCTTGCCTACCGCCTTGGTAATCAATAAAATACGGCTCGCCACCCCGCACCATGATGTTCCTCGCCTGAAAATCACGGAACATGAAATGCGAGCAATCCGTGGTGAGCAGCCACTCGGCAAAGCGGTGGGCATCGTCCTCCAGCGCCTGCTCGTCGAAAGGGATTTTCGCCAATTTCAGGAAGTAGTATTTGAACGTGTTGAAATCCCAGAGCATACTCTGCTTGTCAAAGGCTGGGCGTGGGTAGCAGGTCGAGTAGTCCAGCCCCTCGCCTCCCCGGATTTGCAACAGCGCCAGTTTTTCCACCACTTTTTTATACAACTGAACAAGGTAGTCGGGGAACTGCTCGCCCGCTTGCAGCAGGTAGCTATACAGTGTGGTAGCGCCCAAGTCTTCCTGCAAATAGACGCTATGGTCGAGGTCTTCGGCATAGATGGCAGGGACTGGCAGCCCTTTGGCGTGGAAATGCTTGGAGAAGGTGATGAACGCTTGGTTCTCTTTTCTATCAAGGTTGTAGGTGCCGATGGCCGTTTTTCCATTACCCGACAAGCGATAATAAATACGTGGCGAACCGCTTGGCGCCAATGGCAGCACAAGGTCGGGCTGCTGGCCGCTCCATTGCTCGAAGAGGTCGGAAAGGGCTGTTTCGATTTGAGTGTTGGACATAAAATTGCGGCAACTATTAGGGGATGCTTTTTTGGTAAAAATTGAAAATTTTTACCAAAAAAATACCCCAAAACGTAGGAGGAGAGAGAAAAAATGCTTTTTTTTCTCTCTCCTCCCATAACCACCTAGTTAGTTACAAATGCTATCACCAAGCCGTCTTTTTATGACCCTTCAAAGCATAGTACAGGATGATCAAGTAGCTGGGGATCAGTATCCAGTAAGCGTGCTTGGGGCCGATGCTCTCGATATCGGCCAAGGCGCCATAGAGCAGGGGCATGAGCGCCCCCCCGGCAATGGCCATGATGAGCATGGCGGAGCCTGTTTTCGTGTGTTTTCCCAAGCCATGTATGGCAAGCGGCCAAATAGCGGGCCATACCAAGGCGTTTGACAAACCGAGTAAAGCAATGAAAAGCACAGAGGTATAACCGCTCGTGAAGACCACCAATAGGCTGAACACGATGCCGACAATGGCCGAATAGGTGAGTGCCTTGGCCTGGGTGATGAAACGAGGTATGGTAATGATGCCAATGATATAGCCAATGACCATAGCGGTCAAGGTGTAGGCCGTGAAGTTCTTGGCCTCTGAAAGTGGGATGCCCTGCGACTGCCCATAGGTTGGTATCGTATCACCTGACACAACTTCCAATCCCACATAAAAGAAGAGCGTAATTACCCCCAGCACCAGATTGGGATGTTGGAAAACGCTGGTTTTTTCGTTGTCAGCAATGGCGTGGGAAGGGTCTTCATCCTGCTCCTGCTCGATTTCGGGGAGGGGGGAAAAGCGAACCATCAGCGCAAGGCCCACCAGCACGACTGCCATCAGTGTGTAGGGCATGACCACCCGCAGCGCCAGTTCGTCCAAGCGGACGGCTTTCTGGGCAGCGTCCAAGGTGAGGAGTTCTTGGGTAAGGGTGTCGGCATCGGACAGCACCACCGCACCGAGGATGACAGGTGCAATCACGCCAGCCAGCTTGTTGCAGATGCCCATGATACTGATTCGCCGTGCTGCGCTCTCGATTGGGCCGATAATGGTGATGTAAGGGTTGACAGCGGTCTGCATGATGGACAGGCCCGTGCCGATGATGAAAAGCCCGGTCAAGAACATCGCATAGGTCCTGGATTGAGCAGCAGGGATAAACATCAAGGCGCCTACGGCCATGACCAACAGGCCGAGCATGATTCCTTTCTTGAACCCAGTTTTGCCCAATACCCACGACGACGGCAGTGCCGTGACAAAGTAGGCAATGTAGAACGCAAAGGCTACCAGCAAAGATTGGAAGTTGTTCAACTCACAGGCGATTTTGAGGTAGGGTATGAGCGTACCGTTCAGCCAGGTGACGAAGCCGAAGACAAAAAAAAGGACGCCCAAGATGATGATGGGCACAAGGTTGGACTTTGTTGATGATGGCATTTGATAAATAGTTGGTTGTTGATTTTGCGGAGCGCCTATTGATTTGATTTAAAATTAGGCTGCCGCCAAATCGTTTTCGTTTTGCAATTCCGAGCGGAAAGCTACTTGTTGAATTTTGGATGACCAAATGGATTGGCCGGAAAGTGCAAGGACGCCTACTTGGGAGCGCTCAAAAGGATAGGATTGGGAAGAAAAATGGGAAATCGGGTAGAAAATCAACTCAGGTGACTTCAAGAATGGAAACCTGCCCTCCTCGAAAGGGAACTGTCGCCCCAGCCGAGTGGCCAGAAAGCGACCCGCCAATGGGCGAGGCCAACGAAACGAGATAGTACAGCTTGCCGTCCAGTTCCACCTTTCCCGCACTGATGGCGATGAAATAATTACCTTGGTTGGTGATGGCCAAGCTGCCTTCGGCAATGGAGGGGGATGCTTTTTCCAAGGGGATGCGGTCTAAAACGGTTTGAAGCTGCTGTGCCTCAGCCAATTGGGCGGCAAGTTTTTCCTGTTCCAACTGCATCATGGCACGCCCCGTTTCGTACTTGTCGCCCACGCTGCTTTTGCCTTCCTCGTTGGCGGCTTGGCGGGCGGCATCCAATGCTTGGCCAACGGTTTCCAGCCGCTGCTGCACATAGTGTTGGCAATGTTCGAAGAGGCGTTGCTTGAGGCTCATAACTGCTTGTCAACCGCTTGCAGGTCCTCCACGTTGAACTCGCCAAACCAGTCACGCAGCTTTTTGCGGGCGTTGATGCGCACTTCGTCGTTCACATAGGCGGCAATGGTCACAAGGCCAAAGCTGAGCATGCCGAGGTCGTCGGTGTAGCCAATGATGGGGGTGAGGTCGGGCAGGGCATCCAAGGGAGCAATAAAATAGCCCAGCACGCCGATAATGATGCGCCTTGCCCAAATAGGCGTCTCCTTGCGGCGGTAGGCGTAAAAGAGTAGCAGTACGCTATAGACTGCCTTTAAGCCTGCCTGCTTGGCATAAAGGCGGATTTTTTCGAGTAGGCCGAATTCGGAGAACCGGCTGGCGTATTTTTCAAAAGGATTTTTCATCACAATAATTACTTCAAAGGTTCGTAAAGTTTTCGGGTTTTGGGTTCTATGGTTGTGGCACAATAGCCATTTTTGAAATGATTGGTTGCTTTTTCAACCGCTTAAGAAAAAGATTTATGATTGGATTTTGCTTCGAATCCTGAAAACTATAGAACCTGAAAACTTCATGAACCATTGTTACTTGATAGCTTTCAACAGTTCTTCATACACCTTCACCCGGTTTTTGTTGAGGCCAAAAGAACCCGTTTTGAAAATGGTGTAGATGAAATAGGACATTCCAATCAAAAATATATAGACGGTAATTTGGCTGAACTTGGTCAAAAACAACGCCGCCGTATAGGCCACGAACCAAACTCCACCGAACCAAAGGTCACGCTGTATCAACTTTTTGAAATAGGTGATTTTTTCTTCCAGCCACTCAGGGCTGAGGTCTTGCGCTTTCAGGACGATTTGTTCCTTTTTTGGCAAAACACCGATGATGCTGTCCAGCTCTTTGGGCTGCAATTTTCTACCCATTGCTCATTTCTGTTTTTAAAAATAGATGGAAATTCAAATTGACGGGATGAAAGTACGGATTCTGCCAGAATGTGTTCAGTCTTTGGCTTATGCATGGTCAGTCTCCAGTTCGATGCCCTCCAAGTGTCCGCTTGTCCGAAAATAAAAACCTGCCAAAAAGCCAAAGGCGAAGCCGCCGATATGCGCCCACCAGGCTACGCCACCGCCAACTCCTGTTTCACTGGCAAGGGAGGAAGTGCCATACATCCATTGCTGTACAATCCAAAGGATCAAAAATACCCAAGCGGTTATTCGAAAGGTGAAAATAAGGAACAACATTTTGATACGGGAAGAGGGGAACATGACAAGGTAGGCCCCCATCACCGCCGATATGGCCCCGCTCGCCCCGACCATTGGCAAATCGCTGTTCCAATTGAAATAGATATGCCCGGCCACGGCGGCCAGCCCACCAATGGCATAGAAAAGCAAGAAGCGGACATGCCCCACGGTTGCTTCGATATTGTCGGCAAAGACCCAGAGGAAGAGCATATTCCCGATGAGGTGCCACCAATCACCATGCATGAACATGCTGGTGGCAAGGGTGAACAGGTCTTGCCCACGGGTAATTTCGGAGGGGATGGAACCAAAATACAGATCTAGGGCGTCCTGCTGTTCGGGGTTCAGGCTCATCTTATAAACGAAGGCGGCCACGTTGAGTGCGATAAAACCATAGCTGAGGTAGGGGAAGCAACCCCTTTTTACTTGGTCATCGCCGATAGGGAAAATCATGTGGAGGTTGTTTTTTTAATGCGCACAAAATAGGTAGATGTTTGATAACTGCTTAGCAGGGTTGCTTTTTGGATGAAATTTCCAATTTTTCGACAAGAACAACCAGGAATTGCGGGATTGAGGGAAAGTTTCATTTCCCCTAACTCCCCCTACTTAGCAGTTAAGCTGGTTGATATTGAGAGATTGCAATTCATTGGGGAACATAGGCCGTGCAGCGTTTCTTAGCCGTGCAGCATTTTTAAGCAAAAATACCTCCGTACAATCTGATTTGAACATGCGAACCTATCTACTTTTTTATGCCCTGCTGATTAGCCTACTATGCCCTCTTTCGATTGATGGAGCGACAAAGCACATGACCATGGTTCATGCCCATAACCAATTAGGTAGCAAGCAAACAGCCTTGCCGATCATGAAGAAGCATGGGCTCGTTAAACCATTCTTGCCTAAAACAGTAAAAAAGCATGGCAATTTCGTCCAAAGGGGAGGCATAGGCAAGTCATCTGTATGGGCGCTTTTTTTTGCCTTTTTACTTTCTTTTTTTGGACAGTTGTATATACCTACGGCATTGCTAATCTCCATTGTTTTGAGCCTGCTTGGGCTGGCGCTGGCCTTGGCCATTGTAGGTTATTTGATAGGGGGCGAAAACAAGGCACGGTCGAGGTTGGTGCTGTGGTTTTTTGCTATAGTAGGGGTATTGTATCTTGCCATCATGGGGCTTGTGCTGATTGCTTTATCGAAAAGGGATGAGTGGTAAATAAAATCAGGTGCAGGGCGCCATCACAAATCCCAAAACGAGCGAGGTCGGTTATAGACTTTGATGGTGTCGGAGATGGTCTGCCAGAAGTACCAGATGACCACGCCAGCCACCGGCAGGTAGGCCAGTTCGCCGACGAACCGCAACCACAGTGGCAAGCTGACAGCCAGCACGATAGCGGTCTTCACGTAGTTCAGCCGTTTGATGTGGCTATACACATAAACAAGGTGTATGGCACTCGCCATTTGCCAGATGCCCAGCACCACGAGCATGGTGTTCGTGCTGCGCATGCCCGTTGCGAAGCAGGCCAAGAGTATGATGGCCATGATCAACACCGCCTGTCCCAGCAAGTCAATCTTCATCCTGAATTTTGAAATCATAGCAAGCTATCTTTGCGGTCGCCTGTGGTTGGCGGTTGCGACGCTGGCAGGGTTCCGAACCCTGCCAGCGTCGCAACCGCCAACCACAGCTGCCGGTTTTTTCTTCAAAGTTACTAAAAATGCCCATAACTCCCGAACTCGTTTCTGAACTGATTCGCAAAAGGCGGTCAATTTTCCCGAAAACCTACAACGACAAGCCGATACCCCGGTACATCATCGAAGAAATGCTGGAAAATGCCAATTGGGCACCCACCCACCGCCTCACGGAGCCTTGGCGCTTCAAGGTATTCACTGGCGCTTCGCTTCAACGCCTTGGCGATTACCTCAGCGATTTTTATAGTAACAACACGCCGCCAGCGGAGTTTTCAGAAGTGAAATATAAAAAAACGAAAGAGAACCCTTTGCGCTCGGCCTGCGTCATCGCCATCTGCATGCAGCGTGACGCAACGGGCAGCGTGCCGGAGTGGGAGGAACTGGCCGCCGTGGCCTGCGCCGTACAGAACATGTGGCTCACCTGCACCGCCCACGGGATTGGCAGCTATTGGAGCACCCCAAAGGCCGCCCTCGTGGGCGATGAATTCCTGGGCTTGGGCGAGGGGGAGCGTTGCCTCGGCCTGTTTTACATGGGCTACCACGACCTGCCGGAACTACCCGGCAAGCGCTCACCTGTTTCAGAGAAAACGACTTGGGTTTCTGAGTAATGAGCTACCAGATTCGAGCTACGAGCCGCTCTCGAAACTCGAAACTCGAAACTTCTTAAAATGACGAGGCTTTCCGAAACATTTCCCCTGCCACTCGGCCATGATTTCAAGCAACGGGCCTACCGCTGGGCGAGCCAGTTTGAGGTAGTTTGCTACTTGGACAGCAACGGCTATCAGGGCGTCGTTGGCAGTGAGCACGATTGCCTCTTGGCCGTTGGTGTTGCTTCGCAATTGCTGCAAAAAACCGAACCCGGTGCCTTTGATGCCTTGAAAAAATTCGTGGACGAACATCAGGACTGGCTCTTTGGCTATCTCACCTACGACCTGAAAAACGATGTGGAACCACGCCTTTCCTCCAAAAACCATGATGGCATCGGCTTCCCTGCCCTTCATTTTTTCCAACCAGAAGTGGTGATAGCGATCGCTCCGCAATGTGTTACCATCCACAGCCTTGGTGAATTGCCTAAGATACTGTTCAAAAAAATCAACAACTCACAACCTACAGAACGGGTTGATTTAATCCGCAATCCCTTTGTCATTCCCGTAGGGGACCTAATCCGCAATCAAATCCCTCGTGCCGATTACCTCGAAACCATCCAAGCCATCCGCCAGCACATCCGCCGGGGGGATATTTACGAAATGAACTTCTGCCAGGAATTTTTTGCGGAGGACTGCCAAATTGAAGCTCCGGCCGTTTTTCAAAAACTAAATTCCTTCGGCAAAGCGCCTTTTTCGGCTTACTACCGCCTTGCCGACCACTACCTGCTTTGCGCCAGCCCTGAACGGTTTTTGAAGAAGACAGGGAACAGGCTCATTTCCCAACCCATCAAGGGCACCCGCCGCCGTGGCCTGACCACCGTTGAGGATGCCGCTTTGCGCCAGCAACTCTACCTCAGCCCGAAAGACCGCTCCGAGAACGTGATGATTGTGGACCTCGTGCGCAACGACCTCGCCCGCTCTTGTCGGGCAGGCAGTGTGCGGGTGGACGAGTTGTACGGCATTTACCAGTTCGAACAGGTGTTCCAGATGATTTCGACGGTGAGCGGCGAACTGCTGCCGGGCGTACACTCGGTGGATGCCATCCGTCGGGCCTTCCCGATGGGCTCCATGACCGGAGCGCCTAAGCTACGTAGCATGGAACTGATAGAGCAGTACGAACAGACGAAGCGGGGACTGTACTCCGGGGCGGTGGGCTATTTCACCCCACAGGGCGATTTTGACTTCAATGTGGTCATCAGAAGCATCCTCTACAATGCCGCCGACCGCTATTTGAGCTTTCAGGCGGGCGGGGCCATCGTCTTCGATTCTGAGCCGGAAAGCGAGTACGAAGAGAGCCTGCTCAAGGCCCAAGGGATGTTCAAAGTGTTATCGTAATATTTTTCTTTCTTTATATTAGTCTTTTGGCAAGGTAATTGATTTATTGGTATTCGTAGTTTATTCGGTGCAATTACAGCGTTTTACACAAGTTGATTTTTTTGATACTTGAAGATTGCGCCCATCCAAATTCGAAATTTACTGATACTCAAATTGTCCCATGCAACATTTGTACACTGAATGTAAGAATCCGCTGATGCAGGCTATCTGCATCGGGAGGGTTGCATGGGGTTGTTCTTTCCTTTCATAAGTTCTTCCCTTTTCGGCCTTCCCAGCTTTTAGATACTATTTCTCATCTCAAAAACGGTTTTAGGCTATGATTATCTTTCAATTTGCGCTCGGTGCGTTCCTACTTGGTGGCGGTGTCATTACCCTCACAAACTGGCTGGCAGAGAAGCGGCTGGGGAACAAAGGACTGGAGAATTTGCATGCCTGACAGCATCCGGACTCTACTGTAAACCCTGTTTATCCCTGCGGCTTTCACCGCTCACATGAAGAACTTACTACCGCCATTTTTCAAGGCATCCCAAAAACCTCTGAAAATGGCGCAGGCATCCCACGATTTACCTACTTCCTTCGGGCTTTCATCGTCATTGGTTCACCCAAATTGGGTCTGTACTTGGTCTCGGAAACCCTTTGCCTCGCAACTACTGCTTGGCAGTTTCTACTTCAAAACTTTCCACGAATGCGGAAACACACCCTTGTCGCCAGCAGGATTGCTGGCGGCAAGGGTTTTGTGTTTTACTGAGCCATATAAGTATAAGCAGCCTGACACCAACATACCTCCATACCTCATACCTCCATACCTCCCAACTCCTTCACTGCCAGCCAACTCATCAGCCCCATGCCCACCAGCAGGCTGTCCTCGTCCACGTCGAAAGTATCGGTGTGAATGGGTGAGGTGATGCCACGGGCAGCATTGCCGGTGCCAAGTCGGTAAAAACAAGCAGGTATTACTTGAGAATAATAGGCGAAGTCCTCGGCGGTCATGCGCATGGGCAGGTCAACGACGTTTTCCTCGCCCAGGTATTCCACGGCGTGTTGGCGGCTGCGCAGGGTGAGCACCTCGTCGTTCTTCAGGAACGGATAGCCCTTCATGATGTGGAAATCGCAACTACCACCCATGCCCTCGGCAATGGATTCGGCCATTTTTTTCATCAAAATATGCGCCTTGGCCCGCCAGTCCTCGTCCATGGTGCGGAAGGTGCCCTCCATTTTCACCTCGTTGGGGATGATGTTGGTGGAGCCGCCCGTCGAGTTGATTTTGCCAAAAGTGACGACCGACGGCACGATGGGGTTGCAGTTACGGCTCACGATTTGTTGCAGCGCAACAACGATATGGGAAGTAATGAGCACGGGGTCAACGGCATCGTGCGGCGCGGCTCCATGGCCACCCTTGCCCCACACGGTCACGTAGAGTTCGTCGGCGCTGGCCATGAACATGCCGGGCCGGAAGCCGACCTTGCCCGTTTCCAATGCAGGCAATACGTGCTGCCCGATGATATGCACTGGCGCAGGGTTTTCCAAGACGCCCTCGGCAATAAGGATGGAGGCGCCGCCGGGCAGCCGCTCCTCGGCTGGCTGGAAAATCAGCTTCACCGTGCCTGTCAACTCGCTCCGCAATTCGTGGAGGATGCGGGCCACGCCCAGTAGCGACGCCGAATGCACATCATGCCCACAGGCGTGCATTACCCCTTTATTTTGAGACTTATACGACACGTTGTTAGCCTCCGTGATGGGCAGTGCATCAATATCGGCCCGGAGGGCAATGGTTTTGCTCGCCGCGTTTTTGCCTTCGATATAGGCCACCACCCCGTTCTCGCCCCAGCCGTGTTCGTGCCGGATGCCGTACTCTGCGAGCTTTTGGGCGATGTACTTTCCGGTCTCCACCTCCTGGAACGAAAGCTCTGGGTGGCTGTGCAGGTGGCGGCGTATGGTCACGATGTCGGGGTGGTACTTGGCGGCGATTTGTTTTATTCTGTCTTTCAAGTTGAAGTTTATTTTTTTGCAAAATACAGGCATAGCAATCAAGCAGCAATGTTTTCCCAAAAAGAAAAGCGGTGGCATTGCCTTACTTGTTGATTGAATGGTTTGGGAAAAAATGAATATTCTGTGCTAAAATTAGGGATTTAGCAATAAAAAACAAGGTAGATTTGTTTGCGTTTGCGAAAACTAATCCTATATTTGCTTTGTGTTTTTTTGGACATGCCCGCCGGCCATCCGCCGGCCATCCGCCGGCCATCCGCCGGCCATCCGCAAAGTTTTTTCTTGTAGAAGGTTAGGGCATACGAGACTTTGATTGAGGATATTAACACATTGCTTGAAGTGCCAACGCTTGGCGCTTCTATCGGTGTTTGGCTATCGAATGCTTTCAATAGTTGGAAAAAGGGACTAAAGCCGTTTTGTTTGAACCCATTCGGCAATAGCCCCATTTCTAAAATTACTCATTTTAAAAACGTGTAAAATTATGAAAAAATGCGCATTCCGAGCCAAGCGCAACCTGCTGCTTGCGCTCATGGTTCTGGCAATCTCAAATGGTTGCAAAAACGATGCGATTCCTGTCGAAATGCCGCTTTCACCGCCTCCACTCCAGTTGGGTGGAATCGAGTGCTACTTCCATGTTAACGACTACCGGGACTACGGCGAAGTATTCTATAACTATATCAAACACCAATCTGCTACAGACCCACTCAGCTTATTGCCACAGGATGTTAGACACGATTTTGAAGTTCTGCTTGCAGAAACAGAGGCTGAAACGGGGCACTTGGCAATGGAGCCTAGACTGGCTTATTATGTTGCACAAGGCGATATTTCATTGTCCTTCAAAACCGAGTTCTTGGATTTTCACAATGATTTGATGGCTTTGTTTGATGCGCATGTGCCGTTGAACTTAACGATACAAGAGATTGCTAACTGGGAAAATGACGTGAGTCAAGTTGCCAGCCTAACCTGCCTTGAAAAAGAATTCCTCTTGGCTACCCATGTGTATGCGAGACAAATTCTCCTTTATTTCTCAGAAATATGGGGTAATTCTGGCGAAACTTATTTTGCGAATGATCAGGTGCAGTTGAGGGGTTGTGGCTTTTGGGCTACAATGGGTTGCATCTTTGAAACAGAAATTTTGGTTGGGGCTCTAATCACTGGTATAGGAATTGCCTTAATTTCAGAAAGTCCAGTGGCTGGATTAATTGCTGCTGGTGTAATCTTGTTCTATGATGGCGTGTTAAATAATTCTGATAACGCTGATTGCTGTGAAGAACTTGACTGCGATGCCCCCACAGGCGTTTCCCTCAGCTTCGCAAGTTGCACTTCGGCCCTTGTTACCGCTACTGGTTTCGGAGCTGATATAACCACCTTGGCTTGGACCAATACTGGCGGCACCCCTCCCACTGCAACGACGCCTGCAGCAGCCCCGAGAGTAACTATCACACAGACGGCAGTGAGCCCACCTGTTGGCATGACAATCGTAGCTACTTGCTCGAATGGCGCTACCGCTACTAGGATAATTACGAGAGACATAATCCAGCTTGCAAGAAGTGTATCGGGAATGACCCTGTCAGGTTCTACCCATGTCCAGCCTTCTGAAGGCCCGGAGATGTATATGTTTGTGGGTTTTGCCTTGAACCCAAACTACACTACAACCTGGTCGGTCACCAATGGGACTATCCTTTCTTCCAACAACCAGGCCATTACCATACAATGGGACGAGGAAATGGAGACAGGAGAAGTCAGGGCAACGGTTACCAACCCGTGTCCCAACGGACAAACAAGACAGTTTACTTTAACGGTCAAATCAAGTGAATATATTCCGTAATTGTTTTTAAAATCATGCAGTGGTACAATGGCGGTTACATACCCTTGTACCACTGCAACAACCTTTGCATCCATGAGGAATCTAATTTTTTTCTCTTTTTTGCTGCTATTCAGCGGAAGTTGCAAAAAAGAAGATGATGATATGTACGACGAAACGCTTAAATACGTGAAGGAGAACATGGTGTTTTCCTGCACGGAACCAAAGGGCATCAGTTATTTCAGTGGCAAGATGAACGGCGTGGATTTTTGTGTTTCAGATGGTGTGGATGGCTATTGGTCATATATCGGAACGGCAACCGAGACCATTACACTTGCCTCCAACCCTACTATTGAACTTGGCGTAACGAAATCACACGCCTCCTTTTATTCGTTTTACCTTTATCCACCAATATTGGACAATTGGCATGGTATCTTCGAAGAATTCAAGCCTTACGTATTTCTTTATACGCCTTATATTTTTGACACTATTACCTATTCGCAGAAGCATTATTTAGATAAATTTCTAAAGAAAGGCGATTTGAAACTGAGGAAGTCATGGGCTGAAGGAAAAGAGGATGGGTTCTATCTTTTAATTGGTTGGGGATGCGTCATGCTGCCTGGTTATGATTTTTATAAAAACCAGAGCGTTTGTCCATATATCGCTGCGAATTTGTCGCCGTCGAATGGAAAACAGGAGAATACGGTATTTAGAATTTCTGAATTGGAAGTGGAAGAACAGGGTGAGTACATCATGTACGAAGTGACCTTTGAAATATCTTGCGACCTTTACTATGATGGTGCCCACGGCAACGACTATTTCGGTAGATTGGAAGATGGTATCTACAAATTAAACTTTAGCATACCTAGCGAGGAATAGTACGAATAGTTTTAAAAATATCCATTATGAAGCATCAATTATTAATATTTATTGCATTTGTCTTGCAAGTTTATGCCTATGGCCAAGACACCATCGCTATCCACCAGTTCTGGAAGCCGAGAACCATGCTGAGCAGCATGGGCAACTACCGCTATGCCTATAGCTTGGGCGAAGCTGGCCCAGCCGAGATAGGAAGGCGAGGTAAAAACCTCATCCCCTATTTTAAGGCATACCCCGATGCGCTTTCAGGGCTCAAGAAGGCCAGGCGAAACGGCCTGTTTGCCGATATAGCAGGTTTTGTGGCCTTGGATGGATTACTGCTGATGACTGTCAATGCAGATGACAACCCGACTGTCAAGCAAAAACGCTGGCAGGGCGTGTTCTTCGGTGGAATGGTCACGGGCACAGTATTCGCAATAATATTCGAGAAAAAATCACGAAAGCATTTTAAAAAGTCAATCCACACTTATAATTCCTTGGTGCTTAAATCCCACTGAGGCATTGAATAAAAAAAATGCGCACGGAGGTCAAAAACCACCCGTGCGCATTTTTATTTGATAACAAATACTTGTCCGGTTTTAGCAGAACCTGACTGCCCACTCCCGATAGCTATCGGGAATGTCGAACTGTTCACCCCTTTGGGGCCAACTCTCCATCAGTCAACCCTAAGGTCTTCGAACTTGCAACCCGGGCACTCACTCTTGGCGAAAGTGAAGGTGCTGGCTGGCACAGTCTTGTTCGGCGTGAGCTTGTTCACAGTGAGGTTGTAGCGGGAGCCGTCCTTGCCGAAGGATTTGATGCTGACGATTTCAAGCGTCTTTTTATCGAGCGTCAGGCGCACCTTGGAATAGTCGGAGCCTTTGGTCGTCGGCTTGAACTCGATTTGCTGGAGCAGTTTGCCGCCTTCACTGTACTCGTTGGTGATGGCATAGACATAGTCCTTCCAGGCATAGGCCTTGAGCAGGTCTTGTGGTGAGGAGATGCCGCCCTCGCCCTCGTCGTCCTCTACGTCGTTGATTTGCACCTCTTTGTTCTTGGGGATGTGTAGCCAAACCGATTTCCCGTCGGAGACCATTGTGCGGTCGTTGAACTTCAGTCGGTACTTATCGCCCTGCTGCACCAAGTTGCCTTTTTGGGTCTGTTTTGGCTGTTGCGGCACTTCGATTTCGAGTGTGAACTCGGCCTCCAAGGTGCTATATGCCTCGTATTTCTTGCGCATCTTCTCCAGCACGGCCTTGGCCGCTGGGTCGGAGGTCTCTTGCTGTGCCTTGACGGGGGCAGGCTTGGATTTCTGGGCAAAAGCTACCGTTGTTCCAACGAGGGCCAACAGCAATATCATCAGGTAATTTCGCATGGTTCTTCTTTTTTTGATTCAGTTCTCTAAACGTATCAGACGGCGTTTTAGTCGCTTTGCAACACGAGCAGGAGGTTAAAATTAGTTTAAAATGCCTTTGCGCTTGGCCCCCGCCCGAATTGGGGTGCAATATTCCCTGTTTTCCATGACATTGACCACAACCAACCCCAATGCCATGCGCTTTGATGAAAATCAATCCGCCATGGCTACCGTGCTCATTGCCAACCGATCACTTGGAAGGTAGCTTTGCTGTTCATCAAAACCGCATAGTCATGAAAAAGCAAACTGGTATTTGGCTTGACTCCAAAGAAGCCAATTTCTTCGAACTGGTGGATGGCGAGATGGTCGGTTTCCGCAAATTTGAGAGTGGACGTCAACTGGGCAGTGCCAAGGGCGGTGCCCACGGGGGCGGTCGGCAGGGCGGCACTGTGGCAGGGGTCTCCGAAAAGACGCTTGTCAATCGCCACCGAAACGAGGAGCGGAAGTACTTCGAGGAAGTTCTTGAAAAAATGGGCGACGCCGACGATGTCATCCTATTCGGCCCAGGCGAGGCTAAAAACCACCTGTCAAGTTTCATTAAGGAACATCCACATAGCTTCAAGCCGGGCCTTCGGGCCGTGCTTACCACTGATAGAATGACGAAGAACGAGAAGGCAGCTTTTGTAAAGCGTTTTTTCGAAGACAACTGAAGCTGGGGTGCATTGATGTAGCTGCTTCAAAGTGCAGGGAAACCCAACGGGGCTATCGTTTTTAATGATAAAAATCATTCATGCCGACTGACGGAAAACAGCGCTTGGTACATTGAAGGAGGTGAATTTAGTGTCATCAAAAACGCCTTTTGGCCAAGCTGGTAGCTGTCCGGAAAAATGGACGGCCAACAGCCGCCAAGGGCACAAAACCTTTCACTAATGAACAGGAGACCAAGTATTCGGAACAGCGCATTCGATTGGATGGGCGAGGGCTACAGGCCATTGATTGACCCCAACCATTTCATGGGGCATAGTTCGTTTGACTTTCCAAGGCACGACACACCGCCTGCCAACGTTGCAAAGCACGAGGAAAAACTGGTACTTGAGTTGCTGGTGCCCGGTTTTGTCAAGGAAGACCTTGAGGTAAGTATCAAGGGCGACTTGCTGACCGTGAAGGGCCACAAGCCGCAGCATGTGGAGGGGACGGGCGTGGAATATGTCGTTGAGGAGTATGCCATGGATGCTTTTGAGCGCAATTTCAAGCTCTCCAAGGAAGTATCCGCCGACGAGATGGAGGCCAAATGTGAGAATGGCGTGCTGCGCATCAGCTTCCTTGACGGCAAAGGGAAGGAGTACAAACGGGCGCATAAAATTGATGTTGATTGATAAACAACAGGGTGGAAGGGTGACAGATGTCATTTCTACAGGGAATCCTCCCATTTACCTTTGCCATTGTAATCAGAAGAGATTATGAAATCGGGTTTGGGTCAGCGCAAGAAGGCCAAACGATTGGGTGTCGCACTTTGAGAAACCCATGAGAATATAACCCAGAAACCAATTGGCCCGAGCGTTGGTAGCATTGCACTGTTCCAAGCCCTTTAATTATAAAAGGAGGTTTGTTATGTCACTTGTTAATTGGAGAAACCGGAACGAGTTGTTTCCTGCCCTCGACATGCCAAGGTGGGCAGCAAACTTCTTCAAAGACGACGACTTCTTTGACAAAAGATGGTTACCTACGCACGAAATGACGGTGCCCTCTGTCAACGTCGTCGAAACAAAGGATTCCTTCGGCCTTGAAGTGGCCGCACCAGGCATGAAGAAAGAAGACTTCAAGGTTGAGGTAAAAGAAGGCTGCTTGGTCATCAGTGCCGAGACCAAAGCAGAGAAGGAGCAGAAAGAAGAGAGCTATACCCGCAAGGAGTTCAGCTATCAGGCTTTCACCCGTTCCTTTTGGCTGCCCGAAAACGTCAAAACTGACAATATCAAGGCAACCTACGCAGACGGCATTTTGAAATTGAACATACCTAAGATAAAAGTTGAGAAAGAAGAACCGGCTAAATTGGTCAAGGTTTCTTGACTCCGGCTTAAAAGCTCATTCTTCAATGTGAGAGGTGTATCCCGGAGGCCGGCCGCAAGGTGGCTTCCGGTTTTTTTTTCACGAAATGATGCTTTTGCGATTTGCCCAAAAACCCGAAAACCCGAAAACCTTTGTCATTCCCGATTTATCCCTTTGGGAAGGGAACCTAACCCCATCAACCATTGTCAACACACCATATTATTGAATCAATTAAAACCTACGTGTATGAACCCGAATATCACCGTACAGGAGATAATGACCACCAACCCGGTCACTGTGCAGCAAGATTCCAGCCTGAACAGCTTGCGTGAAATGTTTGCGAAGCACAGCTTCCACCACCTGCCCGTCACAGGCTCCCATGGCGAGCTTGTCGGCATCATCAGCAGGGAAGACTTTTACAAGGTAGCATACGTGCTGTCTATCGAGTCAGTCAAATTGGTCAATACCAAGGCCCATTTCCAGCATCTCACCGCCGAGGACATCATGACGAAGTACCCGCTCCAGCTCGGCCCCGATGATACCATTGGGCTTGCGGCCGACATCTTCCTCGCCAACAAGTTCCATGCGCTGCCCATCGTCGAGGATGGGCAGTTGGTAGGCATCGTCACTTCACACGACCTGCTGGCACACTGTTTTGCTTCGCCATTGGGTGAAGAAATAGGGATAGAAGAATTCGAAGAGCGGTAGCGTGAACACCTCAAGTTCGTCAACCGTTAAGTCGTTAATCGTTAACCGATAAAAAGCACCGATCATGTTTGACAGAACCACCACCATCGCCAATATCATGACCCGCAATGTGTTCTTCGTCCATCCCGACGACACGATGCAGCGGGTTGATGAAATATTCAGGTCGCATAATATCCACCACGTGCCCGTCATTGACCAAGAGGGCCATGTGGAAGGCATCATCTCGAAGGCGGACTACCTGAAGATATTGCATGGCTTTACCATGTTCAAGACTGCCAAAAGCGAAGAATACAACAAGGCCATCCTGCGCTCATTGCTCGCCTCGGAAGTAATGACCAAGCAAGTGGCAAGCCTCAATCCTGATGACACCGTGGATGTAGCCGCCGGTTATTTCCGGGAGAACCTCTTTCATGCCATCCCCGTCGTGGACAGGGAAAAGCGGCTCGTCGGCATCATCACCACTTTCGACCTCCTGAATTTTGCCTTTATGGAACCAGTTCTTTTGAGTTAGCAGTTCGACAGTGGGCAGTGGGCAGTCAGGGGCTGCTACTACGGCCTGACTATCCAACTGTGAATTGTTTGCCATCCCAAGGGTTCGGGGTTCGGGACAAGACCTGCTCATTGCCAACTAATTGCCAGTGGCAGCCATGAACAGCTACCACGCCCCTGACTATTCAACTGCAAACTGACTGCCCACTGCCAACTGTCGAACTGCCAACTAATATTATGAAGAGCCAAGACTACCTCCCCGAATTCGTTTATGGCGGCATGGACGGCATCGTGACCACTTTTGCAGTGGTGGCTGGGGCTGCTGGAGCTTCGTTGGATAGCTCGGTGGTCATCATCCTTGGCTTCGCTAACCTTATTGCCGATGGTTTTTCCATGAGCGTCGGCAGCTACCTTTCCCACCATTCCGAAAAGCACACCTACGAAAAATACCGACGGCTCGAATACCTCGAAGTGGACTTCAATCCAGATGAGGGCAAGGAAGAAATCCGTCAGATTTTCCTAAAAAAGGGATTGAAAGGGCGCTCCTTGGAGCGGGTAGTGAAGGCCATCACCTCTGACCGGGATGTATGGGTGGACACCATGATGAAGGATGAACTCGGTCTGACTCCTGGCAGCCGCTCACCAATATCGAAAGCCATTGTAACTTTCCTTTCTTTTGTTGCTGTGGGGCTGGTGCCCATGGTGGCATACCTCGCCGATTATTTCGTGGCCCTTGAATCTGATTTGTTCCTGCTGTCCAGCATCATGACTGGAGCGGCGTTCTTGTTCGTTGGCTTGCTGAAGAGTTACGTGGGTGAGCAGCCGCTTTGGCGGGGTGCAATGGAAACCTTTGGCTTGGGCGTTGGTGCGGCGATGCTGGCATATTGGGCAGGGGCGGTGTTGGAAAAGATGTTTTAAGCATAGTTCCCTATGCTCAAAATAAAAAGCGGCACGGCCAGCAAACTCACTGGCTGTGCCGCTTTTTATTAGCACTGGGTTTCTCAATCACTCATGAAAAACCAACAACGGCGTCTTCCCATGGAAAGCCATTTTCTTGGTGAAGCTGCTATGGAACAGCCGCTCCCACAACCGCCGCTTGGGGATGTAAAGCGCCAGTAGGTCTATGTGCTTTTCCTTGATGAAACTGTCAATGCCTTCTTGAACGGTTGGGCTGTTCACGATGGCAAAGTCGGTGAACTTATAGGGGTAGTTGGAAAGGGTGACGTAATCCTGCATGGAGCCGAGGCTTGGCTTGGTTTCTACGTGCACGAAATAGACTTCTGCCTCCACTTTCTGGGCAAACTCCATAAGGTGAGTTACGGCCTGTTGCTCGTGAGGTAGGAAGTCCGTGGCGAAGGCGATGTAGTCAATATCCTGCCAAGCTGCGCCCTCTGGCACGGCCAGCACGGGGCACCCTGCGTTCATCATCGTGAAGGTGGTAATGCTGCCAAGCGCCTTTTCCATGACATTGTGCTCGCCACGGGTGCCCATCACCACCATATCGTAATGGCCTGAGCGCACTACGTCCCGTATCTCCTCTGGGATGAACACGCCATAAATCGGCAGAACCTCGCCGATGGGTGCATCTTTATGCTCCGCAACGAAGGCCTCCAATTTGCGCTTGACGAGGGCGTTTTTTTCCTCCAGCATCTGCTCCACATAGCCTGCGGGCAGGTTGGTGGCGTCAATGACGGGGAGGTTATAAACGTTGACCACATCAACCTGGGCCTCCATGGCCTTGGCCAATTCTACCGCATAATTAAACGCATTAGTGGCGGAAGGGGAAAAGTCGGTGGGGAAGAGTATTTTTTTCATGGCTTCACTGTTTCATTGATTCATGGCCTCACTGTTTCACTGATTCATTGATTCATGGCTTCATGGTTTTGATGGTACATGGCACCGTTGTGAGGGTAACCATGAAACCGTGAAGCAATGGAACAATGAAGCGCTCAAACAATCAGCACCTCCTCCGTCAGGTGCATGGAGCGGTAGTTGAGTTCGGTCAGGGGTTTGTTGCTTTGGATGTACCGGTTGCTGAACCCCTTGCTGAAACCCACCTTTATATTTAGGCCGAAAATTTCTGAGATGGTCTGTTCAATGGCCTTGGCGGAGAGGTTGCCGTTCAAGACCACCTCGCCTTCGAGGCCGTCGTCCCGCACATCACCAACCCTCACCGCTGGCTCGAATAGCTCGTTGATAGGCTGCGGTGCCCCATTTTTATAAAAATAAAGGTTCAAGTAGGGGAAATCCGAGTGGAACTCAGCCTGGAGTTCCTTCAATGGGCGATTGTTGGCGATTCTCATGGACTGGTGATTTTTTTAAAAAACTATAGCAAAGCTACCATTTACATGCGGTAACTACATTGACCTACATCACTATAAAAGGCTGATTTTTGGACTAACGGTAACAATGGGCTTTAGGCCGTTTTGTCGAAGGCTTTTACGCCGCCGCCCTGAAGGGCTGCGACAGGTCAGCCTAAAGGCCGTTACTACCGAAAAAAGGAAACCCGCCGCTTCAACTCATTGAAGGGACGGGTTTTCGAAAACTAACCTATGTGACCAAAAAACCCTGTTTAATCGGGGCAAAGATGTGGCCCTGCACCCCCGCCCGCCTATGACAAAAGTCACTATGCCCACTGATAAACCTCACTTGGCAGCTTTTTATGCCCCTCTACCTTGCACTCGATTTCAGAATACCAAGCTGGTGCAGTATCCAGCATCTAGTAACTTCTCACATGAAAATCATCTTCTTTCTCATCGCCGCCAGCCTGCTGCTTGCGCTAGGTTTTCTGGCAGCCTTCTTTTGGGCGGTGCGCACAGGGCAATACGAGGACGAGTACACCCCCTCGGTGCGAATCCTCCTCGATGACAAGATGGCCAATATGCCACTTTCGGACTCCAGTTCCACGCAAATCGCTGATAATCAACCAACCATAAAAGACTCCGAGCAAGGAGCTATACATTCATTGACAACGACGAATCAATTATGACACAAGTAGAACAGTTTCATTACGACAATAAGATTGTCAAAAAATTCGCCTATGCCACCATGCTCTGGGGCATCGTGGGCATGTTGGTCGGGCTAATCATTGCGTTGCAGCTGGTTTTCCCCAGCCTCAACTTCGACACCCCCTTCCTGACATTCAGCCGCCTTCGACCATTGCACACCAATGCCGTCATCTTCGCCTTCGTGGGCAACGGTATTTTCATGGGCGTTTACTACTCTCTCCAGCGCCTAATGAAGGCCCGGATGTTCAGCGACCTGCTAAGTAACCTGCACTTCTGGGGCTGGCAGCTCATCATCGTGAGCGCAGCACTGACCTTGCCGTTTGGCTTCACTACCAGCGGCGAGTACGCCGAACTGGTTTGGCCGATTGACATCGCCATCACCTTGGTGTGGGTCATTTTCGGCATCAACATGTTCGGCACCATCCTCAAGCGGCGGGAAGAGCACCTTTACGTGGCCGTGTGGTTCTACATCGCCACGTGGATTACCGTAGCCGTACTGCACATCGTGCGCAACCTGGAGCTGCCCACCAGCGGCTTGCACAGCTACGGCATCTTCGCTGGCGTGCAGGAGGCACTGGTACAATGGTGGTATGGTCACAACGCCGTGGCATTCTTCCTCACCACGCCCTACCTCGGCCTGATGTACTACTTCATGCCGAAGGCCGCCAACCGCCCCGTGTACAGCTATAGGCTGTCCATCGTACACTTCTGGGCACTTATATTCATCTACATCTGGGCTGGCCCGCACCACTTGCTCTACACCTCGCTGCCCGACTGGGCGCAGTCGCTGGGCATGGTATTCTCGCTGATGCTCATTGCCCCTTCTTGGGGTGGTATGATAAACGGCCTGCTCACGCTGCGTGGCGCTTGGGACCGGGTTCGCCAAGACCCCATCCTGAAATTCATGGTGGTGGCCGTGACCGCCTACGGTATGTCCACGTTTGAAGGCCCGATGATGTCCATCAAGTCCTTTAACGCCGTAACGCACTACACCGATTGGACGATTGCACACGTACACGTTGGCGCCCTTGGCTGGAACGGCATGCTCACCTTCGGTGTGCTCTATTGGCTCATCCCACGGATTTTCAACACCAAGCTCCACTCCACCAACCTCGCCAACGTCCACTTCTGGTTGGCGACGTTGGGCATCATTTTCTACGCAATCCCGCTTTACTGGGGCGGCGTGACGCAGTTCCTGATGTGGCGTGACTTTACGCCCGACGGCTTCCTCGTCTATCCGAACTTCCTCGAAACGGTGACGCAGATTATCCCGATGTACGCCCTACGTGTATTAGGTGGTACAATTTACCTCACAGGAGTGATATTGGGTGTTTACAATTTGTTGAAAACAACTGGCAGTGCAAAATGCGTGGACAACGAATACGCCGAAGCGCCCGCATTGGCACAACACCATGTTGAAACGGGCGTGAAAAAACACTGGCACAGTTGGATTGAGCGTCGCCCTATGCAGATGCTCGTGGGAAGCCTCGTGCTCGTGCTCATAGGCGGTATGGTCGAGTTGTTCCCTATGTGGTGGATTGACGACAACGTTCCGAAAATCGCCAGTGTGAAGCCATACACCCCGCTCGAACTCCAAGGCCGTGACCTCTACGTGCGGGAAGGCTGCGTCGGCTGCCACTCGCAGATGATTCGCCCATTCCGCTTCGAGACCGAGCGATACGGCGAGTACTCCAAGAGCGGCGAGTACGTCTATGACCGCCCGTTCCTCTGGGGTAGCAAGCGCACCGGGCCAGACCTGGCTCGTGAAGGCACTGGCAAGAACAAGAAATCGGACTCTTGGCATTACCACCACATGAATGACCCGACGAGCACCTCGCCTGGCTCCATCATGCCTGCTTATCCGTGGATGGCCGAAGATGACCTCGATGTCTCAACCACCGCCGCCAAAATCAGTGCGCTGCGCAAACTCGGCACGCCCTACGACGCTGGCTACGAGGAAATCGCCAACGAAGACCTCGCCAAGCAGGCATCCGCCATTGCGAAGCGCCTAAAAGAAGAAGGCGTTGACCAACCTGGCGTCGAGAAAAAGGAAATCGTGGCCATGATTGCCTACCTGCAAAGGCTGGGCGTGGACATCACGCTAGAGGCGCAGGCCGAGAAATAGTAATCAGTGATTGGTGATTAGTGATTGGACAACCCCTTTACTAATCACCAATCACTAATCACCAATCACTAATCACCAACAATGTTCAAATACATACTTCAAGGAGCAGGAGACATCAACTGGATGGCCACGACGGCGCTGGTGCTGTTCTTCTTCATTTTCGTCGCAGGCTCGGCTTGGGTGCTCACGAGGAAAAAAGACTACGTGGACAAGGTTTCCCGACTGCCGCTGGATGACGAGTGATCATTGTGGCCGCCAAACTTGTTTGGCCTGCCCATCAATTCAAAAAAGCCAGCCAAACATCCCGATAGCTATCGGGAGGTGGCTACAATTTAAAACCAACGTTTTATGAAAAATATCTGCCTACGGCCAATCTTGCTGGCCGCAACAACCTTACTCCCGTTGGCAATTTGGGCACAGGCCGCAACCACTTCCGTCGTCCCTGCCAACCAAGACTTTTGGGCCAATACCTTTGGCAACCTCACGCTGATAGTGGCGGGCGTGGTCGTCATTGGGGCGCTTATCGCCATCACCCGGCTATTTTCTTCGGTGGTGAAAATGCAGGAAATCCAGATGCTCCGTGAAAAGGGCATCGAAGAGGTCGTGGAAGCCTACCGACAGCCTGAACAAAGCTGGTGGGACCGCCTGATGAAGTCCATGACCAACGCCGTGCCCGTGACCCAAGAGGCCGACATTGACCTGGGTCACGATTACGATGGCATCCGGGAACTCGACAACAAGATGCCGCCTTGGTGGTTGGGCCTGTTCTATGGCACGATCATCTTCTCGGTCATTTACCTCTTCGCCTTCCACATGAGCGACATCGGGCCTTCTTCAAAAGAAGAATATGATACGGAAATGGAAACTGCCAAGGCAGAGGTGAATGCCTATGTTGCCACGCAAGCTGAAGCCATTGATGAAACCAACGTGACCGCTGTGACCGACGAGCAGGAACTGGCGCTTGGCAAGTCTATCTATGAAGCAAGCTGCGTCTCCTGCCACGGCAAGCTCGGCGAGGGCGGCATCGGCCCGAACATGACGGACGAATATTGGCTGCACGGCGGCGGCATTGCCGATGTGTTCAAGACCATCAAGAATGGGGTACCTGAAAAGGGCATGATTTCTTGGGCTGACCAGCTACGTGCCAGCGATATGCAACGAGTGGCCAGCTACATCCTGACGCTGCAAGGCACCAACCCGCCGAACGGCAAGGCGCCGCAGGGCGATAAATACGATGCCTCCAAGGCTGGCGGTACTGCCGCACCAGCTACCGACAGCGCGTCACCAGCACCTGCCGACAGCACGGCTGCCGCTGCTCCGGCTGTTGGTAAATAAGGCTGCTCGGCCATAGGCTTATGTGACTTTGGCCACAGTTGTGAAGAAGGTTTCTTTTGAATTTTGATGCAAAAGAAACTTCGCAAAGCGACGCTGCACATGCCACGGAGTTTCAAAAGGATGAAGCGGTATGGCAGCGTCGTTTTTATGAATAAAGAAATCATTCGATAATGAACATTATAGACGAACTATACCACCCCGATAGCGATCGGGACACTGAGGAGTACAGGGACAGCATCGCCACCGTGGACAAAAGTGGCAAGCGGGTCTGGATTTACCCGAAGAAACCGAGTGGCTGGTACTACAATGCCCGCACTTGGGTCACTTTTGCCTTGCTGGCCGTGCTGTTCGGTATGCCGTTCATCAAGGTGAATGGGGAGCCGCTGTTGCTGTTCAACATCTTGGAGCGCAAGTTCATCCTGTTCAGCATCGTGTTTACCCCGCAAGACCTGCACCTTTTTGCCTTGGCAATGGTGACGCTGATGGTCTTCATCGTGCTGTTCACGGTGGTGTTCGGACGTATCTTTTGCGGTTGGGTCTGCCCGCAGACCATTTTCATGGAGATGGTCTTCCGCAAAATCGAGTACTGGATTGATGGCGATGCCAGCCAACAGCGAAAGCTCGCCGCTGCGCCTTGGACGGGCGAGAAAATCTGGAAAAGGGCCTTGAAGTACGCCATTTTCTATGGCATTGCCGTGGTGATTGCCAACACCTTCCTGTCTTACATCATCGGCGTTGACGAAGTCAAAAAAATCATCACCGAACCCATCAGCCTGCACACGGGTGGGTTCATTGCGATGCTGATTTTCTCTGGCGTTTTCTTCTTCGTGTTCACCTATATGCGGGAGCAGGTCTGTCTGGTGGTCTGTCCTTACGGCCGCTTGCAAGGGGTAATGCTCGTACCGGATAGTATCGTGGTGCATTACGATTACGTGCGGGGCGAACCGAGGGGGAAGGTTAGTAAAAATACAGTTGGCAGTTCGGCAGTGGGCAGTGGGCAGTCAGTTCGACAGTCCAATAGTCCGGCAGTCAGTGCCAATTTAGCAGACCCAGACTGGAAACTGCCAACTGTCGAACTGCCAACTGCAAAAGGCGACTGCGTGGACTGCAAGCTCTGCGTTCAGGTCTGCCCGACGGGCATTGACATCCGCAACGGCACACAGTTGGAGTGCGTGAACTGCACGGCCTGCATTGACGCTTGCGACAGCATCATGGAGAAGGTGAACCGCCCCAAGAGCCTCATCCGCTACGACAGCGAAACGGGCATCCAAGCGAGCAAAGACCCCAGCTACAAGCGGAAGATTTTCACCACAAGGGTCTGGGCCTACACGGGTGTGCTGGTGGCACTGATTGCCCTGCAGGCCTTCTTGTTCGCAACCCGTTCCGAGGTGGAGACGGTTATCTTACGGACGACAGGCCAGCTCTACCAGAAGATTGATGGCGGCTACAATAACCTTTACAATTTCGAGGTCATCAATAAGACAGCGCAGGACATCACTGGCATTGAGTTCAAAATCAAGAACCCCGGCGGCAAAATCAAGTTCGTTGGTGAAGCTGGTAAGGTGGCCCCGAAACAAGGGATGCTAAAAGGCATCTTCTTCGTGGAAATGCCCACTGAGCAGCTTGAAAGCCGTAAAACAAAAATTGAATTCGAAGTCTGGTCAAACGGGAAGAAAATGGATGAAGCCACGACGAACTTCCTCGGGCCGGTGAAATAAGGATTGAAGGCGAGAAGGATTGAAGGATTGAATGGGTTTTTCTGCCCTGACAGCCTTCAATCCTCCAATCCTTCAATCCTTCAATCCTTCTAAAAATGAAACTCAACTGGGGCACATCCATTGCCATTTTCTACATCATCTTCGCTGCCACGATGGTCGGCTTTGTCATCAAATCGAGGACCTACGACAACTCGCTCGTGACGGACGACTACTATGCTAAAGACCTGACTTACCAGCAGCAGTACGATAAAATGGCCAACGCCAAGGCGCTCGCCACCGACCTGACCATCGGCAAGGTGGGCAGCCAGGTACAGTTCCTTTTCCCAAAGGAGGTGGCGCAGCCCAGCGGCGAAATACTGTTCTACCGTGCCGACGACAAGTCCAAGGACTTCACGGTACAGGTTTCCGCCGACTCCAATGGCCTGCAGACCGTCCCCGCCGACAAGCTGAAACCTGGCCGCTGGACGGTGAAGGTTGACTGGCAGGGGAGTGGTAAGGAGTTTTACAAGGAGCAGGTGGTCATCCTGTAGCCTTTTCCGTGGAGCGGACGCACCACATCATTGGCAACGCTACGAAGCCGCCTAAATAATCCGTGACAACCTAGAAAAACGGCAATGCCTTGGCATCAACTCGCAGATGCCAAGGCATTATCATTTTTGGAAAACAGCCATGGCCGATAATATTCCTCATCCGAGACGGTGATTTTTATCACCCTTGAACGTGCCTAAACGCTTGACATTTGCTTGGTCAAATTACCGCTCTACATCAACCCTTATCAACCCAATAAACCTCTATCAACAAAGCTAAGATGACCATCTCCGCCAACATTGAAGAACTCAGGTCAGCTACTGTGGCCAAGACCTCCTGCGCCCACTGCGGCGACGAGTGCCGAGAGGAGCGCATCCTTTTTGCCGAGCAAAGCTTCTGCTGCGAAGGCTGCAAGACCGTCTATGAAATCCTCCACGCCAGCGACCTCACACAGTTTTACAATATTGATAGAAATGCGGGCCTCAGCCTGAAGGGCAAGAAGCAGGCGCAGTACGCTTGGCTCGACGACTCCGAGGCCGCCGCCAAGGTCGTGGAGTTCAGCAACGATAAAATCACGAAGCTGACCCTGCACCTGCCGCAAATCCACTGCGCCTCCTGCATCTGGCTGCTCGAAAACCTGCACCGCATTTCCCCTGCCATCGTGGCCACCAAGGTTAACTTCCTCAAGCGGGAGGCCACCGTAACTTTCGACCATGCCGCCACTTCGCTCCGCAAGGTCGCTGAGCTGCTCGACAGCATCGGCTACCCGCCCGACCTGAACCTCGGCACACTGGAGGGTACGGCCCGCAAGCCCGTCAGCCGTCGGCTCATCTACCAACTTGGCGTGGCGGGGTTTGCCTTTGGCAATATCATGTTGCTCAGTTTTCCAGAATACTTGGGGCTGGAGGAATCCGAGATTGCGTTTCGCAAATGGTTCGGTTGGCTCAATGTGCTACTGGCCACGCCCGTTGCATTTTACAGCGGTCGTGACTATATCTCCTCCGCTTGGGCCACGCTGCGCACCCGGCAACTCAGCATTGATGTGCCGCTGGCGCTCGGTATCGTGGTGCTCTACTTCCGCAGCCTCTTTGAAATTGCCACCGACAGTGGGGCGGGCTATATGGACAGCCTCGCCGGCCTCGTCTTTTTCCTTTTGGTGGGAAAATGGTTCCAGCAGATTAGCTATCACCGCATTTCGTTTGACAGGGATTATAAGTCGTATTTTCCCGTTGCGGCGACGAGACTTTCCAAGTCTCAAAGACTTGGAAAGTCTGAGCCAGAACAAGAAAGCGTTGCTGTCAATAAACTCGAACCTGGCGACCGCATCCTCGTGCGTAACGGCGAAATCGTGCCAGCTGACGCCATCCTGAAGCAGGGCACTGCGAAGCTCGACTACAGCTTCGTAACAGGCGAGGCCGAACCGACCGAGCACCAGGCTGGCGCAAAAATCTATGCCGGTGCCCGCCACCTCGGCGATGCCATTGAGCTGCTGCTCACCAAAAAGCCCAGCCAAAGCTACCTCACCCGCCTTTGGAACGAGGATGCTTTCCACAACGAAAAACTCATGGGCACCAGCCGCTTGGCCAATTCCGTGAGCCGCTATTTCACCATCATCATCCTTGTTATTTCGTTCCTGACGCTGGTTTACTGGCTACCAAAAGATGCCCGTATCGCCTTCAATGCCTTCACGGCGGTGCTCATCGTGGCCTGCCCGTGCGCCGCTGCGCTGAACATTCCGTTCACACTCGGCAACGTGGTGCGCATCCTCGCCCGCAAGGGGCTTTACCTGAAAAACACCAATGTGGTGGAGGCGCTCCGCAACGTGACGGCAGTTGTTTTTGATAAAACGGGGACGCTGACTGAGGCGGGGGGAAGTGATTTGCAATATGAAGGTTCGACTTTAAGTAATGAGGAAAAAGGATGGATAAGAACACTGGCCAGCCGCTCCAACCACCCGATTAGCCGGCAGTTGGTGGCATGGGCAGATTTCCGAAATCTTCAAGATTTCGGAAATCTAAATCCAACAGAAGTCATTGATTTTCAAGAACGTACGGGAAAGGGCATTGAAGGTGAAATCGCTGGCAAACACCTACGAATCGGTTCTGCCGCTTTCGTTGGACAGCCTTCCGAAAGTTTAAAACTTTCGGAAGGCTTGTCCAACGACGCCACCGTTTTCATCGAAATAAACGGCCAAACACGAGGCGGCTGGGTGCTTCGCAACCGATACCGAAGCGCCGCATGGCCTGTGGTGGATTATTTCAAAAACTGGACAAAGGCCTTCCTGCTGTCTGGCGATAACGAGCGTGAAAGGGAGTACCTAGCACCCCGCTTCGCCCCAAGTCAGCAGTTGGCAGTTGGCAGTTGGCAGTTGGCAGTCCACTTCAACCAAAGCCCTCACGACAAGCTCAATTTCATAAAGTCAAAGCAGTCGGAAGGCGAGACTGTGCTCATGCTCGGCGACGGCCTGAACGATGCCGGGGCGCTCCGCCAAGCCGATGTGGGCATCGTAGTGGCTGAGGACGTGAACAATTTCACCCCAGCCTGCGACGCCGTGTTGGATGCCAAACAATTCGGCGAATTGCCCCAATACCTCGAATTTGCGAAGAGAGGCATCCACCTCGTCTATGCTGCATGGCTGCTGGCCGCCCTATACAATGTGGTGGGCCTGTGGTTCGCCGTGCGTGGTGAGTTGTCGCCCGTGGTGGCCGCCATTCTGATGCCCTTGAGCAGCTTGACGATTGTAGGCTTCGGCCTCGCCAGCACCACCATCATGGGAAAGATGAAGCTGGACGACGCCCCAATCGTAAATCCAAAATCGTAAATCGTAAATCGAGCCTTGTACCTCTGGACCGCCTTCACCATCGGACTTTTCGGCAGCCTGCACTGCGTCGGCATGTGCGGCCCGATAGCCTGTGCGCTTCCAAACCCAGGCGGCGGAAGGTCGGCCATGCTCGGCAATGCCCTGCTCTACAACCTGGGCCGGACGCTGACCTATAGCTTGATTGGAGGGGTAATTGGCTTGGTAGGCCGAGGCCTATATCTCGCTGGTTTTCAGCAATATATATCCATTGGCTTGGGCGTACTGCTGCTGGTTATCGCCCTGTTTTCCATCAATGTGGAGACCAACCTGCTGCGGCTGCCGGGATTGAACCAGCTTGTTTTCCGACTGAAATCCAACCTTGGCCGCCTGCTAAAAAGCAGTGGCGTGAACACTTCCTTTTTTATTGGCTTGCTAAATGGCCTACTGCCTTGTGGCCTCGTTTACATGGCCGTGGTGGGTGCCCTTAGCACGGGCGGCATCGGGTCAGGCATGGCGTATATGGCGCTGTTCGGCCTGGGCACTTTACCGCTGATGCTGGCTACGGGCTTGGCAGGCAATTTTGCGGGCATCCGGTTCCGCACGGCGCTGCGCAAGGCTTACCCGTTCTTCCTCGTCTTTTTTGCAGTGCTGTTCATCTTTCGTGGGCTGAACATCCACGTGCCCGGCGACTTTTTCTTTTGGGCGAAGATGGGGGATTTGCCGATGTGCCATTGAGGAACCTACCTGTTAACTACCAACCGGTTGGTTACTTTTTTCCCTTCTATAAATATTTCCACGTAATACAAGCCACTGGCATATTGCTCTACATCAAGCAAGATATGGAAAGAATTGCCTTCCAGCGAAACTGATTTTAGTGTTTGCCCAAGTGAATTTCGAACCACCAACGACACCATCTGAGATTCTTTTAACTGGATGTTCACCACCGCAACATCTTGCGCCGGGTTCGGCGAAATAAAAAATGTTTCCAGGTCTTCGATTCCGAAAACGGCACTCAACATGCAAATTCCATCCGCTTGTGCAGTGCAGCCGTTGGCATCAGTTACCGTCAGGCCAAAATTGCCCGATGGCAAATTGGAAGTGATGTTACTGGTTTGCCCATTACTCCAAGAATAGCTGAAAGGTGAAGTACCCTCGCTTACTGAAGATTGGGATTGGCAAGTTGTCATACCCATTTGCTGCTCTGTAACAAGTTGGATTTCCATGGCTATCACACTGGAAACCGAAGCGGCCTTCGTGGCCGTACAGCCAAAGGCATCTGTTGTAGTTACAGCGTAGGTTCCATTTTGTAAGTTCGAGATTGCACCTGTAGTTTCCCCGTTGCTCCAAGCAAAGGTGAATGGGGCGCCAATGCCCGTAGCCACAGCAGCAATGCTTGCGGTGTTGGCGGCACATAACCCGTTGGTGGCGTCCAATGATAGCCAATCCCGGCTAACGGCATGGAATGATGCCACCTTGCTCAACCCGCCATCAAGGAAAAAACCTGGATTGTCATAAATCCCAGAAACATCATAAGTTGTCGTTATACTGTCAATCAAGCAACCATTGGGCAGTTGGACAATAAACTTGTAATCTTGGTTTGGCTCATATCCCGGCATTTCGCCGTCGTATCCATTGACCACCATCGAGGTATTGTTGCCGTTCCATTGTACAAACCCGGCACATTTCCACTCACCACTTTCTTGAAAAACGGCAATGATATGGCTTCCAAATGGGAGTATTTGACCGTCCAGTGTGGGGTTGAGGTCGTTGCCGAAAAATACATTGGCACTGAAAAAAGTGCTGTACCCCGCCCCACAAAAACTCGGTTGTGCGGCTGATTTGTTGAAAAAGAGGCCACAAAGCAAGAGTGTGAAATAAATATATCGCATGATGAATTGGCTATTTTGAAAAACCTGAACATACCGGGCGGCGGGGTGGCTTGAAGTCACCCCGCCACTTTCACGGTTTGCGTTCATTGGCTTTAATTTTTTGAAATGATGATTTTTTTGAAAGAAACACCTTGCTCAGTGGTCATTTTGGCCAAATAGCAGCCGGGAGCAAGTTTGTCGGTTTCCGTATGGAAAACCGTTCGCCCGGCGGGTACTTCTTGGTCAGCAATGCTGCGCAGTTGTCTGCCATCTGCTGAAAACAGTTCCAGATGCACGGTGGAGGCTTGTGGTAAAAGCAGGTCGAACCAAATCGTTTCTCGTGCAGGGTTGGGGTAAACCGCCCATTCCAGTATCATTTTCGGCGTTTGCACCTCCGATACTTCGAGGACTTCTAGCCCGTCCACGAAATACACGGCTTCGTTTTCAAAATCGCCCTTACCGGATTGGAAGGTCGCTTTCAGGTCAAAGACCTTCCCTTCGGCAGATTTCCAAAGACGGAAAACCATCGCTTCGCCTTCGGAAAAACCTTCCGAAAAATCAGGTGTGGCCACCTCGTCGCCGCTGACCACCAATGAAAGGGCATGGCCATTGTACCTGCCCGAACCGAACAGCGAACCATCCTGCCGGAAAATGCCGATTTCGTCGCCAAGACCGAGTTCTTGCTCCAAAACTCCTTTTGGAAGGATGACCGTAGCCGATCTCATCGAATTGTAAAACGGTGTTTGGAAATAGTCGCATCCGTTTTCAACTATCGGTGATATACCTGACGCTCCGCTCCGATCACTTGAATCATCGCCCCAAAGCCCAAAGGAATATTCGCCGTCCTCCGTAGCGTTGAGGATGTAGCCCCTGCCCTTTGCTAGCTGAAAATTGGTGCCAGCTTGCAACGTAACCACCCATCCATGTGGAGTAAGCGTCCCCTGTGAATTGGTAGGCATTTCAAAGACCCGGGAAATCTTGGGCGTAAGTACGGGCGTGAACTTATCACCCACCAATGCCGGGTCATCTTTCAGGTAGGCTGACCAATTGTTGGCCGTCTGGCCTTGCGGCGTCAGTGCCACGAAAGGAATGGGCGTGTCCGGGTCGGCTTTTTCACCACAAACCTCAATGCTAACGGGTTCGAGGGCCTTGATCCGGTAGGCCTTGCGAAAATCCCAGTCACCAAACACAGCTGGGTCGGTCTGTGCAAAAGGCGAGTAGCTCAAGTTGGTTTGGCTTTCAATGGAAATAATCTTGGACTGTGCAGATGGGGCAAACATGGCATCTATCGCAGGGTCAATCGGTAGGATATTGCTGCTGATAAAGTTGGTGCCTGCCACGAGGTCAATCTTTTGGCAAGTGAGCGTCGTATTGGTGCAGTTTACCAGAAGGGTATAACCACTGATGGCGTTGTTGTAGCCGTCCACTACAACATAATAAGTACCAACTGGCAACGCTTGCACTACTAGCCCTTCGTCGGAGGTGCCTATCTTGTGACTTGCGGCGTGGCAGTTGAACACACTGCAATCGTCCAATAGGTACAGATCAAGGTTGGCGGACAATCCCGACAAGATTACGGTAACATCCTGAGCCTCATTAATGGTAAACTTGTAAATTACTTCCTTTCCAATGGTGTAACTGTTCGGGCAGCTATACCAATCGGCAAAGGCATTGCCACTACTGTTATTGCCGGAAACCGGAACACCACATTCCAATACTTGGGCGAGTTCACATGGTGTTCCTCCACCTCCGGTGCCTCCGCCCGGACCGTTCAAATCATAATCGTTGGGGCAATTGGTACAAGGGTCGAAACAGGAGAAAGCCAAAGAATAAGCGCCTTCTGCATCAAAATAGCCATCCACAACAAAATAGTAGGTCTTACCAGCCAAGGCATAGAACTGGACGGCTTCATTCTCTGTGCCAGATTGTTCGCTGGCTTCAATGCAAGCGGAAGGATTGCAAGGGTCCAACGCTATCAAGTTCAAATCTGCGGTAAGGCCGGACATTGTGGCACGCAGAATCTTATTCTCAGTCATTGTAAGCGAGTATATTTTCTCCTTGCCAGAGTTATAGGTATTGCTACAACCATACTGCACGATTTGGTCGGTACCCGTGTTGGTATTTCCAGTGACCGTTTGCCCGCATTGTACTGTAATAGCACTAGTACAGTTCAGGGTTCCATTATTCGTGCCAGCAGGCCCGCAAGTAATGCTCAAAGAATAAGGGCTATCAGCGCCGAGGTATCCTTCAACGATTATATAGTAGGTTCCTGCCGGAAGGCTGTTTGCCAGCAGCGCTTCGGGGATGGTGCCAGTGCGGTCACTATAACGGATGCAATTGTTACGATCGCAGGCATCGAGCAGTAAAACTTCAAGGTCTTCTTGTAGCCCTGTCAGCGTAATCAACACATTTTGCTCCATAGGATTGATAAACTCATAGACTATTTCCGGACCATCCACGAGGTTGTAAAAGCAATTGTAGGATATGGATGATGAAATTCCGTCGGAATTGTTGCCAGTCTTTGTTTCGCCGCAAGCAATAGGTATAGGCGAACCGCAACCTAAATCGGTGCCAGGCGCAGGTGGGGTTTTCAAACAATCAACATAGCTCAACCCAAACGGTGCAAAACTGCCCGTTGCGTTGGGGTTGTTTGTTCCGTAGGTGTCTTCTGGCACAAAACAGGCGATGACATCATGCTCCGCATTGTTTTTCCAAACCCTCACCAAAAAGTTCTCGCCCGAAGCATACCCCTCCTTGACGTTTGATGTAGCCGGGTTATCGCCGCAAAGCTCAAATACCAAGGCATTACCCTGCCAAGTACCGAAATTGTTGCAGATGTTTGCCCCGCTGGCATCCGTGTGGAAAAAGCCGACCAAATCGCCCGGTTCAAGCGCCTGCCCTTCGATGCTGGTAATGGCATCGCTCAAAATGCCGACAGTGTGTACAATGCCCGTGTTGCAGGGTTCTGGATTCCAACCGGGTGGAGCCAATGTAACGGTTTGGCAGGCAATGGTGCTACCGCAAATGCCTGTTGCTGTCAGGCATACTTCGTAAACGCCAGCATTAGTGTAGCTATGTGAAGGGTTTGCGGCTGTGGAGGTCTGGTTGTCACCAAAGTCCCATGAATAGGAGGTGGCGTTGGTGGAAGCATTGGTAAAAGCCACAGTCGAATTTCCAGATATGGAATAAGTAAAATCAGTGGTAGTAGCAGGTTCAGCCGTGACGGTTTCAGAGGCCGTCGCCGTGCAGCCAGCAGCATTGGTGACGGTGACGGTATAGGTTCCGGCAGCGGAAATGGAGGCGCTGGCAGTGGTTTGTGCATTGCTCCAAGCATAATTTCCGCCACCAGTCGCTGTCAGCATGAGGTTCGTGCCTGAACAGATGGAGCTTGGACCAGAGATGCTTGCCGTCGGGTTCGAGTTCACGGTCACGGTTCTACTAGCAGTTGCTGTGCAGCCGCTGGCGTTAGTGACGGTGACTGTATAGGTAGTTGTCGAGGCTGGGGAGACGTTGATGGTGGCGGTGGTTGCGCCATTGCTCCATGAATAAGTCCCGCCGCTAGTGGTCAGGGTTGTGCTGGCCCCGGCACAGATGGTGTTTGTGCCGGAAATATTGGCCGTCGGGCTTGGGTTCACGGTCACAGTTCTGCTGGCGGTTGCCGTGCAACCGCTGGCGTTGGTGACGGTGACTGTATAGGTAGTTGTCGAGTTTGGGGAGACGTTGATGGTGGCGGTAGTTGCGCCATTGCTCCATGAATAAGTCCCGCCGCTAGTGGTCAGGGTTGTGCTGGCCCCAGCACAGATGGTGTTTGTGCCGGAAATGGATGTGCTAAAAGGTGCGCCACCGGGAGCATTGTATAATTGTTGAATCTCGGCAGAGGACAAGGCACGGTTGTAAATTCTCACCTCATCTATGAATCCATCCACATGCTCATTTCCTAGCCCAGATGCATCCCTTCCTATTTCGAGGTTCGAATTGGGTATTATTTGAAGAGTAGTGGAAAGAGGTTGGTTACTACCTATTTGATTTCCATTTAGATAAAACTTAACAAAACTCCCATCCCAAGTTACCGAATAATAATTCCAATTTTGTATAATAACATTGGGTATAGCCTGTAGTACATCCAAGAAATTCTGCCCATTGCCTGTGGGATAGGAAAAATACATCTGCTTATCTGAAGTTATTCCAAGCCTATACTGAATCTTATCTTGTCCAAGGATACCTTTACTAATAATGCTATACAATCCGTTTGTACTTGATTGAGACTTTGCCCATCCAGATAGGGTGATATTGGTTTGAGGCGAGTTCAACGAGGTGGAGGAAGATGCCGAGACATAAGTGTTCGTTCCGTTGAAGCTTGCAGCCGATTTGCAAACGCCAAAATGGTCGTCGGTGTAAGTAATTCCATTGGGGGCAGTTCCATTGTTGCTGTTACCACTACTGTCATTCAGGTTGTTGTCAAATTTATAGTGTGCCACAAGCCCGCAGTCAATTCCGGTAGGCATGATTTGGACAGTTGCAGAGGCAGTAGATGCGCAGCCATTGGCATGGGTCACTGTCACGTTATATGTCGAGGTCGTAGCGGGTGAGACGGTTATGGATGCAGTTGTTGCGCCAGTGTTCCACGAATAGTTTCCTCCACTTGTGGTCAGCGTTGTGCTGTAGCCAGCACAAATGGTGGTTGCTCCCGAGATTATAACTGGTGGATTTGGTTTAACGAATATTGTTCTGCTGGCGGTAGAAGTGGAGCCATTGGCAGCAGTGACTGTGACGGTATAAGTGGTTGTAGTTAAAGGTGTAGGCGTGATAGATGAAGCCGTCGCTCCGTTGCTCCAAAGATAAGTTGAGGCCAAACTGGAATGGGCGGTGAGTGTAAATAACTGACCCGAACAAATAGTGTCTATCGCATTAACGCCATAAAGTCTCGCTATTTCACTGGGCTGTAAAAGGCGGTTGTATATACGAGTCTCATCAATTCTGCCAGTCAATCTTGTGCTGTTCGAATTCCACCAATGAGCACCTTGTGCAGCATTAGTTCCATCTATGTTCAGTACTGCTGAAGTTTGAGTTCCGACCAATTGGCCATTGATATATGCCTTCATTGTGCCAGCTTTATAACTCAAGGTAAACATTGCCCATTTATTCTGATGGGGGCTGGCTCCATTGATTTGTATCGAACTGCCAGCGGTGTTACCGGTGCGAAAAGCAAATTGTTCGATAGGACTCCCTACATTGAAATGGCCGATACCCAAGGGACCATTAGTATCGTGGCCAAAAAAGATGTAATACTCGCCATCCGCATAAGTCATGGCTTCTTCATTCACCCAGGTATTTAAAGTTATGGCATTTTGGTTTGGCAGGTTCAGATTGGGCAAAGCGACATAATCGCCATTCAGACCTAAACTCCCGTTGCCTTCAAGCCTCACGGCATTACCTCTTACTCCCATTAAATATTCGGCACTGCCATTGAAAGTTGCATGGGCATTATTACCGCTCAAGTCATTTGTATTCGCCTCATAAGGATAATAAGCGAGCATCCCTTGTTGCAATGAAACGTCATTATTTGAACTAATAAAAACTTGAACGTCACTAGGGAGGTTTTGCATATTAAGCCCCTGCATTTCTTGCCCATACCCGAGCAATGCAACACAGCATAAAAGAAAAGCTAAAAGGTTCTTCATCTTGATGATGTTTTTAGGTGTGAAACGGAAATGAAAATTTGGTTTTTTGGAGTTAAATACTTTGTCTCCTGCGAATGTAACTGCCATGTAACTGGACACTTTCTCATCAAATAACAATCGGCACGTTTTCCGAACAAACGGTCGAAAAAGAAAAGCCCTCTGCCGCTGGTGCGGCAGAGGGCTTGGGAAGAAAATGATTTTGATTTATGCTATTTCCCAAACAACCCCTTCAAAAAACCCGCAAGTCCCTTCGCCTCCTCCATGCTGCTGGGGTGCTTGTTCTCGGACAGGTAGCGCCGGAAATCCTGCCCGCCCCGGCGGGAGGCATACACCCGTGAACCGTCCAATAGGGTGAGCGCCAGTTCTGCGTGATTGTAGCGCTTCACGAATTCTAGGTTAACCACCGTGTCGCTGCTGATTTGGAAGAAATTGTGCTCGGCAGTGAGTAGGTGGCTGTAGTGGCCGAGGTTTTTCATGGCGGTCAGCTTTTCGCCGACCTTTAAGTGGACGTGCGTCACCACACCGTCAGCCTCCAACCGGACGATATCATCAACAGCGACAAACTCCACAATACCCTTCAGTAGGTGAAAAGCAATACGCCGGGCCGGGTGGCTCGGTCGGCGTAGGTGCTCCAACAACAAGCCAATCTGTTGGTTGTACTGGCGTTGGTTCAGTCGCTTTGCTGCTTTCTCTACTGCCTTTACAAGCCTTTCCGCTTCGATTGGCTTGTTGATGAAATCAAGCGCCGAAAATTCAATGGCCCTCGTCACGTTCTCAAAAGAGCCGAAACCTGTGACAAAAATGATTTCAAAAAGAATGGCATCCTCCTCGTGCAGGCGGGCAAGGAGGTCAAAGGAGGTTTCCTTGTCGAGTTGTATGTCGAGGAAAATCAAGTCGGGCTGCACGGATTTTATCAGTTGGTAGGCTTGGTCCACGTTTTCCGCCTCGCCCATGAGCTGTAGCTCTGGGCATTCAGCCGCCAGTATTTTTTTTAGTGTCTCCCGATTGTCGAAAGTATCTTCTACGATGATGGTCTTTATCATGGTCAATCTTTTGGAAGGGTTGATGAGGGTTGATGCAGGTTGATAAGGGTTGATTGCCACCTGCATCAACTTTTACAAGTCAATCCTTTATTTTAATGGCGACGATGGTGCCGCCACCGTCTCGGTCGTTGGTTTCGATGGTGATATGATAGCCCATTTCGTTCAAGATGGACACACGGTCCTCGACCAACCGGGTGCCGTGCGACTTATAGATTTGGTGCGACCCTCGCTGGATTTCCGCTGCCCGCTGCCTGCCCACGCCATTGTCCTCGATGGTCACACAAAGGGCATCTTCGTTTTTGGCGAGGGTGATGACCAACCTGCCCACCCCTTCGCTGTCGTCCAAATAGAGCAAGCCATGCTTGATGGCATTTTCGACGTAAGGTTGAACAATCATGGGGGGAATAGTGAGGTTGGCAATATTCAGCGAATTATCCACTAATACTTCGTAGCCAAACCTTCCTTGCCGCTGCAACTGCTCGAACTCGATATACATTTTAAGCAGTTCCATTTCTTGTTCTAGGGGGATTTCATGCTGTGCCAAGCCCTTACCGGGCGGGGCGCTGCTGATGGAACTGTCCAGAAAGCGGCGGATAAGCTTGGAAAGGTTGACCAAGTGACGATTCGCCTCCTGCGGGTTTTCGCTGAGAATCTGGTTTTGCATCGCCCCCAGCACGTTGAAGATGAAATGAGGGTTGATTTGCGCCTGCAAGGTTTGCACTTGCAGGTATTTTATGAGTCGCTCATTCTGTTCCTGTCGCTTGCGCAGTTTCTTTTCACGTAGTTGAATGAATTGGTAGAGGCCCCAAGCAATTGCGCCGCCCGCCATTGCTATGAACCACCATGTCTGCCACCAGGGTTTGCGAATGATAAATGACAGCGCCGTTCCACTCGTGTTCCACACCTGCTCGTTGTTGCTGCCACGAACCCGTAGTGAGTATTTCCCGGGCGAAAGATTGGTATAGCTGACGCTATGAGCTTCAGTCGGCTCGCACCAGGTGCTGTCATAGCCCTCCAAAAAATACTGGAATCGGTTCTGGCTGGGGTTACTGAAGTCAAGTGCTGCAAACTCGAAGTTGGCATTTTTTTCAAAACTTGCAAGCTCCACCAACTCGTCCGTGCGTGTGTGCGGAACACCATTGACCTCGAAACTGGTGATTTCGACTGACGGTATGATTCCGTTGTGCGCCAAACTATCTGGGTGGAATAGGCAAAGCCCTGCCGCCGTGCCAAAAGCCAACTCGCCGGATTTACCTTTTGCGGTAGCGCTGGGGCTGAACTGATTATCTGGCAATCCATCATTCGTGTCAAAGCTGGCAAGAACTTTTCCGGTTTCAGGGTCGAAGCAGCAGAGGCCGTTGTTGGTGCCGAGCCATAGCTTGCCCTGGTCGTCCTCGATGATGCTTTGGACGAATGGGTCGGGCAAGCCTTCCCGCAAGCCATAGTTTTGAAAAACACCTGCTTGGCGATCTTTGAGCCAGTGAAGGCCTGTGTCAGAACCTATCCAAAGCCGTTTTTTGCTGTCCTCGAAAATGGTCCTGATAAGGGCAGTCGGTATTTTTGTGGAATCCTCGGGGTCTGGCAAATAGTAGCGAATGGCGTTCCTGTCAGGCATCTGTTCAATTCTGTCCGGCAAGACGAACGGTGTTGGCGCTTTGTTTTTTGACAAATCGAATGCGACCAGTCCACCTTTGTTTTCGTCGGTGCCAAACCAAACGACCCCGCTTCTGTCGGGATAAGCGACCGTGAGCAAGCCACTTTCCACTCCCATTTTTTTGGCGTCTTCCATTGCTTCCCAACCATGACAGGTAAATTTTTTGGAAGAAAGCTCGTATTGATAAACCCAACCGCCCCAGTTGCCGAAAAATACGCTGCCCTTGTTGTCGGCTATGACAGTGGTTGTAAATGGCAGCCTGGTTTTATTCCAAGTTGTTTTGTCGAAATTGGCAATTTCGAGTGGCAAAAATTGTTCAGTTTTTAAATCGAACATGTTGGGAAGATCGCCCCAATATCCCAGTAAGAGCCTACCCGTAGCCGTGTCTCCGGCAATGGAGCGTATCCAATTGTTGTTCATGCGGGTGGAGTTGCTATTGGGGTCGTTGTAGAAGGATTTTAACGTTTGTTTTTGCGGGTGGAGCAGTAGGGACAAGCCCTTTGCCGTGCCAGCCCACAGCCGTCCCTGCTGGTCGAAATGTACGGCCTCGACTCTTTTGTCTGGCAGTGAGGCAGTGTTGCAGGGGTTGTTTTGAAATACTTTGAACTTGCGCAGGGAGGGTGCATAACGGCAAAGCCCGCCGCCAGAGGTGCCTGCCCAAATATTGCCTGCCCGGTCTTCAAGAACACTGCTCACAACAATGACGGGAAGGCTCTTGGGGTTGGTTTCTTCATGCCGATACCGGATAACACGAGGTTGCGCAGTTGAATCTGTAAGGAAACAGTGCAGGCCACCATAACCGCCTAACAAAAAGCTTCGGTGGCTTTTAGAAAAGATAATAGACCTGATGGTGCCAAAATGAAAAGGCCCCATGCTAGGTGGAATGGCAAGGAAAGACCAATGGCGGGTCTTGAAATCAAATTTTTGGAGATACCCGTCCTGCCTGCCTCCCCAGAAATTACCTTCCCCATCAAAGGTAGCAGTGTTGTACCTCAAACCCCTATTTGGAGGAAAGACTATTGAATAGGTAGTGTCATGCACGGTTTCAAAGGAAATACTGGCTTCGTTGATGAGCAGCACTTTGCGCTGCTCCAAGGTGTCGCCTGTATGGTTGTAGGATACAAATGCAACCAAATCACCGTCTTCTTTTTCATGCACAGAGCCCCCAAACTCAGGTAGTCGAACAAATTTTTTCTTTGTGATATCAAAATAGGTAAGTGAATCGGTGCAGGAAATCCAGGCAAGATCTTGTCGGTCAATGGTAATTTTGTTGTTGGCGGAGGAAAGCTGGCTGAAAATTAGGGAGTCGTGCCAGATGGCAGACTTGCCGGAACGGGGGTCAAGTTGCCAAAGTCCCTTTGAAGTGAGCACCCAGATGTCGCCTTGGCTGTCCTCCCCGATTTCGTGGATGTGGTTTTCCGGCAAGGAATACGGGTCGTTTTCGTCATGCCGGTATTTCCGAAAAGCGTATCCGTCGAAGCAATTAATTCCTGCGTCCGTGCCTATCCACAGGAAACCTTTTTTGTCCTGAAAAAGATGGGTAATGGTATTGCTGCACAGACCCTTCTCCGTTGTGAAAATGTCGAAGTCCATGCTGGCCGGCAAGGGAGCGACGTAGTTTTTAGGTTGCCATTCTTGGCTAGGTCGTCTTGCACTTTCGTTCAATTTATCGGTAGGGCTGCTTGGGTTGCAGCCAAAAATTGCTATTCCGGCTATCGGAGCAATGATTAGCAAATGAAGTCTGCATTTTGTTTTCATTGTAAAAGCCGTTAATGGCAAAGTTTGGCAAATGAAAACAAAAAACCCGCAGCGGAATAACAAGCGGCAGGAAAAAGAAATAGGTGGGCGTGACTTTTAACCTAATTTGGGAAACTAGCGATTCTCGAAACTGGCTTCTCCCCTACTTCTCCACCACCGTCATCACCCTTTCATAACTCAACCCCGTGAAAATACCTATGGCCCTACCGTCACTGCCCACCACATTGGAGACGATGCTGCTCGGCTGGCCGAATGGGTTGCCATTGGAGGTGATGGCGTTGAAGGTGCTGTTCCAGAAATCGTAATAGGCCCTGTCAATATGGTACATGGTGTTGTAAATCGTATCGCCCTCCTTGTAGTCGTAGCTGGTGCCGAAAACGATGACTTTGTCGTCCACGAAGTCGTCGTTGGCAGTGAAATCCTGGTCGGGAATTGAATCCAGCAAAGAATTGTGGTGAATCATGCGGCGGTAAAAATCCTTCGTATTGGGGTCGTCGGTGATATAGGTCAGGCAGCGGGCGAGGGTATCCTGCTCATCGTCATTGAACTCGACTACGATGCTGTCGATGGGTACGACAGGCAGCAGGCGGGTGGAAGAGGTGATGGTCTGGCCGTTCGGCAAGGTGATTTTCAAGGAAAAATCATTGTCGAAATCCGTCGGCACCAACTGGGAATTGTAGTAGTTGGCCACCTTGAAGGTAAATGGGTTGAGGAACGGCGTGTTGTTCAGCTTGTACTCCGAGCCGTTGTGGGTAATGACCACCTCGGCGCTGTCCACGAGGATGTTCTCCACGTACTCCAGCGGGTCGGTCGGGAAAGGGTCGAAATAGGCTGAACTGCGGGTGAGCAACAGCGTGAACGGTTGGCCCGGCTCCAGGTAGCACTCCACCACATACTGCGGCTGGTACTCCGGCAGGTCGAGGTCTATTTCTTTCTCCAAATTGCCGCAGGCAGAAAAGGAAAAGGCAAAAAGGAGGAAGTAAAAAGTCGGCCAAAGCAACTGGCCATGTATGTTCGATTTTTGAAGGAAATATTTCATAAAAGGTTGATTGTCAAGTGTAAAAAAGGAGTGGTTCATTGGGAAGTTTGGAAGCACGGACTGGCAGTCCGTGTTACGTCAAAACCTAAAATTCCACGTTAGTGACCCGATAATCGGAAACAGCGAAACCTGCTTCGCCGCAAGTCCTTCTGGGATGGCCAGCGGGTCTTCCAGCGGTTCAACCCCCTCGGCGTACTGCGGTTCGATGTAGAGGAAGAAAGCGTTGCGGCGGTTCGTCAGGTTGAAAAAACTGAGGTTCAGGTCGCTCTCGCCCCATTTCGGGAACATCTTGTAGGTGATGCTCAAGTCAGAGCGGAAGAAGTACGGGAGGCGGAAGGCGTTCCGTTCGCCATAGACCGGGGTAATCGGCTGAAAATCAGCGCCGGGCACATCTTGGAAAGCAAAGCGGCCAATGGGCAGCCAAGTGCGGTCACCGCTGCCGTAAATCACCGTTCCGCCGAACGTCCACCGTTTGCCGAGGTCGTACATCAGCACCAGCGAGAAGTCGTGGCGGCGGTCGTAGCGGGGGAAGAAATAGTCGTCGCCTCCGGCAAACACCTTGGTCTCGTCCACAGGCTCAAACTTGCCCCGCTTCACCAAGGCCAGCGTGTAGCCAATCCAGCCCCGCAGGTCGCCCTCCTGTTTTTCGATGCCTAGTTCCATGCCGTAGCCGTAGCCCCGCCCAATGGCGAACTCCTGCTCCAGGAAGTCGTTGGCAAAGAGCTGTGCCCCGTCCACGAAGTCCACTTGGTTGCGGAGCCATTTCACGTAGTATTCGTTGGTGATAAGGAACTGCTTGCCCAAGAGTTTCTCCACGCCGATGGCCACCTGGTCGCTGCGCTGCGGCTTGATGACCTCGGTGCTGGGATACCAGATGTCGGTCGGGAGCGAGATGCCGCTGGTGCTCACGAGGTGCTGGTACTGGTACATGCGGGCGTAGCTGCCCTTGATGGAGAGGCCCTGGTTCACGTTGTAAACCGCTGCTGCCCTTGGTTCTATGCCTGCATAGAATTTTTCGTTGTAAAAACCGGAAAGGCGCACCCCAGCGTTCAGTTTCCAATGGGTGCCGAAGCTCATCTCGTCGCCGAAATAGCCGGCCATTGACCAAGCATCGAAATCATTGCCGCCGGAGAAGTTGATTTCGCCGTCGTCGGTGCCTGCCTTTAGGCGGCCTACCCCAAAGTCGTGGTGGGTGATATTGCCACCGAAGCGGAGGATGTGCTGGTCGTTGAGGCCGTAGTAGAAGTCCGATTTCAGGTTGGCGTCCCGCACGTCGGAGCCGACCTTGAAGCTGAAGCCCGTGACCTTCGTTTCGATATTGTAATCGTAATCGGAATAGGTAAAGGTCAGGTTGTGGAACAGTTTCGGGGAGAAAACGTGGTTCCAGCGGGCCGTTCCTGTTTTGTTGCCCCAATTGAAATTAAAGTTGAAAAAATCACCCTCGAAGCCAAACACGTCACGCCCGAAATAGCCGCTGAAATAAAGGCGGTCTTTTTCGCCGAGGTCGAAATTGACCTTTGTATTGAGGTCGTAGAAATAATAGTCGGGGATGGGGTTGTAATCGGGGTTGTCTTCATTGGCCTTGTTGAACTGCCGGGTAATCAGATCGGCATAAGTGCGTCGCCCGCTCACGATGAACGACGATTTTTCCTTCTGTATCGGCCCTTCCAGCGTAAGGCGACTGCTGATGACTCCGATGCCGCCGGCACCTTCAAACCGCTGGTTGTTGCCCTCCTTCATCCGCACGTCAATCACTGACGAGAGCCGCCCGCCATACTGTGCCGGGAAGCCGCCCTTGTAGAGCTTCAGGTCCTTCACCGCATCGGTGTTGAAGGTGCTGAAAAAGCCGAATAGGTGGTTGGCGTTGTAAACCAGTGCCTCGTCCAACACGATGAGGTTCTGGTCGCCGGCACCGCCCCGCACGAAGAGGCCCGTGCTGCCCTCCGAGCCAGAGGGGATGCCCGGTTTTAACTGGATGACCTTCAAGATGTCGGATTCGCCGAGCAGGGCGGGGATTATCTTCACCTCCTTGGTCGAGATTTCCTCCACGCTCATCTCCGTGGAGCGGATGCTTTCCTGAAAGGAATTGGCCTTTACGACCACCTCCTGCAACTCGATGCCCGTACCGAGGCGCACGTTGAGGGTCACATCCTTGTTCGGCAGGATGCGGAACGTCCTCGACTGGAATCCTACATAGCTGTACTCAATCACCAGCGAGTCCTTGCTGGCGGGAATGGTGAGCGAATAGAAGCCGTACTCGTTGGTGGTGGCACCATTGCCGCTTTTCACTTCGTAAATGGTGGCCCCGATGAGCGTCTCGCCGTTGTCGTCGTCCTTCACGACGCCGCTGATGGTAATTTTGGCCTGTTGGGAGAAGGCTTGGCCCGCCAAGAGCAAAGCGAGTGATAGCAGTAAAAAATGTCTGAACATATAGTCGGTGTTGATAGAAATTCGGAAAATGGCATTTTGGCTTGCCATTTTCCAAACGAAAGATGGGAGGCAAAGGTATTTGCCCCTAAGACCTTCACTAACATTTTTCTACGAAAAGGGTTGAATGGTGTATGAATGGTTTTGGGGCAAGCTACTTAAGCCTTATGGTATCCGCTGAGGTGTCCCTAAACTTGCCAAATACCCCCATTTTTTCAGCACTCTCCCATTTTTCCCCTAAATTTATCCCCTCAAAAGACAAAACCTCCGAACTTCACTCACTAACATCCAACCATTTTTCCGCATGAAGAAAACTGTACTTTCCGTCCTGATGGCCATTGCATCCCTGTTGGCCAGCGCCCAAATGAACATGAGCCTTACCGACCAAATCGCCTATCCGCAGGGCACGAGCAGCTTGTGGGGCTACATTGACCCAGAGGACGGCACCGAGTATGCCGCCGTGGGCACCCGCACGGGCGTTTCCATCGTGAGGCTCACCGACCCCAACAACGTGGTCGAGATAGCCTTCAAGCCCGACCAGATGAACTCCAACTCTTCTTGGCGGGAGTTGAAGTCCTACGGCCACTACATCTACTCGGTGACCGAGGCGGGCGGCGGCCTTCAGGTCATCAACATGACCGACCCGAACAACGTGACCTCCACCAACTGGGCGCCCAATATCCCCGGAGTGGGTGTGCTGAACAAGATCCACTCCATCACGGTGGACGAGTTCGGCTATCTCTACCTCAATGGGGCCAATATCAACAGTGGCGGCCCGCTCATCATTGACGTGAGCGCCGACAACGGCAACCCCGTCTATGTTGGCAAGATGCCGCCCATCTATTGCCACGACAGCTATGCCCGCAACAACATCCTTTACACTTCCGATATTTATGCGGGCAATTTCAAGGTCTATGACATCAGCGACAAGCAAAACCCCGTACTGCTGGCCACCCAGCAGACCCCCTTTAATTTTAACCATAATACTTGGCTGAACGATGCGGGCGACGTGATTTTCACCACCGACGAAAAGCAGTTTGCCCCGGTGACTGCATACGACATCTCCGATTTGAACAATATCGTGGAACTTGACCGCTTCCGGCACCTGCCCGGTATTGCCAACGGCAATATCGCACACAACGTCCACGTCTGGAACGACTGGGTGCTGACGGCCTACTACACAGAAGGCACTATCGTCATTGACGGCTCAAGGCCGGAGAACTTGATTGAGGTCGGCTATTTCGATTCTTTTGTCTCGCAAACGGCTGGTTTCGCTGGTGTATGGGGCGTCTATCCGTACTTTCCTTCTGGAATTTGCATCGCTTCTGACATGACGCATGGCCTGTTGGTCTATGACATAAACTATGTGCGGGCCTGCTGGTTGGAGGGCAAGGTGACGAACGCCATCACCGGGGCCAACGTGTCGGGGGCCAGCGTGAGCATCGCCAGCACGCAGGCCAATCAGGCTACTTCCGATCTACAGGGCAACTACAAGACGGGGCAGGCCATTCCCGGCGTTTTCAATGTGACAGTCACCGCCACGGGTTATTTCCCCAAGACCGTGCAGGCCACCCTCACCAACGGTGTGCTCACCATCCTCAACGTAGCCTTGGAGCCGCTGACCATCAACCCCTTCCCGGCTTTTACCTACACAACGCCCACCACGGGCTGTGCGCCGCTTTCGGTCAGTTTCAGTGAAAACTCCGGCGTAGGGGCAGCATGGGCCTGGACCTTCGAGGGCGGCGACCCCGCCACCAGCACCGAGCAAAACCCCACGGTGCAGTTCAGCTCCGGCACCCATAGCGTTAGCCTGACGGTGACGACCGAAGGCGGCAACACCTACAACCTTTTCAACACGGACCTTGTCACCGTTGCGCCTTTGCAAAACGCCAGCTTCACCACCAGCGTGGACAGCCTGACGGTCAGCTTCGTAAATAACTCCACCAATTACAACTCGCTTGTCTGGCTCTTCGGCGACGGGGAGACCAGCACGGAGGCCAATCCGCCGCCACATACCTTTGCGCAGCAGGGCAATTATATCGTCAGGCTGACCGTGAACGGCGATTGTGGCACCGACGTGTTCACACAGGTGGTACAGATTGGGCCTTTCGTGCCTTCGGCAATGTTCGGGGCGGACGTCACGACGGGTTGTGCGCCGCTCACCGTTAGCTTCACCGACCAAAGCACGAACGCTCCTACCAGTTGGGAATGGTCGTTCCCCGGTGGTGACCCTGCCTTTTCAACGGAGCAGAATCCCACGGTGACCTATCAGGCGGCAGGCAGTTATAATGTAGGGCTGACAGTGACCAATGCAGCGGGCAGCAGCGAGGCCATGATGCCCGGCCTTATCAGCCTCGGTGGAAGCCCCATTGCTGGGTTCAGTGCAAGCCCCAACGGCCCATCGGTGCAGTTTACCAACAGCTCAACGGGCAGTGGTGTCACCTATGCCTGGAACTTCGGCGACGGGCAAACCAGCCAAGCGCAAAACCCTTCGCATACCTATTCAGCTCCCGGCATTTATAACGTGGGATTAACAGTAAACAATGCTTGTGGCACCTCTACTGTTTCCAATTTAATCACCATATCCGATTATTTGCCCATAGCCGAATTTAATGCGAATATAACATCGGGCTGTGCCCCGCTGGCGGTGGCATATACGGATATATCCGTTGGGCAAATAACCAGTTGGGAGTGGTCGTTCCCCGGCGGTAACCCAGCCACTTCTGCCATGCAAAACCCTGTGGTAACCTATAATAATGCCGGTATTTATAGTGCCTCACTTATTGTTGAAAATGCATGGGGCAGCAATGATGTCAGTCAATCTGATTTAATTACGGTAAATAATGTGCCCTCCATTAATTTCGATTATTCAGTTAATGGAACAACCGTCGTTTTTAATAATAATACCAATAATGCACTGAGCAACGAATGGGCATTTAACGATGGCTCCGGCGCAACTAGCACGGATTTAAACCCTACGCATACCTTCCCTGGGCCTGGCACTTATCAGGTTGTTTTAAATGCTACGAATAGCTGCGGCAATGTCAGCCAAACCGCCGAAATCGTCATCGGCGCCATTGCGCCAACGGCGGCATTCGACCTTGATTTCATGGGCGATTGCGCCCCCTTGCAGGTGCAGTTCACCGACCAGTCTGCTGGCGAACCGACCGCTTGGCTTTGGTCGTTCCCCGGTGGTACGCCAGCCACCAGCACGGAGCAAAATCCAGTGGTCGTTTACAATACGGCGGGCAGTTACGATGTGATGTTGACCGTCACCAATTCAGCGGGAACGAGTGAGGCGGCCATGGTTTCGGCCATCAGCTTGGGCGCTGCACCAATGGCCGGCTTTACGACGGTTGTAGATGGACTGACAGCCTCCTTTACCAACAACTCATCTTCGAATGCGACCAGTTTCCAATGGAGCTTTGGCGATGGCACTACCAGCACTGAAGCCAACCCAGTCCATGGTTTTTCGAGCAACGGCACATGGCCTGTCACGCTGGTGGCTACCAACGATTGCGGTTCCACCATTTTCATGAGCGATGTTCAAATAGCCGTTCCAGCCCCTAACGCTGATTTTGGCGGCATGGCCAGCGGCGACTGTGCCCCAGTCACGGTTGAGTTCTTTGACCAGTCAACGGGAATAATCACCGAAAGGTCGTGGGCGTTCCCCGGTGGAAATCCCTCCACCTCTGTCGAGCCAAACCCAATCGTGACCTACGGTAGTCCCGGCGTTTACAACGTGGAGCTGACCGTGACTGGCCCCGGCGGCACTGATGCCCACCAATTCCAGAACTTAGTCACCGTGCTGGATGTCCCCAGCGTTGGATTTGATTTTACGGTCAATGATTTGGTAGTCAATTTCAGCAGCACTTCTACGGACGCCGAAACCCATGTATGGGATTTTGGCGATGGCAATACCTTCGCTGACATCGCAAACCCTAGCTACGGGTATGCCTCCCCTGGGAGCTATGAAGTCACGCTGACTGTCACCAATATTTGTGGTTCGGAGGAGCTTACGCAGACCGTGGTCGTGGTGGCGAACGGCACGACTGATATTACGAACAGAATCGGCAAACTGGTGGCCGCCCCGAACCCATTCAGTGGGGAATGCTGGGTTGGTTATGAGCTGGAAAAACCATTTGAGGCTGCCAACCTTGTCATCACCAATGTGCTAGGTGAGGTGGTGAAAAATATTCGCATTGAGGCCAATAATGGTCAGTTGGAAATCGGCAACGAGTTGTCCAGCGGCGGCGTTTATTTCGTAAGCATGGTGGTGGATGGGCAGGTGGGCAAGGCCATAAGGGTAGTGCGTATTTAATAAGTTACTTAAAACGTCGGCGGGGTTTTGAGCATCTCGCCGACGTTAGCCGCACAATTATCAACAGCTTAAATTGGGGTTCGGGAAATTGTCGCTCTCGTCTTCGCCCGGCCGGTTGGCGAGGCATTTGAAGTCCTTTTCGATGAGGATGCGGAGCATGCCACCATCGCCGTCGGTAGCGAAGCGGCAGATATGCTCAAGGCCAATCTCCTGCTCGGAGTTGGCCCAAGTGTTGCCCAAGTCGGTGGGCACAAGCAACGTGATTTCGTTTTGCTGGAAATTGGCTTGGATTTCGGTGGCTGCGCCCCGTTTCAAGGTGTAAGTCAGGGCAGCATCGGCACCGAAGCGCACCACCTCACTCACCTCCCCGTGCTCGAAGAACTTTGCGACTTCCGACTGCGATAAGCGCAGCCGGATGGAATTGCCTGACATCCTGATTTTCATGTGCCAATGCTTGCCAGCGATGGCAATTGGTTGTTGGATGCTCCGCAAAACGGACTGCCAACAACCAATCCTTTGCCATCAACCGTTTTTCTTCACTTCCAATTTCTTAGGCTGCGCTGCGCTGTTCGTCTTCTTGTTGCGAGTCTTGCCGTGCGAACCACGCCAGATTTTGCCCTTGGTCGTTCTTTTATCTCCTCTTCCCATGTTTGGTAGATTTAATTGATGATGAAATTAGTTTGATTCAAAAGGACGGCAAAAATAAGCGAATTCCGCAAACGGAGCACGGTTAAATGCAAACATGCAACCGTGTCGTCAAATAAAGTGGTTTCCTGACGCAGGGGTGGGCAGCGCATGCGCTCATTTGATGGGCTGATTAACGAGGACGTTTGCCACTCCTACCTTCTCAACAGGCTCCATCCCGAGTGGCCTCAAGTGGCCAGTGGCTGCGATGGGTGTTACTCGGTGAAGAGGAACACATGGTTCGATGGCTACAGGCGCAATGGCAGCGAGAAGTACTACACTATTCACACCGGGGAGGTAATAGAAACAATCTTCTTATTTAGCTTTGTCATTTCTGCATCAAAGCTTGCTGGTTCATCTCCAAAACAAATAATTCGCTTATTCAAGTCTGCATGGGTGTAAATCAAATTGTCGCAGGTTGTACTTAGACCTTCCAGGTTTTTAAAACCTGGAAGGTCTAAGACGCTCCCAAATTTGCTGCTAGGTGCGACAATTTGATTTACACCCGTCTGCATAGTTAAGACAGAACATGGCTTTATATTCGGTTAAATTTCTTCCCCAAGGAACTGTATTTTTCAATTAAAATACCATTTTAAGTTTTATGTTTATTTTTAAGTTTATTTGTTTTCAACTACTTCGTTTATAGCAGTATTTAAGTTCACTGTAAGATAAAATTAAAATCACTATGACTTCAACAACAAAATACAAGTAACCAAATAATGTTAAGCTGCTTTTATTTTGAAAGATTTGGAAAATTGTAAGCAAACAATACAAAATATTTGAAACGGCTAAAATTTTTAGAAATATTTTCCAGTTTGAAGGTTTGATTAAAATGATGCTAATTGAATAAAGAAACAAGCAAATAGCTATCAAAATAAAATTTAGAATAACTATTCTTGGCATTCCAAAATAACCATCATATTTATACAAAATTGTTAGCCATAGATTTGAAGATAATGCACCCAAAGCATCTAAAAGAAAAATGGTTCTTCGTGATTTCGTGTGGGTAAGCTGAATTCCTCATTTAGCATATAATGGTTTAAATTCGAGCTTGCCGCACAAGAACAATATCATGCTGATGAAATTTTTGGTGTTCCT
>JALHQW010000055.1 GCA_022841745.1 Saprospiraceae bacterium | reverse complement strand
TTCATGCTGCTGACCTTTTTGGCCTTCCTGGTTGACCAGATTGCCCAGCGGCTCGACGGTGCCTTTGACAGGGCGCTCAAGTACTGCAAGACCAAGAAGAACCTGTGGGAAAAAGTCCGACAGGTGTTTGATTTGCTGCCTTGTATGTCAATGAACGTTATTTACCGATTCATCGCAAAGGAAATCAAGGTGGATTTCCCGCTGCTAGAATAGGTCATCTTTGTTTTTTGCTAATAGCGAGAATCGCTGCCTTTACGATATTGTGATAGATGTCTTTCGCCATAGGTGTAGTTTTCGTTCTTGCAAAGATAGGGAGAAGGAGCTAATCTTTAACGAATGCAATAACCCCAAAATACAGTATTTGAAAGGCTGAACAATCCGCTAAAATACCCTTGATTTCCGATTCCCCTCACATTTCTACCCTACACCTTACCATTCCGACCAAAGAACTTTTGAAACCCCACCGTGTTGTTTAACCTTCAACTTTTCGAACCTTCAATTGCTAGCTTCACCACATGGAATTCAAAGGAAATACGCACGAATACCTTCGCTTGGAGACCATTACATCCGATAATTGTTCCATTGTTAAAGGCAAAATCGAGAGCGGCTTGACCCTGCTCTGGATGACCGCCGATGGCAATCGCCTCAAGATTGACGGCAAGGACTATGTTTTCCAAAACAACGAAGTCATTTGCCTGACCGAATTTCACCATACGGAAGTGCAAGCAGTCACGTCCATGCGCATGGTGCGTTTCAACCGTCCATTTTTTTGCATCATTGACCACGACTCGGAGGTGGGCTGCCGGGGCATCCTGTTTTTTGGTGCTTCGCAATTGCCCGTTTTCCGTATCCCGGAGGGCGAACTGGAGAAGTTTGACATACTGTGGAAGATGTTTTCAATAGAAATGCAATCAAAGGACGACCTGCAAATCGAAATGCTGCAGATGATGCTCAAGCGGCTGCTGATACTTTGCACCCGGCTCTACAAGGAGCAGCGCCAGTTGGCACCGTTGGCAAAAAACAACCTCGACCTCGTGCGGGAGTTCAACTTCTTGGTGGAGTCCCATTTTAAGACCAAGCACACCGTCGCCGACTACGCAGAGCTGCTCCACCGCTCTCCCAAGACCCTTTCCAACCTCTTCGCACAAGTCAGTCCAAAGACACCGCTGCAAATCATCAACGAACGTAAAATGCTAGAAGCTCGCAGGCTGTTGCGCTACACCGACCAAGCCGTCAGCGAGATTGCCTACACCATTGGTTACGAGGACGTGCAGACCTTTTCCCGCTTTTTCAAGACGCAGGAGGGCGTGTCACCAACCGCTTTTCGGGAACAAAATTGATTTCGGGAAGAATTGCCAAGCCTTCGGGAATCCCTGCCTAACCTCGCCCTTCCCCCTGCCCCCATCTTTGTGTCATCATTTAAACAAAGATTTTCAAACTAATAAAAATTCAAAAAGATGACACAGTTTAATGTTCCAACCCGTGACGAAGTAAGCGCCAACAACCAAGCTATCTTCGACAACCTTCAAAAAGGACTCGGCTTCGTGCCAAACCTCTACGCCAGTTTTGCGCACAGCGAAACTGCCCTCGGCGACTACCTCGCCCTCCAAAACCGCAAAAGCACCCTTCGGGCCAAAGAGCGGGAAGTCATCAACCTGGTGGTGAGCCAAGTGAACGACTGCCGTTACTGCCAGAGCGCCCACACGGTTTTGGGCAAGATGAATGGCTTCAGCGACGAGCAAATACTGGAAATCCGCAGCGGGGAAGCCAGCTTCGACCCGAAACTGGATGCGCTCGTGAAGTTCGTTCAAGAGACGACCATCAACCGGGGCAAGCCTTCTGCGGAGACCGTGGAAAACCTGCTTTCGGCAGGCTACAACAAAGGCAATGTCGTGGACATCCTCATCGTCATTGGCGACAAAATCATCAGCAACTACTTGTTTGGCGTGGGCCAGTTTGCGATTGACTTCCCATTGGCGCTGGAGCTGGAAGAAGTAGCTGCCTAATTTAAAGGGATATCGGCGGTGGCCTGGCCCCACGCGGCCACCGCCAATTCCCATTTTTTCACCCATAAAATTTTCAAGTCATGTTAAAGAATTTGAGCAAAGCCGATTTTGTATCCACCCTGAAAGAAAACGATGTAGTGCTGGTGGATTTTTACGCCGATTGGTGTGGGCCTTGCAAGGCATTGCACCCGTCATTGGAAAGCCTCGCCGCCGATTTTGAAGGCAAGGCCGTCATTGCTAAAGTGAACGTGGACACTGAATCAGAGATTTCCTCCGATTTTGGTATCCGTAGCATTCCCGCCTTGCTATATTTCAAAAAAGGAGAACTTGTGACCAAACAAGTCGGGTTGCAAAGCAAAACTGCTATAGCTGCCAACCTCGACCAATTGATTAACCAAAATTAACCGTTTTGGCTGTCTGGCGGGTATGAAGCCCGCCAGACGGTTGTTTTGGGAATATTTTTCAACTTCAAACTTTTTCAAAATGGAAAATCAACGACCACCATTGCCTCCGTTTACCGAGGAGACCGCAAAACAAAAAATCCAAATGGCCGAAGATGCCTGGAACAGCAAAGACCCGGAGCGGGTGTCCAAGGCTTACACCGTTGACAGCGAGTGGCGCAACCGTCATTTGTTCATCAACGGCCGGGAAGAAATCGTACAGTTCCTAACGGCAAAATGGCAAAAAGAACAACAGTACAAGCTCAAAAAAGAATACTGGGCGCACACGGGCAACCGCATTGCCGTGCGCTTTGAGTACGAGTACCACGACGAAAATGGCCAGTGGTTCCGTGCCTACGGCAATGAGAATTGGGAGTTTGATGAAAATGGCCTGATGGCAAAGCGCTACGCCAGTATCAACGACCTCGCCATAGAGGAGAACGACCGAAAATTCAAATGAAATGAATTACGGAAGACTTGCATTCACTGATGCCGTCAAAGCCTTGCAGGAAGAAAGCGGTAGTCGCCGGACCTACGACCGCATGGAAAAAATGCATGTGACGGAGGGTTTGAGTGGCAATGAAATCGCATTTATCGAAGACCAAGACCATTTTTTCATGGCTTCTTTTGGCGAAAACGGCTATCCTTATATCCAGCACCGTGGCGGCCCGGCGGGGTTTCTGAAAGTGCTCGATGCTAAGACCCTCGCTTTCGTTGACTTCACTGGGAACAAGCAGTACATCAGCATGGGCAACCTACAAACCAACTCGAACGTGGCGCTCATCATGGTCTCGTACCCCCAGCGTGCCCGGCTGAAAGTCTATGCCAAGGCTAGGATAATGGCACTGGCCGATCACCCTTCGCTTTTTGAGAAGATTGCCCCAGCTGACTACCCTCATCGGCCCGAAAGGATGCTGGTGCTGGACGTGCAGGCTTTTGATTGGAATTGCCCCCAGCATATCACGCCCCGCTACACGGTGGAGGATATTGAGGTGGCCTTTGCTCCGCAAAAAGTGTATTTGGCAAAACTCGAAGCGGAAAATCTCGCATTGAAAGCTGAATTGGCCAAGTCAAAACAACCATTGCATGACCACTGAAACAGACAACCGTTTCATGAAACGATGTGAGGCATTGGCAGCCATGGCTGCCGAACGGGGAGAGTCGCCCGTTGGCTCAGTCGTGGTTTTGGGCGGCGAAATCATCGGAGAGGGCATCGAGGCCGGGAAATCCAAACAAGACGTCACCTTTCATGCTGAGGTGGAGGCAGTTCGGGATGCGGTGAGGAAACATGGGAAGGACCTTTCGGCAGCTACGCTTTACACAACCCACGAACCCTGTATTTTGTGCAGCTACGTCATCCGACATCTTCGAATCGGGCGGGTGGTCATTCAAAAGGCGGTGGCATATATTGGTGGAGTGAGTTCTGGCTATCCGGTTTTGACGGCATCTGATATTCCGATTTGGCCGCCGCCGCCAGTAGTGGTGTTTTTGAAGAAATAATGCAAGCCCAAAGCATTAAGTGTTGATTTTGATGACAAATGAAATGGAAGTTTGCGGAATAATTTCAAGCCGCTACCGCCTGCATTCTCACCTCCCACTCCTTCGCCACAAACACCACCAGTTCAGAAATAGCACTCGCAGGCAAATCCTCCGGCAGCGTGGACAGCAGTTTTACCACGGCCTTCCTTGGCGATAGGTCGGGATGCTTGGCGGCGAGCAGGTCTATTTTGATTTTCAGTTTAATCTGGTGCGCTTTTACGATGACCTTCATAAACCCTTCCGAAACCTCAGCCCGTTCTTCGGCAGTCAGTTCCTCTGGCTTGAGTCCCTCCCTGATTTCTTTCAAGGTTTGGTCAATGATAGCCAGCACTTGGTCAACATCTACGATAGATTTTTTATTTTCCATTTTCTTGATTGGATTCTTGCTCGTTATCAAAGTCTTTAATGAGTTGATTGTTAAAATTGTGCTCATCCAAGATTGCGTCAACCCGCTCTTGAAAGCCCTTTGGCCCCAGTTTTTCCATAAACTCCTCATACAGCAGGTACATCACATCAAGTTGCTGGAAGAGAATCTTGTTTCTGTTTATTAGGTCTTTTTTTCTCATAGCGTTTGTGCACAATTTTTCAAGCAATCGCTAAAGTAAGCCGTTTTGGTTAGTTCGCAAAATAAACTTGCCACCTGCCACCCCGTCACCCCAAATCCAACAATCCGTGTCAAAATGTCACCCCATTTCCCCATTTCCCCGTCATTTTATCTTGAAAAAAGTCATGGCATACCGCTTGAACCAAGCCTGCCGTGAGCGGTTTTGAAGAAACGAGATTTAATACGGAGTCACAGAGAACACTAAGAAACACTGAGCGTTTTCAATCAAAATAGCCTCCGTGTCCCTTTGTGTTCTCCAATCCTCCGTGTTTAAAAAAAAGAAAAACATCATAAAGCAATGAACCTAAATAACTTAACTATCAAATCCCAGGAAGCCATCCAGCAGGCCCAGCAGTTGGCGATGGAAAACGGGAGCCAGCAAATAGAACCTGGCCACCTGCTCGCCGCCATCATGGACGTGGACGAGAGCGCTACGCCCTTTATTTTCAAGAAACTCGGCGTCAATTACGACGTGCTGAAAAAAGCCACCGACGCCATCGTGGCGGGCTACCCCAAGGCCATCGGGGGCGACGGGCGGCAGTATTTTGCGAGGGAAACGAGCGACGCCCTCCAACGTGCCAACAGCTACCTCAAGGAGTTCAGCGACGAGTACGTAGCGCTGGAGCACCTGCTGCTCGGCCTGCTCACGGCCCGCTCCACCGTCTCGCAGATGCTGAAGGACAGCGGCGTGGACGAAAAGGCCCTCAAGAACGCCATCAACGACCTGCGCAAGGGCAGTAAGGTGACCACGGCCAGCGCCGAGGAGACCTACCAAGCCCTCTCGAAATACGCCGTGAACCTCAACGAGCGCGCCCGCAACGGCAAGCTCGACCCCGTCATCGGGCGGGACGAGGAAATCAGGCGGGTGCTGCACATCCTCGCACGGCGCACGAAGAACAACCCGATTCTGGTCGGTGAACCTGGTGTGGGCAAGACGGCCATCGCTGAGGGACTGGCGCACCGAATCGTGAGCGGCGACGTGCCGGAAGACCTGCGGGAAAAGGAAATCTACGCCCTCGACATGGGGTCGCTCATTGCGGGCGCAAAATACCAGGGCGAGTTCGAGGAGCGACTGAAATCGGTGGTGAAAGAGGTGCTGAGCGCCGAGGGCCGCATCTTCCTGTTCATTGACGAGATACATACGCTGATAGGCGCAGGCAAGGGCCAAGGGGCGATGGATGCTGCAAACATCCTCAAGCCGGCCCTTGCCCGTGGCGACCTCCGGGCCATCGGTGCCACCACGCTGAACGAGTACCAGAAGTACTTCGAGAGCGACAAGGCGCTCGAACGCCGCTTCCAGGTGGTGTCGGTGGACGAACCCTCGGAAGAGGACGCCATCTCCATCCTGCGGGGCTTAAAAGAGCGCTACGAATCGCACCACAAAATCAATATTCGGGACGAGGCCATCGTGGCGGCGGTGCAGCTCAGCACCCGCTACATCACCGAGCGCTTCCTGCCCGACAAAGCCATTGACCTGATTGACGAGGCTGCCGCCAAACTTCGCCTCGAAATGAACTCCATGCCCGAAGAACTCGACGAAGTGGAGCGCAAAATCCGCCAGTTTGAGATAGAGCGGGAGGCCATGAAACGGGAGAACGACGAGACGAAAATCAAGCGCATCAACGAAGATTTGGCGAACCTCGAAGAAAAACGCAATGCCCTGAAAGCCAAATGGCAGAACGAGCGGGAGGTGGTCAACGGCATTTCACAATCGAAAGAAGACATTGAATTGCTGAAGCAAGAAGCGGCCAAATTGGAGCGGGAAGGCAAATTCAGCGAGGTCGCCGAAATCCGCTACGGGCGCATCCCCGACGAGGAGAAGCGGTTGGCGTTTTTCAACAAAAGACTGAAAGACTTGCAAACCGACGGCAAACTGCTCGTGAAGGAGGAGGTTGAAGCCGAGGACATCGCCGAAATCGTGGCTCGTTGGACGGGCATCCCCGTCACCCGCATGCTACAGAGCGAGCGGGAGAAATTGCTCCACCTCGAAGCCGACCTGCACAACCGGGTCGTGGGCCAGGAAGAAGCCGTGGAGGCCGTCAGCGACGCCATCCGCCGCAGCCGCACGGGCCTCGGCAACGAGAAGCGGCCCATCGGGTCTTTTCTCTTCCTAGGCACGACGGGCGTGGGCAAAACCGAGCTGGCCAAGGCCCTCGCCGAGTACCTTTTCAACGATGAAAACCTGATGACCCGCATTGACATGAGCGAGTACCAGGAGCGCCACTCGGTGAGCCGATTGGTCGGTGCGCCTCCGGGCTATGTGGGCTACGATGAGGGTGGCCAACTGACGGAGGCCGTGCGCCGCAAGCCCTACTCGGTGGTGCTGCTGGATGAAATCGAAAAGGCGCACCCCGACGTGTTCAATATCCTGCTGCAAGTGCTGGAGGACGGTCGCCTTACGGACAACAAGGGCCGGGTCGCCAATTTCAAGAACACGGTCATCATCATGACCTCGAACATCGGCTCGGACATCATCCGCTCGAATTTCGAGAAAATCACCAAGTTCAACCGGGACGAGGTGGTGGAAAGCACGAAGGAACTGCTGTTCAACTTGCTGAAACAGTCTGTACGGCCAGAGTTCCTGAACCGCATTGACGATGTCATCATGTTCCAGCCGCTGACGGCAAAGGACATCAAGTCCATCGTGGAACTGCAACTCCGCCAAGTGGTGGAGACGCTCCGCAAACAGGAAATCGAGCTGACCGTCACGCCTCAAGCCGCCGAGTTCATCGCCGACGAGGGCTTCAACCCCGAGTTCGGCGCAAGGCCGGTGAAGCGGGTCATCCAGAAAAAAGTGCTGAACGAACTGAGCAAGCAGATGCTGCTCGGCAAGGTGCAGCCCAAGAGCAAGGTGCTGCTGGATGTGTTTGATGGGATGGTGGTGTTTCGGGCGCCGAGGGTAGCGGATGAGGTGGCGATAGTTGAGAATTAAAGGTTAGCTTTTCTCATATAGATTTTGGGGCGGTCGGGTGCGGGAGTGCCCGACCGTTTTTTTTGCTTTTCAAAATCAGATTTGGATTAGCTTTGTAAATGCAACTTCGATTTGATGAATATGGCTACCTCGTGCCTACGGAGGCAATCAAGGCGAACTTGGAGGCATTGGAAACGACCTTTGCCAACAACGAGCATAGGCGGTGGTTGTTTGAAAAACTGCTTTCGCTGCTCGAAAAATTGATTTTGCAAGACATTGGCGACCATGTGGTTTTGTTATGGGTAAATGGCAGTTTCGTCACTCGAAAGGAACTGCCGAAAGACATTGACATAGTGGTTTTCATCCATCACGAAGCCTTTCAGAAGCACTTGCCAGCTTTGAGAAAACTGCAATCTCAATTTGCTGGTGCGATTGACTTTTACTTTGAGCCATCTTATCCGGTTGGGCATAAGTTGCACCCGGTTTTCGAGATTCTGAAAAACGATTGGCTGCAACTTTACTCGCACACCCGCAGGCATCCTGAAACCATGAAAATCCATCAAAAAGGTTTTCTTGAAATCAACCCGGACTCAATTTTCTGACAATGGAAAACAGCAATAAAACTCAATATACTCTCGCCAGCATCGGCGACCTGCTCGAACAAATCAACCGCTGCAACGAGCGCATCAACCTGCTCACCAGTTACAAAGCGCCGGAACTGGAGCAGAGCATCCTGAATGCCAAGTCCCTGCGGAAACAGTTTTTGGCACAATTGGACGAGGTGATGGCGGGGTATGGGATGGAGGTGAGGCTACGGGGGATGGCGGCGTGAGGAGCGGTTACTTGGCGACCTATTTTATATCAAAGAATTCAATAAGAGCCGTTACGCTTACTTTTTCAGAAAGGCTTGAAGCGTTGCTGTTTTTGATAGTGGCGAAGCCGGGGGGTAAATCAAAGCGAAACAGAAAATCAGAAATATGTCATACTTTAAAGAAAAACAACTAAAAAACTGGACGGAGTTTTAACATTTTGCAGAAAATACAAGGTTAGAATGGGTGTTCAGGGGACAATCTGACGCCAATTGGGATTTGTCAACTACACTTGAAAGGTCAAATATCATTGAGAATTTTCCAGAATTTGAGGATGAATTAGTGAGCGATTTTAAAGGCGGTGCAAAGTTCTATTTGAAAGACGAACAAGTGCCGTCAACTCTATTAGAATGGTTTTCAATGTTGCAGCATTTTGGAGCGCCATCGAGGTTATTAGACTTTAGCAAATCTCCTTACATAGCTGCATTTTTTGCATTTGAACATGCATCTTCGGATGTGGATAAAGTTGCAATTTGGGTAATTGACAAAATAGCATATTGTCAAAGGGCAATGTATTATTTTAAAGACAAAAAAATAGGTTCTTCGTGTCTTCTTGTGGGTAATTTCACTTAACATCTATCATCTTGTAACCCGCTATTTTAATGGCGGGAATTTGGCAAATACCTACCAACAACATCTTTCTTCTTTACAGAACATCAGCATTTACTATCTTTCGTCAAATGCTTGATGTTGATGTTTAGAAAAGAAGATAGATGTGCGAGAGGGAACTCATGCTCCCCTCGTTGAAACGAGGGGTTACAATATGATAGATGTTTACCCATACAAAACCACGAAGAACCAAAAAATAAAATCGACAGTTACCGAACATTACACTTATGATGATGCTACCTTTGAAAAGGTTTACGAAAAATCAAAGGCTGATGACGTCAATTGTATGTTTCCGGTTGAGCCACTCAACATAAACCAAAGGTACTATTTACAGCAATCAATTTTCCTTTGCCAAGGAAACCTTTTGAACCATTCATAAATCAACTCGCATTTTTAAGTGAGTCCTATGAAAGAGCAACATTTAAAGTAACTATTCCTGCAAAAGAAAAAAAGAATGCAATTCAAGATTTGATAAAAATGAACATAAATAGAGCTACTCTATTTCCCGGATTGGATGGATTTGCAAAGTCCCTTCTCTTAAAATATGGAAATTTAAATTCTTTCGGAGAAACGTATAGATTTATTGAATACGCAAAGAAAAAGGGGATGCTATAAATCCCCTCCCATGTTTAATTTTTCCGTTGCGACAAACCTCAGCCAATAAGCCTCATCACTTTACCTATTTGCCATCCCCGCCTCACTCCTCCCCTTCCCCTCCGGCAACTTCGCCAACAACAGTCTGTTCCCCTCCGCCTTCTGCCCCGCCCATTTTCCCCAATCGCCCCAATTGGTGGTGAACATAGCGCTTTCGGGGTTTTTAATTGGCATTGGCTTCATGAAGGTTGAGCCATTTTTCCCAAAACCCGGCCACATCCTCCAAAAACGGAATTGACTCCGGTAGCAGCCCTGTCCCATAGGATGGATTATATTTTTGGCAATAGTCCCTTGCCAGTTCATAGCCCAGCGTTGGGTTATTCTTCGTAATAAAACAATATACACAAGCCTCCACCATATAAACGTCCCAATATGGGATGGAGCGAACCACCGTGTTCCAATGGACATGGCTGGTCTGGTTTTGCAGGTTTTGCAATTGGTGGTGCAACTGCCGCATTTCAATAATACCTTGCTCCAAAGGATTTTCAAGATTAGCATCCATGAGTTCCATAGACCGGGTGATAGCTTCCTTTATTTCATCGGACAGGTTGGGGTTGACCATCGCTTTCGGGAAGTTCTTTACGGCAATGTAGAAGGCAAATTGGCGCAAAACTCTTTCATCCTCGCAAAGGCCGTTGATGGTTCGGAGGCGAGTAATGTTGATGGCGAAGCGATTTGTGGGAGATTTCAATTCTTCCAAAACCTGTTTCAGTTTGGCAGCTTTCTGCCGGGCCTGTGCGGTGGTCAAAGCTTTCATGCAGCAAATTTAGTAGTCTCAACACAAACTGTAGTATCAAGCCATAGCGCAGCGAGCTATTTGCCATCCTTGCCCATTCACTCTTTCCCCTACAGCAACTTCACCAACAACAGCCTATTCCGAAGTAGCCTTCCTTTTTCTATCCTTTTCTACTGCCTGATTCTTCATCGCAATCCCTACCTTTCGCACAAAATACAAGACTATGAGCAACTTAACCACTCAAATTCAAGAAGATTTCATTTCTCAAATCCACTTAATCCGTGGCCAGCGAGTCATGTTGGATGCTGATTTGGCGGTTGTTTATGGTACTGAGACAAAGTATATTAAACGTGCTGTAAAAAGGAACCCTGACCGGTTTCCAAATGACTTCATTTTTGAGTTGACAAAAGAAGAAGCCGATAACTTGAGGTTCCAAATTGGCACCTCAAGTTGGGGTGGCAGCCGTTACCTGCCTTACGCTTTTACAGAACATGGTGCTGTAATGTTGGCCAGTGTTCTGAACACACCTGCCGCCATTCAAGCCAGCATTTATGTCGTAAAAGCTTTCATCACGCTCCGGAATGTTATTGGAATGTACAAGGATTTGGAGTTGCGTATTTCAGAATTGGAAAGGTCAACCAGTGAGCAGTTCAAGGAACAGGGTGAGCATATTGAAAAGATAATCAAGGTACTAAAACAATTTGTAGCGCAAGAGAATGGGCCACGGAAGCAAATTGGATTTAAGCGGGAGAACGAAAAATGATAGCCTTTTAACAAATTTTGCCCCTTGCAGAACTGGAAATTAGCCCAATGGCGCCAGATTCTTCAATCCACCGCTGCGTGGTGAGTACATTTCGATTTTCGAGGTACTTCATTTTAAAGTTAACCATTTGGTCAACTTTTTCTGCCTAACCCTTATAGGATAGGCATCATAAATTTATAACCTTACGCTTATCATTTGTATTTTCACCTCATGAAAACCTTCCCCTTCCAATCCTACTCCCTCCCCGACTGGCTCCAACACGCAATGGAGCAGAACATCGGCCGCAAGCCGCTTTGGGACTTCCCAAAACTGCCGCCTACCCCTGATGGTTTTTGGTTTCAAAAATTGGCGTTCCGCAACCGTTCCCTCCTCCTCGAAATGTTCGAGAACGACCCCGATCCTTGGGTGGACAAGCGGTTCAAAGACCCAAAGGAAGTCTATGAGTACGTCGCAAACCTGCGCATTTTCATGCCCTATTCCGGCAAGCACGGCGGTTGCGATTGGCTCGTGATGTCGCCGGAACGGGAATGTGTCGGCCTCCTACACAATTTCGATTTCAGCAGGGAAAACTATGGCTTCCAGCACCGCCAATGCTCGGTTGGCTATGCCTTTGCCCAAGCGGTGAGGGGCACGGGGCTGCCCCAACGCATCATGCTGCATTTTCAGGAATACCTCTTCAAAAAAATGGATCGCCTGCTGCTCATGGCGAGCGTGTACAGGGAAAATACCCGCAGCATCCGTTTCCTCGAAAAACTGGGCTACGAGGAATGCACCTCCGACTACATGGACGACGACGATGAGGACGGCAAGCCCAGCAAAGCGCCAGCAAATCGCTATTTTGAACTGTACCGCTCCCGGCGCACGAGGAACAAGGTGCTTGCCTACCGAAAAAAATCAAGCGAGGAATACAAGGCATGGCGAGACACTTGGGTCAAAAACCCGGATGGGAGCTATACCATTCCCGCTGAGAAATGACACGAGGCGTTTAGTATCCTCCTATATCCACCTCAAAAACTCTATCCGCCAACGCCGATTTTTTTACGAAATAATTTTTGGAAATCCCCTTTTCATCCTTCTCTACCCGCACTTCCGCCAAGCCGAAATAACCGCAGAAGCTGCTGAAAAACCGTCCCTGAAAGCAGCTGCTGTACCGCTGCTCCGGTGGAAAATATTTATTGTCCGGGAAGGCCGTGAGCATTTGAGGGAAATTGGCCAAATACGCACGGGCGTAGTCCTCGGCATTGCGCTCCTCATCGCCAAAGGTCAGCAATTGGCACAGTGAAGTCGCCCATCCGTATTGCACCACACTCTCCTCGTCATAAGTCATGTACGACCAGTTGAACTTTTCGCAATAGGCCTTCAACAATTTGTGGTAAAGCGCCACATCGTCCTTGATGACCTGCTCACCCACCTTGGTCAGCGACAGTTTGCCGAGGCGCTTTTTGACCAAGCCCGCCATATCGCAGAGTACATGCGACAAGTGTATGGGGAGGAAATCCCCTTCGCTCAACAATTTGACCTTCCCATCGTCCACGTACTTGCTGGTGAGGATGCGGTGGTCGTACAATTGCCGAATCATGGTGCGGGGCAGGTTGCCTTTGGGCGTCAATTTCAGGGGCTGCGCCGCCCGCAAATCATGCAGGAACTGCCGGAACATTTTGAACATGGGCACTTCCGCAATATCGGCTGCCGACAGGTCGGGGCGCAGCTTCAAGGGCGACACCGCACTGAACGGTTCGCTGACGAGCGCCCCCAGCGTGTGGTAGTCAAATTTCAAGGGGAAATCTGGTCGCTTTGCCTTGGCTGTCTTGGTTTCCTTGGCGGATTCCAAGGCCCACCGCTTGTCGAGCCATTGCCTTGCGCCGGCAGCTTTTGACCAAACCCGCCAAGCGTCCCTTGCATAAATCACGGCTTCTTCCCGGCTGTGGAAAGCATAACTATCCGGCTGCCCAGTGGGCGGAGCTGAAGCTAAAAGCATCGGTGGCACGAAGCGGTTGTTGCCAAAGGCTACCCTCAAAATCATGTTGGAATTGTCGTTTTCACCTTTTTCAAGGAAGGCGGCAAGGGCATCGTTGAAATACATCATGGCAGCGCCTTCCTGGTACTTTTTCCGCAGCTTCTTGAACTTCACGAGCTCGCCCAATTCCAAAAGCACCAAGGCAAGACCATAGCGGTTGCCCTGGTTGTCGTTGGGGTTCAACTCAAGCGTTTCCTCCCAAATGGCAGTTGCTTCCGCAAGCTTGCCAGCCTCCCAATAGCTGCCAGCCAAGCCCGTGAGGCAGCGCATGAAGGGGCGGGTTTCCGTGATGCCCCAAAATGCCCCTTTGTTTTTATTCAAAAAATCGCCGCCGAAAATGCGCCTTCCGATTTCCACTGCTTCTTCAAGTTGGGCCAGCCGCTCCTGTGGCTTCCCCATTTTTGCTGCAAGGAATTCGTGCGCCTCGATACAGTCGGGGAAAATCCGAAGGGCTTTCTCTGCCATCGCAATTCCTTCCTTTACGGGCGCCTCCCAAGCGTCATAGACCATCTCCAGCACTTGCTCTTCGATGGAAAGCTCACCAGGCAAATGGTCGGGTAGTGGCTTGCCCATCAAGGAATCGAGCAGTGCCTGCATTTCTTCCATGTTTTGCGGCTGCGCCTGCTCGATGAGCTTTTGGATGATTCGGTGGTCTTTGTCTGGTATTGGCATGGTTTGATTTTTTTTATGATAAAATATGGTCAATCACTTTGTTTTCCCAACCGCCGCCGAATCACCTCCTCTATTTGATTAATTTCTCAAAGGTAATTTTATTGTAGGTTGGCACCCTACTTCCTCCACCAATCATCCTCTTCTTCATCCTCGTCAAAATCCTCCCCGAACCCATAATCGTAGGGGTTGCCATTCTCATCGTCATAGTTGGGGTCGAGGTGGTAGGGGTAGTAATTCATCCAATCGTCGTCGTATTTGCGCTTGAGGTGCCGGATTTCGATTTCGAGGTGGCGTCGGCGCTCTTCTTCGTGGGTCAGTTCCTCGTCCACGAAGTGGGAGAACATCTCTGCAAAGAAAGCACAATGGCAGTACTCCTCGCCAAGCTCGCATTCACCGTGCGGGGTGCCGGGTTTGCAAAGTTCAAAAAAGCCCATGTGCCACCGCTTGCAGATGGCTTCCTGGTCGAAATTGTCGCGCAGGGCACGGTACTGGATGCGCTGTGGCACCTGGATTTGCAGCACGAACATCCAGTTATAGGCATCGAGCATTTTTTTCAAAGCTTCAAAAAGCACCAGGATTTGCTCGTCGGTGAGTTGTTCATCGGGCGGGAGTTGTGCCTTGCGGATGCCCGTCCAATCTTCCAACATACGGCGGGGCGCTGTCTGGTCTTCCTCCTCGTCCGAAATCCAGTCCCAGATATTGGGGGTTTCCTCGCTGGGAGGGTAGGGGTCGAAGACATTGTCCGTGGCATGGGCAATATCGGCGAGTATTTGCTCAAGGTTATTTGTCCATATACTTGGGTTTGTGCTTCAAAATTAATCCATCAGCTGATATTTTGCACCTGTAAAAATCCAAAAATGGCTGAACGAAGTTTGACCTTAAAATTTGAATTGTCAGGGTGCCAATTCTTCATTTCCAAAATTCTCCCTACCTTCTGTAGTTCCGCTGCATATTGTTCATGGTTGATTGCTTTTAAAATAAAGACCGGAGATGGGCACTTGCCCCATCTCCGGTCTTGTTGAATCAACCCCTTAAGATTCAATTACGAGCCGTTTCATGGATAATTCCTTGCTCGGAAAACCATGAATTCTGAGTATCAAACAAATTCGACTTCCTCTTTCGCCTTGACGCCAGCAGGCATCATTTCCACTTTTCCGAATTTATCCAAGCGGATTGGAAGCCCTACCTTGACGCTTGAAATCTTGTTGTCAAAAGCATAGGCTGCCAAATTCTTGATTTCGATTGGGAACGCTGTACCCACCTTGCCTAAGTTCAATTTCTCGGACATTACGCCTCCTGTGAAGTTGTTTGCATCAAATAGGTTGACGACTTTATCGCCCGTCCATTTGGAGGTATTTTCAATCAGCACGGAGGTTGGTTTGTTGGTAAAGCCAATCGTGTTGAGGTCGCTTACCGAATCAAAGATTATCCGTTCCCTGCCTGTGAAATTAGCCCCATCGAAGAGATGGATGATATAGTGCGGCGAAAGTTCGACATCGTCATATACTGGATTAAAAATACCCACCGACGAAATGACATCGTTGAAATTGAACGGGGACAAATGGATTTGCTTGTAATCGCCGGGAGCCAACTCGATGTAGCCGCCAACTTTGTTGATTGCATTGTAAAACCTTGCTACGTCTCCGGCCTTAAAATTAGGGCCTTTAAAAACCTTGATAGAACTTACAACATCATTGAAGTCAATATTCCTAAAGTCATCGTAGCTGTCAAACAACCAACGATGCCCTCCTGTAAAGTTTTCTCCATCGAAAACTTGATAAATCAACCTTGCATTCCTAAAACTTGCCATGATGCTTGATTTAAATGGTTAATGTATGGGAATTGATTCAGCGGTCGCAAGTTGCAGCAAGGACGAAACAAATTGAAGTGATAATAATTTATTTTTTATTTGATATTTGACATTGGTAATTCAATTGGAAATTGCCAATTTCGCAATGATTTGCCGTTCTGTGTCATGTTGGCTTTTCATGCTCGGTCAATTCATGGAACCCCTTTCCAAAAAACACCCCCTCAATTGATTTTTATCACCTACCTTCCCCCCTGCGCTCGGTTTTTTTGCGAAAAATCCTCCATATCGGATATGAAACTCATTTACAACCCAGTCTTCCTCCAGCACGACACGGGCATGCACCCCGAAAACCGCAAGCGCCTCGAAGCTTTTGAGAACCTGCCCGTCACCGAGGTGCCCGATGGCTCGGAATGGCTGCCCCTCGTCCACAGCACCCACCATATTGAGCATGTAAAGGCCGCCTGCGAGGCACAGACCCACCTCGACCCCGACACGATGGCCTCGCCTGGCAGCTACGAGGCAGCAGTGCGGGCCGTCGGTGCGACCGTGCTGGCTAGCGAGCGGGGCGATTTTGCGCTCGTGCGCCCGCCCGGCCACCATGCCTACCCCAACCGTTCTAGCGGTTTCTGCCTGTTCAACAACGTGGCCATTGCTGCGCAAAAACTCGCCGACGAGGGCAAGCGGGTCTTCCTCTTCGATTTCGACGGGCACCTCGGCGATGGCACCTCGCATATTTTCGAAGAAACGGACAAGGTGTTCTATTGCTCTATCCACCAGTACCCGGCCTTTCCGGGGCATGGCTACGTGAACGAAATTGGCACGGGCAATGGGCGAGGCTATACGATGAACGTGCCCTTGCCCCCCGAAAGCGGCGACGACATCTTCCTCAATGCCCTCACCAATTGCATGCAAGTGATGGAGCAGTTCAAGCCCGATGTGGTGGCCGTTTCCGCTGGCTTCGATGCGCACCAGTACGACCTGCTGCTGCAACTTCGGGTCACCGAAAGCAGTTTCTACAAGGTCGGCCAACTATTGCGGGAGCGCTCCCAAAATATCTTCGCCACCCTCGAAGGCGGCTACAACGTGGCCGTGCTGCCGCAATGTGTGCATAATTTCATTGCAGGCATCAACGGCGAACCCATGCCCTACGACCGACAAGTGACCACCTCGTTCCGCTCCGTCTGGGAAGAGTACGAGCTTCGCAGCCACTCCGTCATGGGCAACCTGCGGCACTGGTGGAAGTTTTGGTGATTGCGGAATTCGGATTGCGGATTGCGGATTGGAGCAGTCGCCCCAATCCGCAATCGTAAATCCGCAATCCGCAATCATAAACCCCCAATCCGCAATCGTAAATCCGCAATCGTAAATCCGCAATCGAATTGTTTCCTTTAGACAAAATATTCCGTCCACAAACCGTCGCTGCCGTCGGGGCTTCCGACAAGGTCGGCACAGTGGGCTATGCCATCTTCGACAACCTGCTGCAAGGTGGCTTCAAGGGGAAGCTATACCCAGTGAACCCTGGCCATAAATTGGTTCGGGGCAAAAAAAGCTACCCTTCGGTCAAGAAAATACCCGGCATGGTGGACCTTGCTGTCATTGCCGTGCCAGCCAAGGCCGTGGCCTCCGTCATCAAGGACTGTGGTGAGGCGGGCATTGGCGGGGCCATCATCATTTCGGCGGGCTTCCGGGAATCGGGGGCGGAGGGCAAGCGGATGTACGAGGAAATACAGCGGCTGGCTCGCCAGCACAATGTCCGCATCATCGGGCCGAACTGCCTCGGCATTATCGCCCCTACGCTGGGGCTGAACGCCAGTTTCGCCAACCGCATGGCCCTGCCCGGCAAGATTGCCTTCATCTCCCAGAGCGGCGCCCTTTGCACCGCCATCCTCGACTGGTCGGTGAGCCAGAGCGTGGGGTTCAGCCACTTCGTCTCCGTGGGCGAGATGGTGGACGTTGGCTACCACGACCTGATTGATTATTTCGGGGCCGACCCCAACACGTCGTGCATCCTCATTTACATGGAAAGCCTTGCCGAACCTCGCAAGTTCATGAGCGCCGCCCGTGCGTTTTCCCGTCAAAAGCCCATCATTATTTTGAAGGCTGGCCAGAGCGACGAGGGCGCACAGGCCACCCTTTCCCACACGGGTTCGCTGGCTGGCAACGATGCCGCCTACGACGCCGCTTTCCGCCGGGCAGGCATCATCAGGGTGCAGACCATTTCACAACTTTTTAGCGTGGCCCATGCGCTGGCCATGCAGCCCCGGCCCGCTGGCAACCGCCTCGCCATCCTCACCAATGCAGGAGGCCCTGCCGTATTGGCCACCGATTATTTGATGAAAAACGAAGGCCAACTTGCCCGTTTTTCGCCAGAAACCATGAAGGCGCTGAACAGCTTCCTGCCCCCACACTGGAGCCACGGTGACCCTGTTGACGTGCTCGGCGATACGCCGGCAACAAGCTACGGGCGTGCCTTGGAACTCATCCTGAACGACCCCAATGTGGACGGCGTACTGGCCATCACTGCCCCGCAGGCGGTCATCAGCGAGGCAGCTATTGCGCAGCAAGTGGTCGAACACAGCAAAGGTTCGCACAAGACCGTGTTGGCCTGCTGGATGGGTGAAGTGGACGTGGCCAAGGGCCGAGCCATCCTTGAGGAAGGCGGCATCCCCAATTACCGATACCCAGAAGAGGCCGTGCTTGCCTTCCTACGCATGTGGCGCTACGCGAGCAATTTGGAACTGCTCTACGAAACGCCGCCCACGACGCCGGAAGCGTTTTTGCCCCAAAAAGGGGCTGCGGCTGATATTATCCAAAAAGCATTGAACGCAGGCAGGATAACGCTCACCGAGCCGGAGGGCAAGCAACTGTTGGCCTGCTATGACATCCCCGTGACGCAGAACGTGGTGGCCAAAACAGCAGAGGAGGCGGTCGCTGCTGCGCAACAAATCGGCTTCCCCGTTGCGATGAAAATAGACAGCCCCGACATTGGCCACAAGGTGGACGTAGGCGGCGTAATGCTCAATATCAACACGCCGTTGGAGGTGCGGGGTGCTTTTGAGTTGCTGCTGAGCAATGCCCGCCACCACCGCCCCGATGCTCGTATGGATGGGGTTTTGGTGGAAAAAATGGTGCGGAAGGAGTTCGAACTGCTCGTCGGGGCGAAGAAAGACCCCGTTTTCGGCCCGGTCATCGCCTTTGGCCTGGGCGGCACTGCGGTGGAGGTTTTTCAGGACATCCACCTCGGCTTGCCCCCGCTGAACATGGCCCTCGCCCGCCGCATGATTGAGCGCACGAAGGTCTATCGGCTGCTGCAAGGCTACCGGGGCCGCCCAGGCGTTGACCTGCAAGACCTCCAGTTTCTGCTCATCAAATTCGCCTACCTCGTGATGGATTTTCCCGAAATAAAGGAGATTGACATCAATCCCTATGTGGTGGATTCGCAGGGCGGTATGGTGCTCGATTCGCATATTGTTTTGGAGAAACTGCCCGTGAAACAAGGGCATTTCGCCTACGACCACCTCGTGATTTCGCCCTATCCCGGCCAGTACACGAAGGAGATTTTGATGAAAAACGGGGCAAAAGCCCTGCTGCGGCCTATCCGCCCGGAGGACGAGCCGCTGGAGGCCGAGATGTTCGAGAAGCTGTCACGCACGAGCATCTATTTCCGCTTTTTCGGCTATGTGCCAAAGATGAGCCACAAGTTCCTCGTCCGTTTCACCCATATAGACTACGACCGGGAACTGGCCATCGTGGCGGAGGTGGAGGAAGCCGGGCGCAAGATGATGGCTGGTGTGGTGCGCCTCGTCAACGATTATTCCGACGACAGCGCCGAGTTTGCCATCCTCGTGGCCGACCCGTGGCATGGGCAAAACCTCGGTGGCCAGCTCATGGATTTCATTTTGGGCATCGCCAAGGAGCGGGGCATGCAGCGCATACACGCCGAGGCACTTTCGAGCAACGAGGTGATGCTGAAGATGTTCGAGCGGCGGGGCTTCAAGCTAGTGAAAAGCGATGGGGTGTCGTATCGGGTGGAATTGGAGTTGGGGTAAAACAGGAGCCTACCGCCGCACCAACCGAAACGCAATATCTCGCCCGTGACCCTGCATGATGGCGAGGTTTATCCACGAGAGGGCAAACTGTTCGAGCAGCACCACTTTGTCGGCTTTGCCAAAATCCCAGCAGGTGACGAAGCCCGCATCTAGTGCGAGTTGCTTCGCAATTTCCTTGGCCTCCGCATCGTCGCCAGCCATGAACATATCAATTTTTTCGCCTTGGTAAATGGGGTTCAACATGTTCTCAAAGCCAGTTGAATTGAAGCATTTCACTACTTTCCCGGCTGTTTTCTCCGCCAGGGCATGGTAAACCGTGTCGTAGGGCGCTGGCTTTTGCCGCACGGCGTTGGTGGCGTCAATGAGGATTTTGCCCGACACATCACCCATTTGTTCGATGATGTCAAAAATGGCGGTCGGCGGCGTGGCAATCAAAACTACCTCGCATTGCCGAACGGCATACTCAATGGAAGTGAACCTATCCTCACCGATTTGGGTGGCGAGTTGGATGTTCTTGTCGCTGAGGGGGAGTTTTGCCCCAATGAGGACGGTGTGTCCCGCCCTAACCCATTGCTGAGCCAATGCTCCACCAACGTTGCCGGAGCCGATGATTGCTATTTTCATTTCCTAAAATATTTAGTTTTTCAATCTAAAAACCCTTCAACGGGTAGCTTCTTTTCAGGCAAATCCACCTCGCCGAGCATTTCCCGTAAGTCCCGCTCGATGGTCGTACACATGGCCGTCATCGGGATGTCCGTGATGCGGTTCTCGAAGGGGTCTTCGTTCACCTCGCCCACCTTGCCCATCACGCCGAACACAAAGGAAAGCAAAATACTGAGCGGAATCATCAGCGCAGGCACGCCCATTTTGTTGAAATCGGCAATCAGCGAAAACGGCAGCACCGCCATGAAAACCAGTAGGAACAACTTGGTGAAAAAATGATATTGCCGTAGCAGGGGCGTGTTTTTGATGCGCTCGCAAGCCCCTTGGAAATTATTGAACCCCGCCAGCGTTGGCTCCAAACTGATATTGTCAAATGCACCTAAGATTTCGGCTTTCGTACCTTCCTTGATACGTTTCCCCTGTAAAAACAGCAGGAAATTAGGGATGTTCTGCTTTTTCACCACTTGCTCAAATTCCTCCTTTGGCAACAGGTGCCCGAACTCCTCCCACGATCTTTGTCCCCTCAGGTGCAGCCGTAGCGAATGGGCAAAGGCAATCTGGCGATAGACCATCTCTTTTTTGTAGGCTTCGATTTGCGAGGCATCCACCTTGCCAACCGACACGGCATTATCGGCATTGGCGATGATTTGCCGGGCAAAAATGCGGCTGTTGTTGATGATGCCGCCCCAGATGGTGCGGGCCTCCCACCAGCGGTTGTAGGCGTTGTTGTTGCGGAACGCCAAGAAAATGGCCAAGGCACTTCCCAAAATGGCGGCGATGGAAAACGGCAGGCTAACCTTCTCTAAATGCTGGTTGTGGTAAAGGAAAAACACGGCGATGGAGAGTACCGTCGAAGCCACCAGTTCCCAGCGCATGTAGCGGGCGACGGCGAGGGGGTTGAAGATTTTTTTGATTATCACGGCGAAGTAAACGATGGTTGATTTGAATCCCAAAACAACACCGCTGGCAGCGATTGGATGCCAAACTTACGTAAATGTCCGTTACTTACTTTTAGGTAAGTGGCAGGTTTAACAACCTTCCCAACCAATACCTCGATAGAATTTTCTACTAACTTTGGGCAACAAACTTAAAATGAGTATGAAATCGTATTTGTTGTTTATTTTGGTAATTGCAATAGGCTGCAACGAAGCGAAGCAATCCATTCCCGCTACAGCGCCAACTCTTCAAAAGGAAATACCATTGGAACAATTATCCGAAAAATACTTGCCATTCGAGTATAGTTTGAATGGCCCTGCTGGGAAGTTTGCGAAGGTGCAAGGTTCCAGAATAACCTTGAAAGCCGAAAAGCAAACGGATTTTTTCATTGAACCCGGCACGCCGCCCTATGAGTTTGCCAATGCGCCCCTGTTGCTGAAAGCCATTGACAATACCAAGGCGTTTACATTTTCCTGTAAAACTACTCCGACGCACAAGTTCAAATATGATGCGGGCATGGCCTTCATTTTCGTGGACGAAAAGAACTGGTTGAAATTTGCTTTTGAAGCCGACGAGCGCATGAACAAGCGGTTGGTTACCGTAAAAACCGCTGGCTATTCCGACGATAACAACCATGATGCCGTCGAGAGCGATTTTGTCTATTTGAAAATATCGTCAGATACCAAGGTCATTGGGTTTTATTACTCCATGGACAACGAGGAGTGGCAGTTGGTGCGGGTATTTAAAAATGAATATCCATCGGTCATTAGGCTTGGCATTGGAACGCAATCCCCCGCCGGGGAGGGCAATACATCCGTGTTTGAAGAAATAAATTTTAGCGACCAACCGGTGAAAGATTTTAGATTGGGTATTTAAACAATCTCTAAAACACCCTCAAAAATCATGTCTTAAAAACCCGCCGAGATTCATTGATTTTACAAAATCATCGTTCCCCGACTGGTTAAAATCCGCCATGAAACCTGCCGCCCAGCCGTGGTGTTTTGCCCCAAAGCGGAGCCGCTGCGTGATGTTCCAAAACTCATTTTCTGGCTTGTAAATCGGGAACAATTCCAACTGTGAAAACAGCCGCCATCGCTCGTTCAGCTTGGGTTGCCATCGAAAGAGCCCAAACAAGTCCACACTGCCCGCCTTTTTCAAATCTGAAACGAGCCAGCCGAAAAACAGGAAGTCACCTTTCATTTTCACGAACTGCACCCCGCTTTTTGGCACAAAACCCGTATTCAGGAACGAACCGACAGCCACCAAGCCTAGTCCGTTCTTGAAATTGTACGACACGGCATTGGTCGAGCCGAAAGCTGTTGGCGAGTTGTCGTAGTCGGTGCTGGCACGGTTGCGACTGAAGAAAAGCAGGGGCGTTTTTTCGCCAGTTTGCTTCGCAAAATACTTGAACCACAACAAATCCACCCCTACCCGCTGGTTCCCGGCGTAGGTCTCCACGGATTGGGGAAAAGCCGTGCCCACGCAAAAGAGCATGGAGACTACGAAGCAAAGTAACTTACTGCTCATGGGACAACAGACCGATTTTGTTCCCCTCGGAGTCAAGGATGACGGCGGCAAAACCAAACTTGCCAAGGTTGATTTCCGGTACAAGCACCTTGCCGCCAGCGGCTTCCACCTTGCCAACGGCATCGCCCAATTTGCCGAAAGCATTGAGGTAGAGCACCCCGCCATCGGTGGTTGGTTTCAGGTCGGGCCGCACGACGATGGAGCCACCAACCGCCTCGCCCGTGTTGAAGGGCACGTCGAAAAGGATGAGTTCGCCGTTGCCGAAGGTGCCCTTGCGGACGTTGCCGTGCAGCACGGTCGAGTAAAATTGGAAAGCCCTTTCGAGGTCAAGGGCTGGTATTTCAAACCAATTGATTGCGTTCATATTTCGCGGAATTGGAAAAGCCAGCGGCAGCGATTTCAGGCACCGCCGCTGTGCTGGTTGCTTTTTACTTGTTCAATGCCTTCACCACCAACTCCGCTGCCGCAGCCCCAGAGTTTTGCTGCTGCCCGGTAATCAGGTTGCCGTCCTGAATGGCGTAGGACGAGAACGGGGCCGCCACCTTGAAGGTCGTGCCATCTATTTTCTTCGCTTCTGTTTCGATGCGGTACGGCTGGATTTTCATGCCCACCGCTTGGTCTGCAAACTCCTCCTCGGCATCGGCGAAACCGGTCCAGGTTTTGCCGTTCACGAGCAGTTCGCCGTTCGATTTTTTGGCTTCGAGGAGTAGCGTAGTGGAGTGGCAGACCGCCGCAGAAGGCTTTCCGCTTTCGTAGAAATTGGCGAATAGCTTTTCCAAATCGTGGTTGCCCCGGAAGGTGTACATCGGGCCTTGGCCGCCAACGAGGAAGATGGCGACGTAGTCGGCGGGGTCCACATCGGTGAGCTTGCGGGTGTTGGCGAGCAGGTCGTTGAACCATTGCTGTTGCATATAGCCCAACGAAATCACGTCGTGCGCCGAGTAGCCGCTGGCATCGGTGGGGTTGGAGTAGCCGTCCATCATCAGCTTGCCGCCCTCGGTACTGGCGAGTTCGACCTCGTAGCCCGCCTCCTGGAACACCCGCAGCGGGTGCGTCAGCTCAGCTGCCCAAAAGCCAATCGGCCAGCCTGTTTGCTTGGAAGTGGATGGCGAACTGGCCACCATCAGGATTTTGCCCTTGGTCGGGGCACCGTGGAAATGCACGTAGGATTGAACTTCGGTTACATTGCTCATTTTACTGGATTTTTGATTTGATTGTTTTTGGTTTTGCGCCCAGCCCGTTGCCGAAAGACAAAGCAGCAACAGGGCAAGCGCATGACTTAGCCTTGATTTCATTCCTGAATTTTTTTAGTGAAAAAATCTGGTGCAAACTTAGGGGCTCTACCTACATTTGTGAAGATACTGACTAAGAAGTGCGGTACTAACTTCTTGGAAAGTGTATTGAAAATCAATTATTTAAGAAATGCCAGACTTTATTTACAACGGAAAAGTCTATTATAATCCTGTCCAGTTGGTCATGGAGCAGATTGGCGGCGTGTGGAAAATGCCCATCCTCTGGCGACTGAAAGACCAGACCATGCGGTACAGCGAGCTTCGCAAAATCCCGCATATTTCCGACAAGATGCTCACCTCGCAACTGCGGGAACTGGAAGCCGACGGATACGTTCACCGGGAGGTGTTCGCCGTGGTGCCGCCCCGCACGGAATATTCATTGACGGAGAAGGGCCGGGAGGTGATACCACTGATTACGCAGATTCGGGCGTACGGGACGAAGTTGATGGGGGGCGAGTGACGGAAGGCATGGTGTTTTGGAATTGAAACTGACCTTCCTCATCGTAGTCCAATTTTGGATGGCGTATTTTGCCCAAAATTTTGAACCATGGCCATCATCACCATCAATTCAGCCAATATTGACCGGGAGCATATTTGCTGTGCCATCGGCAACGACAAGGCTAACCAAGCTCGTGCCCTAACAAAAAAGGATTGGATGAGGGAGCGGTTCAAGGATGGACTGGTGTTCAAGCGCCTCAACGAGCGGGGCAAGGTCTTCATCGAGTAAGCCACGAGGAGTCGCAGGCTTTGGGCAGCCCGTTCGGCACCCTCGGCATTTACCTGAATGGCGCATTTCTGATGCACGAGCTGATGACGGAGGCGAAGTTCGAGGCGTTGGTGAAAATTCAAACCAATGCAAAATGAAAAATAAACAATGGTACGAGACCTTATTCGAGAACTATGGCCAGCAGTACGAAAATGAAATCTTTGTCCAGGGCACCATCGGCGAATGCGATTTTTTGGAAAAGGAACTGGGCTTCGACAAGTCGCTAAAACTGATTGACATCGGCTGCGGCACGGGGCGCCATTCCATCGAGTTGTCCAAGCGGGGGTATTCGGTTACAGGGATTGACTTGTCCGAGTCCATGCTCGAAAAAGCGAGGGAAAAGGCCAAACTGCAGGGGCTGCAAATTGATTTTTTGAGGCACGACGCTCGTGACCTGCCTTTTGAAGGCAAGTTTGACATGGCCATCATGCTGTGCGAGGGCGGCTTCCCTTTGATGGAAACGGACGAAATGAACTTTGAAATCCTCCGAAATGTGTCCAAGTCGTTGAAGGCCAAATCGAAGTTCATTTTCACGACCTTGAACGGACTGTTCCCGCTGTTCCATTCCATCAACGAATTCCACGCAGAAGGGGGCAATGAAGGAAACGCAACCTACTACAGTAAGAACTTTGATTTGATGACCCTCAGGGATCACAACCTCACCAAATTCGTGGATGACAGCGGGGTGGAAAAGGAAATCGCATGCAACGAGCGCTATTACCTGCCCTCCGAAATTACCTGGTTGCTGAAAACGCTGGGTTTTACGAAAATTGAAATTTTTGGGGCCAAACTCGGTGCTTTTTCAAGGGAGGATAAATTGACGACCAATGATTTTGAGATGCTGGTTGTTGCAGAGAGGTGAGTGCCAAGCGGTTTGATTGTAGTAATCCGCAACTTGGGTTAAATAGTTGAAAAATAACTGCTTGGAATGCCCAGAGGGTCAAAATATTGGTAGTTGTTTTTGGTCCTAGGTAGTCGTATTTAAAATTGATGCTCGGGTTTAGCAATTTAGCAGTCATCTTCGAGAGGAGGGGTTATCAAACCCCGGTGTTTCGGAACGCCGGGGTTTGATAACCCCGGTGTTTCGGAACGCCGGGGTTTGATAACCCCTCCTCTCGAAGATGACTGCTTTCAACATTAATTCTTTCATCTATAAATTGATTTTCAGCCCCTTTAAAGGCGGTATGTTTCGCCTCTAAAGGGGCTAAAATTCGGGATGACTCATGTTTTTTGAAGGAAAACCAAGCAGCTTGCGCAGCATTCATCAATTATTCCCGCCACCAACCCGTTTCCCTTCTTCCTCCAAGCCCGTTTGCCGCTGCCTCGACTTCACGTTGTCGTTGCCGAAGCGGTAGCTGAGGCTGGCGCCGACCCGGCGGCTGTCCCATTTGCCGGAACCTTCGCTCACCATGCCGTCAAACTTGGAAACACCGCTCCACCATGACTGGTAGAAGATGTCGTTGGCGCTGAGACGGACGGTCAGCTTGTCCTTCAAGAACTTCTTCTGGACGCCCAAATCAATGCTGTAACTGGGGTCATAGACGAACACGCCGCCCCAAACGCCAGGACCGCTGTACCAGCCCGACAGTTCCAATTTGAAGCCTTTGGGCAGGTCGAAAGTATGCTGCTGGAAGATGGAATAGGAGAAGGCCTGTACGTCCACCACGGCGCCGTCTCCATAGTCGGCTTGGTTGTCGGTATGGTTGAAATTGCCGTTGAAATAGGCGTTCCACCACTTGGCCACCTGCACAGGGGCGCTCACGCTGAAGCTCAAGACTTTTTGCGTGGCGAGGTTGTCCCAGTTGATAAAGCTGGCCCTTGGGTCGCTGTCGTCAGGACCGATGAGGCGGGTGATTTGGTCCTCGGTCAGGCTGTAGGCGAGCTTGAAATTGTACATGTGCTTCCACGTCCAGCCCAGTTCCACGTTGTTCACGATTTCGGGGCGGAGGCGTGGGTTGCCCTTTTCAAAGGAAAGCTGGCTGAGCTGGTTGTAGAACGGGTTCAGCACGTTGTAGTCGGGGCGGTTGATGCGGCGGCCATAGTTGAGGGCGAGGGTGTGCATCGGTGCTAGCTGCCAAGTGAGGCCCGCACTGGGGAACCAACTGAGGTAGTTCAGTTCCACGGGCGGCTCCATCAGTGAGTCAACGAAGGCCTGCAAATTGCCTGTGGCATCGGTCTGTTCGGCACGGAGGCCACCGCTGAAATTCCATTTTTTGCCCAGCGGGCGGGTGTAGCTCACATAACCCGCATAGACGTTTTCATCGTAATCAAAGCGGTTGGAGCGGCGGTCGTTGCGGATGGGCGATCCACTTTCTTCGTCAAAAACCAAGAACGTGTTGTCGGAAGCCACCCGGCTGAACTTGGTGCCCGCACCGAGCTTGCCACCCAACAGGTCTTGCTCGTAATCCAGCTTGGCCGTGTAAATATCAATGTCCGAGGGCGTGTCGAAGCTGGTGATGAACTTCGAAAGCACTTCGTTTTCATCGTTGTCGAAGTACTCGTTGTCCTGACGGCGCTCGCTGCGGTTGCGGTACGCACCATAGTCGAGGTCAATGTTCAGGGTGCGGCCCTTGGCATTGTCGAAGCGGTAGTTCACGTTGTAGGTTTGTTGCTTGCCGCTGCCGTCGTTGCGGGTATGGGCAACCAAGATGCTATCGAAAACGGAAGAGGAAGCATTCTGCTGTTGAATCGTGATTCGGTTTAACGTGTTATTGATGTTCTCGCCCTCGTTGGCGCTCACGAGGAAGCCGAGGATGTGCTTTTTCCCCAAGAAAAAGTCGGTGCCGAGTCGCAGGTTGTAGTATTCCCATTCGGGGCGATTCACGTTGATTTCGCCAAGGCTAAGTCCGTTCTGGGTGCTTATGAAGGTCATGTCGTTGATGCCCTCGCCAGCGCCGATGCCCGCCGAGCCAAAGGTATTCATGAGTTTGTTCCTGAAATTGCCCGTACCGCTCATGTTCCTGCGTAGGCGCTTGCCTTGGCTTGCGTTAGCGCTGAGGCTGCCGTTGGCGCCAAGGCTTTTGTCCCGTTTCAGGCGGATGTCAATGATGCCCGCATTCCCCTCGGCCTCGTACTTGGCGCCAGGGCTGGTGATGATGTCGAAGCGCTCGATTTGGTCGGCGGGCAGGTTCTGGAGGTAATTGGAGAGGTCTTGCCCCGTGAGCGGGAGGCGCTTGCCATCCACGTAGAGCAGCACGCCAGCCCTACCGAGCAGGCTCACGTTGTCGTTGTTGTCCACGGTCACGCTGGGGGCTTTGCGGAGCAACGAGAGCGCATCGCTGCCCGTGCTGTTGATGGTGCCCTCCACGTTGAAAACGGTTCGGTCGGGCTTCACCTCCACCAAGGGTCGGCTGGTGGTGACGGTGGCCGTTGCCAGTTCCACTGCAGCGGCGGGGAAGCTGAGGCCGCCAAGGTCGAGGGTCTGGCCGTCGGTGAGGGCGATGCCGTCTTTTCGGAAGTCGTTCAGTCCCACGAATGTAGCAGTAATGTAATAGCTGCCAGCCTTGAGGTTGCGGAGCGAAAAATTACCGGATTCGTCAGTGGTTTCCACTTTTTGTAGCAGGCTGTCGGCGGCGTTGAACAGGGCCACATTGGCGAAGATGACGGGCGAACCGCTGGCTTCTTTCATTTGGCCTTTGATAGTGGAGGATTGGGCTTGAAGCAGGCAAGGCAATGCCAAGAGCAAGCAGAGTTGGATGATTTTCATAAGTTTTACAGTCAGGTGAAAAATGAAATGGAAGGACAAAGCAACTGGCAGAAAGTTGCGGGCATTCGATTTTTTTGACAAGCAACCTGTTTGGATGGACTAAGGTTTTATCAAACAGCCTTGCTGAGAGATCAACACATCCCGACTAAATTCTGACATTTGGGTTTTTCGCTTTCGAAAAAAAATCAACAGACTGCAAAGGAAATGGCCGATGCTGACAACATTATGTCAGTGGATTTTTGGATATGAAAATAAAAGTTGAAACAGCGTCAACGAGGTTGATTTCCAGATGAAATCCCAAGGCATTTCAAAAATGCCCTGCCACCTCTCAAATAGCACTACTATTAAAATGCAAACGGGTGCTTCCCATCAGGAAACACCCGTTCGCATTTACCAAAGGTACGTCCCAAAACATACCTCATACCTCATACCTCCTATCCTTTCATCGCCCCAGTGTTGGCATTGTTGTAACGCTTGGTCACTTCGTTCCAATTGATGACGTTGAAGAAGGCCGAGATATAATCAGGGCGGCGGTTCTGGTAGTTCAAGTAGTAGGCATGCTCCCAAACGTCGAGGCCGAGGATGGGGGTGCCTTTTTTGTCGGCAACATCCATCAACGGATTGTCTTGGTTGGGGGAGCTGGTGATGAAGAGCTTGTCGTCGCCGGAGGTACAGAGCCAAGCCCAGCCGGAACCGAAACGGGTCGTTGCGGCGGCAGCAAATTGCTTCTTGAACTCCTCGAAGGAGCCAAAATCACGGTCAATTGCCTGGGCGATGTTTGACTGAGGGGAAGGCTCGCCGCCGCCGTCGGGCGACATGATTTCCCAGAACAGGTTGTGGTTGTAGTAGCCGCCGCCGTTGTTGCGGATGGCCGGGCTGTGCTGGCTGATATTGGCCAGTATCTGCTCGATGCTTTGGCCTTCGAGTGGGGTGCCGGCAATGGCAGCGTTCAGGTTGTTGGTGTATGCCGCATGGTGTTTGCCGTGGTGGATTTCCATGGTGCGGGCGTCAATATGCGGTTCGAGGGCGTCGAACCCATAGGGTAAATCAGGAAGTTGAAATGCCATAATTCATTTTGTTTTTAATATGAAACTGGCCGCCAAGATAGGTAGGCGGGCCATAAATCAATAACCGAGGAATATTAAATTTGTTTTGGAGGGGTTGATAATAAACTCGGAGTCACAGAAGCACGGAGCGACACAGCGTTAAAACCATGCAAAACCTCGTGTTGCTCAGTGCCCTTCGTGTCTCCGTGTTTTAACCCTATTTTTGCTCCGCAAAATACCGCACCATGCTAAAAATCGGCGCCATCGGCGCAGGCCACCTCGGCAAAATACACCTAAAATGCCTGCTCGACCTCCCAGAGCACTACCGCCTCGTCGGCCTGTACGACATTGACCCCGACGTGGCCTCGGCTGCTTCGCAACAGTTTGACATTCCCGCTTTTGCGAGCTACGAGGCATTGCTGGAAGCCGTGGACGTGGTGGACATCGTGACGCCTACCACCGCCCATTTCGACTTGGCAATGGCGGCCATCGGGCAGGGCAAGCACCTCTTCATCGAAAAGCCCGTGACGCAGACCGTGGCCGAGGCTCACCAGCTCATTGCGGCAGCAAAAAAACATGGAGTCACTGCCCAAGTGGGCCATGTGGAGCGCTTCAACCCGGCCATGCTCGCCGTGCGGGACGTGGCCATGCACCCAATGTTCATCGAGGCGCACCGCTTGGCGAACTTCAACCCACGGGGAACCGACGTGCCCGTGGTGCTCGACCTGATGATTCACGATATTGACATCGTGCTCAGCCTCGTGCGGTCGCCCGTGAAATCGGTCAGTGCCAGCGGCGTGGCCGTGGTGAGCGACTCTCCGGACATCGCCAACGCCCGCATCGAGTTCGAGAACGGCTGCGTGGCCAACCTGACGGCCAGCCGTATTTCGATGAAGCAAATGCGCAAGGTTCGTCTCTTCCAAAAAGACGCCTATATCAGTCTGGATTTCCTCGAAAAATCGGCCCAAGTGGTGCGGATGCACGAGCCGGGACTGGAGCCAACTGGTATCCCGTCCTTCGAGTTGGAAACGCCCGGTGGTACCAAGGTCATTTCGATGGAAATGCCGCCCGCCGAGCCGGTGAACGCTATCAGGGAGGAGCTTAAGGCGTTGGCAACCAGTGTTTTGCGAAGCGAAAAAACTGCTGTGACGCTGGAAGATGGGGCGGCTGCACTGGAGGTAGCTTGGCGGGTGATGGAGGAAATTTCCGAGAGAATGAGAAAAGAATAATCATCCCCTGGTTTTCATATCCAAAAACTCCCCTGTCTCCTCCACAATCTGCTCATAATCACCCTGTTCCATCGCCGCCGAAATAAACCAACTCTCATAATTGGAAGGCGGCAGGTAAATGCCCTTCGATAGCATGTGGTGGAAATACAGGGCGAAAAGCGCTGTGTCCGTTGTCTTGGCCGATTGTAAATCCCGCACGTCTTTATCCGAGAAAAATATGCTCAACATGGAGCCGCATTGCTGCACGGTGTAGGGCAATTTTCTATCCTTAAATAGTTGCCGCAACTCCTCCGCCAGCCATCGAGTATTAGCCTCCAGTTTTTGATAAATATCGGGGTTGCTCCGCAAAATGCGCAAAGTGGCAAGGCCCGCTGCCACTGCCACGGGGTTGCCCGATAGCGTGCCCGCCTGATAGATGCCACCGAGCGGAGCCAGGTGTTGGAAGATTTCCCGCCGGCCGCCAAACGCCCCAACGGGCATCCCGCCACCAATGATTTTGCCAAAACAGGTGATGTCTGGCGAGAGACCGAACAGTTCGGTGGCACCGCCCCATGCCAGTCGGAAGCCTGTCATTACCTCGTCGAGGATGAAAAGGGCGCTCTCCTCGTGGCACAAGTCCTGTAAGGATTTCAGGAAGCCTTCTGCTGGCACGATACAGCCCATGTTCCCCGCCACCGGCTCGATGATGACGGCGGCGATCTGCCGTCGGTACGCTCTGAATAGCTGCCGGACGCTGTCCAAGTCGTTGTAATCCGCTGATAACGTGTATTTTGTAAAATCACTTGGGACGCCCTCGCTTGACGGCCTGCCCTGCGTGAGCGCACCACTGCCCGCATTCACCAAAAAGGCGTCGGCATGGCCATGGTAGCAGCCCCTGAATTTTACGATATAATCCCGCTTCGTGTAGCCCCTCGCCAATCGAATGGCGCTCATGCAGGCCTCCGTGCCAGAACTGACGAAGCGGATGCGCTCTACCGTCGGGATGGTCGAAGTAATCAGCGATGCTATCTCCACTTCCCCTGCGGTGGGTGCGCCGTAGCTGAACGACTTGGGCAATTGCTCCGCAACTGCCGCCACCACATCCGGGTGAGCATGCCCCAAAATCATGGGGCCCCAAGCATTGATGAGGTCGAGGTAGCGGTTGCCATCCTCGTCGTAGAGGTAGGCCCCACTGGCTTTTTGGATGAAAACGGGATTGCCGCCCACGGCTTGGAAGGCCCGCACGGGCGAGTTCACCCCGCCGGGGATGTGGCGCTGGGCTTCGGTGAAAAGTTGTTGGCTTCGATTGGAAAGCATAGGGAAAATTAGAAATTGAGAAATTCATTGAAATTAGGAAATTGTGTGATGCACACACAGCACTAAATTTCAATGAATTTCTATTTCAAAGGCAAGGCTTTTATATGGTTGTTGAGCCCTAAATGTAGTTTCTTGAGCTTTTCATAGAGAGAAGAATAGTCGGCCTCACTGAGTAGTTTTCGGTTTTTGGCTTTGGTTGCCCAAGTTTTTGTTTCACTCAAAGAGCCTCTGGAATTAAAGTAAAAATTGCGTTTGTCCTTGAAATGAAAGCGGCCATACCCTTCTGAAATATTGGCGGCGATGCTGTCAGCAGCTTCTGTCCATTGTTTTTCAACAGTGATTTTTGGGAAATACTCCCACTCATCAACTGTATTCCAAACGATTTCTCCTATTTCCCTAGCCAGTATATAAATGTCAAGTTCCTCCAGTGGAATGTACTTCTGTTCGCTCATAGTTGTACTTTTTAGGTGTTGAAAATCAATGTATTAGCTCACAATTATTGTAGTTCCCCCAATTTCTCAATTTCCTAATTTCAAAATTTCCATCGCCTTTTCGGCAAAATAAGTCAAAATCACATCCGCTCCTGCCCGTTTGATGGCAGTCAGCGTTTCAATGATGGCCTTGTCCTCGTTGAGCCAGCCCCGCTCGGCAGCGGCTTTTATCATGCTGTACTCGCCGGAGACCTGGTAGGCGGCAACTGGTACGTGCACCTCGGCCTTTAGTTTTGAAATAACGTCCAAATAAGACCCGGCGGGCTTCACCATCACCATATCGGCGCCTTCGGCCACATCAAGGAGGGTCTCCCGCAGTGCTTCCCGGCTGTTGCGGATGTCCATTTGGTAGCTGCGTTTGTCGCCGAAACCGGGGGCCGAGTCGAGGGCGTCCCGGAACGGGCCATAAAAGCAAGATGCGTATTTGGCACTGTAAGCCAAGATGCCCGTATCCGTAAAGCCTTGACGGTCAAGGGCTTGTCGGATGGCACCCACCCGTCCGTCCATCATGTCGGATGGGGCAACGAAGTCGGCACCTGCCTGGGCATGGTTGAGGCTCATGCGGCAGAGCGCTTCCACCGTCTCGTCGTTTACGATTTTGCCGTCCCGCACGATGCCGTCGTGGCCAAAGGTTGAGTAAGGGTCGAGCGCAATGTCCGTGAACAGTGTTATTTCAGGGAATGCCTCCTTGATTTTGCGGATAGCGAAGGGGAAAAGGCCATCGGGGTCGCAGGCATTCTCGCCCGTATTGTCCTTCTGCCCATCCCCGATTTTTGCGAAGAGCACATAATTGAACAGCCCTTTGTTCATCAGCTTTTCGATGCGCTGCAACAGCGTGTCGAGGCTGTGGCGGTGGTAATCGGGCATGGACGAGATAGGCTCGGTTTTGCCCGTCCCCTCCACCACGAACAGCGGCACGATGAAGTCATCGGCTCGCAGGTGTGTCTCCGCCACGAGGTCGAGCACGGCGCTGGATTTGCGTAGGCGGCGGGGGCGCTGGGTTATCATGATTTACGATTGTGGGATTTACGATTTACGATTTTGGGTTACAAACAACTGCACCATGTTCCCAAACGACGGCTCCTTCGGGCTTTGCACATTTTTGAAGCCTAGCTTCGCCAAGTGTGCATCCGTCACGACGCCGATGGAATAGATAGGCAATTCCCTCGGAACGCCTTCCCACTCGCTCATGGCCTGTGCGCTCAGTGGGCTGAACACCCAGATGCTCCCGTAATCGGGTAGCCCGTCCGGCGGCGGCAATTTGATGGAATGGTAGCACTCAAGTTCCTGAAAATCAAGCTCGTTTGCTTCGCAAAAATCGGGGATGCTGCTGCGGTAGTGCCTGCCTCGGAAGTACAGGATGGAGCGGTGCCGTTGTTGCGCTAGCACGGGCAGCAAGTCCTCAGAGACTTGGCCGCAAAATGCCGTTTTGAAACCCAAACCAGCCAAGGCTTCCGCCGCATTTTTTCCAACGGCAAATACTTCGGATGGCATTGCCGCTTGCGGCAACATCTCAGCCAGCGCCTGCACTGCCCGAACGCTCGTGAACACCCAAACGGCATCGGGCGTTGCCAGCAGTTTTGCAGCTTTTGCTGCATCAAAATCCACCTTGAAATCGAGCACGGGCAGACATTCAAAGGGGATTTTGCTCCGCAACAGCAAGTCACGCTGCTCGCTGCTCAGCTGCTTGGTGATGATGCATTTTTTCATACGAGGCTCCTTGCTTTTTGGGCCAATGCCTCCACTGCTTGGGCGGCTTCGGCCTTTTGCAGTACCTCCGTGGCTTGGAAGGCCAGACTGCCGTTCATATCGAAAACCTCTGCCCTGAAAAGGACTTCCGTTTCGCTCAAAAACTCTGCATGGGCGGCCACCGGGGCGTTGCATTTCATCTCCACGATGCGCATAAAGCTGCGCTCCAGCTCAGCAATGAAGCGGGTTTTGGCGTCCTCAAGCCTTTTTAGCAATTCGTTCAGAATGGAGTTGTCGGTTGCAGAATAAGCCGCCACCATGCCCTGCGTCGGGGCGGGCACCATCCAGTCCAACAACTGAAAACACGGCGGCATGGCCCCAAGCCGCTCCAGCCCCGCACGGGAGAGAATCATGCCGTCCCAGTCGCTTTGATTGAATTTTTGGAGGCGGCTGTCCACGTTACCCCGCACGTCCACGATGTTTGAGTCTGGGTATTTAGCGAGCCATTGCGCCTTGCGGCGGGAACTGCTTGTGGCGATGGTGTTCCGTTTTTCAAAGGAAAAACCCGGCTTTTGAATCAAAATGTCCACATGGAAATCCCTCGGCAACACGGCAGCGAGGCAAAGTCCCTCAGGCATGGTGGACGGACAATCTTTCAAGGAATGCACGGCGAGGTCAATCTCTCCGTTCAGCAACGCCAAATCAAGGGCCTTGGTGAAGACGCCCCGCTCGCCGAAGGCATCCAAGGGCGTCGTTTGGTCGAGGTCGCCACGGGTCTGGATGCCCTTCCAATTGACCTCGTGCCCTTTTGAGGCAAGCAGTTCGATGAACTGGTCAGCCTGCCATTTGGCCAATTTGCTGGTGCGGGAGCCTACGGTGATTAGCAATGGAAATTAGGAAATTGATGGAAATTGATGGAAATTGAGAAATTGGGAAATTGCGTGTCTTGTGTACGTCTCGCAATTTCCCAATTTCAACCAATTTCAACCAATTTCCTGTAGTGAACCCGGCGGCGTTCCCAGTCCTCGAACTGTGCCACCTGCTCATCCACGATTGAAGCTACTTTACGGGCATCTTCTGTGCGCTGTTTCAGCGTTGTTGCGCTGAACTCGGCAATCGTGTCGAGGTCGTAATAGCGGTGACTGCTGGCTACTTCCGAGGTAAAATTGCAGGGAATCCCCAAATCGAAGAGCAAGGCTGGTTGTTTTTTGGATAAATAAGCTGTGTCAAAAACAGGCTGCTCCACCTGAATGGCCGAAATAATAGCCGTGAAATGGGGCATTTTCGCCTCCAATTCGCCATAATGGAAATAATCGGTTCCGAACTCCTCCGCCAGCAGCCTCGCCTTTTCGATGGAGCGGTTGGTGAGCACAATGGGGCGTTGCGGTAGCACCATTTTCAGGTATTTCAGCGAGAGTTTTACCATGTCGCCAGCACCGATGAGCAGCACAGGCTCGTCGGTGGCCGTCTCCCTTTCGATGATTTTGGCGACGTGATACGGCGTCGAAATACTTCCCTTGTTGAAGTCCGTCTCCTTGCGCACCCGCCGGCTGCACTCGATGGCCGAGCTGATGATGCGCTCCCATATGCCGCTCAGCCAGTCATTTTCTTTTTGAAAAACAAAGGCTTCCTTCAGTTGGCCGAGGATTTCATTGTCGCCAATGACCTTGGAGTCCAGCCCGCAGGCCACTTGGAACAAGTGCCGGATAGCTGCCACGCCGCTGTGAGCGTACAATTTTTCCGAAGGAATCAGCGGCAGCCCAACCGTCTCAGCCCATGCCTCCAAAATGGCCTGCTCGCCCCCGTTTTTGAAATAAACTTCCGTGCGGTTGCAGGTCGAAAGCAGAAAGCCATCGAAGCTGGTGCGAGCGTTCAGCGACCCCAAGAACGCCGACCGCCGCTGCCCGTTCAGGCTGACGGCACTCAGCAGCGCTGCGTTCGCCGTGCGGTGGTTGATGCCTATGATGTGGTAGTCGTACATTTTGTTGATGGTGTTAACCTCACTCCTGCCCCTCTCCTGCGAGGAGAGGGGTTAGGCACTGTACCACCCCTCTCCTCGCAGGAGAGGGGCAGGAGTGAGGTTACTTCTTATAATATTTCACATGCAGCCCGCACTCCGTCTGCCCCTGGCCTGCCCAGCGGCCTGCCCGGCCTTCGCCTTTTGCGGTGCAATGGGTGCAACCGATGGAGCCGTAGCCCACGTGTGCGAGCGGGTGCAAGGGCAGTTGCAATTGGTTCAGTTGCTGGTTGAACTCGGCCTCCGTGACGTGCAGCAGTGGCTGGTATTTCAAAATATCGCCCTGCTTTTCAAACATGCGCAGGCCCGCCCGGAACTCGTTTTGGTAGGCCATCAGGCTGCTCACCCAGACTTTGTGCTGCGCAATAACGGGGTCGAGCGGCGCAATCTTGTTGATGGTGCAGCACATGCGGGGGTGTTCCTTCCACCACTCTTCTTCGGCAGTGAGGCGGTGCGGCTCGACATCGGGATGCAGGGCGATGATGTCCACGTCGTACAGGTCGGCAATCATGTCCTTGTAGCGCAACGTCTCCTCGAAATGGAAGCCCGTGTCCACGAAATAGACCCTCTGGCCGGGGTTCACCTGCGCCACCAAATGGATGAGGTAAATGGACTTGGTGCCAAACGAAGTCGTCACCAAGACGTCCTCCTCCTCAAAAAGCTGGTACAAGCGGCGCAGCCCTTCGAGCGGTCGCAACTTGTCGAAGCGCTGATTCAGTGAATTGATGCTTATTTGTTTGGGCTTTGGTTGCAGTATTTCCTTTGCGAGTGTCATGAAATGAGTGCTTTAGTCAAGTCATTCAAATTGTTAACTTTCGTTTCAAAATCGCCCTTCAGCGTCTGGCGATAGGCGTTGAGCGTTTCGCTCAATTCGTCCAATTCATCGGGCAGCATTTCCTCGAAAAACTGGCGCAGCCGCTTTGTCAGCGTGGGCGCTTTTCCGTTGGTCGAAATAGCGATTTTTACGTTGCCCTTGCTCACAATGCCGCCCATGTAAAAATCGCAGCGGGGCGGGTCGTCGGCCACGTTCACCAGCACGTTTTCAGCGTTGGCACTGGCCTTCACGGCGGCGTTCACCGACTCGATGCAAGTTGCCGCAATCACGATTTGGTGCCCTTTTACATCCTGCGCTTGGAACTCCCGCTCCACCAGCTGCACGTTCGGTGCTTCGTACTTCGCAATGACTGCCCGCACCTCTGGCCGCACCATAGGCGCCACGATGGTGACGTGGGTCAACGGGCTGCTTTTCAGCAAAAAATTGAGCTTTTCCTCGCAGACATAGCCCGCCCCCACAATGAGGAACCTAAGCTGGTGTGCCTTCAGGAAAATGGGGAACAAGGTGTTTTTTTGATTAGTCATTTGTAAATCGTCATTTGTTATTGGTCATTTGGCTTCGCCGTCGTTGGTCATTGGTCATTTGAGGTCATTGTTCATTTGGCGATGCTCCCAATGACAAATGACTAATGTCTAATGACGGCAAAGCCAATGACGATTTCAGTGAAACCACCTCGCCAATCACAATGATGGCGGGTGTTTTGATGCCGTTTTCGGCAACGGCGGCCTCAATCGTTGACATCGTGCCGAATGCCGTCCGCTGCTCCGGCAACGACCCGTTTTGGATGACCACCACGGGCAGTTCAGCCAAGCCATGCTGGTGGTACAGTGCAGCGATTTTATCCAAATGTTGCAAGCCCATCAGCACCACCCTCGTGCCTTGCAGGTGTACGGAATCGAGGATTTCGTCGCTCAACTCGCCGTCCTTCGTGCTGGCGCTGAACACATGGAAGCTGCGGCTGACACCCCGGTGCGTGATGGGGATGTTCAGCAAGCCCAGCAGCGAAGTGGCGCTAGAAACACCGGGCACCACCGTCCCTTCGATGCCGTGTTGCGCAGCAAACTCCAACTCCTCGAAGCCCCGTCCGAACACGAAGGGGTCGCCACCCTTTAGCCGCACCACATGGCCGTGGCTGAGTGCATAGCGCACGATGGCCTCGTTGATGGCCTCCTGTTGCATCGAGTGGTCGCCCTGCCGTTTGCCCACGTACTCGATGACCTTGGCGTTTTTGGCGAATGCCAGCAAATCGTCGTTGGCAAGGGCGTCGTAGAGCAATACGTCCGCCGCTTCCAGTGCCCGGATGCCCTTGAGGGTGATGAGTTCCGGGTCTCCGGGGCCTGCGCCGACGAGGGTTAGTTTTGGATGAATCATTTTTGAGATGTTAGATAGGAGACATTAGACTTTAGATGGCAAAAGCAATGCATTGATTTGAAAACCTGCGACTTATCTAAAGTCTATTGTCTATTATCTATTGTCTTTTTAAGCCCGATAAAAATCTGCAATCACCGCCTTGTCCGCCCCGTGTTCGATGAGCTGAGCGGCCCGCATGTCGTAGGCTTCTTCGTGGAATGCTTTCGCAATACTGAGGTAGTCCCTGGCGAAATCATCGCTTGGCTCGTTTTTGTTGATGGCAGTGGCCAAGGCCACGAAGTCAGTGGTGGAGGTGATGAGGCCCTTTTCCACGAACTCTTTTTGGAAGTCCTCAATGATTTTCTGGTGCGAATTGCAGCGCAGGTCCTCGGCGAGCAGCAGTGCCTTGGCGGAGATGACCATGCTGGCATAGGCATTGTAAATCGTACCCGGCCAGTTGGCTTCCCGCACGTATTGCTCCGCATCGGTGAGCTTTGTGCCAGCGTCGTTGAGAATGGTAGCAATCACGTCCATGGCAGCGCCTGCGCACTCGCCCACGCCGATGGCCTGCACGTATTCGGCCTCCACGTTGCCCCAATCACGGAAGCCCTCGTCGTCCAGTGTGGCCGTGTTGGCGAGGGGCTTCAGCAGGTCGTAGAAGAAGATTTTTTCTTGGGCATAGTAGTATTCGTTGAAGGTTTGGCCGTCCAGCTTTTTTGCCAAAAAATCATCCAATAACAGGCGGAGGGCATCGGGGATACGCTTCGTTGGCAACTTGATGACCTTGTCGCCGATATAGCTCTTGCCATCCGGCTCGATGCCACCACCGAGCACGACCTGCATGGCTGGGGCCACTTTTCCGCCCACTTTGATGGAACTGCCGTGGAAGCCAATCTGTGCCGCCATGTGCTGGCCGCAGGAGTTCATGCAGCCGCTGATTTTGATTTGGATGTCCTTTTCGAGGAGCAAATCGGGGTATTCCGAAGAAACGAGGCGGTCAAGCACCGTGGCGAGCGCCGTGCTGTTGGTCACGCCGAGGTTGCAGGTATCGGTGCCGGGGCAGGCGGTGATGTCGGCGATGGAACCAAAGCCCACGTCGGCCAAGCCCAGTTCTTTCAGCGCTAGGTAGAGTGGGGCGAGCGCCTCCGGCCTTACGTGGCGTAGCAGGAAGCCTTGGTTCACGGTGATGCGCACGTCGTCGGCTGCGTAGGTTTTCACCACAATGGCGAACTGGCGGGCACGCTCGGCGTCAATATTGCCGAGGGGCAATTTGATGTTCACACCATACAACCCAGCCTGTTTTTGGGAAAAAACATTGGCTGCCTTCCAGCGGTCGAATTCCCGGTCGGAGACCTTCACATCGGCCCAGTTTGGGTCAAAAACGGGTGGCTCCGCCTCTTCCCATGCCTCGTGGTTCACGGGGATGGTCTGCTGCGCAACGGCGGTGCTTTCTACTTCGACCAAGCTCAGGAACTCCTCCAAGCCAAGGTCTTTCACTAAGAATTTCATGCGGGCCTTGTGGCGCTTTTCCCGCTCTCCCAGCCGGTCGAAGACCCGGATGACGGCCTCGGTGAACGGCAAGAACTTGTCCGCTTCGATGAACTCGTGGGTCGTCTGTGCCACCAAGGGCTGTGCGCCGAGGCCGCCGCCAATTACGATTTTGAAACCCCGCTTCCCGCCTTCTATTTTTGGGATGTAGCCAAAGTCGTGGAAGTAGGTATAGGCCGTGTCAAAGTGGCTGGACGAGAAGGCAATCTTGATTTTACGGCCCATTTCCTGACAAATCGGGTTGCGCAGGAAATGCTCGTAAAGCGCATTGGCGTAGGGCGTCACGTCGAACGGCTCGTGCGGGTCAATGCCCGCATTGGCGCTGGTCGTCACGTTGCGGACGGTGTTGCCACAGGCCTCCCGTGCGTTCAGGTCCACCTCGGCCATTTCCCGCCAGATGGCCGTTGCGTCGTCCAATTTCACGTAGTGGAACTGCACGTTTTGGCGGGTGGTGAGGTGGAGGTTGCCCGTGGCGTATTTTTCGGAAATATCGGCGAGGGCCACTAGCTGTCGAGCGGTCAGCTTGCCCATTGGCAGCTTGGTGCGGAACATGTGGACGCCCTGCTGCCGTTGCCCATACACGCCACGGGTGAGCCGGAAGTGCTTGAAGCGCTCGGCGTCAATTTCGCCTTTTTTGAAAGATTCGATTCGTTTGCCAAGGTCAACGATGTCTTGGATATTGCGTGGGTCGAGATTGGTCACACTCATATTAAGATGTTGATAAGGGTTGATGAAGTTGATATGGTTGATGGGTTTATTCGGTTGATTATCAACCCTTATCAACCCCATCAACTTTATCAACCAAAAAGAAAAGCCCGCTTGAGGATTAGCTCAGCGGGCTTTGATTCTTTTCTTAGGAATGAAAGAAAATCATTGCTTGCGTTGAGAAACGCCTCGTTCACTTGTGCGGCAGCACATGGCAGCAGTACAACAACAGCAACAATGCATGGTATTTTTCATGAAAAATGTTTCGTGATGATAGCGTTAGAGGTTTTTAAATACCTTTAATTCTATCAATTTAGTAGGTTATTGCCTAAACAAAAAAGCCTTTCCGGTTCGGAACCCGGAAAGGCTTTTTGATGTCAGGCAGATTTCAGCATCAAATAGCGGCCATTCCAAATCCCGTGAAGGTGATTTGACAACAGTAACAACACATATTTGAATTGTTTGAAATCATGTGGCAAAGGTAAGGGAGAACAAATTAGATTGTCAAGTAAGTCGAGTAATTTTTTAAAATTGGTAGGAATAATAGAGTTTATTCCTGTTGAGCAATCACCGTTCACTCGTTTTTTACTTCGTTTATTTGCAATCCTTTTACTTGATAAACAAAGAATTCATGCGTAAACTAACCGCCGACCTCCTCCTCCCCATCACCTCCGCCCCCCTCCAAAATGCCGTCGTCATCACCGACGACCAAGGCAAAATCCTAGCGATTGACCAGCGGGAAAACCACGACCCCGCCACGCTGGAAGTACACCGGGGCGTCATCACCCCTGGCTTCGTGAATGCCCACTGTCACCTCGAACTCTCGCACATGAAGGGCGTAGCACCCACTGGTACTGGCCTTCTGCCCTTCCTGAAAACCGTTGTGAACCACCGCAATGTGCCACAGGAGCAGATTGAGGCCGCCATCGAACAAGCCGACCGGGACATGTGGGAAGCGGGCATTCAGGCCGTTGGGGACATCTGCAACAAGGCCGATACCGCCGCTACCAAGCGCCGCAGCCCCATCCGCTACTACAGCTTCGTGGAGATGTTCGACTTCCTCAACGACGCACGGGCACAGCAGACCTTCGATGGCTACTACGAAGTTTTTGCGCAGCAAAGCGATGAAAATGGTGATAGGAAAAGCTGTGTGCCCCACGCCCCTTACACGGTCTCCAAGACCCTTTTCAAGTTAATCAACGACGCCAACCAATCCGCAATCCGCAATCCGCAATCCGCAATCACGGTGTCGATTCACAACCAGGAAACCATCCACGAAGACCAGTTTTTCCTCAACAAAACAGGCGATTTCAACGAGTTCTATCGCTCTTTTGGCATCCCATTGGATGGCTTCGAGCCATCGGGCAGGCCCTCCATCTATTACGCCCTCGAAAACATGGACGCACAGCACCGGACGCTCTTTGTCCACAACACCGAAACCTTGCCCGAAGAAATAAGAGCAGTTGGCAGTTGGCAGTTGGCAGTTGGCAGTCCCGGGTCTGCGTTTTGGTGCAGCTGTCCAAATGCGAATCTATATATTGAGAATAGGCTGCCAAATTATTGTTACTTCATTGAAAATGAGGCAGTTGTGTGCCTTGGCACAGACAGCCTGACCTCCAATTGGCGGCTTTCGATTTTGGAGGAAATGAAGACCATCGCCCGTTACCAGAGCTACGTGCCGTTCGAGACGCTGCTGCGATGGGCCACGCTGAATGGAGCCATGGCGCTCGGCTTCGACGACGAAATGGGCAGCATCGAAGTGGGAAAGCGCCCCGGCCTGCTCCTGCTGGACCTCGACGAGCGGTTGCAACTCGATTTTTCGACCAAGGTGAGGCGGTTGGTTTGAAAATGCGGGTGGCTTTGCCAATATTTACGCCCAAATCCAACCCATTTCATGGAAAATCAAGAAAAAAACAAGCTCAAGGACTGGCTCGACAAAATACAGCAGGACAGTTGGCAACTGGAACTGGTGGTGACGGCGTTCAGTATTTTTCTACTGCTGGGAGCATTGGATTTCATTGATACGGCAGAGCCCAATATTCACTTGCTAAACTCGGGGATGGGGCGCTTGGGGTCGGTTGTTGCTACTTCGTTCAGTGCCCTTGCAATAGCGATATTGTTCATGCTCATCAATCTCATCCTGCATGTAGTGCTACGAGGCTTGTGGATAAGTGCCATTGGCCTCCGCTCGGTGTCAGGGGATATTGACTTTGACAAACTGGGCTTCTCACCCCGTTTTGACCAGTTCTTGCGGCGCAAAACGGGCAGTTTTGACGATTATATCGAACGGTTGGAAAACCTTTGCAGCATCGTTTTTGCCTTCACCTTTTTGGTGGTGTTCATCATTTTCTCAGTCAGCATTTGGGGCTTGCTTATCATCTTTATTTCAGAGTTTGCAAGGGTATATATGCCAGAGACTTGGGGTGATTACTTTGTGGGAATCCTGAACCTTAGCATGCTCCTGACCGGCCTTGTTTACATGCTCGACTTCGTGACGCTCGGATGGATGAAGAAATGGCGGCGATTCTCCAAGGTTTATTATCCGATTTACCGCTTTTTTGGGTTCATCACCTTGGCGGCACTTTACCGCCCGATGTACTACAACCTCATTGACAACAAGCTGGGGCGTAGGGCGGCTTGGCTGATGATACCCTATATCTTCGCCGTCATTTGGCTGGTCTCCATGAGGGTGGACTCCCATGCTTGGTATGCCACGGAGGACAACAACCATGAAATCGTCAAGTCTTGCTACGATGACCTTCGGGAAGAAGGCAAACTGGTACGCACGGCGAGCATACCGTCAAAATTCGTTGACAATGGGTACTTGGAGCTGTTCATCCGATACCACGCTGACCAGGACGACCGCATCCTCAAAAAGAAATGCCCCGATGTGAAGCCCCCCATTGAGGCAGGTTTTCGCAAAGGTTTTTACATTGACATGGATGGCAAGGAAGATGGAGAAGGGCCGGATGATTTCCCAAAATTGAGTCTCGATTGCCTTTCGTCGCTATACGAGTTGCGCATCAACGACAGCCTGCTCCAACAGCCCAGCTACCGTTTTTTCAAGCACCCAAATAAGGAAGAACGGGGCATGCTCACCCTGCTCGACGTTGCCTATCTGCCCCGTGGCGAGCACGAAATCATCCTCCGAAAACTGGGGCGTGACACGACTGAAGGCGCCAAGGCGTTAATCATGAAAGAATTTGTGCGCTTCCCGTTCTGGAAGGAATAACTGACGTTTTGGCAGCCTCTAGCACAGGGTATGTTTTTTGCTTTCGCAAAAACCTTGATTTGTTATCCATGAAAAACTTCCGTTACCGATTCCTACTCCTCCTCATCGTCGTCATCTCGGCTTTTTCCTTTGTGCCGCCAACGCACCAATTGCCGGAACGCAACCGCTTCGTACCAGAAGCCGTATATGAACTGCCACCCGTGGCAACCCTGACGATGACCGCCTCCGAAGTGGTGGCCGCCAAGGGCGAAACGGCCTGCGTGGAGGTGAAGGCAAAGGACTTCAACCAGATTCTTTCGATGCAGTACAGCATGAACTGGGACACCAAGGTGCTGAAATTCAAGGAAGTACGCAGTTTTGGTTTGGACGGCATGAGCCTTCAAAGCTTCGGAGCGCACCTTGCCAAGGAGGGCATCTTGACCTTTTCATGGTACGACCCCTCCCTTCGTGGCTTCACGAAACCGGAAGGGCACAAGCTGTACGAGGTCTGTTTTGAAGCAGTGGGCAATGCGGGCACCAAGTCCAAGTTCGAGTTCAGCGGCAAGCCGACAACAGTCGAAATTGCCAATTCCGCCAGCCAGTTCCTGGAGCTTCGCTCAAAGGGTGGGCTGGTGACGGTTAAATGATGGTTTCATGGCTTCATGGCTTCATTGTTACATGGTTACGCTTGATATGCAGCCATGAAGCCATCCAACAATTCAACAATCTTAAAAACATGAAATTCCCCCGTTTTCAGTTGATTATCACCGTCTTTTGCTTCGCAATATTGATTGCTGCCTGCGGCAATGAAGACCCAGCCCGTGAGGCGGCTACCCAGCAGGCACTTGAAACCACGGGAGCGGTTGAGCAACCAGCCCAGCCGCAGCAAAGTACCGACCCCGTCAATCCGCAAACGCCGCCCGATCAGCAGCCACAGCCTACGCCTTCCGCCAATCCCAAGGAGGCCCGTCCCAAGACGGCTGGTACCATCAACCTGGGCGTCACTGGCGGCACAACTGAGAAAGGAAAGCAAACCTGTGTGGCCATTACCGCCAAGAACTTTAAGGCGGTCGTGTCCATGCAATATACCCTTAAATGGGACCCCAAGGTGCTGAGGTTCAAGGAAGTCAAGGGCTTCTCCCTCCCCGGCCTAAATGCCGACAGCTTCGGCAAGCACATCCTCGACAAGGGACTGATGACGCACTCCTGGTATGATGCCAATATCAAGGGCATCACCAAGGGCGATGGCGAAACACTCTACGAAATCTGTTATGAGGCAGTCGGCACTGCGGGCAGCAAGTCCGCCGTCCAAATCGTGGACGCCCCCACCATCATCGAAATCGCCAATGCCAACAGCGAGTTCTTCACCCTCGACGCCACGCCAGGCACGGTGCTCGTGAAATGATACTGGATTGTTTCATTGTTTCATTGTTTCATTGTTGCCCTCGTTACGTGTACCATGACAATCTAACAATTTAACAATTCAACAATCCAGCATCTATTCATGATTAAACGCATTGTAAAACTCACTTTCCAGCCGGAGCTTCTGCCGGGTTTCATGGCCATTTTTGAGGAAAGCAAGGACAGAATCCGGGCCTTCGAAGGTAACCTGCACCTGGAGTTGTTGCGGGATGTTGCGCAGCAAAACGTGCTGTTTACCCTAAGCCATTGGGAGGACGAGGCAGCACTGGAGCGTTACCGACAGTCGGAGTTGTTTAAGACTACTTGGGCGAAGACGAAGGTGCTTTTTGCGGATAAGCCAGCGGCTTGGACGGTGGAAGGGGTGAGAGAGTGAGAGATGTGAGAGAGAGTGAGAGATGTGAGAGAGAGTGAGAGATGTGAGAGAGAGTGAGAGATGTGAGAGAGAGTGAGAGATGTGAGAGAGAGTGAGAGATGTGAGAGGGGGATTAGTGGATGAAAAGCATGGCGATGAATTGTGCAACGAAGCCAATTCCGAATCCGGTATAGAGCTGTTTTTCGTTGTGCGCTCCGAGTATTAGCCTTGCTGAGCAGACGAAGCCCGCCAGAATTATCATGGCCATCAGCACGAAATTGGTACTGACCTCGTACATGCCGAGCGGCCCGAGGTTCATCGTGAAGGTATCGAAGTTGAAGAACAGGGTATTGATGAGCGCCATGCCTACCAAACCGCCCATGCCTGCTGCGTGGGCGCTGATTTTCGTGAAATTATTGAAGAAAAAAGCAAGGAACAACGCTATGGTGGAGCCGAGCATCGTGATGACAAGAGGCTTGGGAATGAGCTGGTTGTTTTTGAAATTGAGGAACATCCAAATATAGAACACCCCAGTGAGGATGTACGGCCCGATGCGCTCATAGCGGTCTTCCAACTCCATGGATTTCACCATGTTCAGGGATTTCATCATGAACACGGCAAAGAACGGCATCACGAACGTGGAAAGGAACACCATCAGCACCAGCTTCCACTGCTCGGCCATCTTGTTGACCCCAAACTGGTAGGGGTTGATGACGAGCAGCAGCATGAGCATGTACGTCACCATGAGCAACGGGTGGAAAACGATGGAAAGTATTTGCGCTGTGGTGCGGAGCATTGGCTATGTTTTGAAAATGGGCGCTAAGTTCCTGCTTTTTTCAAAACTGGTGGTACGTTAAAATGTTTGGACATTTGCGCTACCTCAGCCATCGCATCATTGCCGGAAATGGCTCAACGCCCAATTCGTTTGCTTTTTTACCGCCAGCAGCCATGCCAAACCATTCGAGCAAGGGCAGTCCAATGTAATTGCCGCCCTCAAAATTTTCGATATGCCAGTCGGATTGCCCTTTGTAGCCGTCTTCATGGAAAACGGTCTCTGTTGGCAAGTTCATGGCCTTTAGCGCTGCGTACGACCAAAGAATGGCCGCAATTTCATCGCCCATCGCATTCTTGTTATCCATGCCTACATTGCCTGTCATGTGCTTGCGTTCTTCGGCATGCACCACGGCTATATGGCCAGCCTCGTGCAGCAGGTCGCCGGGGTGCTGCAGCTTTTCAAAGTCGTAAAGGATGCCTCCTGCTTCAATCTTGATGCCTGGCAGAAAGGTTTCCTCCTGCAAGCTGGCGGGGCGGGTCGCAATGCCGATGCCATTCAAAAACGATGAAACCTGGGCAATAAGTTGGCCCCGCTCCAATTGGGCTTCCAGCCACGGATTTACCGAACAGTCGAGCACCAAATGGGTGCGTGGGACGCTGCTGTGATTGTTCACGCTATGCGGCAGGTTGAAATCGGCGTACCATACCTCGCCCTCCTGCATGGGCACGAGTTGGCCGTCCACCCAAAACTCCACCTGCGGGTTGGTTTCCACAGGCACATGGATGCGCAGTTCCTGCACGTTCCCGCCATCCATGTCGTCGGTGTGTTCCAGGATGCGGGCGGCGGGGTCGAGGCGCATGAGGCGGGCGCCATTCACCTGGCATTGAAACCATTTTACAACCGTTTGGAAATGGGGGCATCGCTCCAAAATCGGGGTGTCTTTGTAGAAATTGGGGTTTGAGCCAGCTGGTGTCGAATAGATGATGGCCGAATGCCCGCCCACCGATCGCAAGGGCGTCACGGCCCATCCGCCTTCGTAATGGTCGCCCCGGTAATGGCTTATCCATTCCGTTGGGGCTATTTTTTGCAGGTCTTCCTTTAGCTTTTCTGGGTCAAAAAACACGGGCAAGGGTATGGCTGATTTTGTTTTCATGATGCTGGTTCGAATTGTTCGTTGGGTCTTTTAGAGTGTTTTTTTAACCGCTCATCCAATTTTATGCTTTCCGATTCGCTTATGGGAATATTCAAATACGCAAGCATTTTTTCATAATTAAACCTTACGCCATCTTCATATGGCAAGTGAAGGGAATACTGGTCGGTTTTTATAAAATCATGGGTGGCATATATCATTTTTGAAATAATATTGTCCATATACTCGATTGGTGTCATTCTCAACACTTGCTTTAAACCGTAGCCAAATATTGCAGGCTCCAAAACCCCTCTAATTGCATGCATTCCCGATATTTTTTGATGCGATTCCAATACTTTTTCCTTTTCCCTGGTCAAGAAAATAAATGGCACATGGGGAAATATACACCTGATTTCATCCAAAAAAAACAAGTGCCAGCTATCCCATTTAATAAAATACCGCTGTTGAAAATCAAATCGTTTTTGTCCCAATATACGGGTCGTATAATTTAAATAATCACCCCTTGAAAGCTCGGATATTTCCTTGTCATTGAATTTCCACTGCAGAATGGTATCCAATACCGGCGCTTCCGAAATCACGATATTTTCATCGCTCATGCTCAGCAGTTGCGTCATCAGGGTGGAGCCACAGCGGGAGATATGGAAAATAAAGGCGGTGGGCGCTATGCACTCTAGGCCATCGCTTACCAGCTTTAATTCAGCAATGCTTGTGACCAGTTTTTCATGTTTTCGGTTAATATCAAGGTATTTGCAAACTTGAATGGACTCCTCAAAAAACGGCTCCCGGAACAAATGCTCCCCAAGGCAGAGCCAGGTGGCCTCCCACTCCCTGCCAGTTTTATTGATTTGATATGGAATCCAATTTTGCATTTGCTTATCGAAGTAACTTTATTCCAATTCCTCAATTTCCCCAATTTCTCAAATCTCCGCCCACATCCGCACCAAATTGCTGTAAACCTGTAGCAAGGTCAGGTTTTCGGGCGCCTGCTTGTCCTTCATTTCCACCAATGCCTGCGCCGATTTCAATTGGAACAGTAGATCTCGTTGTTGGGCATCCCGCACGGCGCATTGCATCCAGGTCACAGCCGCCAAACGCACGCCAGATGTCACCGGCAATACGCCATGTATGGCCGTCGTGGGATAGATGATGGCATCGCCCTTGGCTAATTTGAAGCGGTGCGGGCCAACCTGCGTGAACACTTCCAGTTCTCCACCCTCGTAGCTGCCGGGGTCGCTGAGGAAGAGCGTCATGCCAACGTCCGTTCGTATGTTGCCCACTGCTTCATCGCCCATGATGGGACTGTCCACATGGTGGCCGTAGTGCATGCCTGGCTCGTATTTGCTCACGATTGGCGGCAATATTATCTTCGGCATCAGTGCCGCATGTATGAGCGGGCTTTGCTGGATGGCATTCAGCACCACCGCCCCTATTTGCTGCCTTGCTGGGCTATCCTGCTTGGGCAGTTGTAGGTTGTTCTTGACGGCCTTGGCAGCATCGGAAGCAGTCTTTGTGCCGTCCTCGAAACTGGCCGTGTCCAACATCCGGTCAATGAAGTCCATTTCCATCGGCTTCAGTAGGCCGGGCACTACCAGGTAACTTCCGTTTATTAGTTGGTTCATATAGTTTCGTTTTCAGTTTGAATTTTTATGCGTTCGAAAGCTGCTCAGCCAGGTGTCGTTCGCAATAAACGAAAACCTTTCCAAATTCTCAGCACCTCCACAATCCGCAATCCGCAATTCACCCCAAAGGGGCAAGCAATCCGCCATCATTGAGTTCCCCTGCACTTGATGCCCAGCGTGTTCTCCACCCTAATGATTTCCTTTTGTTTGATGCCCTCGTTGGGCAAACAGACGAAGAAGCGTAGGTTTTCGCTATGGTCCTCCGTGAGGCCGTCAAAGGAGGTGAGCTTGTTGGAGCTGCAGTAAAAGGTCTTCAATTTGGTCAACCCTTCAATGGGCTTGATGGATTCGATTTGATTGCTGTGTACATAAAGCTCTTCCAGTCCCGGCAGGCTTTCGACCCCCTCTAAGCTCGTCAGGCAGTTGTTGTCGAAGAAGACGTTTTTCAAATGCTTGAGATGGGTAATTTCCTTTATGGAAGCGATTTGGTGGTAGGTCACCGAAATCATCTCCGCTTCGTCGAATGCGGCAAGCCCGCTTAGGTTGGTCAGTTCAAAGCCCATATTGGGGTAGGGGGCTTTTGGCCCGGCGAAGCGAAGGTATTTATGCCCAAAAATTGTATCGAAACCTGCCTCGTTTGGAGTATCGGTAATTACTCCTTTTTGCAGGATGACTTGGTTGATGGCCTTCTGCCACTGTGGCTCCAGTCCTTGCCACCAGTTGATTTTGTCTTGAACGTTTGTCATGTTTTTGATTTACGGTAAGTACTTAGCAGGGGTGTTTTTGGGGAAAAATTGAAAATTTTTCCCCAAAAACACTCCAAAACACCTTAATAGTTACGATTTACGATTCATGATAAGGGGCGTTAAGAAAAAATCCTGACGCAGTTTTTTTGACGCAGAAAGACGCAGATGATTATGATTTTTTATGTTTTTCAGGTTTTTGCTACGCAAAAACAAAGCATAATCAATCATAAAAAATCATAAAAATCTGCGTCGAAAATTTTTCTTAACATCCCTAATTCATGATTTACGATTGATTGCTTTGCAATCAAAATTAAAAGCTTTTTTACTGTTTCAACTCGTCGAAATTCGGATGCCCAAAACCCTTTCCAAAGGATACTCGAACTGAATTTGACGGTCCGTTGGCGAAGCAGAAACGGCCTCAATCTTCGGCATGGTGATATGCGATTCCCACTCCCCCAACACGACGTCGCCCCAAATGGCCACCTCGGTGCTGAACGCCAAATGCCGGAACTTTGAAAGCCCCCTGACTGGCACCGCCAATCGCCATGAACCATTTTTGTCCAGTTTGGAAGCCAAGTCAAGGACGATCCCCAACGGATGTCCTTTCACGCCTTTTATATCAGCAGCTTGTGGGAAAAGGCCGTCCGCTCGTTTTATCCGTGGAAAAAGCGTGGCGCCCACCAGCACATTAGCTGGAATGATAATAGTATCCTTGCCCAATTGTGGTCGCAGGTTCAACAAAATTGGCACAAAAGCCTCGTTGCAAAGCGCCTTGTCCATCGTCTCGCTGAAAAGTATGTGGTATTGCTTGCCCGCTGGCACCCGGTATCGAATGGCGTCTTCCAAATGCATCGAATCCACATAAACCTCCAAACCAAGCTGCCGTAGGAGTCTTTCTGCTATTTTAAAAGAAGCAGGGTTTACCTCCAGTAATGTAAAACCAATTTCGTTCGGTTCGAACAGTGGTGCCAACAAAGTCAAAAACAGCACATGTGGTCCGCAGCCCGCATATAGTATTTGGATTTTTTCAGAAGGCAACTGTGACTGTCGATGGCGGATGGCCCCATAAGTTCCCTGCAGGAACTTGACCGTACGCCAAGTGTCCAAAATGCACTTGGCAGCCTCGTTTGTGCAAATGGCATTGCCAAATTCAAGGGACGTGTCACGTAAGTAGTCCTGCGGAGAGGTGGCAGTCGTCACACCCGTCATTTTCACCAATTGCTCATGGATGGCTGTGAGGATAGCCTCGGCCTGTGTTTCCACCAAATTGGGGTCCAACAGTTGTTGGCTCCAATCTTTGAGCGAACTGATGAATGGGTTCATTGGCTGTTGGTAGTTGCTGTTTTTTCCCGGTGCAAACTGGCATCCACCGCCTGTGCCATGGCCTCCACATCCAAATCACCGCCAAGGAACTCATTGACCTTGATGGCCGTCATAAACGGCATTTCGATGGTCTCGGCATGGGAGACATAGAGCACGTCCACATTGGAATGGATGGCTGCCCAGTGTTTTACTTCTTTCAGGGATTGCTCGAAGGCCGTCACCAAATGCATGGGCAGCGTGTCGGCTTTTACCTGTTTGCCGTTCCTGGCAAGCATTTTTTGCTGAGAACTGATCACTTCTATCATGTCCCGCTCCATGAAAATGAGCTTGTAGCGAAAGTGCAGGGGCAAATGCTTCAGCAGGTGCGCAATCACTTTCACCACTTTGTCCTTTGCCTGCGGCAACCAGCTTTTGTTCTTCTGCAAGTTCTTGACCGCCTCGTGCTCATAATAGCCCTTAGGGTTGCTTTCGTCCGCCGTTCGTTCCTTGTCGGTAAAGATAGTCATGCCCCCGGCTTCCAGCATCTGCATCATCATGGAGGTACCGCTGCGGGGCAGTCCGCTCACGATGGTCATCTGGCCTTTCATGACCTTATCGAAATCAAGTTCATACTTGACCGCCTTGCCGGGCTGGTTGAGGAACTGGGTATAAATGGCCACGAGCCGCTCCCTCGCCGTGTTCATGGCGGGGGCTATGCGCAAGCAGACCTCGAATGCCGTGGCGGCCTCTTCATAGCGCTGCATGGCCAGCAGGGTTTCGCCCAAGTAAAAATGCGATTGCGGGTTGTAATATTGAAGCCCGACCCCATGCAGCAGCGCATCAATGGCATCCTCGTAATTGCCCATTTGGTAGCGGCAAATTCCAAGGGTGTACCAGGAGGACGCTTCTTCGGGGTCTTCCGTGATGGCAGCCATCAGCACCGACTCGGCCTGCTCCAGTTTGTTGAGCTGTAGGTAGGCATTGGCCAACCGGTAGCGCAGGTGCGGCTGTTGGCCAGCTTCCTTTTCCACCTTCTGGAACATTTTCAATGCCTTCAAGGGTCGGCCCTCGGCCAGCAGCAGGCTGCCTTCAAGCAGGTCGAGCTGCGGGCTTTCCCGGTCGAGTAGCCCTTGGATATGATTGACTACTGTTCTCGCTTTTTTGAACTTGCCCACCATGAGGTAGGCATGTGCCAGGTAATTGGCATAGCGCAGCACGTCGAGGTTTTCGGTGTGCAGTTTTTCGAGCAGGGCAATGCCGTCGTCCCATTGCTGGCCATTCAGGTAGGCACGGGCGAGGTTAAAATTGTTCTCGTCCACCGTGCCTTTGATGGCCTTCTCCATGTCCTCGCCGGGGTCGGCGATATAGCCAAGCTCTATCAATTGGCGCAGTTCCTCCTTGTTGTCGGCGTCACTCAGTTCCAACCCCTTGGGGTGGCGGCCATCTTCGCCTTGGATGTCCTCCCAGCTTTCGATAGGTTCTATAACTGCTTCGTTTTCAAAGGCCTGCACCAGCACTTTGCCGTCCATGTCCTTTGCCGCAGGTAAGTCGAAGATATGTAACAGCGTCGGCGTCACGTCGAGCAGGCTGGCCCCGAAGAGCAGTTCGTCCTTCTTGATTCCCGGCCCCTTCATCACGATGATGCCATAAGGGCTGTGCTCAATGGCTGGCCCGGTAGGCTCCTTGGGTATTTCCTTTGGGCGGTTGTGGTTGGGGTGGAAGCCGTGGTCGCTGATGAGCACGATGGTCGTGTCGGGGCCGGCCAGCTCGATGAGCCGGGCCAGCATCATGTCGTGGAAGCGGTAGGCGCTGTTCACCACGTCCTTGAACAACTCGTAGCGCTGCACGGGGATGTGCTCCCGACGGGGCGGGTGGTACCGCATGAAGCCGTGACAGAAGTGGTCAATGGCATCGTAATAGACGGCCATGAAATCCCACGCTTCGTTCTCTATGATATAAGTGGCAGCACTGTGGATGGTCGAGCAGTCGGCGAGGTTCTTCGCAATGTTCAGCAGGCTGGTATCCTTTGACTGGTCTATCTTGAAATAGTCTGGCACGAAGGGGGCAATATGGTTCTCCGTAAGCTCATGGGGCGGGATGCGCAGCTTTGCGTACAAATCCGTCATCTCTGCGGGGTGTACGGTGCCTTTTTTCATGGGCCAACCTTGTTTGGGGTTCAGGTTGTCGGGGGCACGCTGGTACAGGTTGGAAATCATCGTGCCGTTGATAGGCTCAGCAGGGTGCGAGGGCCACCAGCCCACGACGTGCGTTTTTTTCTGCTGCTGTGTCAGTATGTTCCAAATGGCCTTGCAGGTGCGGCTGGTATTGTAAACGGGGCGCAGGCCGCCGTTACCGTCCGGTTCGGTGAAGCCATGTATGCCGTGTTTGTAAGGCCGTTTGCCGGTGGCAATGCTGGTCCAAAGCGTGGGCGAAAGCGGTGGGTCGAGCGTGGTCATTTTGCCTTTCACCCCGCCTTCCACTAAGCTTTGCAGGGCGGGCATCAGGCCGGCATCCATGAGGGGGTTTATGACTTTCCAATCGGCTGCGTCCCAGCCAATGAGGAGGACTTTCTTCATCTGGTCTTGAATTTGTGATTTTTTTCGAATGAGCATTGCATGGTTTGCGGGGTCAAGTTTTTGCGCCGCAATGTAAATATTTGACTTTATATGGTTTCTGAAAACAGGAAAAATTCAGGGTAAAAGCATCAAAGTATTGTTAGGACTTCTTGCAGGTATTGGACGTTAAGCGAAGCTCTGAACCGTCGTTTTTTCAGGCTCAACTTGTCCGGCATTTTCGACAACCTGTGCA
>JALHQW010000054.1 GCA_022841745.1 Saprospiraceae bacterium | reverse complement strand
GTCGTCTTTTCTGATTACAAGATTGTCAAAGAACTTATCGAAAAAACAAGGACAGGCACCGGCCTAAAAGTTGTCGTCAGGATTCTTGAAAAACACTTTGAAACCGGCATCAAAACGAACAAGGAAAAAATAGACTTTTCACGAATACAAAAGCATCCTGAAATCCCGGAGCTTTCATACCGCATCGCTGCCTAATATGTTACTTTATTTTAAAACCGTTCCTAAAAGGGTAGGAAGGCGAATTTTTTTTCAGATTTTTTGAAAAAAGCACTGCTAAAAATTATTATTATTTTCACAATTATTGACGAACTGTTTTTGTGTTTATCATGTATATATTTGATATTCAATGAATTATAAAATTAGCTCCTTGATTGTTTAGATAAATTTTAATATTACAAGCCTCATTTTTTGTCTTTGGTGGAGGGAAATCACTGCCGCATATTTGTATCGTGAAAATTGAGTAGCGGCAGTAAGGACAAAGTTTCCGCCGAAAAGAAGTGGAAACCACAAATTTGAATATGTTCATGGGATTATAATTTGTTAATAGCAGGCCGCATTTTTTGAGCGGTCTGCTGTTTTTTCTCCCAACGAAGGTTGGGGGAGCGGCTGGAAAGATGGAATAGAAGCGAACGAACGATTCCGGCCAATTTGAAAGATTATGTTCATGGGATTATAATTTGTTAATAGTGGGTCGTCCCAACCTGTTTCGGGGCGGCTCTCTATTTTTTAGCTTCCCTACGGGAATGACAAACTAATCCTTCTGACAATAAAAAAAGGCTGACTTCTTACAAGTCAGCCCTCGTTTTAGGACATGTTCATGGGACTATAATTTGCAAATAGCAAGTGTTCTGTGACAAAAAAAGTTGATTACAACTTCGTGCCGCTAAGGTAAGGGCGTTTTGGTGACACCACCAAGCGTTTCAGCTTTATTTTTAGAAAAAAGATTATTTGTTTTGGATATGTTCATGGGATAATAATGTTAAAGTCGTCCAGAGGGACGACTTTTTTTTTGCCCAATTGCGAACTTTTTGCCAGTTCAGTTGGTTTATCTGGCTAGCTCCCCAATATTCCCGCAGAGTTACTTGGTTTTTAGTTGGTTTTGTTTGTTAGCAAAGGGTATGGTGAAAGCCATGCCCTTTTTTGTTGAACAACCAACTATACGATTGCTCGAAGCAATCGTATTCCTACCGGGCGTGATGACCCACTCTTCCTTTTTTAGACCCTATCCTTGGCAACCATCCAAGCCTTGCTACCTTAGCCGCCATGAAAGCACTTGTATTGACAGAAAAGAATAGCCTTCCACAGTTTATGGAGCGGGAGGAGCCTGCACTTGAGCATGAAATGGTACTGGTCAAGCTAAAGGCTGCAAGTCTCAACCATCGGGACATTTGGATCATGCGAGGGCAGTACGCTGGACTGCGTTATCCCATCGTGCCTGGCTCGGATGGCGCTGGCATTTGCGAGGGGCGTGAGGTCGTGATACAGCCGGGCAGCGGCTGGGGTCAGGATGAGCGGTTCCAAGCAGGGGGCTACCAAATATTGGGCTTGCCACAGGATGGCACATTTGCCGAGGCCGTGGCGGTAAACCGCAGCCAAGTTTATCCAAAACCGCCACATTTGAGCATGGCAGAGGCTGCGGCATTGCCACTCGCCGGACTTACGGCGTATCGGGTGCTCTTTTCACGGTGCAAAGCCCAACTAGGCGAAAAGCTGTTGGTGACTGGGACGGGTGGGGGAGTGGCGCTGTTTTGCGTACAATTTGCGCTCCATGCTGGCTTGGAGGTCTATGTCACTTCCGGCGACGATGCAAAAATTGAGAAGGTAAAGGCAATGGGCGCCCATGGCGGCGTGAACTACAAGTCTGATAGCTGGGAAGCGGCGCTGAAGCAAATGGCAGGCGGCTTTGATGTCATCATTGACGGAGCAGGTGGGGCAGCTTTTTCCAACTTGCTGAAAATCGCCAATCCCGGTGCCAGAATTGGGATATATGGCGGTACAGGTGGTGCAGTACCCAATTTCAGCCCACAAGCTGTTTTCTGGAAGCAACTATCCATTTTAGGTGCAACTATGGGGAGTGACAAGGATTTTGCATCCATGCTGGATTTTGTGAACCAACATAAAATTGTTCCCATTGTGGACTCCGTTTTTGAATTGGCGGATGGTGCCAATGCATTTGAGCGGATGCAAAAGGGGCTGCAATTTGGAAAGATTGTGCTACGCATTGCATAAAAAAAGCCGCTGCGGGAAACCCACAGCGGCTTTTCTATTTTCTGTAATTCGAAGCAATTACTTCTTGCCAGCAGTGGCAGGAGCAGCAGCAGAGGCAGCAGTGAATTCTGCAAACATTTGCTTAGCTTTTTCAGCAGCAGCTTTTACTTCGTCGAATTTTGTTTTCCAGCTTGCCAGTTTTGAAGAGGCATCTGTAGTAGCTGCAGTCAGGTCGGCAATTTGAGCCGTAACGTCGCCTTCGATTTTACCGGTGGCGAGGCCATCGGTCAATGCCTTCATGGTGTTGCTCTTCTCCGTCCAAGTAGAAACGAAGCCGTCAACTTCAGAAGCGATGCCAGCGATGCCAGTGGTGCTACCTTGGGCAGCAGCTTGGATTTCGGCATATTTCGCTTTGGCAGCGTCATCCCATTTTGCCATAGCTTCAGGAGCTACGGTCATGGTAGTGGCGGCATTGGCCCAGTTAGACTGCTCGGTCTTAACGGAAGTGGCGAACTCTGTAACTTGGGAAGTAGTGCTGTCCCAAGTCTTGGCAAGTTCTTCGATTTGTGGCTTGAACTTGGCAACGCTGTTGCAAGCGGCGAAAATCAGTGCGATAGAGGCAAAGGCTAATACCTTTTTCATGTCAGAATCTTTTTAGTTAAGTGATGAGATAAATGTTATTGCAAAATTTGCGGTGCAAAGTTAGCAACTCTTGCAACATAATACCTAATGTACTGAAATTTTATTTTGTTCGACACGTCCTTAATTGTTTTTTTAAAAATTATCCTTGGTTATACACCCTGTTTTTGGAATACTTCCAACTTTTCGGTAAAGCACCCTGCTGAATTAAGCATGCCGGGGAAACTACACATCATTTTCGTTCAACCTACTAAGTTTCGATGGCAATTCCGGATAAGGGCGTAAGCTGGCAGCGCCATGCATTTGGATTGGTTGCTGTTTGGCTGCGGGTTGCCCGAATTTGATTCCTTAGGATACGGGGTGCTTTTTTGTTGAAATTGAGCACTATGGTTTGAAGGGAAAGTTTTTAACTTTGCCGCCCAATCAGATTTGGGATAGGAACTGAGATTCGTTTCTTGTAGTTTCTTTACTTGAAAATTGGCTCCGTAGTACAATGGATAGTATGTAGGTTTCCGGAACCTAAGATACAGGTTCGATCCCTGTCGGGGCTACCATGAAAAAGGCCGCAACAACTTGGTATCAAGTTCTTGCGGCCTTTTTATTTACAATTCCTAACTTGCCATCATGGCTTCAACTGAACACCATCCATGTAATCCAAGGCCAATTGGCACATGGACTTCATGCCCAAGGTAAATCCACCTTCATCTATGTAAAAATCAGGGGTGTGATGGGGCGCTGCGTCCAAGGGGTCGCTTCCTTTGGGCATGCCGCCCAAGAAGAAGAACAATCCGGGCACTTTCTGGGCATAAAAAGAAAAATCTTCTGCACCTGTGATGGCTTTCATCACCAGCACATTGTCCTCTCCCGCCGCATTGAAAAGGGAAGGCAGCATAGCCTTTGTAAGGGCAGGGTTGTTGTAGGTGACCGGGTATCCACGTTTGATGGAAACTTCTGCGGTGGCGCCAGCGCTTTCGGCGATGGAAGTGGCGGTTCGGTGGATTCGCTCATGAATCAGCTGCTGCATGGTCGTATCGAGGGTACGGATGGTACCTACCATTTCGGCCTCCTCGGGTATGATGTTTTGACGGACGCCTGCATTGAACTTGCCAATCGTGATTACGGCGGCCTCTTGGGTGAGGTCGGTCTGGCGACTGATGATGGTTTGCAGGCCCATGATGATTTGCGAAGAAACCACGATAGGGTCAACGCCTGACCACGGCCTTGAACCGTGTGTCTGTTTGCCCTTTACCTTGATGGTCAGGTAATCGGTGGCGGCCATCGTGCCACCTGCCTTGTACCTTAATTTCCCTACTTCAAGGTCGGAACTAATGTGGAGACCGAAAACTACCTCGGGTTTTGGGTCGTTGAACAGCCCCTCTTTCAGCATCAACTCGGCCCCGCCTTCTTCGCCAGCTGGTGGGCCTTCCTCGGCTGGCTGGAAGATGAACATGATGGTGCCCTTGATGTCTTTTTTCATGCTGGCCAAAATTTCGGCACTGCCCATCAGGATGGCCACATGCGCATCATGGCCGCAAGCATGCATCACGCCCACGTCCTGTCCGTTGTAAACCGCTTTTTCCTTGGAAGCGAAGGGGATTTTAACCCGTTCCGTGACTGGGAGGGCATCCATATCGGCACGGAGGGCAACCACAGGGCCTGGCTTGCCCCCTTTCAAAATGCCAACCACCCCTGTATGGGCAATGCCGGTTCGAACCTCCATGCCCAATGATTTAAGGTGCTTCGCAACTATTTCCGCCGTGCGGAACTCCCGATTGCCAAGTTCTGGGAACTGGTGCAGGTCACGTCGCCAAGCGACGACCTTGGCCTCCAATTTTTTAGCCGATTCGTCGAGGTTGCTTCGAGATTGGGCAGCCATGAACAATGGAGCAAGCAGGGCAACCCCTGCCCAGAACATAGTCTTCAACAGTTTTTTCATACAAAGTCTTTCGGGTAAAGGTAAAAAAAATGGGGATGGTTGGCCCATATTACAGCTTATTTACCCTGAACCACCAACATCCATACCTCAACAGCGTCCTGTCTCTTCAATTTTAAGTAATAAATGCCTGAAGCGTACTCACTCAGGTCGAGCATGAAATCCCGTTGGTAAAGGTCAAGTCGAACGTCCAACAGCCGGCCCATGGCATCCGTGATTTGCCAATCGCCAATTTCAACGCCTTCCAATTTGATATAAAAAACGCCATCGGAAGGGTTGGGGTAGATATTGATACCAGTTTCTTTTTTCTTTTCTGTTCCAATTTCAAAGCCTTCGAACCGCAGTTCGAGGTCTTGCCCACCAATGGGCACTACACTGCCATCCTTCATTACCCCTTCAGCCCTGGTTATCCTAACGGTTGTCGAATTGCTCGGCAATACCTGTTTTGGATTCAACGCTACAATCCTGAAAAGCTTTTCAACCTCCTCCATGGGGCATGCCTCTTCGGTATTGTAAGCAGCGAAAAAAACATTACCCTGGATGACTTCATTGAAAAGAAGTGGCCCAGTCAAATAATACAAGCAGTCCGACCAAAGGGATTGCTGTGTCGCACCTTGGTAGAAATATTCTGTATCGTAATCAATAGTTACGGCAATGCCTATAAGGCTATCGATGGGGTATTTGTTGACGAAAAGGTTGAATGCACCATCCAGTGAGGAAACCACATTGTTCTCGATGTCAGTAGATGGTTTTATGTACAATGCGTCAATAGTTGGCGTCTTTGAAGGAATGGTGTAATCCTCCCGGTATTTACCGAAATGAAGTTTGACAAGTTCAAGGTCTGCTTCGTCCACCTTCCCATTCCCATCCGTGTCCAAGTATTTGAAATTGGTTCCGTCCTTGAGGCTTTGGGTCCAGTTGCCGCCCGTTTGGGGAGACCAAGTGCGGTCGGTTATACGGGCAATACCTTCAGCACCAAAGCCAGCCCCAATGGCCAGGAGGTCAAAATGGTCAACAATCCCATCGTTGTTTGCGTCGCCAGGCCAGATACAATCACCAACGCATTTTGGTTGGAGGCATGAACCGCTAACAAACCCAGACTTATACCAATTTTTTATTTTGGGAACTTCTTCGTAAATCAAGGACACCTGTTCAAAATTGTCCTTTTCAGCATCGAAATGAGTGGAATAAACCATATCCACTGTTTTTGCTTCTCCGTTTTTGAATTCCTCAAAACTGGTGATGCCCAATTGGCGAACATCAAGATTCGTTGCCACCCTTGCCGTTACCTGCGACCAGCCATCTGGGTCATTCGGGTCATCGGGGAAGGCAAATTCAGCAGGAGGATTCGTTGCTGTTGAGTCGTACCCGATGCCGCCTTGACTGAGCGGGGTCCCATCTCTCCAGGCTCCATTCAGTGTCGCAAAGACTTCAACAGCGCCATCTGGGCCAGCTAATTCTGTAGGCAGGGTACCCCAATAGATACCATAGTGAACATTGAATTTTTCCATTTTCTGGTTGAGCAATGTAACTGCTTGGACGGGCGGATGATTGCCGTAACCGTTCAAGGATTCACAGTTACTTGGGTCGTAGGCTACGGCATTGTAAGCAAAATAAGTATCGAGGTCAGGTGCGCAACCCGCATAATCATTACGGTGGCAGCCGATGTCTATGTCAGACCAGATGCCGACCTTTACATCTTCGTAATCACGGCCAGAGCGGTTGATGATTTTTTGAGAGATAAAAAGCGTTTTGTTGAGCAATGGGTTTTCGAGGCACCTATAGGCCCAGGCAGTTAACTGGATTTCCACACCGAGTGCCGAGCCTCCAGAGGCCCTGTGTATTGCAGCCGCGTCGTTGTAAACCAACCAAATCAGCTGCTCGGGTATCGAATTCGAAGAAACACCATCCGGCAAAGGGAAGTCGCCATCAAAAGCGTTGTAAATCCCGTCCCTGTTGCTATCAAAGAAAGGGGCTGCCCCTTGCGCGGTGTTGGGCAGTTCAAATCCATGAATCGTTAGGAAATAGGGGTTGCCGTGGCCGGGCCAGCCCACTACCGCAAGGTTGGGCTTGTCCAACACCAAGTTTTCCTCGAAATCCAGGATGTGTTGCTCGATTTCATAGCGGGAGACCGTCCATACCCGGTTGAAGTTCTCCCGGTCAAATTCATGGTAGGGCTTGCCAGTAGCCGGGTTCAATGGGCCTGGATAAAAATCAAGCATGCTTCCGGAAATTTCAAAGGTTTGGGATGCGACCCTCAATGAATCACCATCTTTTACGCCAAGCCATAGGGCAGCATTGAATATGGTGGAGGCAGAGGATTCATTGACAAATGGAACTACGTAATTCTCGTCACCTTCGCCATCCCAAAACAGCATTCCATTTGGAAGGAAATTAGTACGGATGTCATTTGCATGAAATACGGTTGATTTGGGCAAGAATGAGAAAGGTTGCGAAATCCCTTTCAGCAGTATGAAACTGCATGCCAAGAGTAGAAGTGCGCTCTTTTTCATGGCTAATTTATTTTGGTGGTGAAAAGTCGCTGTAAGTTAGGTGAAAAACAATTTTGGGCAAAACATTTTTTATCGTTCCTACATTGTTTAAATCATAAAATGCAGCTAATCTGTTTTGTAAAATGCGAATAGCGTAAATTATTATATGGGTAAAATGCCCGATGAGTATGCATTGATAATGAGTGCCAGCCAAGGCCTTGGCCGGGCCTTCGCCTGGTTTATGGCGTTGCTGCCAAAAGGACTGGCCGTTTGGTTGGTTTCAATGGCTGTAAGGAAAGCGCTGTGAGCCATTCCTGAAAAAGAAAACTCCCGACCGCAGTTGCAGCCGGGAGTTTCTGTTTTTATCGGATTGCGCTTGCTTCGCAATTATAGCTTGACGAACTGAAGGTGCCTGCGCTCTGTACCATCTATTACCATGAGCAAGTAGCTGCCAGCTTGTAGGTGGGCTACATCCAACGAAACCTGCTGAACACCCGTGCCATTGGATGGAACATCCTGCTGCTGCATGTTTCTGCCGAGCATGTCCAATACCACCAATTTTGCCGTTTGCTCCGATTGGCTGAACTCAACCGTCAGGCTGCCATTGGTTGGGTTCGGGTAAGCTAAAAAGCTGGAGTTGTCAGCAACCACAACATCGGAATCCTCATCCGAACGGCCTTCAGTATCCTCACCTCCCGTAAAGTTAAGGCAGCCCGTGATGACCACGTCATCAATATAGACGTTGTCGCTGTCTGTGCTGGCATCGCAGCGGAGGCGGATACGGGTAGTGGACGTGAACGGCCCGTTGATGGTGAAGTTGCCAGTACCACGTACGTTGTTGGTGAAGTCGGTACCTGCTACCCAAGCCTTGACCGTGGTGTAAGTCGTGCCGCCATTGGTCGAGATTTGCAACCAGAAGTCTTCGCCATTTGCAAAGGCAACCGTGATATAGCTGAAATTGACCGTTACGGAGCTATAGGATGCTAAGTTCTGGTTAGTCGTTGACATCACCGATGTGTTTGTATTGTCCCGCAATCGGATGCTCCACGGCACCGAATTGGCGTAAGTAGCATTGTTGACGCGGGTACCGTCCGAGCTGCTAGCAGTGTTAACTATCCAAATACCCAAGCCTGCTTCAAAGTTTTCGCTGTTGATGGTTTGCGTATTGCAGCCACCTGCCACCAACGTAACGCTACCCGTTGCCGTGCAGCCACCCACGCTTGTTACCGTGCAGGTATAGGTGCCTACAGCAAGGCCAGTGATGGTCTGTGTAGTGCCACCGTTGCTCCATGCGTAGGTATAAGGGGCTGTGCCACCCGTTGGGTTGGATGTTGCTGTACCGTTGTTGCCGCTGGTTGGGTTCGTCCCTGTCACGTTTGCGGCCAATACTGCAGGTTGCGTGATGGTGACGCTGCCAGATGTGGTGGAGGTGCCAGAGGTTACGGTGCAGGAATAAGTGCCAGCTACCAAGCCAGATATGGAAGAGGTAGTGGCGCCGTTGTTCCAAAGATAAGTATAGCTGCCAGTGCCGCCGGAGGCCGTAGCCGTGGCCGAGCCGTTGCTGCCGCCATTGCAAGAAACGTTGGTGCCAGTGACCACAACGCTGACTGGCGGAGTACCTGGGGTGTAGCATATATTAAGGCTCCAGCTATTGAGCGAGCCACCGTCTTGATCAACCAAATCTTGTACTGTCAGTGTCCATGTGCCGTTGATGTTCTGGCCATTGAAAGCCGACAATGCTTGGAACGGTTGATAAGTACCGTTGTTGGTTGGCGGGCATGGCCAAGAGCCATAGGCTGCACCAGCATTGTCGAAGTTCATGAGGAGGTTGTCCTCGCTGTTACAGGTTTGGTTGAGCAAAGTGATTTCCGTGCCTGCCGGGCTTTTCAGTTTCACCACCACGTCATTTATCCAAGTGTGCGTAATGCCGAGGTTCAGCAGGTTCACGTCATTGACAGTGCCGCTGGCCGAAATATTAAGGATGGATGTGACAGTTGGTGTGCCACTGGCCGAAATCGTCTTAGGCACATCGGTGCTGGCCTGTGTTAGGCAAGTTTGGTTCGAGGTTGTAAAACTGAACGTGGTGGAATAGGCGCCCGTACCGCAAGAGTTGGAACCCCTTGCCCTCCAATAGTAAGTAGTATTGGAAGCCAATGGTGCGGACGGTGTGTAGGTAGTACCTCCTATGCCCGTCGCATTGATGATTAGGTTGGAAAATCCAGCATCAGTAGCCACTTGGAGGTCGTAAGTTGTTGCGCCAGCGGCAGCATTCCAAGAAAAGGTCGGGGTAGTTGACACACCCGTTGCTCCGTTGGCAGGCTGGTTCAATGTCACTTGAGGCGGAGCACCAGCGAGCACCGTCAGGCTGGCCGATGCGTTTTGGGACTGGGCGCCACTCGTGCCCGTTACGGTAAATGCATAAGTGCCTGCGGCAACACCTGCCGTGGTGACGGTCATGGTGCTATTGCCTGGTGCAGTTACTGGGTTCGGGCTGAAGGACGCCGTTGCGCCAGCAGGAAGGCCCGATGCGCTCAAAGTCACGTTGCCGCTGAAAGACCCAACCACACCTACAGCTACGGTATAAACAGCATTCAATGGCGAGCAAGCTGACTGGCTGCTGGGTGTCACGTTCACCGTGAAGCCGTTGCTGGCAGCCGTTATGCTGAAATTGGCATTTGAAATATCGTAAAAAATATTGCCGTTGGCCTTTACCATAATGCGGGCAGTGGTGCTCGTCACGTTCGGAAGTGTAACCGACTGCGTTCCATCATTGGGCGTTGCCGTTGCAAGTACGGTTGGGTAAGTGAAGCCGCCGTCGGTGGAAAGCAAAATGTCCACATTGGCGCAGCTAACCGGCGCAGCAGTCGTGCCGGCCACGTTCCAGGTCACCGTCTGGGTGGAGTTTGCTGGCCAACTTACTGCGGTGTTCGGAGCCGTAACTACAAATGGGCCAGCTGTACCGTTTACTGTAACCACCATATTGTCTTCTGCAGTGCAGCCGCCACCTGCACGGTTATCACGTACCGTCAAGCGGAAGTTGAGGGTACGGGCAACGCTGTTCAATACTTCCCAAGTCGGGCTGACATTGCTCACGACATCCTGCAAACGAGGCAGGTATCGCACGGGCGATGTAGTGCCTTTGAAGGAACGGAACATCGGGCCAACGGTATTTGTAGCGGCTGGCGGCATGGTAACAGTCGCCGAAACGGGGTCCATCTGTTCCCAAGTGTAGGTGATGGGGTCGCTGTTAGGGTCGCTGCCTGTGCCAGTTAGGAAGAATGGGGTTGACCTTGGAATCACATAATCAGCGCCTGCGCCGGCGGTCGGTGCATTGTTGATGCTGCTATTGGTGGAGCAGGTGTTGCCACCACCAGAGCCATTGCTTGTGACCTCAGCGGCGATTTCCTGCAGGCTGATTGCGTGGAAATAGTCGTCGGAGTTGTTCTGAACATTAGGTGCGCAGATGCCTGCATAGCCCATGATGGTGCTGGCGCTGCCAGGCTCCATCGAAGTAGGGTTGTTGCGGTTGCAAGCATTGCACTGTGTATGGTTTGCACCGTACTGGTGGCCCATTTCATGCGCAACATAATCAATGTCGAAGGGGTCGCCGATGGGGCTTGCTTGACCTGTAACACCTCCTGCTTTCAAGGAGTTGGTACAAACGGCGCCGAGGTAGGCTACACCGCCACCTCCCGTCGAAAATACGTGGCCGATGTCGTAGTTGGCATTGCCGATGATATTGTCACAGGTTGTCTGGTTTTGGCCCAGCATGGTACTGCCATTAGTGTTGGTGTACGGGTCAGTGCTTGCGTTCAGGAATATCAGCGAACTGGTATTTGGGTGCAGGGTCATGTGTACAGAGGCATCTTGCTCGAATACGCCGTTCACACGGGTCATGGTGGTGTTGAAGGCGGAGAGTACGAGTGCAACTGTACCACCATGGAAGGTGGCATACTCGCCCGTGCAGGCCAGTGCAAGCGTGTAATCCCTCAGTTGGCAGTCGCCTACCATTTTATCTGGGTCAATCGGCTTTGGCTTCACCTCTTTGTTGACTTCTTCAAAATGGCATTCCCAAGGGTCGCTCTTGGAAAAATCCTTGCGGTAATACACTTGGTAGTTCACATTGTCCTCGGAAGAGAATGGGTCAATATAGACCGTGCTGTGCTCAGGGCTGCGAACCATTCCATGGAAGCCTTTCAGCGTGAAGTCGCCCCGGAAATAGGCAGCGGGGTCGTCAATGCCCACGCCCGCATAGCTGCGGATGGTAGGGTACTGTGCCTGAAGGTCGGGGTGCATGATCGGGGCCTCCGTAATGCGGAACCGCTCAGTGCTGCCATCGGGCATGGGGAGCGTGAGGATGGTTTCCTTGATTTCGGCGGCTTGGGTCTTCCAAAGCGGTGCCTGGGCAAGGAGCGATTTCATCATCGAAACGTCAAGTGTGGCGGTTCGATACTTGGTGGGTGTGATTTGCCGGGCGTAACTTTTTTGAGCCATGACCGACTCCGGGACGAATTTCCACGGATTGGTGGGTTTGGTTTGAGCAAAGATTGCTTGGCTGGAAGCAATGAGTAAGACCAGCATCGTAAACTTGAATGTTCTCATGCAAAGAAAAAGTTTATTTGTTAAAAAATAATGATTACGTAATAGCTTGCCCATGCCATCCTTTTGTGGATGGACGGGTTAATTTCTCTCAATTTTCACGGGATACACTAAAGTTTTCTCGAAGGGGAATTGGTGCTATGGTCGTCAGGGCAGTGTTGGATTCATAGCTGATGGCCAAGGGGAAGAAGGTGCGGGGCATTGTTATATGGCCTTGAAAATTTCCTTGTAGATGTGGGGAGTGCAAAATTAGTTCACTCCTTTCATTAGAAAAACTAAATTTTGAAATATTTGTCACAGCTATGTGTTTGCTGCGATAACTGCAATTAATACAGTTTTACAAAAAGGTAACAGGTAAGGAAATGGTTGGATTGGTTGCATGCTTCAATGATAAAAGAATGGGTCAAAGTTTTTCGATAGCCCTCGACAAAACATTGTCCCATGCTGCACCAATGGCATGGTCTTTTTGCCAAAACGAATCGGTGGCTTCTACCTCTTGCCGCAGCGCATTTAAGAAATTGGCGTAATCCGTTTTCGATAGGCCAACATGACCTTTGTATTGCTTGATGCGGTCAAGGTCGGGGTGGCAATTGCTATTGTCCATATCAATCAGTTGGAGTACCATGACCCTGAGCTTCTTGTGTGTTCGGTTGCTGGCCGAGCCTTTTTCAAAGCGGCTTTCATAGCCTTCCGCAGCATGAGTGCTGAAAAACCGCTTGTAGAAACTACTGATAAACTCCCGGTTTTTTGCGCAGCAACGCATATAGCTTTCGTGTACCAATTCGATTTCCTTGCTGCTTTCAAGTGGGAGTTTGTAGAGCTCCTTATCTAATTCAACCAGGTTGCGGAAACGGTTCTTTGGCTCATATTCCAATAGTCTTTGAATGATTTTCATCAAATCGGCTGGTAGATTCGCAGCTTTGAGCACTGCCCTGCGATGAACTGGTTTTTCGAAAAACATTTTTCTGGCTTCCATCACCGATTCGGCATTGTCACCTTTAAAGATTGGCTCACCTGTCAGCATCTCGAACATGAGCAAGCCCATCAGGAATTGGTTCACCTTGTCGTAATCGAGGTGTTCGGGGGCTAAATTGAGTTCCTCAGGGCTGGAGTAGCGAAGGTCATCAAGAATCTTGTCCAAGCGGCTATAGCCTCGCATGTCCTTGAAGATTTCAAAGACTGAAATAACCGGCTTCAGTTCGTGGTCAATGATGATTTTGGAAGGGCGCAGGTTCTTGTGGTCATAACCAAGGTTTTGGAGGTAGTACAGGGCATCGCAGATTTGCCGGATAATGGCAATAGTATCCCTGCGGGGGAAATAGCCAACCTCCAATAGGTGGTCGAGCGTGACGCCGTTGATGTATTCAAGTACGGAGCAAAACGGAATATCGCTCTCATGGCTGCTCAGTATTTCGATGATGTTCCGATGCTTTATTTGCGCTGCAATCTTGGCGCTTACCTTGCCATCTTCGCCCGAGCTCTTTTTATCTTTTTCGTTTTTGGCAAGCCTGATTGATTTCAGTGCACGGATTGCCACCAACTTACCTGTCGTTTTTTCGACGGCTTTGAAGATAACAGCACTGGCACCTTCCCCAAGTTTTTCTTTTACCTCATACTGCCGCATCATCTTCAGGCTTACCTGTAGCTCGAAGTCGGAAACATCGTATTTCAGGCCAAAAACCGAATTGACCCGCTCTTCCAGGTTTTCATAGAAATAAAGGAAGGAGTCGGCAATTTTGTTCTTTTCGATCCCAATTTCGGATGCCTCTGCCAAATTGTTGATGCGTTTGTAGTCCAAGTCTGCCAAGCGGGATTGCAGCATCGTCAGTGTGTTGTCATCTGTATCCAGCGATTTGTGCAGCCGAGCTAAGACATTGATGGCCTCATCGAGTTTGCCTTCTTGTACAAGTTTGCGAATCATGGCGTAGGCTTTTGGAAAATGGGGAATGGGCGAATCACTAACAAATCCGCCCATTTCCTACTCTCTGCTTGGTCAATTCATTTTCACCACTTTCAATACCGTTGCATTGCCACCGGCAGCAACCATGCAATAATAAACACCAGATGGCCAAGGTGTAAGGTCAAGTCGCCAAGTTTTTTCAGACACCAACTCATCGGTGGTTTTGTAAAGGGTACGGCCATTTACATCCATCAGTTTGACCTGTAAATTCACTGGATTCTCAAGGTTGATGAATAGGTCGAACTCCCCGTTGGTCGGGTTCGGTGAAAGCCGGAGGTCACGCAGTCCCGGAAGTTCATCCGTAGCATTGGTGCCAGGTAATACTGTTGCGGAGACCGTTTTCGTACAGCCATTTAAGTCGGTAATGATACAGGTATATGTTCCGGGCGCAAGATTGACAATGGTTGCCGTGGTCTCGCCATTGCTCCATGCATAACTATAAGGAGGAAGCCCGCCGGAAGCTTGGGCAGTGGCCGTACCATTGTTTAGCCCAATTACTGTTTCATTGGTTTGAATAGCTGTTGCCACCAAAGCCGGTGTCGCACTCGGCACAATGCCGCCTATAGTTTCCATGCAGCCATTGTTGTCTATGACAATGACGGTGTAAGAAGTACTAGGCTGCAATGGCCCAGCTGGTATGATTTGGTTAGTGTAGGGCGACGTACCACCTATGGCAAATACAACAATGCCATAAGTGCCATCACAAGTAGGCTCAAACTCAATTGAAATGGTAAGAGGAGGTGGCGCTGTTACCATGACGGTTTGGGAAGTGGTACAGCCGTTTGGTGCTGTCGCAACTACCGTGTAATTGCCAGCAGAAACTATTTGCGTGGCATTTGCACCCAAATTTTCCCACATGAAACTAACACCTTGAGTGCTGCTAATGGCCGTCAGGGCAGTTAAATCGCTGTCACAGTTCAGCGTCAAGTCCCCGTCAACGATAAGGCTTGGTGTGGCAACGTTGCCTATGATGCTGAACGACTCCGAGGTACTACAGCCAGCCGATGGTTGGGAAACAACCAAGGTATAACTTCCAGCTTGGCTAATGCTCGTCTGTAGGCTTACGGGCTGGCCGTTCAGTGTGCAGGTAATTCCGGGCTGGTCGCAAATACCCGTCAAATCCAGTTCGACGGATGGATTTGAACAATTGATTTCCGAAACATTGGGCAGCAAATCCACATCCGGCAGCTCAAACTGCGTCACTTGTACTGAGTAAGTGGCCGCACAGCCCGTTTGTTGGTTGGTGACCTGCACGAAATAAAGCCCTGGTTGGGTGACAGTTGGGTCTTGCGCAGTTGAAGTAAAACCGCCCGGGCCTGTCCAGGTAAAGCTATAGCCCGTCAGGTTGGGGTTTGCACTAAGGGTTACCTGCCCATTGACGCAGCTCAATATGCCGCTTGACGTCGGCCCAGCTATTGGAACATCACCAGATTGTGAAACACTTGCTGAGGAGGAGGCGGTACAGCCATTTCCTGAAGTAACGGTAAGTACGTAGGTGCCCGTAACACTGACTGTTGGATTCAACATGGTGGATGTGAAACCGTTCGGCCCCGTCCAAACGATGGTTGCATTGGCGGGTGAGGCATTACCTGTCAATTGCACGGAGGTAGTAGTACAAGTGAGGGTGCCACCATTTGCAGTAGCTGATGGCAAAACAAGGCTTGGAACATTCACAACTTCCGTTGCGGAGCAACCATTGTCTAAATTGACTACCGTCAAGGTAAAATCGCCTGCTTGGTTCACGTCAGGGTTTTGCTGGGTGGACGTAAATCCACCCGGACCAGTCCAAGAGAAACCAACGTTCGTCTCATTGGCATCGCCCAGCAATTGAACAGATTGGGTAGCGCAGTTGATTGCACCAAGTTCAGCGCTAACGCCAGTCGGTTGGGTGATGTCCTGCCCAACGATGGTATTGGCCGAGGTCGTGCAGCCGCTGACGGGGTCGGTGACCAAGACCGAATAATTGCCCGATAAGGTAACACTTGGGTTTTGTGCGGCACTCGTGAACCCGGTTGGGCCAGTCCATGCGAAATTATAGCCCGATTGGTTGGGATTGGCGCTGATGGTTATTTGCGCTATAACGCAGGTTAACTGCCCGCCTACCGTTGGGGCAACCTGTGGCACATTGTTCTGAATGGAAATGACTGCCGTGGCAGTTGCCGTGCAGCCGCCTTGCGAAGTAACGGTCAGCACATAATTGCCAACTGCATTGACGGTTGGGTTCTGCATGGTGGAGGTGAACCCTGCTGGGCCAACCCATGCATAGGTCACATTGCTGGAGGTCGAATTGCCTTGGAGTTGAACGCTGTTTGCGATGCAGTTTATTCCGCCTCCCATGGCCGATGCATTCGGGGGCTGTGGACTCGGCACATTGACCGAAGCGCTGTTGCTACAGCCATTGTTCGTGTTCGTGATGGTCAGCGTGTAGAGGCCGCCCTGCGAAACGACTGGGTTTTGCAGGGAGGAGGTAAACCCATTCGGGCCCGCCCAAAGGTAGTTGACAGTTTGAACGGTTGAATTTCCGCTCAATTGGACGGTCTGTGTTTGGCAGTTGACAGCGCCAGCTGTTGCGGTAGGCGCAGGAGGTATGGAATTGTCCTGTGTGACGGTAATGGTTGCTGTTGCGGTGCAACTGGTGGCCATATCCGTTACAGTAACTGTATAGGTACCAAGCTGGGATAGTGCCAGCGGCGGTACACCTCCTACTACACCAGGGCCATTGATGACGCAAGAAAGCCCTGATCCACAAGATGTTATGGTATAGGTTGGGTTGGTACAAGACAGCATGACGGTGCTGGGAAAATTAGTGGTCGGTGGAGCTACATTTGTGATGGTTTGCGTTTTGATGGTGCCTATACTTGAATTGAAATAGATGCCAGTTGGCGTTGTTTCCCGTACCACCGCTTTTACCATATAACTGATGTTACCTGTAATTGGGTTAGCATCCACGAAGCTCGTGCCGGTGACGATATTTCCCGACATCCGCTCAAAATCGCCATTGGGATTGTTGGAACGATAAACATGGTAGCCTATCACGTTTTGTTGGGGCGAGGGCTGCCAAGTGACCGTAACCGAGTTGCACGCCTGCGAGACATTCACGCTTCCAACTGGTACAGGTTGCACGTTGTGCGCCCGAACCGTTGGGTCGCCCATGAGGGCGATATGGGTGCCACAATCGTCCAATCCGAAATAGCCAATATTGGTACAAGCATTCATGGTTTGAAGGACGGAATAGCTCATTGGTTCCCCGCCACCAAGGTGGTGCGAATACCAATGCGGGCGGCCTGCCCAAGAGCAGGTTAGCACGCCACCATTGGAAGCGAGTGCGCTTACCATGAACGGGTCGGGTGAGTAGTCCCAATCACCGTGGTACTTGCCAAAAAGCTGGGTGAAGACGGCATTGACCGTGCTTGTGGCAAACTGGCTACTGTTCCCAATGCCACTGGCGCTGGTATAAGTGCCAATCCCGCAGCCGTAAGCAAAAAGGAAACTGTTGCTGTTGGTATCGCCGAAGAAATCACCATCCATCACATTTGCAGGGCCTACAAGCCCGTTGCCGTTGCGGTAGCCATTGGCTGCAAACGCCTCGCCGAATGCATAGCCGAGGTTATCGTCCACGAGCGCCTTGTTGTCCACTGTATATTGACGGATGCGCCAGTTGTGGTTCTTGTTGAGGTAGCGGCGGTATAGCTCCACAGTCGAAGTTCCAAAGGTAGTGGTGGACAAATTTGAGAAGTCCACCCGGCCCACGGCCATTTCAGGTTCGGTAGGAATAAGTTCTTGGTCGAACTTCCCGTCTCCTGGGAGGTTGCTATTCTCAGGGCGGTCTGGAGGCAAGGGGTTGTTGTTGGTGTTTACGGTGGCGTCTGTCCATGCGTCGCTATCCACGTCGCCGTAATAGCTATCGGCGGGCCAGGCACCACGGTGGTCGTTTTGTTCATCCCAATCAGTATTGCCGCTGTAGGGCACAGGCAAGTTGCCAAAGAGCAGGATTGCTGTTGTGCCGTTGGCAAAATGGTCTGCTTCGATTTGAGTTTTGATGGAGGCCACTGTGGCGCTTGATGGAACATTATGCCAAGCCACATCCCAGCCGTCGCCCACCAAATCAAGGCGCAGGCGTTCCAGTTCCATCGCCAATGGTGAAGTCAAGGCTTGCTCCACAAAAACGGATAGCCCTCCCCGGTTATCCACTACAGGTGCCTCAATTGGCACGAACGCAAACCCATAGCCCCTAACGCCGTTAGCCTCCCTTTGAATCCCATATTCGTATATTTGGCCTATAGCTACTTGTGTGTCCGTAAAAGTTCCAATGGTGGATTCGTCAGCTTCCAGTATGATTGTCCAATCAGGGGAATCCTTTTCCCTGCGATAAAGGACAAAATAGGAGGGTTGGGGATTGGGCCAAGATAATGTTACCGAAGGTGTGCTTGCGTTCACATTTATCGTAAGATTTACGACTTTCGACCTTGTTGGCGGTTGCCCAAAAGCAGTAGTGAAGAAGAGCAGTAAAAAGCCTGTGAGACAAGAAGTGAGGGATAATTTCATTTAGAATTCATTTAAGTTTAAACGCAGGTTATTTAAGGCTGTATGTCCAGCGTTGGTTGTATTAAAATCAGTTGGTAGGTGGATTGAATTTGTTTGATAGCTGAAAAACGGCATAAAAGTAATTTGGTTTCCAATATAATATTGCGCAAAGGATTGATTTGGTGGCTAACGGACATGAATTGTTTATACTTCTCGAATGGGTACCCGATGGTCGCAAAACCTTCGAGAAGCTCGTTGAAAGGCGAAACCAAGTCTGCTTTTTTCCGTTACGCATCGCCGCAATGCAAGGCATCAAATGGATACAATCAACCTGATTTGACCTTTCATCCTTACAACAAAAAACTGGATTTTGCGTCTATTGAGCCGCAAATGTAACTGCTTAGGAGGGTACGGAAGGGGAAAAGGAAAAACACCCCTGCTAAGAAGTTTCAATAAAATTTTAAATGCATTCCCATGAAAGAAATTCTAATCGTTTGCTACGCAATACTCCATTTGGCAGCCTGCCAAAATACAAAAAGTGATGCTTCGCAAACCTCGGCATCAGGCTCAAATGTGCTAACCCAGCTTCCGCCTGCCGAACAGAAGGCGCTCCAATTGACCGCCACGGCCCTTGCAGGTGAGGCCACTGGGCTCATCAGTCCCGATGGAAAGGCCCTTGAAATGACCATTTCCAACAGCGCCACCATGGAACAAGAGGCTGATTTGTTGCCGTTGCACAGCTCCAACGCTGCCTGGGTGTTTTACAAAAACCTCAACAACGACAAGCCTTCCTATGAAAAAATCGTGGTGAACTCCCAACTGAAGGACACTACCATTGCCAGGGAATACACCCTGCGTGAATTGGCCATTGTTAAGGCCCGAGTCCCAACTTTCGAGGCGGCTGGACGGCTGCTGGTCGCTGCCGACTACCAAGGCTTGTTCGACCTATTCGACCCTGCCGTGATGGGGGCCATGCAGGTGAAAGGCTTGCAGGAATACTGCACCCAGATAGAGCCGCAATATGGCAAGCCGGTCTCGGTAGAATTTCGTGGCTTTTCCTTCAATACGACTTCGGCTGGCAAGGAGTTTATCAGCCTCGCCGGCCCCTTGCGCCGCCAAACCAAGGACACCGCTTTCGACATCGCCATTGACCTCAGCAAGCCCGACATGAAAGGCTCTATCAGTGCGATGAAGTTTGATTATTGAAAACGGCGGACGGTGGACGATAGACGGCCTAAGGCTGATGGCATTCAGTTTTCTGAATATGACCTTTGGTGAACAACCTAAAGTTGACAATTATATCCCCGTCCGCCGTCCACCGTCCACCGTCCATCGTCCATCGTTTTCCTATCTTCGCCCCATGAAACTGCACCGACCGCTCGTCGAGGCTGTGGCCGAGGCGCTGTTCCAAGTTTTCGAGGAGGGCAAATATGCCGACAAAGTCATTGAGCGCCTGCTCAAGAGCAACCCCCGTTGGGGCAGCCGTGACCGGGCTTTTATTGCGGAGAACACTTATGAAATGGTGCGTTGGTGGAGGTTGGTCACAGCGGTGGACGGTGGACGATGGATGGTGGACGATGAAACCGACTTTGATGATTATGTTCGGTTGGTGGGGGTTCACCTTGCGATGAAAGACCCGGAACTGCACTTCCCACAGGCCAATTTCCCGGAATTCAATGGGCTTGAAGCTCGAACCATTGCGGAACGCAAAAATGAAGCTGCCTCCGACAGCCGCATCGCCCAGTCCATCCCTGATTGGTTGGAAGAAGTGGCCGCCACGGAATTGGGCGAAAAATGGGCCTCCGAAATTGCCGCACTGAACGAGCCTGCATCGGTGGTGGTTCGTGCCAATCGTTTGAAAATCAATAAATTGGAACTGAAGAACCGCCTGCTCGAAGAGGGTTGGCCAACCGAAGACACACCATTCGCCCCCGATGCGTTAGTGCTCCAAAAACGGGGCAATTTTTTCTTGAGCAAGGCTTTCCAGACTGGGCTTTTTGAGGTGCAGGATGCTGGTTCCCAGTGCATTGCGCCCTACCTTATGGTGGAGCCGGGCATGAGGGTCGTGGACGCCTGTGCTGGGGCTGGCGGTAAGTCTTTGCACTTGGCGGCGCTCATGGAAAACCGGGGCAGCATCATCTCACTTGATACGGAGGCCTGGAAGTTGGAGGAGCTTCGCAAACGTGCCCGCCGTAGCGGCGTCGATATTATCCAGACCCGCCCCATCGAATCCTCAAAGACCATCAAACGGCTGCACGGCACTGCTGACCGTTTGCTGCTCGACGTACCTTGCTCCGGCCTCGGCACCCTCCGTCGCAATCCCGATGCGAAGTGGAAACTCTCGTTGGATTTCCTCGATAGGGTGCGGGCTACGCAGGCAGAAATTTTGCGCAGCTACTCGAAAATACTTCGCCCCGGCGGCCAATTGGTCTATGCCACATGCAGTCTGCTACCCTCGGAGAACGAGCATCAAGTAGAACGTTTTTTATCGGAAAACCCTGATTTTCAATTACTTGAACAGCGCACCATCTCTCCCGCCGAACATGGCTTTGATGGCTTCTTCATGGCTCGCCTATTAATGAAATAATTGGAGTTGCTTTTGGTGACTTTCGTCATTTTGTTCTGGTTTTTGGTTGAAAACCAAAATACTTGTTTCCGTGACTGCTGTCACTGACGCCCCTTTCGTGTGCTGTTATTTTTGCATCGCATTCATCATTCATCTACACCTTTTACTGTTGAAGGATGGTCGAACAAAACCATTTCTCATTTAAAAAATTGACCATTATGAAAGTAGAGCAAATGTACACGGGCTGCCTTGCCGAAGCTGCCTATTATATCGAAAGCAATGGCGAAGCCATCGTGATTGACCCGCTGCGTGACGTGGAACCTTATATCGAAAGGGCCAAAGCAAGCGGTGCCACCATCAAATATGTACTAGAAACCCACTTCCACGCCGACTTCGTGTCCGGCCACCTCGACCTCGCCAAGCAAACGGGCGCCAAAATCGTCTTTGGCCCTACCGCCGTGCCCAATTTTGAGGCCCATATTGCCAAGGACAATGAAATCCTGAAAGTGGGCGATGTGACCATCAAAGTGCTGCACACCCCTGGCCACACCATGGAAAGCTCCACCTTCCTGCTTCGTGACGAAAATGGCAAGGACTACGCCATTTTCACGGGCGACACCCTCTTCCTTGGCGACGTTGGCCGCCCCGATTTGGCCATCAAGCAAGGTGAAATCACGAGGGAAGACCTCGCAGGGTTCCTTTTCGATTCGCTCCGCAACAAGATTATGACTCTGGCAGATGATGTTATTGTTTATCCTGGCCACGGAGCTGGCTCTGCCTGCGGCAAAAAAATGAGCAAGGAGACACAGGGCACCCTCGGCGACCAGAAGCTGTTCAACTATGCCCTCCGTGCCGACATGACCCGTGCGGAGTTCGTGAAGGAAGTGACCACTGGCCTCGTTGACCCGCCACAGTATTTCCCTAAAAATGCCGTGATGAACAAGATGGGCTATGACAGCATCGAGCAGGTGCGCAGAAAGGGCCTTCAAAAACTCTCCGTGCGGGCGTTCAAGGCAGCATGGGAAGGCGAAGATGCACTAGTGTTGGATACCCGCCATGAAACTGAATTCGTCAAAGGCTTCTTGCCAGGCTCCATCTTCATTGGCGTGGAAGGTGATTTTGCTCCTTGGGTGGGCACGCTCATCACCGACCTGCAGCAGCCCATTCTCCTCGTTTGCGATGAAGGCAAAGAACAGGAGGTGGTTGACCGCCTCGCCCGCGTGGGCTATGACAACCCCATCGGCTACCTCGATGGCAGCTTCAAGGCCTGGAAAGCGGCAGGAGAGGACGTGGAAACCATTGACGAAATGGGCGCAGAGGCTTTCGCTACTTGGTTCAACCCAGCTGCATGCACCCTTCTTGACGTGCGCAAGTCAAGCGAGTACAACGCCGAGCACATCGTTGGGGCCAATAACTTCCCGCTTGATTTCATCAACCGCAACATGGCCCAATTGGAGCGTGACCATAAATACTATGTAAACTGTGCGGGCGGCTACCGCTCGGTCATAGCGGCCAGCATCTTGAAGTCAAGGGGCTTCGACAAATTGGTGAACATCCCCGGCGGCTACAAGGCGCTCAAGGAGACCAGCCTACCCCGCACCGACTATGTGGAGCAAATCACAGAGCTGTGAGTTTTGAGCTATTGGCTGAATACTAGATGCTGGATACTGCTGGATACTGGATGCTGGATACAGGGTGTCTTAAGGGACAATAATTTGGATGCTAATTGTTCGTTTTTTTATTTTGCATCCCCCACTAAATGGTTTGAATTGTAAATGCTCCATGCGTATCCAGTAAAGGGCTCACCTAAATGCGTCAGTTTTAGGTAAGCCCTTTTCCAATATCTAGCATCAACAGCATCCAGCATCAACAGTATCCCCCAAAGGGGCTATCGGCATCCAGTATCAACAGCATCCAGTATCCCCCATTTCCCAGACGGCCCGAGGCTTGGAAGATTTGGCGCATAAAGTTTTGAAAACCATGCAGTTGTGAAAACAGAAAAACAATCCCAGAAATTTTAACGACCAAATTCTCGCCTGAATTCAAAAACTATCTATTTTAGCGCCTCGACATTGGAAAACACACATGCAAAGCAACAAAATGGACAACGCCCGATACCGTCAAATATCTCGACGACCTGCCACCAAGCCTGTTTCTTCTTCCATTCAAATCTGCCCAAGCATATTTTTTCACCTGGAAAAACATCGAATTACCCTTTGATGCAGTCGCTGCGATTGCGGCCTTTTGGGCAGTATTTGCAACGAAGCCGACATTTTGACCTAAACATGGGCCATGAAAAAGGCTAAACGGTCAAGAATTGAACTGCATCCACTTTATTTGCCAACTTTACAATCGCCCTTGGGCGAAATGTTCTTTGGGATAAATTAATTGTTTCACTAAAAAATTGAATTATGTTGAAAAGCTACTTATCAAAACTAAGTGCCTTTGCTTTGCTACTCGGAATGTCGTTTGGTGCGTTCGCTCAGAACGTGACCATCACTTCTCCGGCGAGCATTGCAGGTGATTACTTGTCGAAGCATGCAGTCTTTGGCGGTTGGCTAAATGGCGAATCTGGAGAAGTGGTACTTGTTGACGACGGTGACATTACGGGAACTGGTGGTACTATCAATGATGGCTGCCAAGCACCGATGAACAATGTTAGTGGAAAAATTGCCTTGATTGACCGTGGTGCTTGCGGCTTTGCCGTAAAGACCCTCAATGCTCAGAACGCAGGCGCAATTGGCGTGATTGTTTGCAACAACAATCCAGCTATCCCTGACTCTACCATTGTAATGGGTGGTGCCAACTGCGACATTACCATTCCTGCAGTGATGCTCACGTTGAACATGTGCAACACCATCAAAGCTGTTTTGGCTACTGAGGCAGTCACGGCCACATTCCCAGTGAACTATCCTGGTGATGGCAACGGCTTCCAAGCTGAAACAGTGCTGCCTGGTGCTGGCATTCATACTTCTCCTGAATTGACAGGTCCATCGCCATTTACCGATTCTGACGGGGCGAAGTACTTCACCATCACCGCACCGAGCGATGCGGTCATGAACGTGAACTCTTGCGCAAGCGGCGTGGATACCCGTGTCACCGTGTTTGAGGGCTGCAGGAATGCAGTAACGTTTATTGACCAAAACGACGATGCTTGTGGTTCTGTGCCACCAGATAATGATCCCTATTCTTCCAACCTTGATGTCATCGTGCGTGCTGGCCAAAGCTACACCATTGTTTGGGACAATATCTATGACTCACAAGGGTTCGATTTTGAGGTGTCATTTGGGGCGCTGCCAAGTGTTGAGGCCAATTTCTTGATTGACATGCAAGACGAGACGGTAAATGCCGGAGGTGCAAGAATCAGCATCAATGCAGGTGCCCCAGCAGATATGTCTGATTTAGGCAACGGGATTTGGGCTTATTCTACTAATGTTACCGCTGGTGATGAATTGAATTATATTTTCATCAATGGAACTACACCAGAAGATAACCCGGCTCTTGTTGATTGCCGTACCCTTTCAGTTGGACTAGAACCTGCGTTTACAGACCTTGTCTGCTTCAACTCTTGCGCCCCTTGCCCACCGGACGCCGTTTGCCCACTTTGGATTGATGAGGATTTTGACAATTACACTTTAGGTGGCATCAGCGACCAATCCGATGTTTGGGATACCTGGACGCAGCCGACCAACGCCAACGAAAATGCCCAGGTAGTGAACGAGCAAGCATTAAGCGGCACTCAATCAATGAAAATTGCAGCTGCAGGTGGTGCTGATGACCAAATGCTCAACTTAGGCAACAGGACTACTGGTCACTATATCCTTAAGTGGAAAATGTATGTGCCAACTGGCAGTGCTGCCTACTACAATATGCAGAAGAACGAAGCCACTCCTGGTGTAGGCGATGCTTTTGCCAATGAAGTAGTATTCAATGCTGACGGTACTGGCGTTTACAATGTCGGCAATATTGATATTGCATTTGAATATCCTCACGATAAATGGTTCACAGTTTATCACGACATGGACATGGACAACCAAATCAACAGGGTATGGTATGATGGTGTATTCGTTGCAGAGCACCCAACCTCTTACCAAGCAGGTTCAACTACGGGTATTTCACAATTAGGCGGTATTGACTTCTTTGGCAACACTGGCGTTCTGTACTATGTTGATGATGTCAGCATGAAGCAGGTAGAAGCCTGCCCAGCCAACGCCCTTATCTGCGATGCCTTTGACGGCTACGATGCCGGCTTGGTTGGCCCACAATCTCCTTGGTGGACGGGTTGGTCACTCACGGATGGTGGTTTTGATGATGGTGAAATAAGCAGTGCCCAGTTCCTCAGCTGCGAGCAATCATTGAAAGTTTCTGCTGCCTTGCCTGCTGCCAACGCTGACGACATCATCCTGTTGCTAGGCGATCGCTCAACCGGCAACTATTCGCTTAGCTGGGACATGTACATCCCGACCGGCTCCTTGGCCTATTTCAACTTGCAAAAAGATGCTTCCTTGCTGCCAGCACCTGGCACAGCTGATTACATGATGGAGGTGTATTTCGATGCAAACGGTGCAGCTAGAGTGAACGCAGGTGGTGCCAATTCCAGCACTTTCACCTATACCTATGACAACTGGTTCAAAGTACAGCAACTCATAGACCTCGACAACAACACGGCCCAGCTTTGGGTTAATGGAACGATGATTCAAGATTATGCGCCCAGCTGGAACATCAGCGCACAAGCTAATGCTGGCTATATCCAGTTAGGCGGCGTTGACTTCTATGGCGCTGCTGGGGTGCTTTATTATGTTGACAACGTGCTGTTTGAGGAATTGCCCGCCTTGGCAGGCGATATCTGTGGAGGAGCAATTGACCTTAACAGCTATCTTGGAGGTGGTGTAGGCACGGTGGTATCTACGCCGTTATATGACAACACTGGCTACTCAACAGGTGCCAGCGATCCAGAAGATGGCTACGAATGCTTCCTTGAGCCAATTGGAGATCCTAATAATCCTATGCCTGAACTGAACAACACCATCTGGTTTACGTTCGTTGGCGATGGAGAAACTTATAACATTGAAACTGGCGCTTGTAATGCCACCGACTATATTGATGGTGGTGACACACAAATGGCCATTTACAGTGGTGATTGTGGCAGTTTGACTCCGGTTGCATGCCACGAGGATATTGATCCAGCTGGTGGAAATTTTGCTTCTTCAATTGATCTTGCTACCACCGAAGGCACTGTTTACTATATGATGATTGATGGCTTCAACTTCCAAGGAGCGTTATCTGATGGTGAATTTTGCTTGAATTTCACCCAACTAACCAGTACGCCCATCGTTGACGTTACCTTCCGGGTGAACATGGAGCGGGAAACCGTAAGCGCAGGCGGTGTGCGCATCGCTGGTTCATTTAATGGCTGGACTGACGAGAACATGACCAATGTTGGCAATGACATCTGGGAAATCACGAAGGAGTTCGAAGTTGGTACAGCAATCCAGTGGAAATTCAAAAACGGCCCGAACGGCTGGGAATCAAATGCAGCACTTATTGATTGTGGTGTAGATGATGGCGGCAACATCAACAGGGCTGCTACCATTGGCGATGTCAATGAAACACTTGGCACCTACTGCTTTAACTGGTGCGTGGATTGCGATGCACTCAGTGCAAACGAATCTGCCTTCGCTAAAGCCATTGGCGTGAACCCGAACCCAGCGGGCACTTACGTGAACATTACCTACAATTTTGAGAGCATGGTGAACCTTAACGTTCGCCTGATGAACACACTTGGCCAGACGCTGATGGAGCGCAACCTCGACAATGCCCTCAACGGCAGCGAGCGTTTCGATATCGCCAGCTTGCCAAGCGGTGCCTACACGGTTGTGTTCTCCAATGGCGAACAGACCGTTGCGAAGCGACTGATTGTTGAATAAACCAAGGTTTGGTTGTTCACCACAAAATAAAACCCGCTCCAGGCAACTGGAGCGGGTTTGTTTTTTTATAGCTATGCCCTTAGGCTTAAAGCCTATTATCGTTCACCATGCCCAGCAATTCGTCACGGTAGTTTTTGCCTATTGGCAAATGCTTTGGCTGGCCTTTTTCAATGACCTCCACCATATTTCCCACGATAGCCTCTACCTTGCCGATGTTCACGATATAGGAACGGTGGATGCGGCGGAAAATCTTGGAGGGCAACTTGTCTTCCAGGCTCTTCATCGTTTGCAGGGTAATGACCCGCCCTTTCTCCGTTCGGATGATGACGTAATCCTTCAAACCCTCAATGTAGAGCACTTCCGAGAAGTTGATTTTTACGAACTTCTTGTCCGCCTTCACGAAGATGAAGTCTTCGGATTCACCGATTTCCACATGGGAGGCAGTTTCCTTTCGTTTCAGTTCAATCTGGTCAACTGCTTTGTTAGCTGCCTTCATGAACCGCTCCAGGGAAATGGGCTTGAGCAAATAGTCCGTCGCATTGAGTTCAAAACCCTCGATGGCATAATTGGAATAGGCCGTGGTGAAGATGACGAGCGGCGGGTCGGTCAGGGTCTTCAAGAAGTCAATGCCCGTTAACTGCGGCATTTGTATATCGAGAAACATCAAGTCAATATCATTGTGCTTTAAAGCCTCATTGGCCTCGAAGGCGTTGGAGCAACGCTTGACAAGGTTGAAGTCGGATATTTTCTCGATGTAGGTCTCCAGCACGTCAAGTGCCAATGGTTCGTCGTCAACGATGATGGTGTTAATCATATTGAAATTGTTGGATTTGAATTCATTGTTTCATGGAGTCACTGTTTCATGGTTGCTTATAACCAAAGCCATGAAGCCATGAAACAATGAAGCCATGTTTTTTATTCTTCCAGCCGCAGCTTCAGCCTCACGGTGTAACTTGATGGGGCATCGTCCACGGTCAGTTGGTAGCGGTTGGGGTAGAGAAGGTCGAGGCGGCGGCGTACGTTGACCAAGCCAATGCCACCACTGCGGGGATGGTTTTGCTTGGGCATTACCTCGCCCTTGCTGTTTTCGATGTGTAAATCTATATCATTGCCCCTAACATGGAGTAAGATATTGACATACCCTTTGGAAATATGGCTTCCAAGCCCATGCTTGAAACAGTTTTCGATGAATGGGATGAACATCAGCGGGGCGATTTTCTGGTCGCTCACCAAGCCGTCCACCTCGTATTTCATGTCCACTCGGTTGCCTTGGCGAATGCGCTCCAGTTCTAAGTAGTTGGCGATATAATTGACCTCTTTGCTGAGTGGCACCCATTTTTCGTTGCATTCGTAGAGCATATAGCGCATCATTTCGCTCAGTTTCAGTACGATGTCGGGCGCCAAGTCCGATTTTTTTAGCGTAAGGGCGTAAAGGCTGTTGAGGGTGTTGAAAAGGAAATGGGGGTTGATTTGCGACTTCAAGAACCTAAGCTCCGACTGCATCGTCTCGGTCACAAGTTCTTGTCTTTCCTTGATATTGGTGTACCAGTCCACCGTTATTTTTACAACGGTGGAGGTGGCCAATACGAAGAAATTGGGGAGGAAATACCAGTTGTGATTCTCAACGACCTCGGCCCGAATGTCAGGGTGTCCGCTCGATTTAAGGTAAATCAAAAAGGTCTCAAGCGGTGTGACGATGAGAACGGTCAGCATCAAAAAACCTAGGTATTGCAAGAATTTTTTGTCCACTAAATACCTTGGAATCAGGCTATAGACATTGTAATATACCGCTATTCCAAGAATGACCAACCTGACAACATTGTTGCTGACGGTGTAGAAAAATGGCTGTTCTGTCAACAGCACTTCCACCAAGGAGTACAATAAGAACAAGAACACCCAAAAAAAGGAGTGCTGGATAGCTCTTGTTGAGGCTACCTTGAGTAGGCGTTTCTTTATTTTCGTACTTATTGTCATCTACATTTTCCAGCTGGCTAATTTATGATGCGGCAATATTGCTTGTTTCGACAACAAAAAAGGGAATTATTTAGATGAAAAAGCGGTTGCATCCGATTGGCATTCAAAAAACCAAAGGCAATTGACAGTTGCCAGTTGAAAGCGATAATGCTTAGATTTGCAGTCGTTTTTTAAACTCTTGACCAATGCTGTAACGCCGATGTTGGCGGACAAGCTATCAAATAAGCAGATGGTTTACCTGACAAGAAGAGAACGCTTCAATGCCGCCCATAAACTTTGGGTAGCGGAATGGAGCGAGGAGAAAAATATCGAGTGGTTCGGCAAGTGCGCCAACCGCAATTGGCATGGCCATAATTATGACCTTTACGTGACCGTAAAAGGCAAGCCCGACCCCATCACCGGCTTCGTGATGGACGTGAAGGATTTGAGCCGAATCATCAAGGAGGCCATCATTGAAAAGGTGGACCACTGCAACCTGAACCTCGACGTGCCTTTCATTCCCATAGGCATGCAGCCCACGACAGAGAACCTCGCCATCCTGTTCTGGCAACAGTTGGAGCCGCACATCAAAGGCTGCGAGTTGCACTGCATCAAGCTGTGGGAGACGGAGAATATTTATGTGGAGTATTTTGGGGAGTGAGTAACGTTGTGAAATAGAAAGGGGCTGCACGACATTGTCGTGCAGCCCCTTTCTATTTCGCCAAATTGTATTACCGTTCTGCCGCCCCCTTCTTGATATCCTCAACCACCTCCGGATTCAACAAGGTCGAAGTATCACCTAAGTTGGACACATCGCCCTCGGCAATTTTCCGAAGTATGCGCCGCATGATTTTGCCAGAGCGGGTCTTTGGCAGGCCCGGCACGATTTGAATCACATCGGGCTTCGCAATGGGGCCGATGATCTTCGTGACAGTAGCCAACACCTCTTTTTGGAACTTCGCCACGTCGGGTACTTGTCCATCGGTGATGATATAGGCATAGATGCCTTGCCCCTTTATTTCATGCGGGAAACCGACCACCGCACTCTCGATGCAGAGCGGGTGCTCGTTGATGGCATTTTCCACCTCAGCCGTGCCGATGCGGTGGCCGCTGACGTTGATCACGTCGTCCACCCGCCCGATGATGCGGTAATAGCCATCCGAATCACGGCGGGCGCCGTCGCCAGTGAAGTATTTGCCTTCGAAAGTGGCAAAATAGGTCTGTTTGCAACGGGCATGGTCGCCATAGGTGGTACGGATGATGCCCGGCCATGGGAACTTCATGCATAGCATTCCTTCCACCTCGTCACCTTCGATCTCATTGCCGGAGGCATCCACCAGGCAAGGCTGTACGCCGGGCACTGGCAGCGATGCATAAGTAGGCTTCAGTGGCGTGATGTCGGCCAAGGGTGAGATGAGGATGCCCCCGGTCTCGGTCTGCCACCAGGTGTCCACAATGGGGCAACGGCCCTTGCCGATTTTTTCATGGTACCAATGCCAAGCCTCGGCGTTGATGGGTTCGCCCACCGAGCCGAGCACCCGTAGGCTGCTCAGGTCGTGGCCTTCCGTCCATTCGTCGCCAGCGGCCATGAGGGCACGGATGGCGGTGGGGGCGGTATAGAAAATATTGACTTTGTGTTTTTCGCAGACCTGCCAGAACCGGCCCGAATCGGGGTAGGTCGGAACGCCCTCAAACATGAGGGATGTAGCCCCGTTCAGCAGCGGGCCGTAAACAATGTAGCTGTGGCCGGTAATCCAACCCACGTCGGCAGTACACCAAAAGACCTCGCCCTCCCGGTATTGGAACACGTTGCTGAAAGTATAGCCCGCAAAGACCATATAGCCACCCACTGTATGTACCACGCCCTTTGGCTTGCCAGTTGAACCAGAAGTGTAAAGGATGAAGAGCATGTCCTCGGCGTCCATGTGCTCAGGTTCGCAAACGGCAGCCTGGTTGGGCACGATTTCATGCCACCAAACATCACGGTCGTCGTTCCAATTGAGGGCATCGCCTGTATGCTTGAGCACCAACACTTTTTCTATACTGGGACAGCCAAGTGCGAGTGCGTCGTCCACCACTTGTTTTACAGGGATGTTCTTGGCGCCACGGGCATTGTAATCGGAGCAGATGACCATTTTGCAAGCAGAATCATGGATCCGGTCGGCAAGTGACTGCGCCGAAAAACCTGCAAAGACCACGCTATGGACTGCACCGATGCGGGCGCAGGCCAGCACGGCAATGGCCAGTTCGGGCACCATGGGCATGTAGAAGCATACCCGGTCGCCCTTACCTACGCCGAGTGACTTGAGTGCATTGGCGGTACGGCAAACTTCCTCGTACATTTGTCGGTAGGTCAGGTGCTTGGCAGGCTTGTCAGGGTCGTTTGGTTCCCAAAGTATGGCCGTTTGGTCGGCACGGGTGTCCAGATGGCGGTCGAGGCAGTTGTAGGTGATATTGGTTTTGGCGCCCTTGTACCATTTCACGTCCGGGGTTTTGAACTCCCATTCGAGCACCGATTCCCAAGGCTTGTACCAATGGTATTGCTTCGCAACATCGCCCCAAAAACCCGCAGGATCGTTCACGCTGTGCTGATAGACTTGCTTGTATTCTTCCAATGAGCTGATTTGAAGTTTCATGTCTTTGATTTTAATTGCATTCTAATTGCCTTCAAGGGGTAAATTTTGAACAAAATTCCAGCACTACGCATTTTTGAGCCTTGATTTTTTTCAATCATAGCTTTGCGAAAAATCACCGGGCAGTTTTTTTTCAATAGCCAAAATCCAGAATATGAAAATCCTTGTCGTTGAAGACGAACCCTCCATTTCCAATTTGATAAAAAAAGGATTGGAAGAAAATGGCTTTGAAGCTGTTCAAGCTTTCGATGGGGAATTGGGGCTGAAGATGGCGCAGCGGTCCGAGTTTGCGCTCATCATCCTCGACATCGTGCTGCCGGGGTTAAACGGGTTGGAAGTATGCCAGAAATTGCGGAGCGAACTGAACATACAAACGCGCATACTGATGCTCACCGCCCTGAACGAGACCAATGACATCGTCGCCGGGCTTGATATTGGAGCAGATGATTACCTCGGAAAACCCTTTAAGTTCAAGGAGTTACTGGCAAGAGTTAGGGCATTGACCCGCAGGTCGGGCACCATTCCGCCCCCTCCAGCCAACCTACTCAAAGTGGCTGACCTCGTTGTTGACCTTGATGCAAAAACTGTTACCCGTGCAGGCATTGAGATTAAGCTTACCGCCAAGGAGTTCTTCTTGCTCGAATACCTGATGCGAAACCGAAACCGGGTGCTCAGCCGCATGGACATCCTCGAAAATGTATGGGACATCAATTTCGACCTTGGCACCAACGTCGTGGATGTTTATATGAATTACCTTCGCAACAAGGTTGATAAGCCATTTGAAACAAAACTTATCCAGACCGTAGTAGGCATGGGATATGTGCTGAAAGAGGTATGAAGGTATGGAGGTATGGAGGATGCATTCTAATGCCAGCATCCAGCATCCAGCATCCAGCATCCAGCATTAGAAACATGAAAATCCGAAATAGACTGACCTTGACTTATGCCGTGGCTGCCATCATCGTTATGACGGTGTTGGGGGAGTTGGTGTATTATTTCACGGCGAGGTTTCACAAGAAGGAGTTTGCCGAACGCTTGGTGGAACGGGTGCAGGTTACGGAACAGATATTTTTGGAAAAAGACGAGGTTTTGGGGCAGGCAGTGCGGGACAAGTTCTTGCAGCGGCTGGACCATGAGGAGGAATATATCATCACTTTGAACCAAACAGGGCTTGATTCTTTGGACAACCTTTTTTACAAAGGACTGTCAAGGGACATTGCTACCAGCAGCATTTTGTCTTTCAGCAAGGACAAACGACAAGGGGTTGCAAAAATCTACGATTTGCCAAATGGGAAATTCGCCGTTGTCGTAACGGCGGTGGATGTTTTTGGTAAAACGAAACTTAACTTTCTCAAGAGAATCCTGATTGTTGGGATGCTCATGGGCTTGGCCATCTTGGTAGGGGTGGGTTGGTTTTCGAGCCAGCGGGCATTGCGGCCACTGGAAGACAAAATCAATAAGGCCAGTAAAATCAGCGCTTCGAACCTCAACCTGCGACTGGAAGTTCAGCACCCAGATGATGAGATTGGGGAACTGACGATTGCCTTCAACCGGATGCTCGACCGCATACAAGCGGGTTTCGAGGCGCAGCGAGGCTTTGTGGCCAATGCCAGCCATGAAATACGCAATCCGCTGACCGCCATTATTGGGGAAGCTGACCTCTTGCTTGAAAAAGATAGGCCAGTTGCTGAATACAAGGCTACGCTCCAAAATATCGTGACGGAGGCCGAAAGGCTCCAGAAATTAGCCAACCAGTTGCTCGAATTGAGCAAGGCGGAGGCCATGAACAGCCTTCCTGAGCTTCATGCCGTTCCGCTCGACCAATTACTATTGGAGACGGTGGAACGGTTCCCAGCGGAGCGGATTCACCTTGATTTCGAGGAGTGCAAAATGCCACCCGTCATAAATGCCAACCCACCTTTGTTGCAAACGGCTTTTTCAAACATCATAGACAATGCCTTAAAATATTCCGAAAATCAATTGATTACGATTGGATTTAAGGAGATAGCCGATGGATTTCAAGTTAAGGTCTCCGATAAGGGCATTGGAATTTCTACTGAAGACCTAAAGCAAATATATGTCCCGCTTTTCCGCTCACGCAATGCACGCAAGCTCCGAGGCCACGGTGTTGGCTTGCCGCTTGCCCGCCGTATCATTCTATTGCACAAAGGCCAGTTATTGGTAACGTCCAAAGGGGAGTCCCAAGGTACTGAAGTGACCATTACCCTACCTGCCAATAACTAGGCATTATTCTCCTCCACACCACCATACCTCCACACCACCATACCTCCACACCACCATACCTTTCTAATCTCCTTTTAATCTCAGTTTAAGACGGCTCTAATCTTGGCCCCTCAGTTTTGCAGCGTTAAATTGTTTCGTTTCGAGTTTTAGACCAAAATTGTGAATTTATGCACAGTTCAAATCAACTTCACCTGCCTGAAAAAGGCTTTTTCGCAAATTTTAAGGATGACATGCCCGCCAGCTTGGTGGTTTTTCTGGTAGCCACGCCGCTATGCCTTGGCATTGCGCTTGCATCGGGTGCCCCGCTGTTTTCTGGCATTATTGCAGGCATCGTTGGCGGCATCGTAGTAGGCGTGGTAAGCGGCTCTCCATTGGGTGTAAGCGGCCCTGCTGCGGGTTTGGCTGTCATCGTGCTCAATGCAATTGCTAGCTTAGGGTCTTATGAGACCTTTTTAATGGCTGTAGTATTGGCTGGTGTTTTTCAACTGGCACTTGGTTATTTGAGGGCAGGTATTATCGGCTACTATTTCCCTTCTTCTGTCATCAAGGGCATGTTGTCGGGTATAGGAATCATCATTATCCTAAAGCAGATACCACATGCCTTTGGTTACGACAAAGTGCCAGAAGGAAACGAATCTTTTTTGCAGCCAGACAATCAGAACACTTTTTCAGAGCTGTTCAATATGCTGAACTATGTACAGCCGGGGGCTGTCATTGTTACCTTGGTTTCATTGGCCATACTTATATTCTGGGATAGGCCGTTCATGAAAAAAATAAAGCTGTTCCATTGGCTGCAAGGCCCGCTGGTGGCGGTCATTGCGGGCATCGTGCTCAACCAACTGTTCTTGGTAGCAGCGCCCAGCTTGGCCATTGATGACAAGCATTTGGTACAGTTGCCCGTAGCAGATGGGATTATGGGTTTTTTCGGGCTGTTCTCCATGCCTGATTTTAGCCAGTTGACCAATGTTGCTGTTTACACCACAGCACTTACCATTGCCATCATCGCCAGTTTGGAAACGCTTCTATGCGTGGAAGCAACCGACAAGCTCGACCCCTACAAGCGGGTGACCCCCACCAACCGTGAATTGAAAGCCCAAGGCATTGGCAATATCGTGTCAGGCTTGATTGGCGGCTTGCCCGTCACGCAGGTTATCGTTCGAAGCTCTGCCAATATCCAGTCGGGTGGCAAAACGAAGACATCGGCCATCATGCACGGTGTGCTGCTCCTGGTTGCCGCCATTTCGATTCCCACCCTGCTCAACCTCATTCCTTTGGCTACCTTAGCAGCCATCCTTTTTGTGGTGGGCTATAAACTGGCCAAGCCGAGCCTGTTCGCCACAATGTACCGTTTGGGCTGGTACCAGTTCTTGCCGTTCGTGGTAACGGTGCTTGGCATCGTGTTCACCGACCTGCTCATTGGTATTGGATTGGGCATGGCAGTAGCAGTGTTCATCATTCTGTTGACCAACCTGAAAAACCCCTACTTCGCAGCGGAAGAGCCTCATGCCGTTGGTGACCCGATACGCATCAAATTGTCAGAGGAGGTTTCCTTTTTGAACAAGGCTGCCATCCTTGAAACACTTGACAATATACCAGAGAACAGCAAAGTGGAGATAGATGCCACTAAATCAGTACACATTGATTACGATGTGTATGAAATCATCCGGGAATATGAAGAGAAAGCCAAGATGAGGGATATAGACCTGACGCTCAAGGGATTTGCATCATTGCGTCAAGAAAATGATTCGGTGAAGCGGGTAAAACGGATATTCCGAAGGGTCAACCAAAAGAAATTGGCCGAGGATGTAACGACTAAATCAAACTAAGAAATTCATCAACCGTTGGTTGCCCAACCTCCATTCCCGAAGTGGTCTCGATTTTTTGTTACGCTTCGGGAATGGTGGTGAAGGTTTCCATAAAAAATGACTGCTTGATTGGGGCTGAAATCAGTGTGAAAAAATTCATTTTCAGGCTTTTTACAGACCAACCATGTAGTAAAAAATAATTTTATAAAATGAGGACGCTTAATAAAGAAACGCAGCAAAACCTGACACCTCAACTAGCATTTGAGATTTTGAAACAAGGCAACGAGCGCTTTGTGAGCAACCTGCGGTACAACCGCAACTTGCTCCAACAGGTGAACGACACCAGTGGTGGGCAATTCCCCTTTGCCATCGTACTTAGTTGCATAGACAGCCGTACTTCAGCAGAACTGATTTTCGACCAGGGCCTCGGCGACATCTTCAGTGCTCGCATTGCCGGAAATGTGCTGAATGAAGACATCTTGGGCAGTATGGAGTTCGCTTGTAACGTGGCTGGCTCCAAGCTCATCATGGTCTTGGGCCACTCCAAATGTGGTGCCGTGAAAGGAGCTTGCAGCCATGTTGAAATGGGCCACTTGACAGGGCTCCTTGAGAAAATCCAACCTGCAGTTGAAAATATTGCATCTAAAGAACTGCATATCTCATTTGATGAGACCGTGGAAGCGGTGGCTGCTGAAAATGTCAGGCTTCAAATGGACGACATTCTCCGCCGTAGCTCCATTCTTCGCAATCTATGGAAAGAGGGTAAAATTGGATTGGTGGGCGGCATGTACAGTGTCGAAACAGGCGAGGTGGAATTTTTTGAACCAAAATTCCACGAGGTCGGGCATAGCGCAATCAAGCATGAGGAAGAATTGACAGTTGGGTGATAAAATTTAAGCATTAGTTAGTCCAAAATCCTGTGTTTTTACAAAGTTGGTCTATAGAAATGGGCGGTTGCTTCGGCACTGCCCATTTTGATTTAAGCCAGCACTTCTTCTAAGATTTCATGCGAGTGGACGTTTTGAAAATTCTCAATATGGAGCCGATAATAATTGAGCAGCGATTTCAGAAGGTTGCGCCGCTCCTCTCGGTCGAACAGCACCTCTTGGCATTGGTCCATAGGCAACATGAGTAACTGGTAGAACTTTCCTGCTGGAAGTTGTGATAACCAGTGCTGGTGCGAAGGCTTTAGGTCTGTGAATACACCTTCCTCCAAGTCGAAGATGGGTGTTTCTGCACTGTAATCTCCACCGGGCATGAACCCAAGATGCTCAGCCAAGTGTACCATGAAATGCAGGTGCAGGTTGGCGATAGAGTGGTGCGTTTCATCCAAATAGATAAAATTGCGGAGCAAAAAATCGAACAAGGCAGGTTGGGCCTCGTGGCCCTGAATCCCGTTGCGTGCCACTTCAATCATAAAAAGCCCAACCGAACTGCGCCGGATGTCGAATGGGATGGCTTGGAAGACCTGGTAGGGTTTCACTTCCTTTAAACGGGTCAGGTCGGCCCCGTCTTTTTCGTATGCCACCAGTTCGACGGGCGTCATAGGTTGCAACAAGCCAGCACTGACCGTTGGTCGTTGGGAGCGCACCCCGCTCACAATGTAAGAGCGCATCCCCTTTTCCTCGGTGAAAACGTCAACGATGACGCTGGTCTCCGAGTATTTCTTAGATTTGAAAACAATGCCAAGGGTTTTGATGAGCATGGACGATTGAATTGCTGGATTGCTGGATTGTTAAATTGTTGTAGTGACGTTGTTGCCGCCTACGCTGAACCATTCCAATTCAATGGGGTAGTAACAAAGGTAGTCAAGAATACGTCTTTCGGAAAAGTACATTGAAAGCCTTGAACTTGTTGGCCTGTTGTGAAGGAAAAGTTAAAAAAACCTCCGTTCGTCGAGAAAAAGCCTACGAACAGGCAACCCGATTTGGAATGGGGCAACCCTTGGGGCATACATTTGTCCATGACTTGAAAGAAATCACCTGACACATTAAGCGGCAGCGGACCTTTTAAAACGGGCCGCTGCCTCCCCAAAACCAAAATTTAAATCCTTAATAAAATGAAAACGTCTGCATTTATTCTGTTACTTTCATTGGTCGCAAACATGAGCTTTGGTAGCTTCACCAGCGATTCCATTCCTGTTGGCAAGATTTCCGAACAATTCGATAACTGTATCCGTGATGGGCTGAACATCTGCCTCGTCGGCGATTGGATGAATATTGGCGAAGCCCCGCAAGTCAACGGTTTTGCCTCGTTGAGCATGTATGGCAGTGGTAAATTTGAGGGGTTAGATGCGAACGGAAAGCGTGTCTGCGGCACCTATGAAATTTCAAAAGACAATTTGACCTTGGTGTTCCACAAAGTGTGTGAAAAAACAGGAGTGGACCTCGGAACCTTAATGTCCAAAATAGAGATGTTGGACGGCCACATGCTTTCGCTCAACCTTCCCGAAGAAATGGGCGGCAAGCAGGTCTTCATACAGTAATTGGGAAATTGTTTCCCATCAAATCAGTAATAAATCGGGAAATTAAATGCCCGACTTCAAGATATTGAGTAGTGTAAAATAGCCATTTACGAGAAGGGGCGTCTTACCGGGCGTCCCTTTATTTTGTAGCTCAATGTTTGACCAACTTACCAGATTGGGTCGGGGCGTCGCCTATTTTTACCCTATAAAAATAAGTCCCAATTGGGAACGAACTCGTATCCCAGGTTAACCTTACCACTTTCTTGTCACTGAAAAATCCTTTTTCAAAATGGACTTGCCTTCCAATGGCATCGTAAATTCCCAGGCTAACCCTTTGGTAACCAACCACATCCATCCAGAAATTGACTTCGTCGGTAAACAAGGTTGGGTTCACTTTCAGACCTCCAATAGGCGGCTCTATTACCTCCGCTGTGTCCACAAGTTCGGCCATTGCGCCATCCATCCAATCTAGGCGGTCGGAGAGCCAAGTGCGCATGCGCAGCACTTCGCCGTGGTAGCTGCCCGTCACGACCGGGTTTGGCCAGACGTACTCGTTCAAAGTGGGCCAGCGTTGGAAGTTGCGCTGGGCAGGCAGTTCGAGGAGGTTCTCCAATGAGTCCACGAGGCCGAGGATTCGCTCGTCGCTGAAGGTATTAGCCCGAAGGTCAACCCACCGCTCTTTCATGTCCTTTACGAAGGTAGGCTCGTTAAATAGTTTGTTCCACCAGAAATGCACTACCCAATAATCGCCAGGGCAGACCTGGTTGAAGTCAATCGCCCAACCCTGAAAATCAGGACCGATGCAATAGTCCACATTACTAAATCCAAGGTTATAGTCCCAGACCGGGCCGAGGTGCAGGCGGCTGTCCACGCTGTCACGGTCTTTGTGCATGTAGGTGCTAAGACGGTAGCCATCCACATTCCGGCTAATTTCTTGGATGAAAATCATGTTGATGACGGATTCCACATCGAGCATGGAGCGATAGCCACTGACGGGGTCGGCAAAGCTGGGAGATGCCATAATATCCTCAAAACCAGCAATATAGTTTTGGATATACGCTTTTTGGGCAGCTGTGATTTCGTCAGGTTTGGGATAATGGTACTGGTAAATGGTGCCGCCAGGTTGCCCGCCTGGCATGGCAGGGTAGGCCGAAGGGAAGCCGTCGGATACGGCCCCGTCGAACTTGTCAAATTTGATGATATAGCCGCCCGTCACATCATCGCCGGTATTTTCATCGGGGTCGAGTTTGCTGATGTCCACCCGGTTTTTATCCCTTTTTATTTTTTCGGTAAAAACATAGACGCCCCGGTAGTCGCCATTGATGACCACTTCGCAGTAGCGCACCCGTGGAGCATAGGGCATTATCCAGCTTGCCAAGGTGAACGCAATTGCATTGCGCATCAACGTCTTGTCGCTGTACGGGCCGTGCAGCACCCAGTCGTTCTCTTCCGGGAAGCCAAGCACAGAAACGTTGTTGGCGGTGCCATCTGGGTTTTGGGTCTCCATCGCAAAATTGTTCTTAGGGAACCACTGCGAACTGCTGCCCCTGATTTCGATGCCTATTTGCCCATCGTAGTCATTGAAAGGGTCATTGATATGGTTTACCTGCCCATCACCGTTCCAAATTACGCCAAGGTGTGCGGTTCGCTTTGGTTCATTCACGATTTCTTCGCCGTTCTCGGTTTCGATAATGAAAATGGGGAGGTTGGAGGTGGTGAGGGTTTGGGACGAAAGTCCAAGGCAGAACAAGCAAGCCAAGGCCGTCATTATCAATTTGATGTTCATCAAAACATTTTTTTTAGTCAGATGATGTCGGAAATCTTGATTTTGAAATTTTTCAGAATCTGTCCACCATAAAGGAGCTGGTCAAAAGGCACCTTCTCGGCATCCATTTTTGGCCTGAATACTTGAGTGATTTTGCTGTACGGGTCTATCAGCCAACCGAGTTCACAGCCATTTTCCATGTATTCCTGCATTTTTGGTTTAAGCTCTTCAGCACTCTGTGAACTGGACACCAATTCCACAACAAAGTTGGGGCAAAGAGGCACATGCTTTTCGTGTTGGGTTTCAGTCAGGGATTCCCATCGTTCATTGCTAACCCATGCAACGTCAGGTGAGTAAGTGGCGCCGTTTGGCAGCTTGAATCCCGTTGAAGAGTCGAAAACCCGGCCTTGTTTCTTTTTGCGATTCCAGATTACAAAATCTGTAACCAATTCGGCATTACGGATGCCGGTAGTTCCCCCTGTGAGTGACATGATGATTATTTGTCCTTTAGCATTGCGTTCTATCCTAAGATTGTCATTGATTTGGCAAAATTCAAAAAATTGGTCGTCCGTAAAACCGCCATTTGGCAGCATCAAGGTCAGGTAGCCCACATCCTGCTTAATTTTCTCCTCTTTTTTTACTGCGGTCAGTACCATCTTGTGCTTTTTTAAAATTCAATCAAATCTACGTTAAAATCTCGAAATGAAGTAGCCTCAGTCCATCGGGTAAACGATGCCTGCCTCCTTTCTCACCCAGTCCAGCGTCTCCATCAATGCTATGCTAAAATCAAGTGGGAGCTTGTCACTTTCAGATTTTCCCAGCCTAAGGCAATCGTTCACCTCCAAAATCTCGTGGTAATAGCCCCAGCCCGTGAGGGGCATGTGCAGGCTTTCCGATTCTTTTTCGTAAAATGAAATGGACAAGTCTTGCGGGTTGATAAATCGGTTGTGGAGTTGCAGGGTGCCCGTTTCTCCATATAAGTATGCCTCGATTTGCGTCTTGACCACCAGCGAGCAGTCCAGCACGGCAATGCGGTTGCCAGGGTATTCGAACAGCATGGCGCAGCTGTCATCAGAACCTTGTTGGTTTTTCACGGCAGTTGCCTTGATGTTGCTGGGCTTTCCCCAAAGCCAAGTGGCGAGGAAGATGGTGTAAATCCCTACATCGAGCAGCGCCCCACCACCAAGAGCGGGATTGAAAACCCGATGCTCTGGCGGGAAGTCAGCTTTAAAGCCAAAATCGGCCCGGATGGTCTTCAACTCTCCTATATAGCCCGAGTTTGCGAGGCGCATTGCCTCCTCAAAACAAGGGATGAACCTCGTCCAAATTGCCTCCATCAAGAACACGCCGTTGGCACGGGCACAGTCCACCATGCGCTGCACCTCGCTGGCATTCATGGCGAACGGCTTTTCGCACAACACTGCAATACCTTTTTCGAGGCATAAAATGGTGTGTTCACAATGCCCGACATGTGGGGAGGCAACATAGACCACATCAAGGTCGGGGCAATCCAGCAGGGCCTCGTAGCTGCCAAAAGCATGGGCAGCGCCATGCTCCTGGGCAAAGGCACTTGCCCGTTCCAATGATCGGGAACCGACGGCATGCAATTTTGCGCCAGCTACCAGCTTGAGGTCGTGGGCAAATTTGTGGGAGATTCTGCCTGGTGCGAGTATGCCCCAATTGATGGTTGTTTTCATTACATTTCGTATTTAATCATGAGCGGCAGCGAAAATACTATCTCAATAACAACCGGTAGGGATTAATGCCGCATGAAATGGCATAATTTTTCCGTTAGTACAGTTCCAACCCAAAATATTTGAATATTTTTGCTTTGTTCGAAAAAGCACACACTACGCACACTTGAGCCCCCCGCAGCATCCTTTCAAGCACAATCACAGTGAGAAAAACTATCACGGCATTCGTTCCGGCAATGTTCCTTTGCCAGTTGCTCCTTGCCCAGTTCGCTTTGGATACGGTGTTCACGCATGTGGGCGTAATGCCCAGCTTTGGTAATTGCGGCATGAGCGATGAAACACCAGAGGCCCGCAAGGAATGTGCTGACCAAGCGCTCGTTCAGTTTATTTCGAGGCAGCTTGTTTACCCTGAAGAGGCAGTGAATAATAGGGTGGAGGGCACGGTTTATGTGAATTTCATCGTAGATCAATTTGGTCGAGTTCAGTCTCCCAGTCTTCTTATGGATATTGGTAGTGGCTGTGGTGAAGCTGCATTGGAAGTGGTGAAATCAATGCCAGCATGGACACCGGGCCAGCATGATGGCCAACCGGTCAAGGTTAAGCTCAACTTGCCAATACAGTTCTCGCTCCGGAAAACGGACTCCTCAGAACGGTACAGCATTACTTGGGGTGACATTGTTGGCGACACGGTTACCTTACAACAATTGCAGCACAACCTGCCATTCAGTGTTTATGTTAGGGGGCCAGAGGGCGATAACCGTTACATTGACCAACTTGGATTTTCTTACCTTAAGGGCAAACGGACGTACTCAGCCATTAGCCGGGGAGGCGTCGGTGAGGAGATGGCCAGTCTCATACAGAAAATAAAAGGAGGGGGCAGCCTCACCATATCGGCTTCCGTGCAAGAGGAGGGCCATTTCGTGGAAGTTTCAAGGACTTTTCAGGTTTTGGAATAGGCCGCAATCCTTTAGTTATTGCGTCCATTATTTATGCGCAAAAGAACTATATGAGTTTGAATATACTATATGTGCCATTGATTTTTACCTTTGCCCGATGAACAAAGCAAAGACTTAATACCTTTGCTTTAATTGGCACGACCTGTTTGAAAACTAGGGTATTGTAGAAAGTACATTTGGTGATAAATTGGGCGACAATCTACTCCGCAATTTTGCTTTTCTTGTTTTCAATCGGCTTGTTACCATCTCATTTATTATCAAAAAAAAATTAAAATTTAACATGAGAATGAACTTAACACTTCGGTTGCTCGCAATCATGATGATAGCCGTGCTTGCGCTTCCTTCCTGCGTTTCGAAGAAAAAATTCCAACAGTTGATGGATGAAAAATCCGCATTGGCCAACTCGCTGTCCGAGAGCCAAAAGCAAATCAACACACTGGAAGGTACTGTATCCACCTTGCAAAGCGATATGGCCAGCCAAAAGAGCAAGTTTGAGTCTGACATCAACGGCTTGCGCAAGGACGTGGACAAGGCGAAAATGGATGCCGATGCTGCCAAAAAAGCTGCTGCCGACAAAGATGCAGAACTTGCCCGCATCAAAAAAGAAATCAAGGAGTCATTTGGACTTGGCAGCGATGTACAGGTTACCAACCAAAATGGCGAAATGGTGGTCACACTGGCCGAGGCAGTCAACTACAAGAGCGGATCTGCTAAGCTGAACCGCTCCGCCCGCAAATCGGTAGAGGCACTTGCCACTTCCTTGAAGAACAATCCGAACATGCACCTGCTCATTGAAGGCCACGCTGATGCTGACAAGTTCCCAAGCAATGGCTATAACAACTGGGACCTCAGTGTTGACCGTGCAATGGCAGTCGTGAAGCGTCTCGTCAAATTGGGCGTGAACCCTGCGCAGTTGACCGTAGCTGGCCGTGGTGACACAGCTCCTGCTGCACCAAACGACAGCAAGGCCAACAAGGCGAAGAACCGCCGCACCGAGGCCAAGCCGTCACCAAAGACTGGCCCTATCTACCAGATTGGCCAATAAGGCTGTTCTTTTGAACGGCGAAAAACCGGCATAAGCAGTGACTTGTGCCGGTTTTTTTATTCCACCTACCATCACTTAAAAAACTCGACGATGAAATTTCACCTCCTGATACCCGTCCTTTTCTGCTTATCCTGTGGTTCCGAAACCCCGGAGCAACAACAGGAACAACCCGAAGCCTCTAATCTCAAAACCATCGGCAGTGTGGAGCGGATAATGCCAGAATTGGACGCCATTTTAGATGCCAATGCCAAAATCGAAGTATTGGCCGAAGGCTATACTTGGTCAGAAGGGCCGCTTTGGCTTGAGAAGGAAGGCTTTTTGCTCTTCACCGATGTTCCTGAAAACAAAATCTACAAATGGAAGGAAGGGGAGGGGGCCAGCCTTTATCTGACCCCTTCCGGCTTTACGGGCGACAAAACGGACAGCACCGAACCCGGTGGCAACGGCCTCACCCTGGATGCCAACGGAAACCTCGTCATTTGCCAGCATGGCGACCGCCGGGTGGCACGCATGATTGCACCGATTGGCCAGCCTGCTCCTAATTTCGAGACCTTGGCCGATAAATGGAACGGCAAGCGGTTCAACAGCCCTAATGACCTCGTGTTCGACAAGGCAGGCAACCTTTATTTCACAGACCCCCCCTATGGACTGAAAGACCACGACAAGAGCAAGTCCAAGGAGATTCCTTTTCAAGGCGTTTATCGTCGGAAAGTGGATGGTACAGTTGAACTACTCGACTCGCTCATGACCAGGCCCAATGGTATCGCACTCACGCCTGACGAGAAAAAGCTCATCGTGGCAAATTCCGACCCGGACTATTGCTACTGGAAGGTATTCGATATCATGCCAGATGGAAAAGTGGTCAACGGCTTGATCTTTCACGATGCAACCACCGAAGCCAAACAAGGCAGGAAAGGCTTGCCGGACGGCTTGAAAATCAGTAAACAAGGTATCGTTTTTGCCACCGGCCCCGGAGGCGTGTTGGTGCTCAATAAGGATGGTGTATTGCTTGGCCGGATAAATACGGGCGAAGCCACTGCCAATTGTGCCTTGGGAAAAGACGAGAAGGTGCTCTACATCACTGCCGATAGCTATTTGTGCCGAATTCCCTTGAAATAAGGCAACAATAATTAATGGTTCATGCAGTTTTCGAGTTTTCGGGTTCTAGGGTTGTGGCCCAATAGCTCTTCTTGAAATGGTAGGCTAGTTTTTAAATCCTTCCAAAAGTGATTTGTGGTTAGGTGTTGCCCCCAAACCCCAAACCCTAAAACCTTAGAACTTCACGAACCGTTGATGATGTTAACAACAAAAAAATAAAGCTGCGCCTGATTAAACTTGGGCGCAGCTTTTTTTATGGCTTTAGCCAAAATTTTGTTCTTTTGGCCAATAGTTTCACCATGAAAAGACAAAACCTCCTCCTTTGCGCAGCGATGCTGTTTTCTTCCCTTGTTTTTGCCGAAAAAGACGGCTGGACATCCCTTTTCGATGGAAAGACCCTGAACGGCTGGAACCAAAGAGGTGGCCAAGCCAAGTACCGGGTCGAGAACGGCGAAATCATCGGGACGACGGTAGCCAATACGCCCAATTCCTTCCTCTGCACCAACGAGGAATACGGTGATTTCATCCTCGAATTGCAACTGTTAGTGGACGACAAAATGAACTCCGGTATCCAGTTCCGCAGTCTTTCAAGACCTGATTACCAAGAAGTCCGGGTGCATGGTTACCAAATGGAGGTTGACCCTTCGCAGCGGGCTTGGTCGGGCGGCATTTACGACGAGGGGCGGCGTGACTGGCTCTACATTCCCAACCTCAACCCAGCTGGCAAGCGGGCCTTCCGCCACAACGAGTGGAACACCTACCGCATCGAAGCCATTGGGAATTCCCTGCGTACTTGGGTCAATGGCGTACCCGTTGCCCATCTCATTGACGACATGACGGCCAAGGGTTTCATTGCACTGCAAGTACATGCCATAAATGGCCAAATGACCGAGGGCATGGAGGTTCGCTGGCGCAAAATACGCATCAAGACCAAAGACCTCGTGCCCAGTCCATTTGACCAAATCGCCGTGGTGAACCTGCTGCCGAACCATGTTTCCGAATCAGAAAAAGCACAAGGATTCAAGCCGTTGTTCAATGGGAAAGACCTCCAAGGCTGGCGGGGTGTGCATTCCAGCGATAAACCCGGCATGCGCTGGGCAGTGGCAGATGGCGTACTGACCGTCAGCCCATCGGATGGCTCGGAGACCGGCAACGACATCGTGACCACCGAGCAGTACAGCGCTTTTGAGCTGGTTTTTGAATTCAAACTGACGGAAGGCGCCAACTCTGGTGTGAAGTATTTCGTCAACGAAGCTTTCGATTCGGGCGGCAAGTCGGGCATTGGGCTGGAGTTCCAAGTGCTGGACGATGAGCGCCACCCCGACGCCAAGCAGGGCGTGGTCGGCAACCGCACCCTTGGCAGTTTATATGATTTGATTCCTTCGGAAAAATTGGAGCAGCGCTTCCAGCGCAAAATCGGGGAGTGGAATCAGGGGCGTATCGTGGTTTACCCGAACAACCTCGTTCAGCACTGGCTCAATGGCTTCAAGGTGGTGGAGTACGAGCGAAAGTCCAATATCTTCAAGGCGCTCGTTGCCCGTAGCAAATACCAGGTTTGGGAAGGCTTCGGCATGAACGACGCTGGTCCCATCCTGCTGCAAGACCACGGCGACCGGGTTAGCTATCGGAGTGTGAAGATTCGGCCCTTGGTGGCGAATCCAACGCCTTGCGAATAGGATTGAAATTCATTGAAATTTGGAAATTGGGAAATTGGCATCAACGACTGTTCCACGCCAATTTCCCAACTTCCCAATTTCCCAATTTCCATAAAAATGACATCACGTCGAAAATTCCTCCGCACCTCCGCCCTGTCCCTGGGCGCATTGGCCTTTAGTGCCAAGAGCTATGCCCGCATCATCGGCTCGAATGACCGCATTCGGGTTGGCGTCATCGGTTTTTCCGATAGGTTCAAGTACTCCCTGTTACCGCCGTTTGCTGCGTTGCAAAAAGAATTGAACTTTGAAATGGTGGCCCTCTCCGACATCTGGAATCGCAGGCGGGAAGAGGGACAGGCGTTTTTGAAGGAAAAATTGGGGCATGACGTTTCCATTTTCAAGAACAATGAAGCGCTGTATGCTTCCAAATCGGTGGACGCCGTCTTCATCAGCACCGCCGATTTCCAACATGCGCTGCATACTATCGAAGCGGTGGATGCTGGCTGCGACGCCTACACGGAAAAACCCCTTGCCGAAACAATGAGCGACGCCCGTGCCGTGTTGAATGTAGTGAAAAACAGCGGGAAAATCGTGCAAATCGGCTCTCAGCGGCGCAGCGGGGGCAATTACCAGGCAGCAGCCGATTTCATTAAGGCGGGCAAATTCGGCCCCATCGTCATGGTAGAATTGATGTGGAACGTCAATCAGCCGGGCCGCTGGCGCAGGCCGGAATTGGTGAAGGGCCTCAAGGAGTCGGACGTGGACTGGGTACGTTTTCTGATGAACCGTCCTTTCGAGTCTTTCGATGCCCGCAAATTTGTGGAGTACCGCCTGTTTTGGCCCTACTCCAGCGGCATCCCCGGCCAGTGGATGAGCCACCAGATTGACACCGTACACTGGTTTTCTGGCCTTGCCCACCCCCGTAGCGTGGTGGCCAATGGCGGCATCTACCAATGGAAAGATGGCCGGAAAAACCCCGACACGCTAACGGTCGTTTTCGATTATGGACCAGAAAATGACCCCGATTCGGGCTTTCAGGTGCAGTTCACTTCCCGCTTTTCCAATTCGGCGGGCGAGACCAAAGAACTCTATTATTCCAACGGTGGCATGATTAATTTGGACACCAACGAAATCTCGGACAAAGGTGGCCTTCGGGAACAGGAAGCCGCCGCCATGGGCATGAAACCCAACCTGCTGCCCACCATGAAAATCGAGGCCCCCAAGGTGGTCTATGATGCCAACACGGGGTCGGACACCCTCACCTTCGCCCATGTGAAGAACTGGATGGAGTGCGTCCGAAGCCGCAAACAGCCGAATGCGCCCATCGAGGCAGGCTACCAGCATTCCATTGCCAATTTGATGGCCACCGCCGCCTATTGGACGGGCCAACGGGTCAGTTTCGATGAGAAAAAGCAGGATATTGTGGCAGGGGGGAAGGTTTGGAAACCGTTTAAGTGGTAAGGGCTTTCTTATAAAAATTGTAAATCCATACTTTGTCCCATTAAGTCGCTTTTGTCATCGCCGAAGGCGACCTGCGACATCACGAGGGCAGTCCCGCATGACGTCGCAGGTCGCCTTCGGCGATGACAAAAGCGACAAATTAACCAAGCGCAGTTTTTATAAGAAAGCCCTTTTTAAGTGGTAGTGGTGATTCGTGATTCGTGACTGGTAACTGGTGATTGGCGATTCGAACGCTGACCGCTAATTGCCAATCACAAAATAGGGGTATTCATAAAATGCGCAGTTGCAAAGATTTCTACGTTCAAGCGATAAGCCCATTCCACCGCAGGTGGAAAAACATAAATAATCATAAAAAATCTGCGTCTCTCTGCGTCAAAAAAATCTGCGTCAAATTTTTCTTAAAATCACGAATCACGAATCACCAATCACATCTCATGTATCTCCCACGAATTCTGGTTCTCAACGTCGTCGAGGATCGTGATGTAATTTAAGTAGCGCAGCGAACTGATTTCGCCGGATTCTACGGCTTCCTTCACAGCGCACTTGGGTTCGTTCTTGTGGAGGCATTGCCCGCCGAAGCGGCATTCCGCCGATTTTTCAAAGATTTCACGAAAGTTATGCGCCACATCCAAAGGGGTTAAGTTGTTGAATGCCAGCATCTTAATGCCAGGAGTGTCAATGATGTGGCCGCCGGATTCGAGTGGGAACATTTCGGCGAAGGTGGTCGTGTGCTGGCCCTTGCCGGAGTAGTCGGAGAGGTCGCCAGTGCGCAGTTCTAGGCCGGGCTCGACGGCATTGACGAGGGTGCTTTTCCCCACGCCCGATTGCCCGCTGATAAGGGTCGTTTTGCCATGCAATAATTCCCGCAGCTCTGCAATGCCCAAGCCGTTTTCCGCAGAGACGAGCATGACCTTGTAGCCAATGGATTCGTAGAGTGCCTTTAGCCCGCCAAAGATGTCGAGGATGCCTTCGTCATAAATATCGGCTTTGTTGAAGGCGATGATGGTGGGGATGTTGTAAGGCTCGGTCATGAGCAGGAAGCGGTCAATAAAGCCCTGCTTCAGATTCGGCTCGATGATGGTGGAGATGAGCAAGGCTTGGTCCACGTTGGCGGCCAGCAAGTGCATGTCCCGCTTGCGCCGGGGCGATTGGCGGATGACACAGTTGCGCCTCGGCAGCACCTCCCTGATGAGGCCACGGCCTTCCTCGTCCGGCCCGACCATCACCTCATCGCCTACGGCAACGGGGTTGGTGGTCTTCATGTCTTCGAGCCGCAGCTTTCCAACGATGCGGCATTCCTGCATTTCACCGTCTTCCAGCAGCACTTGGTACCAGCTTCCGGTGGATTTTGTGATGATTCCTTTCTTCAAATAATAATGGTTGACGGCGGATGGCTTACGGTGGACTGACCACGGTGGGCGTTTTGCCGATTTTGAGCAAAGGTAACTGAGGAATCATTCAGGAAGTTCCTATTATCTTGCATAAAACTTTCGGAATGTACCACTTCCTCCACTATTTCTTCCTCCTCTTCCACCTCCTCCTCATCCTGTTCAACCTGACGGGCTGGATATGGAAGCGCACCCGCCGGGCACACCTGTTCGTCATCTGCCTCACCTTGGCGTCTTGGACGGTGCTGGGTTTTTTCTACGGCTTTGGCTATTGCCCGCTCACCGACTGGCATTGGGACGTGTTGGAAAAGATGGGCAAGACCAACCTGCCCAATTCCTACTTAAAATACCTCCTCGACTTACTGACTGGGTTGTACTGGAATGCGAAATTAGTGGACGGAATGGCAGTGGCCGGGCTTGCCTTTGCGCTGATTGCCTCCCTGTGGGTGAATTTTGGAAGGAAAGCAAAGATTTTTCACCGTAATTCTAATGATGTCTAACTTTGAAAAAAAATACCAATATGGCAAAACCAGCAACAGTAAATGAAAGTGGTTTTGAAGGCAGGAAACTAAAGCTGATTTCTAAAATTGCAGACCTAAAAGACGAAGAAACCTTGGATTTGATTGAGGCCATCGTGTCCGAAGGTGGCGAGCCTGTTTTGTCAGATGAAGAAATAGCAATGGTCGAAGCAAGGCATGTTGATTTTCAAAACAAGCCCAATGATTTCATTACAATGCCTGCTTTGAGACAAAAGCTTATAGATGAACGCATTTAAAGTTAATGGAAGCCATCTCCGAGAGGAGGGGTTATCAAACCCCGGTGTTCCGGAACACCGGGGTTTGATAACCCCTCCTCTCGGAGATGGCTGCTAAATTGACAAAGCCTAATATCAATTTTAAATAGGGCCACTAAATTGAAAAAAAGGATTTAACTCCCAACAGCCCCCACAACCTCTTTTTGATGTGCCCACATCTCCTGAAACTTTGCACTACGAGTAGAAAGCTCCCCAAAACTCCCCTCATCCACCACCCGCCCATTTTCCAATAAATAAATATGGTCAAAACGGGGTAGCAAGTGCAGTCGGTGCAGAGCCGACACGATGGCCTTGTCCGATGACTCGGCAAACAGCCGCTCGTAGATTTTCGACTCGGTTTTCGGGTCAACGCTGCTCGTCGGTTCGTCCAATAGGAGGATGTCGCTGTCCTTGGCGGCAAATACGCCACGGGCCAGTGCCAGCCGCTGCTTTTGGCCACCACTGAGGTTCACGCCTTTCTCTTGAATATTTGATTGCAGTCCCTTGGGCAGTTGTGCCACCACATCGGTGAAGCCTACCTGCTCGCAAATCCGCTCGATTTCGCCCGGCTCGTGCGGCAGGCCGAGCGTGATATTGTATTCAATGGTGTTTTCAAAAATCTCTGGCTCCTGTGGGAAGAGCGTGACATGGTTGGAGATGGAATCGAAGCCAACCTCTGTAGCCAGGGGGTGACTCGAAGTCACCGCTTGACTTGTATGGACGAAGCCACCCTCCGTAGTCAGGCGGTGACTCGAAGTCACCGCCTGACTTGTATGGACGAAGCCGCCCTCCGTAGTGAGGCGGTGACTCGAAGTCACCGCCTCACTTGTAACAATCACCGAAACGCCTGCCGCTGGTTCATAAAGCCCCCGTAGCAAAGCCAGCAGCGTGCTCTTCCCACTGCCACTTTCACCAATCAAAGCAACCCGTTTACCTCGCTCTATCTTCAAATTCAAATTGTGCAACCCAATCACCCTACCGTCAATCGGTGGTCTTAAGCCGTCCACCGTCTCCCGTCCATCGTCCACCGATTCATCCCTATGCGAAAAGTTTAAGTTGCTGATTTCCAGTGTTTTCCATGCCTTCGGCAATGGGTTGACCGCTTCTGGTAGGTGGTGTTGGTCGTAGGCTTCCATTATGTTGAAGGCAGTGGTCACGTCCGTGTTGTGCTGCACCACGTCGGTGTAGAGGTAAGCTACATTGTGGAACACGCTCGTGAACCGCTCGACATAACCCATCAACATGACCAGCCCGCCAATGAGAAAGACCTCGCCCGGCACCCATTGCTGCCACACATAGCCGACGAGGATGACGGCATAGATGATGGCCACCAGCATGTCCACGATGAACCATTTCCATTCGTTGATGCGGATATTGCGGCGATAGGGGCGCAGGATGTTCGCCACCTTGCCCAGCAGGCCGGTTTCCATGCGCTTTTCCAGCCGCAGGGTGATGACCGTGATGATATTGGAAAGGCTGTCGAATAGGGTAGAGGAGACCTTGTGCTCTTCCTCGTTCACCTCCTCCAAAGTCTTGATATAGGGTTTGTCGAACTTCAGAATCACCCAGATGACCAACACGCCAAGCGCCGTGGCCACAAGCCCAAAGACCGGGGCGAAGTAGATCATGGCGATGAAAGAAAAAACAAACTTGAACAGCGTGTGCAGGTACTCGAAGCCGTGCTGGAAGAATTGCCGCATGGCTTCGTAAGCCTTTCGTATGCGGTTGATGGTGGCGCCACTGTGGTTGTCCTGGTGCCAGCGCACGGGTAGGTGTAGCGCCTTGTGGTAGAGTTCCTGGATGAAATTGCGGCTGAGGTTGAAGGCCAGTTCTCGTTCCAAAATGCGGGCAGGGCCGTGAAAGCCCCATTCGACCAATTTGATGGCGAGGTAAAGCCCCGCATATTTCCAAGCGGAGCCGAGCGCTGCTGTACCGTTCTGCTGTATATCGTTGATGAATACACCCCAAATGATAGGGAAGAGCACATCCGCCAGATTGCTCAGCATGAACATGGAATAGATGAACAGGAAGCGCTTTCGCTCTTTGCCAGCGTACTTCCATGCCGTTGCGAGCATGTTCAGGTAAGGGTTGCTGTGTAAACGGTGGGTGGTGGACGGCATCTTATGGACGGCTTGAAATGGTCGGGTGGTGGTTGAAGATTTGGGAACGACAAAATTATAGGGATAGTTCCGTGGACAGAAGTCAGGCGGTGAGTTCAAGTCTAAAGTCGTCAGCTTAACGGTTCACGTTCCATTGTCATTGCCGAAGGCAAACTGCGACGTCATGAGGGAAGCCACGTCGGGACAGCACACATGGCGTTGCAGTTTGCCTTCGGCAATGACAAAAATGCTTAAATTGACGACATTAAACTTCAAGTCACCGCCTGACTTGGGCAGCTTCCAAACTATATCGCCAAGTACAGGAACTTACCGCTTAATGTCTATTGCTCAACCCAAACATCATTTTATAAGCAAGCAGCTATCATTCATAATAAATTGGGTAAAACTTTGCAGAACAGGTACAAACAATTGTTATTTTCGCCGCATAGGTTATATCTATTGAGCTTAGGCTTCAATGGGAATGAAACCAAAAGCATCCATTTTTCACACTAAAACAAAACACCCAATGCGAAAAGTCTTTTACTTGCTGTCCACCAGCTTACTGCTGACCGTTTTTTCCTGCAAAAAATCAGAGCCTGCCCCTCAATCTGCCGATGACACCACCAACAAGCCTGTATTGGTGGAAAAAAAGAACCCAATTGCTCCGCCCCTTGATAAACCGCAGCTCACCCGTGAGGAGATTGACGCCACCATCCTAAATTTTGCTCGGAGCAAGAATGACTTCCGCTGGAGTTGGGTGGACATCCATTTCATTTGGAGTGCTGCCCAGTTCGGCGACAACGCCATTTCCATTGGCTACAAGCCTGCCCATATCGCCGACGTGCATCCCATTATGCACGAGATTGACCTCCAAGACCCTGAGTGGAAGGCCGTACATGATGCGCTCATTGACCTGATTTCCAAGGGCCTTGGCAATGCATCTCCTGCCGATTTCATCATAGAAGACGACCCTGTAATGCCCATACTGACCGTAAAACTGACCGATTTGACGGTGCTTACCCAGCTTTCCAATTTGGAAAACATCCGCTACCTAGAGCCATTGGACTACCGCCCCGCCGAATGGGACGAGCTTGCTGGCGACCGGTCTACCTCTGGCTGCGGGGGCAGCAGCGAGCCGCTCAATTCCAGCGACTGGACGAACATAACCCCCAACAACTGCCGCCTGCCTTGGAATTTCAACAATGTGACTATTCCTGCGGCTTGGGAAACTTCGCAAGGCTTAGGCGTTAAAATTGGCATCATTGACGCTGGCCTCAGTTCTAGCCAAACCTTGCTTGGCGCTGACTTTAACAACGGGGATTCCAATGTAGGTCGGACGCTCACCACGGCCTATACCTGGGGCAACTCCGTTTACAGTACCTGCACCCACGGCACTTCCATGAGCGGCCTCGCAGTCGGGCCTCGCAATAACCTCACCTCCACCACGGGCGTAGCCTATAAGTCAAGTCTTCACTTCATACGGGGTTGCGAGGACGTGGTGCTTGACAAAAGCAGCGAACGCACGGGCGTGAAGAACGCCCTCATACAGATGGGCGACAATGCTTCTATCAAAATAGTCAGCATGTCCGTTGGCACCCCGTTTTATAGCAGTGTATTAAAAGATGGGGTAGTTTATGCCTACAACAAAGGCAAAATGTTGTTTGCCGCAGCAGGCACTTCTTTCTCCTGGACGAACTGGTGGGGCGTCGTTTATCCGGCTGCTTTCTCAGAGTGCAATGCAATCACAGGCACCGACGAGAGCGGCAGCACTTGCTACACTTGCCACGATGGCAGCCAAGTGGACTTCACCGTTCCGATGGAGCGCAATGCAAACAACGAGCGCACCTCTCTTTCCTATGCCATGAGCGGAACAACCCCAACTTATATCGGTGGGTCGTCGTGCTCAACGGCAATGGCGGCAGGTATTGCAGGCTTGATTTGGTCGGCACGACCTTCGCTAACGAGAGAACAGGTCTTTACTTGTCTAAGGAATACGGCGGCAAATTATCCCAATGCGAACAACTACCACGGCTGGGGCAAATTGAATGCAGGTGCGGCAGTGGCAATGGCGTTGACGTTGTAGCGAACGTTCGCCGCTTTTACATTTAGTGAGCAAAAAGTCCGCAACTGGATGATTTTATAAGGGAAATTATCCCGCTGCAACTGCGAATAAAAATGGCGGTGGCATTTTCGATGCCACCGCCATTTTTATTCTGTGGTTTTCTGCGGTTTTAAGGAGTAAAAATGAGAAGGATTATTTCAAATTATCGCTTATTTGCCTGGGCTCAAGTCGCTTTTGTCATGGCTGTAGGCCAACTGCGACGTCATGTTTGCGGCCATACGAGACGCCGCAGTTGGCCTACGGCCATGAGACAAAAGCGACATTTTGAAATACACCCAAATGAGCTCCCATCATCCAATGCATTGATAAACAAACACATAATGCAACACCGTCCCGCCCAATACGAAGCAGTGCCAAATAGCATGGCAGTATTTCACATGGCTTCTTACATAAAAAAGCACGCCCACTAAGTAGCTGATGCCGCCAAGGGCAATCCACCAAAGCAGGTTGGTGGGCACGTTTTGCAGAATGGGCTTGGCAATGAACACAATCATGAGGCCCATAAACACATAAACCCCCAGTGAGAAGTAATTGTATTTTCCGGTAAAGAACAATTTAAACACAGTGCCCAAGGCGGCCATGCCCCACATGACGGACAAGAAGATGGTGGCCTGATTGCTCGGCAAGTATTTGATTATCAGTGGCGTGTAGGTTCCTGCTATGAGGTAATAAATGCTGATATGGTCAAGCACGAGCAGCCAATTTTTGATTTTTTCATGGCGCACGGCGTGGTAGAGCGTAGAGCTGGCATAGACCATCAGCATCCCAAGACCAAAGGCCAGCGCTGCCCAGACTTGTCCAGTGCTGTTGGCTTTTAGCGCATTGCTCAACAAAAACGGCATGGCAATGACGCAAAACAGGATGCCCGCCCCATGTGTAACGGCACTGGCAAGTTCTTGCTGACGGGTGGCTGTATATTCAATCATGGCTTCATTGTTTCATTGTTACATGGCTTCATGGCTTCATTGATTCATAGCTTCATGGTTGCATTGATTCATGGCTGCATTGCTTCATGGTTGTCGTCATGTGCGCAGCCATGAAACCGTGCAACCATGAAAACATGTAACCGTGCAGCTACTCTACAGCCTTTTCCAGCCTCCTGTTCATCACTGCAAACCAAAGGGGGGGGACGAGCGCCATAAGGATGCTGGCGGGGTAGCCATGGGGCAATTGTGGGCTATCGTCCATATGCCGCAATACCTGGTACTTGCGGGTTGATTTGTAATGGTGGTCACTATGGCGGGTCAGTTCAAACAGGAAAATGCGCCCCATTTCATGGTCGCTGTTCCAGGAATGCTTGGGCAGCACAGGCTCCGGTTTGCCGTTCGGCAATATATTCCTGCGGAGGCCATAATGCTCCACATAATTGATTACTTCGAGCAACAGAACGCCGAGCAATGCAATGGTTACAGCATAAGGCAGCATATTTATTCCAAATAAATAAACGATGGCGATTAAATACAATGCCTGATATACAGTAAATCGAATCATTTCATTTTGCCAGGAAAACAAAGGCTTGCCATCCCTGCCAAGGCGTTCGTTCTCCAATTTCCAGGCGTCAATATATTGCCCAATAATGGAGCGAAAAAAAAACGTATAAACCATCTCGTTCTTCCTGGCCGTGGCTGGGTCGGCATCGGTAGAGACGTTCTTGTGGTGGCCCCTGTTATGCTCAATGAAAAAATGCTGGTACAGCGCCAGCAGCAGCCCTGCCTTGGAAAAGAATTGCTCCAGTTTGCCGGAGCGGTGCCCTAGTTCGTGCGCAATATTGATGCCCGAAGAGCCTATCACGATGCCCATGCTCAGGGTCAGGCCAACCAGTTCGTAGGTGGCGAGCTGCTGCGTTTTCACCGTATCCAAGTACAGGTAGGTGAGCACAAAGCAGATGGGTGCACAAGCGTACAGCAACAGGTCAAAGAACACTTGCTTGGAGCGGCTGTCCTCTTCTTCCGCTGGCACATTGGCCGTGGAAGCTGGCAGTAAGGCATCCAGCACTGGGATGATGCCAAAGGCAATCAACACCGTTACCCAAGTCCATGCGCCCTGCAGTGCTATGGCAAGCCAAGCGGCGAGCGGAATAAGGTAAGCTAAAAGGTATTTTATGTCTTTCATGATTTTGCTTGTTGCTTCATCTTAGCTGGCCCAAAGATAGGGTGGTTCGTCGTTTTTTGCCAATGCGAGGGTGGTGAGGTGTTGATTGAGAAAAAAAACTTCTTTTTGTTTGGCCATTGACAGTATATTTTATTGCTTTGCAAGAGGAATGGGAAGCGAAAATCTTTCCACTTCTAAGTACCACATACTAAGATGGGAAAACTTGATAAACCAAAAGGGAGGCTTAGGCTTGTGAATGCACGGGTCGAATCAATGGGCGCAACTTGGTGAGGCTGTGAAACTGCCCAGAAAGGTTTTAACAAGATGACGCTCAATTTAGAAAATTAACATTTCCTTCCTAACTACTTTGTAGGTAGAAAGGATGTACAAAGCGGAAATGTCCGCTACTGCGTGTATGTGCGGAATTGCGTACATAGACAAGTTCGGCGAAACAAGAAGAAATAAAAATGAAATATAAAACAAGATAAAGGCAGGCACTCCCGAAACTGCCTCACCAAGAAGTAGGGCGAAACTGCCGAAAGCGTCAATGTAGGCAATAAAAACTCAGCTCTACGAACTAAGATTACAACACATATATCATGAATGCAATCCGAGTTTGCGTTCCGTGGCGATTAACCCAAAGATAAAGTTCATTGAAACAAGGAATAACTTTGCAGAAAAGAGACACTCATGTTTGATTATTTG
>JALHQW010000053.1:49596-57073 GCA_022841745.1 Saprospiraceae bacterium | reverse complement strand
GCTTCGTTCAACAAGGCTCAACCGCCAACCGGCAAGGGGGGGCAGGTTAGTGATTGCTCTGGTATAGTGCGGAATGCCCCCCCTTGCCGGTCAGCGGTTAAGCCCTAATTGTTAGCGGCTTTTATTTTTATGATTTTCAATGATTTGCTGTACTCTTTCCTCTGTGATTTTCATTGATTTTGCAATTACAGGTATCGGCACATCATTTTCATAAAATCCAATAACCGTTTCAATTTCCCTACTGCTGACAGCCTCCTTAATCAAATCCTGAACATCCGCCATTTCTGTTTCCTGATAACTCGCTAATTTCATTAATCGCTCAACAAAGGCATCATACTCTTTTCTTTCTTCCGGCGATAATTTCAACTTGTCCAGTTTTTCTTTTGCTTCCGGCAAGCCTGGCGCAGTAAAATCTTCCCTCACTTCGCCCGTCTTTAAGAAGTAAATCCATTCATCAAGTTTATCATTTACCTTATCTTCGTCAAAGATGCCCGCCTTGATTATCCAATATTCGGGATAGATGTCCGAAACCTTCTGCTTGTTGTACAATTCTTTTTGCTTGTCCGAAAGCGATAAGACATCACCCTTGTGTATGCCCCGGAATGTGTTAGTGCCATGATACACATAATCCTGTCCCTGCCCTAAGTCAAAATAAGCAATGGTTACTGAAATGACTTTCTTGACCTCCGAATAGGGTCGCCCTTCTTTGATATATTGTACGGTCGCCTTTGCAGTGCCAAATAGGATGCGGTGGAAGTAGTCGTACTCCTTTGTGTTCTGCACCTCGATGATGACGAGTTCGCCTTTGGTGTTCTCCACCAAGATGTCAACGTCGTTGTACTTGTCATCATCTTCTTCCTTGTTGGACTGGCTGCTGAGTATCTGCCTTATCTTGACGCTTTCGTCCAACAAGACAGACAGAAACCCTTCCAAGACAACAAAATTTGCCTTGTCACGAAGCAACCGCTTCATTGCCCAATCGAACCGAACTAAACTTTTTGCCATTTTGACTACTTTTTCGCAAAAATACGGAAGCCGCTGCGAATTTCAACGGATTTTTATCCTTTGACTACGGAAGCATCGCCGTTTAGTAGCTAAGATAACATGGGAGACTGAACAAGTCTTACCGGCAGGGTCAAAAAGAAATTAGATTTATCAGCCAGCCGTACAACCCAAGTGGTAATTTGGAAAATACAACAAAAACAATCCAAATCACTAACCCCAACCAAAAAAGGATGGTTGAAGAGGCAACAGCAAACATAAATGTGCTATCGGCTTTTTCCCATTTGGCTTTTGTATTTGTATGAATATAGGCATTTAATTGTTCAGGATTCGAGAACCCCAACGCTACTTTTGTTGAGGCGGCTATCATAGCCAGATAATATATCAATCCAACAACAAGGATGACCCAATACACCACACTGCTTGTTTGTTGAAAAGTACGTGGTATCACTACACATACAGCACACCAAGCCCCGACTAAATACAATAGCAGAATACCACTAAAAAACAACTTCGCCAAAATAAAAAGACCATTGCCTTCCCGTTCTCTTTCCGGTTCGGCAAATTCGAGAAAATGGGCAACCGAATGTACCAAATATTTTTGAAATAAGCGTATCAGGTACAAACTGATGATGCCTGCTAAAATTAGCACTACTATCGGTATAAGGTAAAAATTCATCGTCTGTGCAATTTTATTGAATTTTTGTTTGTATTAATTGGCTTTGAATGAGTCAAAAAACTTTGAAACATCTGGGTCTTGTATATTTGCATCTTCCGTGGTGATTGTGATGAAATATAATGTTTCACCAACAATAAGCATTTTTGTGGCTACCGAATAATTGCCTGGAAGGTCAAATACAAAAGAGTGTACATTATTCGGCAATTTTTCCTTTGACAAGATTTTCGCCCCGCCTTTTTCAATTATACTTTTTTCATAGTCTTCCACTCTGTCTTCAAATTCATTAGGCAACTCGGAATGGGTTGCCCAGTCTATATTAAACTCGGCATTGAAACTTTTTTTTGATGCTTCTAAATACATTCGTTTACGAGCGGTTCTTTCTCCATTGGATAATCTAAAAATTCCTGCATCAATTTCATTAGGTTCAAATGGCATTAATACGGAAAACTTATTATCATTTGATGTGAATTTACTCCAAGATTCCTTATCTTCTTCTGGCACGAAGAAAACTGCAAAAATTAGAAATACAATTAAAACAATCGCAGTAATCCCATTTACTAACAATCCTCTTAATCCTATTAAATTTGACTTAAATCCTCGTGCGATAAAACGAGCAATCCAAGTCAAAATCATATAATAAGCGATTGCGGGCAACATATAAGATGAAAATTCTAACACACCCTCAAAAAAACTGTCAGAGAACTTGATTGCCCCTATAATACCGATTACGATGCTTATTAGAATATATATTTGCAATACATTGTTGCGAACGATTTTCTCTTGAAGTCGTTCGATGGCATCAGCTGCTGCATTTTCAACGGCAGTAGTTAAATAAGCAGTAGTGTATTCATTGGGAATACCCATTCTTAAGTAGTTTGCCGTTTTTTTTTGTTAGCAATTTCTTCATCTCCTCTTTTGACGCCGCTTCCAGTTCAGGTGTTGGTGCTCCAAATTGAAAGTGGTTCATCCCGTCTAATAATATTTCCCGTCCTTGCTCCAATGTTTCAATGTGTATTATCTCAGAGGCATAATAGCCTCCTGAACCAGCAGACTGTGAATTGTTTCTCTGTTGGTCGTACTGTTTTCTTTTGTCCAAATCTTTTAGAGTGGCATATGCTTCATTTAATTCTATCATCATTTCGTGAGACCACTTTTTGAGTTCAGAGTCTTCACTGTTCGCATCAGCGTGGTATTTTTTTGCCAATTTATGATACATGGCTTTAATCTGTTCCGTCGTTGCATTAGGCTCAACGCCCAAGACGCTATAATAGTCACGTGAGTTGTTCTTCATTTTTATATATTTAATTTTATTCACTTCGCAGAGCTACCCACCCAGCTTTTGTTTTTCATTCTTTCATTTTTATTTTCATTTTATTGCCGCTAACTTGCGTATGAACGTCAACCCCGCACATATACGCAATAGCGTTCATTTTCGCTTTGTACGCTCCTCCCTACCTACAAAGTAGTTAGGAGGAAATGTTAATTTTCTAAATTGAGCCTTGTCTTGGTACAACTTTCCGGTGCAGTTTCACCGCCACGCCAAGTTGTGCCCACTGCCTCGGCCCGTGCTTTCACAAACGTAAGGTTCCCTTCGGTTTCAAACTTTCCCAGTATAGTATGCGGCATTGGAAGCAGGAAGTTTTTTATTTCCCATTCCAGCGGCTAAGTAAGTGCATGTGTGGCAAATGACAAAGAAAGGAGTAGAATTATTTTCATTTTCCTCCTTTAAAACCCCAAAGCCAACTGCTCCACCTTCCTCTTCTCCTTCTTCCCGTGGTTGTGCTGCACAAAGCCCTCCGTTTCAAAATTGCAGACGAGGGCTTCCACGATGGTGCGGCGGTTTTCGAGGTTGCCGCCGTTGTGGTAGAAATGGTCCTTGGTAAGTATATTGAACTTGCTCCAGTATTGGGTAATCATCTCGTTTTCCCGCCAGTCGTTGTGGTGCCAGGTGGAGAGGATGAACTTGGCTTTCGTGTCACTGAGGAGTTCAAAAAGCAGGGCTTCGTCCTTGGCCGTCCAGCCATTGTAGTAGTCCACGTGGCGGCCAAAATAGGGCGGGTCACAATAGATAATATCGTCTTTGGTAGCCAAGGGGATTATCTCGGAGAAGGGTTTGTTGTAAAACTGCCAGTTGGGTTCGGACTGTATGATTTGGGCGACGGTCGCTACTTGGTTGGTTATCTTGGTGACATAGGCTTGGGCGAATCGGTCTGGTTTTTTGCAGAAGGGGATGTTCCAGTTGCCCTTGCTCCCGAAGCGCATCATGCCATTGAAGCCCGCCCTTGAAAGGAAGATGAAATCGTAGGGGGAGAATTCGCCGCCATTGAACCTTGCCCGCACCTTCAGGTAATGTTCGTAGCCGTTGTTTTCGGCATTGCTCAGTAATTCGCCCTCTTTTTCCAGATAGGCTTTCATTTGGGCAGGCGTGATTTCGCCCTGTTGTATGCCCTTGTAGAAATGGATGATATGCGGGTTAATATCGTTGAGTATGGCCTGTTTGTACCTCGCATTAAAGGCCACCACGCCAGTGCCCAAGAATGGCTCTATCCATCGGCCTTTGGCCTTGGGGGCTATCTCCAAAATCCAGGGCACGAGCTTGGTCTTGATTCCCTGACTTTTTATGGGTGGTATAATGGTTTTCATGGTGTTTATTTGTTAGTTGTTTTCGTGACGATTTTCGATAGCAAATCTTTTCTGCCTTTGAATTCCAAAAAATCGGTCAGCTTGGTTATTTTGACGGGCTTGCCGTCCTTTATCATGGTAGCAGCGCCGTGGTTTATCCAATATTCGTCGAACCATTCCTCGCCCAATTGACTAAAGCTGCCATTCTCGTTTTTGAGGTCGTCAATGTCCACGATGGAGCCGATATTGGCGGTATTGCCAGAGCCTTGCTTGTCGCTGGCTATCTTCCATTTTTCGGCGGCGAAGAAGTCGAAATCCTTGATGACGGAAGTGATGGATTTTAGCTCCTTGACGGAAGTGACTTGCCGCTCACCCACTTTGAGGATGGGCTTGTCGGTGGGTTCGAGGAGTTCCTCCACTTGGTAGATTTCGGTCTCGGCGGGGCTGTCCGACATATCAAACCTTGTATAAATGACGCCCAAACAGTAATGACCGAGGTATTGATTGTAGGGGAATTGGATGTTCTTGTCCTTGTCCCGCTCCTTGAAATAGCCGCCGTGACTGCCAAGCGTAAAGCCTGCGGTTTTATGGTTCCTCCTGAACGTGGTCTTTATGTCCAGAGCGAATTTTACCTCGTCGTTTTGCTTGTGGATGAAGCTAAGGTCAGGATACCAGTTTTGTTTTTCGGCGAGCACCACATTGTAACCGATGCTTTCTGCGAATTGCAATATCTGTGGGAAGATGTGGATTTCGAGGATTTTTGAGACGATTTTGGTGTCAGACGAAATCGTGTAGATATTCTTGTAAACATCAATAAAGCCCTTCACCGACCAATCGCCGTTTTCCGTGGAAACATATTTTTCCAACTTGCTGGCAAACTGGTCAAGCGCCTTTTTAAACTCGGCTTTGAACTTGTTTTTTGATGTTTTGTCCATTTGGCAAAGGTAGGTAAGTGGAGACACCTTTCCAAAAAGATGCCACCGCTCCCATCAACTACCCCTTTTCTTTCCCATTCCTCCCCAGCTTCCCTTTCACCTGCTTCAAGCCAGCAATCAGTTCATCCAATTCGCCAATCAGCCATTCCCTGTCTTTGGCAGTGAGTTCGTCGGAGTGTACTGCTGCTTGTATGGTGCTGACCAAGTCTTCGGTGGCTTCTTTGAAAGTGGGTGTTGTCGCATCTACTACATACGGTTTCATGGCAGAAGGTCTTTCAAGTGGCTTGTTTTAAATTCGCTCCAAGCTGATTGTCTTGCCACCGACCAAAGCTGGTCATTGTCTATTCCGGCAAGTTTTGTGGCTTCTTCAACGGTCTTGGCCGAAAGATAAAGCCGTTCCCATTCGAGGAACTTGTTCAGTCGCTGCTGCAATGCTTCAAGTCCGTAAGCATGGACAAGGTCGTCGCTTATTTGAAGTTGTACGGTGGTCATTAATTAGGCTTTTTCTTTTTGCAAACATAGGGTTTTTCTTTGAGGTTCCCAATTTTGCATTATGAGGCAAAAGGCATCCGTGACATTAATCACCCCCACCCCCTGACAAAAATCACCAACCTCCCCTCCGTGCCTCCCTACCTTCGCAGCGTCATTTTCCCTAACCATGTAAACTAAGCTCCTATTTAAAACGGTGAAAGAGGGGGAGCTTTCGGGAAAAATTGAAAATTTTTCCCGAAAGCTCCTCTCATAAATAGTGGCTTAACAAGCATTCGGCATGTCGCATTACCAACACCTGGGTAAGATACCCCGCAAGCGCCACGTCCAGTTCCGGCAAAAAAACGGCAGCCTCTATGCCGAGGAACTGGTCGGGACACAGGGTTTTTCGGGCGTTTCCTCGCTCGTTTACCACCTTTATCCGCCTACCATTGTCAGCAAAAAAGGCAAGCCCTACTCCGTGGAGCCGGAGATTGCGATAGACAAAAACCTCTCGGCGCTCAGTTTCAAGGGCTTTTCCATTGAGCCTTGCGGCAACTACTTGGACAGCCGCAAGACGCTGTTTGTGAACAGCGACCTGCACATCGGCCTCGCAGCGCCGCAGGAGAGCATGGCGGACTATTTCTTCAAAAACGCCGATGCGGACGAGGTGCTGTTCATCCACGAGGGCAGTGGCACGCTGAAGACCATGTATGGCCAGGTGACGTTCGGCTACGGCGACTATGTGGTGATTCCCCGTGGCACGATTTACCAACTGGACTTCGACGATGCCAGCAACCGCATCCTCTACATCGAATCGTACAGCCCCGTGCGCACGCCCCGCCGCTACCGCAACGACAGCGGCCAATTGCTGGAGCATTCGCCGTTCTGCGAGCGGGATTTCCGTGGGCCGCAAGACTTGCAGACCCATGACCAACATGGCAATTTCCATATTTTCATCAAAAAACAGGGCCTTATTTACCCCTATACCTACGCTACACACCCCTTCGATGTGGTAGGCTGGGATGGCTTCCATTATCCGTATGCAACGTCCATTTTCGACTTCGAGCCGCTGACCGGGCGCATCCACATGCCGCCTCCCATCCACCAGCAGTTCGAGGCGGATGGTTTCGTCGTTTGCTCATTTGTACCAAGGCTCTACGACTACCATCCAGAGGCCATTCCCGCCCCCTACCACCACTCGAATATTGACAGCGACGAAATCCTCTACTACGTGGACGGCGATTTCATGAGCCGAAACAATATCGAGAAAGGGCAATTCACCCTGCACCCCGCCGGCATCCCGCACGGCCCGCACCCCGGCGCCATCGAGCGCAGCATCGGAAAGGTGGGCACCGAGGAACTGGCGGTGATGATTGACCCGTTCCAACCCGTGAAGATCACCAAGGCGGCAATTGAAATGGAGGTGGAGGACTATTATAAATCTTGGATGGAGGAGGAGACGATGGTTTGATTTTTTTTGATTTAAGATGTATGATATCAGATGTATGATGTATGATTTATTGGCCAGTGCTTGTTGCAAAAGCCCAGTACTTAAAGATGCTTCCGGCATCCCAATCATACATCTGAAATTATACATCACATATCATAAATCATTTTTTTTGATTTAAGATGTATGATATCAGATGTATGATGTATGATTTATTGGGCCAGTGCTTGTTGCAAAAGCCCAGTACTTAAAGATGCTTCCGGCATCCCAATCATACATCTGAAATCATACATCACATATCATAAATCATTTTTTTTGATT
>JALHQW010000053.1:0-49496 GCA_022841745.1 Saprospiraceae bacterium | reverse complement strand
GATGTATGATTTATTGGGCCAGTGCTTGTTGCAAAAGCCCAGTACTTAAAGATGCTTCCGGCATCCCAATCATACATCTGAAATCATACATCACATATCATAAATCATTTTTTTTGATTTAAGATGTATGATGTCAGATGTATGATTTATTGGGCCAGTGCTTGTTGCAAAAGCCCAGTACTTAAAGATGCTTCCGGCATCCCAATCATACATCTGAAATCATACATCACATATCATAAATCATTTTTTTTGATTTAAGATGTATGATGTCAGATGTATGATTTATTGGGCCAGTGCTTGTCGCAAAAGCCCAGTACTTAAAGATGCTTCCGGCATCCCAATCATACATCTGAAATCATACATCACATATCATAAATCATTTTTTTTGATTTAAGATGTATGATATCAGATGTATGATGTATGATTTATTGGCCAGTGCTTGTTGCAAAAGCCCAGTATTTAAAGATGCTTCCGGCATCCCAATCATACATCTGAAATCATACATCACATATCATAAATCATTTTTTTTGATTTAAGATGTATGATGTCAGATGTATGATTTATTGGGCCAGTGCTTGTTGCAAAAGCCCAGTACTTAAAGATGCTTCCGGCATCCCAATCATACATCTGAAATCATACATCACATATCATACATCATTTTTTTTGATTTAAGATGTATGATGTCAGATTTATGATGTATGATTTATTGGGCCAGTGCTTTTTGTGAAAACCCAGTATTTAAAGATATTTCCGGTGTCCCAATCATACATCTGAAATCATACATCATATATCATGCATCAATTACCGCAAAAAAATTAAAGCACCAGATGGCAATCTTAACTGGCATTTCAAATTACAACTACTCCCTCGATAAAATCTTCCCCGAAGCGGACGATTTCCTGCCCTTGCTCGGCACCGATTATGTGGAGCTGTACGTGGGCAACGCAAAGCAGGCGGCGCATTATTACAAAACGGCGTTCGGCTTCCAGTCCCTGGCCTATGCGGGCCTGGAGACGGGCGTGCGTGATCGTGCCAGCTACGTGCTGCAGCAGGACAAAATCCGCCTTGTACTGACAACTCCCTTGCACTCCGACAGCCCGCTGAATGAACACCTGAGAAAGCACGGAGACGGCGTAAAGGTCATCGCACTGTGGGTCGAGGATGCAAGGGAGGCTTTTGAGCAGACCGTGAAGCGGGGCGCAAGGCCGTTCATGGAGCCATCTATCGAGTTCGATGCGCATGGCAAGGTGGTGCGCTCCGGCATACACACCTATGGCGAAACAGTGCATATTTTCGTGGAAAGGCGAGACTACAAGGGCATCTTCCTGCCGGGCTATGAGCCTTGGGTGAGTCCTTACAACCCCAAGCCGACGGGCCTTCGCTATATTGACCACATGGTGGGCAACGTGGACTGGGGCGAGATGAACACCTGGGCCAAGTTCTACCACGAGGTGATGGGCTTCGCTAATTTGGTTTCCTTCGACGACAAGGACATCTCCACGGAATATTCTGCCCTGATGAGCAAGGTGATGACCAACGGCAATGGCCGCATCAAGTTCCCCATCAACGAACCTGCGCATGGCAAAAAGAAGTCGCAAATCGAGGAATATGTTGACTTCTACGAAGGCCCAGGCTGCCAGCATATTGCAGTAGCAACGAACGATATTGTGTTCACCGTCAGCGAGATGCGCAAGCGGGGCGTCGAGTTCCTGCACGTGCCCGGCGAGTACTACGACACCGTGGCGAATCGGGTAGGGGAGATTGACGAAGACCTGCACCGCCTGAAGGAACTCGGCATCATGGTGGACCGTGATGAGGAGGGCTACCTCCTTCAAATCTTTACCAAGCCCGTCGAAGACCGCCCGACCCTTTTCTTCGAAATCATCCAGCGCAAGGGTGCCAAGTCCTTCGGCAAGGGCAATTTCCGTGCACTGTTCGAGAGCATAGAGGATGAGCAGCGGCGGCGGGGAACACTTTGAATAGCTTCGAGTTTTGAGTAGCGAGTTACGAGTTGGACATAGCAAATACGACCGCTCGCAACTTGTAGCTGGCTACTGGAAACTCGCAACTCAAAACCTGCAACTTGTCCACTTTCCTCACCTGGTTCCCCCGCATCCTCAGCATGGTGTATGTGCTGTTTGTTGCCAGTTTTGCCTTGGATTCTTTTGCAGGAGCGGGCGGTTTTTGGCGTCATTTGGGCATATTAGTCCTGCATTTGACGCCTGCATTTGCTGTCGCAATATGCCTTTGGGTGGCGTGGCGATGGCGTATCTTGGGCGGGCTGCTGCACATGGTGCTGAGCATGATTTTCACTGTTTTTTTTTGGCTCGTGGCGGGACACGCACAGAGCTTCCTGATGATTTCCCTGCCGTTGGTGGTGGCGGGGCTGTTTTTCATCCTTTCAAAATGGAATTACCGACCAGATGATGGCGGCCATGCCGTAGATTCGCATTAAAATTCAATGACCTTTTATGCAGCAATTGCCCAACCTACGCCGCAATATCGCTTTGTTCACCATCGGACTTTTCATCGTAACGCTTGGTGTAGAATATTTCAAAAAAGGCCATTTAAATGTCGAGCAGCCACTGTTGTTCTTTATCGCCATATTAGCCTTGGGTGCCTTCGGAGGGTACATGGTGTCGTGGGTTGCAGCAGGGAATAAATGAAGCCAATCACCCCAAAAGGGGCAAGCGAATTACCAATCACGAATCACCAATCACGAATCACGAGTCACGAATCACCTCCTCACCTTCGGCAATAAATAAATCCCATCCGCCTCCAGCCTTACCTTCTGCTCCTTGAACAGCTTGCCGAGGGTCATTTTGAAGGTCTTTTTGCTCATGTTGAACACCCGTGTGATGTCCGCTGGGTCGCTCTTGTCCCCGAAGGGAAGGAAGCCGTTGTTTTCCTTCAGCTTCGCCAATATTTTCGCCGAGGTATCTTCCACCTTACCGTAGCCGGGTCGCTGAAGGGTGATGTCGAGCTTGCCATCAGGGCGCAGGGTCTGGATAAAGCCTTTTTTGTGGTCGCCCCGGTGTACCTGCTCGAACAGTTCGCTTTCGTAAATCAGCCCACGGAACTGCTGGTTCACAATGACGTTGATGCCGAGGTCTGTTTCGTCGTCAACCAGCACGTCCACGACTTGGCCCTGTTTGAGGCCAACTGCCTCCTTTTCCAAAAACTTCTGGTAGCGACCACTGGCCACGAGGCGCTCGGTGTCCGCATCTAGGTACAGATAGACCATGTACCAGCCGCCGACCGACATGCGGCCCGGCTGCTCCTTGTAGGGCACGAGCAGGTCTTTTTCGAGGCCCCAGTCCAGAAAGGCGCCGACCTCGTTCACGGCCCGCACTTGCAGGCAGGCGAATTCGTTGAGCTTGATGAGCGGTTCTGTGGTGGTGGCCGTGATGCGGTCTTCGGAGTCCTTGAAGATGAAAACCTTCAGGTACTGCCCTTCCTCCAGCCCTTCCTCTGGGATAAATTTGTTGGGCAGCAGCACCTCTCTCGTCCCTTCCCGGTCGGTGAGGTAAACGCCGTTGTCGGTCTGGCGGACGGCACGAAGGCGGTTGTGTTTGCCGAGGATTATCATGTTGCTGGATGCTGGATGTTTTTGATGCTGGATACTGGGGTTGGGGGGCTGTTAATTATAGTGCTCGTGTAGGTATTTCCTAAAGGTTATAAAAAAAATATCCGCATGTGTGAATAGCCAATAGTAATATTGTGTCCATTTTGACCTGTCAAATACATCGGCTTCAATTGCATATTTAATACGAGAGTCCTTTCCTTCTGGTAAAAGCATCCATTCCAATTGCTTTGATAGGTTCAATTCCTTTTCGATTGCAACTCTATTCCTTTCCAAGAAATGAAAAGCAGCCTTGTCATCGCTAATGTATATCTCTGATGAAATGTAATTCTGCTTAGTGTTGCATGTTAATGAAACCTTCGCCTTCCCCAAACCAAACCTTATGTCGTAGTGCCATTTTTCTACGGGTTTTTCCCTGATTAAAAAACTGGCACTATTGGATTTACAATAGTGATTGAATCCAATCCAAAATTCCTTTTGCAATTCCTTTGAACTTGATAGCATTGCCCTATTTTTCAAAATTGACATACAATTTAAACGATATTCAGCCCTTTCGAGGTGTAGCCTCAGTCGGAGGGCTTTTATTTGATTTAAGATATAAGATAGACGATATTAGATTTAAGATTTCAAGGCACTGCCCTCAATCTAAAATCCAATATCGTCTATCTTATATCTTAAATCAAAAACAATCTACCTCAAGCCATCACCGCCTTCCCCTTATACAACCCCTCCCGTTGCCCCCTAATCTTCTCCGACTTGATATACTCATCAAAGCCCATCAAGCTGTCAATATAGCCCGCTGGCCCGATTTCGAGGATGCGGTTGGTGACAGAGGATAGCAGGGCGTGGTCGTGCGAGGTCATGATGAGGTTGCCCTTGAACTCGGTCAGGGCGTTGTTCAGCGCCGTGATGGATTCGAGGTCGAGGTGGTTGGTCGGCTCGTCGAGGAGGAGGAAATTGGGGAGCTTGAGCATCATCTTCGAGAGCATGCAGCGCACCTTCTCGCCGCCCGATAAAACGCTGGACTGCTTGTAAACTTCTTCTTCCCGGAACAGCATTCGCCCCAGGAAGCCCCGGATGAACATCTCGTCTTTTTCCTTCGAGAATTGGCGGAGCCAATCAATCAAATTCGTGTCGTTGATGCCGCTGAAATATTGGCTGTTGTCGTTGGGCATGTACTCCACGGTGATGGTCTGGCCGAACTCCACCGTGCCGCTGTCCGGCTGTACTTCGCCAGCCAACACTTGGTAGAGCGTGTTCACGGCCGTTGTGTTGCGGCCCAAGAGCGCAATTTTTTCGTTGCGGTTCAGCGTGAAATCCAGCCCTTTGAAAAGCCAGTTGCCGTTTTCGTCCCGCTTGCCGAGGTTGGTCACCCGCAGCAGTTGGTCGCCCGGCTCCCGCTCCATGTTGAAGCGGATGAACGGGTACTTGCGGCTCGACGGCTCCATCTCGTCAATATTGAGTTTTTCGAGGGCCTTCTTGCGGCTGGTGGCCTGGCGGCTCTTAGAGGCGTTGGCGCTGAACCGTGCGATGAACTCCATCAGCTCGGCCCGCTTGGTCTCCGTCTTCTTGTCCTTGTTGGCCCGCTGCTGCATCAGGAGCTGGCTGGTCTCGTACCAGAAGGTATAGTTGCCGGTGTAAACCTTTATTTTCCTGAAATCAATGTCCACCATGTGGGTGCAGACCATGTCGAGGAAGTAGCGGTCGTGGCTCACGACGATGACCGTGTTCTCGTAGCCCGCCAGGAAGTCGGATAGCCAGGTGGCCGTCTCCGCATCGAGGTCGTTGGTAGGCTCATCCAGCAGGAGCAGGTCGGGGTTGCCGAACAGGGCCTGCGCCAGCAGCACCTTCACCTTCTCAGGCCCCATCAGTTCCTTCATCAGCTTGTAGTGAAGGTCTTCCTTGATGCCCATGTTGGAGAGCAGTTCGGCGGCGTCGCTTTCAGCCGTCCAGCCGCCCATGTGGCCGTACTCGTTTTCGAGGTCGGCGGCACGGAGGCCGTCGGCCTCGCTGGCGTCGGGGTTCATGTAGATGGCGTTCTTCTCCTCCATGATGGCGTACATCTCCTTGTGGCCCATCAGCACGGTGTTCAGCACCATTTCCTCTTCGAAGCCAAAGTGGTTTTGCGACAGCACGGCCATGCGGTTGCCGGGGTCAATGCTCACGCTGCCCCGATTGGGTTCTATCTGCCCGCTGAGGATTTTGAGGAAGGTGGACTTGCCCGCCCCGTTGGCGCCGATGACGCCATAGCAGTTGCCACGGGTGAACTTGAGGTTTACGTCGTCAAACAATACCTGCTTGCCGAACTGAAGGCTTACGCTATCTACTGTGATCATGTTTGCTGTTGTTTGCTTTTGACCCTTTTTTCAAAAGGATTGCAAAGGTAGAAAAATATGACCAGCCCTTGGGCAATCGCAATTTAATTAAGCTTGAAAACCAGTTAGGTGGCGAACTGAAGTTCGTTTACTGGGACTTGAACAATGCCGACAATACCGGTGTCGTGACGGCGACCGTTCAGGTTTACAACGGCCCCAATCCTTAGTGTTTGGTTTGACAGAACCTTGTCGAAGAGGATGCCCGGGCCTGGGCGTCCTCTTTTTTTTTACACGTGGAGCCTTTTTAAGGTGCAGCTTACCGCAATGTTTCGGTACGCTGCGCCTCAGCATCGGACATGAAATCTCTGCTACAAATATTGCGGTGCGCTGCACCTCAAAGCCACATGTGCTGGTCAGCTACAAAGATTGCGGTGCGCTGCACCTCTTCACCAATCCTGAAATGCCTGCTACAAATGTTTCGGTGCGCTGCACCTCAGCAATGAGCAAAAAATGTCGGCTTTAAAGCTGTCATTCGCAAGTATGCAGCCCCTGACTGCCCACTGCCCACTGTCCAACTGCCAACTCAACTCCTTCCCGGCCCAAAATTCAGCCCCATCGTCATGCCCATGTGCAGCACCACGCCCCAATAGCTGTCCTTGCGGTGTTCCAACAACGGGTTTTCGATGGTATGCGTGGTGCGGTCGAGGGTGGTGCCCGGGTCGAATTGGCTGTAGTTTGCCCCAACGCCGAAGTGCATGTCCACGCCGAATCCCTTTCCGAGAACCATGCCGCCAAAATTCAGCATCGCAACGTATTGCTTTACGGACGGCTTGAAATCATGGCTGAAATAGCTGCCGTCGAGGTCGGTCAACACGTTCACGGCCAGGCTGTCGAAATTCTTTTCATTGTAGCCGAGCACGATGCCGAAATAGCCGTTGTCGGAGTTTTTGGTGAAAAACTTGGGCTGCACATGCAACTTGAATCTAAGTTATTTCACCCCCACCGGAAAATCCTGCCCAAACCCATAGCTGATGGGTACTGTGGCGTCCCTTTGTATTTTTAGGTCAATTCCGGCACCTGCTCCTGCAAGTAAGCGTCCTATACTTACCACCGCCCGTGCTGGCAGCGGTTTTTTTTTTGCGCAGCCAAGCAAGGGAAAAAGGGCCAATAAAAGTAGGAATGAACAGCTGCTATTTTTCATAAAATGTTGATTGTCAAAATTTTAACCCATTAAGAAACCAAAGCGCTGCCGCTGTGGTTGTTTCCTTGTATTTTTGTAAAAAAAGAAAGCCATGTCAGCCAATACAGCACTTCAAAAAGCGGAGGCACTTCTGCCCAAATTGACGGAAAGGGAAACCGATATTTTGCTCTACCAAATCTTTGAGCGGCGCAAAACCCCAAAACGTGGTGTAAGTAAAACACCCGGCGTTTGTGGTGGGGATGCTTGCATTGATGGGACTCGCATGCCCATTTGGTCGCTTGTAAATCACAGGTTGATGGGGTTTTCTGACTTGGAAATCCTCTATAGCTTTCCGGCCATGACGGCAGATGACCTCAAAACTGCATGGAATTACTACAGAGAAAACCAAGCTGAAATTGACGACCTCATCCGTGAGCACTATTCCGACGAGGATTTTGACGAAAATTGAAGCATGGCAAAATTGTACTCCAATGAGAATTTCAATCTTGTAGTAGTTGACATGCTTCGGTCAATGAAACTTGACGTTCTGACAACCAAGGACGCTGGAAAAGATAATCAAGGCATCCCTGACGAAGAGGTTTTGGCTTTCGCCACTGCTGAAAAACGCATCGTCATTACTTTCAACTACCAACATTTCAAACGATTGCACCGATTATTTCCAGAGCATTCAGGAATCATCATTTGCACCGAAGATAAAGACCTTCCTGCCCTCGCTCACCGCATCCGCACCGCCCTCGAAGCATAAGGTGGCGAACTGCCCGGCAAGCTAATCCGCATCAACCGGCCAAACCCATCGGCAAAGCTTTAATTGCCATCCCCCAGCACCTTCTTCATCTCCTCATACTGCTTCTCCCGCTCCGGGTCGCCCTGCACCAGCGCCGCTTTCAGCTTCGCATTATCAATGAAAAAGCCGAACAGGTCGGCAGCGATATTCACCAAAACCAGCACGAAAAGATAGGCAGTCCCTCCGCCGAACATCACCACAAAGCCGCCCAAAATCACGGTAAACTGCTGCACGAAAATGCGGCGGATAGGCTGGAAGAACAGCTCCTCGGCGGGCATTCCGGCGTATTTCCCCGAAATGATTTCATGCGTGAAAACGAAGAGCTGCATCACGGCAAAGCCGCCCAATACCCAAGCCAATTCTCCTTTCGCTGCTCGGTACATCGCCGTGAAAATCCCTTCGGGAAAAGCCCTCTCGGCGAAGCCGCCCAAAATCAGCGTTTGCACAAAAATGAAAATGCCGCAAAACACGAGCAGGAACAGGGGCAGTATGTTCGGTGGCAAGCTCGAACCACCCGCTGTTGGCTGGAACTTCTGCCGCTTTTCCTGCACCTCCGGCGTGTTGCCCCATCGGCCATGTACGTACCACAGCCTGACCGAATGGAACGAAATCAGAATCAGCGTTTCGAGGAAATACGATAGGATGAGCAGCTTGGCGTCCCAGCCGAGGAAAAACACCCCATAGAGCGGGATGAGGTTCATCACGAGTAGGTTTGCCAGTCGGAAAGACCTCGTGTGGTTGGCGTTAGGTTCAGTCATTTTGAAAAGTTGGCTATTGTTTAACGTACTCCAACCGGGACGACAGAAATTCAGGTTTCCCCATTGAGGCAGCCACCTCTTTTTGTAGCGCTTCCTGGCTAGTTACAGCGTCCATGCCGCCCACAAGCAGGCTCATGTCGTGCGTGACCAATTTGCCGCCTTCAATGGCATAGTGGTAGTGGTAGAACTTCTGGTCGTTCTCGTCATCGGGCTTGCCAATGACGAAGGTTTGCCCCTCGAACTTGGTCACCCAGGCATCGAACCAATCGGTCTCCATGGCGTACATCTCGCCCCGCTCCAGCACCTGCACCCGGTAGGTGTGGTCGTCCTTTTTGGTGACGGTCAGTTTTTTCATTTCGGCATCCGCCGTTTGGACGACCCAAGTGCCGAGCAGCCGCTTGTCAATTTTTTCCTTGCCAACATCGCCGAGCGGGTATTCGAGGCCGACGGGGCAGCCCGTACCCAACAGCATGGCCGTTGCCACGCATGCCAAAAGTAAAATGGATTGAATGGTTTGTTTCATTTGAAATTGCATTGAGAATGGTTTGAAAATTAACGCCATAATTTATCATCAATCGTTCGTTAGCTCCACCACCAGCGATACCAACGTCATGGTCTTCCCGCCAATTACTTCAAATACCACCGCATGTAGGCTGAATCATACCTCGTTGGGCAAAATCAGCTTCTAAGGTGAATCCAGTGCCTTTTTTTTTGGAAAATAAGCTGGTGGCTGCAAGGAGCAGCAGCAGTACGGTTTTTGAAATGCGTTGGATGGACATGTTCAACAGAAAAAAATGAACGAGTTGGCAATAAAGCATTGCTGATTTTTTACATGCAAAATTAGCTCCAAGATAAATGGGCGTCCATCAATCGCCGTGCATGGAGAGGGCGATGACCTTGGCTTCGGGCCGCATTTTCAGGAGCCGATTCGCAGTTGCCAAACCGTACAAGCCGGGCCAGGAACTGTCGGCCTGAAGGCCATGACAAACCGGCGCAATCAATTTGGAAAAACTGTCACCAATAAATCGCTCTCAAAAACGGCTTTTGGCGCAATCACCTGTTCGTCCATCGGTATATCGTTGCCATAGCGCTCGGACATCAATTGCCGGACGGTGGGGCTGCTCAAATCGAAATCCCGCAATCGCTCCTGCTTGCCAATTTCCAGCCCCGTGGCAGCTTTATAGACCTTCCAAATCAGCTCCGAACAATAAATCCGGTCGTCGCCCCATCCAAAAGCAGCGTCGTAGTGCTTGCCGATGTGCTTGCTGCCTTCCGCCCTCATTTTTTCCAGAACTTGGGGGCTAAGCACCTGTTCCGCCTCCCTCAAACGCCTGACCACATAGCGACCTTTTTCCCCACAGGCTATCCATTGCTCGATGGGCGTGACCGTCACTGGCTCGATGGCCTCGAAGACCTGCATTTTCCCATCCTGCTGAAAAACGATCCCGCAATGGCTGTACGGCGATTTGGTGGCCAACTGTATGGCCTTGCTCTGGTCCGACAAGGAGGTATGGAAGATGAGGTCGCCATCCCTGAACGCAAAGGGTGCTTCCGCCGCCAATGCAACTTCTTTTGTAGCTGGGGTTGGCTGCCCTTGCTCGGGCTGGGAACAGCCGATGAGCAGGGAAAACACGAGGGGCAAGCAATGGCTATATTTCATATTGGATTGAATTTCCGTTAAAGGTACTTGTAATTATCTTTTACTTTGTGGTCAATCCGTTATCAAGAACAAACCGCTTCCTCATGCGAAACACCATCTTTTACTTTTTCATGCTCCTCTGCGGCATCGCCACAGCGCAGGAATCCACCATGCGGGTCGTCCTGGGCGGCAACTTCAGCATGTACGCCCATAGCCAATCCTATTTACAGGATGGTGGTGAACAATGGCACACCACCTCCACCACCGTCAGCATTATCCCTTATATTGCGCTGCAAGCCAATGAACGCTGGCTGTTCGGGCTGCAAGGCGGCGTCAATCTCCGGCATTTCAATACCACCATTCTCGGCGCAGTACCTGAAAAGATAGTGAACAAATACAATTCTTATTCCGTCGGCGCATTGGCGAGGCGCTCTTTCATGGAGGGCAAGCCGCTCCGCTTCTTCCTCGAACCCGGCATCCGGTACGCTTGGTTCAATCGAAATCACATCAATGTCCCACCATTTGGACCACTGCCAATAAAAGAAGCCAAAGAGCTGTCCTTCTATGCGACGCCCGGCATCAGCTGGTCGGTGAGCAAGCATTTCCGTGTCTTGGCCAAATTCGGCAACCTGCGCTACGTGACCGGGAAGTTCAAATACGAGGAATCCAGCGAACCCGAAAACACCAGCCAATTCGACCTGCAAATGAACGCCGAAACCCTGACCGTCGGAGCCGAAGTGAGGTTTTGAGTTGCGAGTTACGAGTTGCGAATCACCAATCACGAATCACGAATCACGAATCACCAATCACCAATCACCAATCACCAATCACCAATCACCAATCACATGAAATCCATCCTCTTCCTACTATTCCTCCCATTTGCAAGCCTGCTGGCGCAGGAGGACTTTAGCTTGCGCAACGTGGCGGGCGGTCATTTCAGCATTAGCTTACGAAAATCAGGCGGGGCCAGCATTGACAACCCGCCGATTGATATTTACTACGGCTCACCTAACCGAATCCTCGATATGCAGCCCTATTTGGCGTGGAAAATCAAACGGAACACGCTGTTTGGCCTGCGACTGGGGTACCAAAGCGTCTTCACCTTATACGAGGCACAAGATATTGGGGTAAATCTAAAGACCTACGACCGCACCTACAGCGTGGGCGTGTTCACCCGCCATTTCCTGACGCCGGAGAAAGCCTTCCGCTTTTTCCTTGAACCCTCGCTGGGTGCCCACCTGACCGTTAATTCCAGGAGGGAAGATGACGATGACCGTGAAGCGGTGTACCATGTCAGACAAGCCAGCCTGAAAGTATCGCCCGGTGTCACCTACCAACTGTCCCAGCACTTTGGCCTCTTGGCAAAGTTCGGCCAGTTCGGGCTGCGCACCGGAAAATTGGTGTATGAATACGATGCCGATGTCTGGTTCAGGGAATTCTTCGCCGACGCCAGCCTCGCCGCCTTCGCCCTCGGCGTGGAATATCGGTGGTAGGGGGTGGTGATTCGTGACTCGTGATTGGTGATTCGTGATTGGGGGCCACGAATCACGAATCACGAATCACGAATCACCTGACCAGGCCGGACAGATTTTCAAAACTCGAGACAGTTTAGCTTCAAATTTTTAGGATGCTGTCCGAAGACTGCCGTATTTTTGTCCAAAATGATGATAATGGAAGCACAAGCGACACAGCCGAAATTGAACGAAGCACAATTGATGCTCCTGAAAATATTCTCTCGTGAAGTACCACCGGAGGCAATGAAGGAATTGAACCGCCTACTGGTGGAGTTTTACGATAACCTCGTACAGCTAGAATTGGAGAAGCTACAAGCCTCCAAACCCATTACCCAAGCCGACCTTGACCGCTTGCAGACAACACACCCTAAGCGTACAGCTTATAAGCCATGACCATCGTATTGGACACCAATTGCCTGCTGCAAATTGTTTCCGCCTGTTGCCTGTTTGACAATTTAAGAACTAAAGGAGGTATTGGACAAAGAACTTAGGAAGAATACCTATGCGGTAAAAGGAATGAGGGGTGAGGGATGATTTGGAAGCTATCATACCTCCATACCTCCATACCTCCATACCTCCATACCTTTTTCATTTTCCCTTGCCAAAATTTTGTAATCTCAAATCCCCTTCGTTTCTTGCGGGCGCATTGTTTACGCAGACCTACTTATAAAAACACCGGACGCACATACTGGAGAAAACTGCAAAGAAACCAACACAGCCCAGGCAATGAGCGTGCAAGATTTCCTTACAAAGCTGGCTACCATCAAAAGAGCACCTTGGCAGGGCGGCAAAGCCCCGCACAAGCCCGTGATGCTGTTGGCCGTGGCCGATTGGTTTGAGGATATCTATCAGTAATCACAACGTACTTTTTGATAAACTAGAACCAGTGTTTTTCTACATTTGCGTCCTAGAATTTTTGTATGAGCGATAAATTGAGACATATTGAACTGTTTGCCGGATGTGGAGGAATGGCATTGGGTCTTGAAGCCGCGGGATTTGAATTGGTGTTTGCAAACGAAATATCTCCGATGGCAGGAGAAACTTTTGCTTTCAACATCTTGAACGAAGATCTTGCTAAGAAAGCAGATGACGGTGAATTGGCAGAAAAGACACTTTGGGTTAAAAGTAAGTATCCTGCGAATGATATTAAATCCCGGCTTAAGGAAAACTTGATCGAGAAGCATAAAAAGACTGTTTCTGATTTAAATATATCAACAGAATTGAAAGGAAAACTCTTGATAGGAAACATAGATGACTTACTAGATTTCCTAAAGTCAAACAATAAGATTGCTGAAAATATTCGTAAAAGTGACGTTGATTTAGTCTCGGGGGGGCCTCCATGTCAAAGTTTTAGTATGGCAGGTAGAAGGGAGAAGACAAATGAAAAAAACAATTTACCATTAACCTTTGCCGGGTTTGCCGGGTTGATAAAACCCAAATTCGTATTGTTAGAAAATGTGAGGGGTATCGTTTCGCCATTCAAAGAAAATGGTAAACATTACCACGCTTGGCAGGAAGTAGCCAAAGCGTTTTCAGTACAGGGCTATGTACCTGTCTGCACAATGGTAAACGCAAAATACTTCGGCGTTCCACAAAGTCGAGTAAGGTTTGTTATGATTGCCATTAGACAGGATGTAGCTATGCAATTGATGCAAACTATCAAACTACCTTATTTGTCAGATGCTTTTTCCTTTTTCGAAAGTGTCCAAGAAAATTTGCACGACCTAGATGCTGTACCAACCGAAAAACTCCAACTGATAAGGATAGATAATGAGCATTACAAACATTGGTTTGATGGCATCTTGTTGCCAAAAATCACGAATAAACAAGATTTTTTCACTGCAAAAGATGCCATACATGATTTAATAACACCGAATTTATCGTCTCCATATTTACATTATCTTAAATCTGTTTTCAAAGTTAAAAACACCCCTTTGGAAAATCAAGAAATTAGACGGCATTGCGATAGGGTAAAGCAAAGGTTCTCCATTTACCAAGCTATAAATAAACTACACAATGGAATGAGGTTAAAGGCTTTTGATTTGATTTTTGGATCCCCAATTAGCACCGATGATCATACAAAAGTTGTTCAGGCTCTTTCCTCAGTTTTGCCTCGCTATTTCGTCCCAAATGCTTTGCAGTTGGATACGTTGATTGAGTCCGTACGCACGTCAAAGCATAGCCAAAGAGCACTTATCGCAGACATGCCTTCTCCTGCACAAATGACCATCCCTGATGAGGTTTGCCACTATGACCCCAAGCATCCAAGAACTCTAAGCGTACGTGAAGCAGCAAGAATACAATCCTTCCCAGATTGGTTTGTGTTCAAATCCAAAGTTACAACTGGTGGCAAGCAACGTGCCTACGAAGTTCCACAATACACACAGGTGGGCAATGCAGTACCTCCCTTAATGGCAAAAGCATTGGGCGAAGGAATCGTCAACGCAATAAACATGTTAAAACGGAATGGCTCAAAATAACGACACAAGCGAGTTCAAGTTCCGGGTTAGTTCCCAATTGAAAAATATTGTCGGCAAAGACCTTATCGCCGACGACAGGATTGCCATGTTCGAGCTAGTCAAAAATTCGTTTGACGCACGCGCTTTGAAAGTTAAAATCATATTTGAGGAGGATAAAATTACTATTTGGGATGATGGGAAAGGGATGAGTAAAACGGACTTATTAAATAAATGGCTGTTTTTGGCCTATTCTGCCAAAAAAGAGGGAAACGAAGATGATGAGCAAGCTGAAGGGAAACAATACATAGACTATCGAGATAAAATCCGCCCAAAACAGCAATATTATGCAGGAGCCAAAGGTATCGGTCGTTTTTCAACGGACAAATTGGGGGCAAAGTTGACACTGACCACCAAAAAAATTGCTGAAAATGATAGTATTCACCGCTTGATATTTGATTGGAACGAGTTCGAGGAAAAGGCAGAACGACTTTTTCAAGATATTGTGATTGAACACCAAGAACTGCAATCTTCACCTTTTGAGGGGTTTGAACATGGACTTATCTTGGAGATTACATCGCTACGTGCCAAATGGGGCCAAAAGGAGATATTGGATCTCAAAAAAAGTTTAGAAAAGTTAATAAACCCAGTTGGGGAAAACTCAAATGATCGAAGGTTTGACATTGAAATCATTTGCGAAGCGGAAAAGAGAGCTGATACAAATAGGCAAGAGCGCGAACGGATAAATGGTTCGGTCAAAAATTTTGTTTTTGAGACTCTGGACATTAAAACCACCCAAATTCAAACAATTATTAGTAATGATAAGATTATTACAATTCTTTTTGATAGAGGACAATTAGTTTATAAGATTCAAGAAAAAAATGATTACCAGCATCTCAAAAACGCAAAAATCATCATATTTTACCTGAACCAATCTGCAAAAAATAATTTCAAAAGGGGGATGGGCGTTGACTCTGTTAATTTTGGACATATTTTTCTATTCAATAATGGTTTTCGAGTTTATCCATTTGGCGAGGTTAAATACGATCCACTTGAATTAGACAAACGCAAAGTCCAAGGCTATGCAAGATATTTGGGAACACGAGAAGTAATTGGTAGGATAGAATTATGGGGAAATTCCATCGAACAGTTTCAGGAAAAGTCTAGTCGTGATGGAGGCTTAAAAGAAACAGAAGGACGCAGAGAAATGGAGGGCTTTTTCTTTGAGACTCTTAAAAAATTGGAACGCTATGTATCACCAATTTTGTGGAAAATACAAGAACGTAGTGGCGATAAAGAGGAAATTGTTGACACTGCTTCAAAGAAACAAATTATTAGTCTCATTTCAAGGCTTGCTGGAAGTAAAGAGATAGAACTGCTTGAATTCGGAAAGGAGTTGATAGACATATTTAATGAGACCCTAGAAAATCAATCAGATGAAGATTTTGACAATTTAATAGATATTGCAAAGAAAACTGGGCAAAAGGATTTTGAGGAACAGGTAATCGTAGCCAAGCAACGCTACCTCACTTTGCTACGGGAAAAAGAAGAAGCAGAAAGGCAAAAAATGGAAGAGGAGCGAAAACGGCATGAAGCAGAAGAAAAAGCGCGCATAGAAGAACAAAAGCGACACGAAGCAGAACAAGCAGCCAAAGAAGCGGATGTAAAAAGGCGAGAGGCGGAGCTCAAAGCTCAGGAAGCAGAATTTATGCGGTTGAAAGCGGAGGAGGAGGCCAGAGAAGCACGGGAACGTGCTACATTGGAACAGCAACGCAGGAAGCAAAAGGAAAGTCAAGTTCGGTTTTTGGAATCGGTTTCTACATTAGAAATTGCAGATGTACTCAACCTAAACCATCAGATTGGCATAGATGCTAATACTATCAAAACCACCCTGCTTAACCTTCAAAACTTGTTTAGAAAAAGCGTAAACACTACCGCTTCAGAGGCCGCACCTTATATAGAACGAATTTCTTTGGCCACTGAAAAAATTCTTTCCGTGGTACAGTACACCACCAAGGCAAATTTCATGGCAGCCACGTTGGATACTGAGTCTGACATTGTCGCATTTATCCGCAACTATATCTACACAATATTGACCCAGCATATTGGTAAAGAAGTTGTAATCAATGTGGGTAAGGTGAATTTTGAGTTTGTAAGGAAGTTTAAGCCTATCAATTTGACGATTATCCTTGACAATTTGATATCCAACTCTCGTAAGAAAGGAGCCAAGAATGTCACCATTAATTTTGAGCAGGAGAACGAGTGCCTGAAAATGGTCTATTCAGATGATGGACTCGGTTTGGATTCAAAAATCAGCGATCCTAACGAAATTTTTCAGCGTGGATTTACAACTACAAGGGGATCAGGGCTTGGAATGTACCATGTCAAGCGAATTTTGTTTGATGAAATGAAATCCGACATTGCCGTAAATAATCAAGTGCACAATGGCATTGAGTTTATCATAACTTTTACAAAATGAACTTAAATTACTATACTCTTTGGATAGAAAATGAGCCTGAGTGGTTAGACTCGACTATCGAGACCGTCTCTAACATAGTTTCGGAACACGGTTTTGTCCTGCAAAGTGACCGATGTTTTTCGGCAGAAGAATTTTATCAAAAGAATAGTGCAAATCCTCATTTTTTGAACAAATATGACCTCATATTAACCGATTTTCATCTGGGTCCAGGTGACGATGGAAATGTGCTGATCAATAAAATAAGGGATGACAAACGCAGCCCCTTCACTGACATCATTTTTTATGGTCAAGACCAAGAGGCCATTTCACAAAGACTGAACGAACACTTTATCGAAGGGGTATACAAGTCCCCCAGAGATATTGGGCTTTTCAGCACCAAATTTGAAAAAGTATTTGAGTCAACTATCAAAAAAGTACAGGATATAAGCATGATGCGAGGGTTGGTCATCTCAGCTGCAAGTGAGCTGGCAATTCGAGTGACAAAAATTACGCAACGTTATGTTGAAAAATTAGACCCTAATGCAAAAAGTGAACTTCGTAGCTACGTACTCAAAATTGTAAAAGAAAGGATTGATGGAAGCAGCAAAAAACAAGTTGAACTAAATGGGTTGGAACTTCATGATTTAGTAAGCGATCATTTCTTCGATGATAGTCAAAAAGTCAGAATCTTAAATAAGATTTACCAGCAACATAAAATATCTAATTTTAAGTTTAGCAAGGACTACACAGACGAAGTTATTTCTGTCAGGAACGATTTGGGGCACTGTGAGGAAAGCGAAAAAAATGGAAAGAAGGTATTAGTCACACGCAAAGGAGAGAAAACCTTTACAGATGAAGAATGTGTTGAGGTCAGGAAAAAACTCATCAATCATCAGCAAAGACTTGATATTATTGAAAGTTTTATAGAAAGAATGTAGAGGAAGTTAAGGTACAAAAAGGACTTCAACCACTTTGATGGTTACGAGGTGCCTTCATTTTCGAGGCTTGCAATTTGCTAGCTGGCACAGGGTCTTTCCCACGCAAACGCTGGTTCAATGTCTCCGACTTGAACCCGGTATTAGCCTGTCTCCTACAGGCGTAAGTGAGAAGACTTTTGCTTTTGTCGGAGGTATTTTCCGCTCCCCCACATTCCACTGTCTTCGCCCCATGTCCTACCTCGCACAACTCAACTACCACCTCCGTCCACAGCCCCGCTCATCACGAGCTATGCTTGTTGACGGGCTAAGGCTGCTGCCTTTTGCCACTGTATTGTCAACATTGTGTTTCAGCCCATTTTAAGAGAATTTAGCACCTTTGCATCCAGTAAATGTCAAAACACAAGGAATGAAGTATTCAGCGTTGAGAGAAGAGTTTGGTATTGAGGTAACAAAAGGGAACTTGGAAGAGTTGGCCAACCTAACGCATTTCCTGCAAAACAACGGGGATGGCGGCCATCTATTTGAGAAACAAGCCAAGGCGTACATCATCAAAGTTTCAGAGGAGCTTGATGTTTTGGAAGATGGGAGCCAGAACCAATACGCCTTACCTATTGAATGGGACGTGCCTTTTCCTCCCGTGAAAACCCCTAAGTTCACTTTTGTTGACTTGTTTGCAGGCATAGGAGGCTTTAGGATTGCCTTTCAGCAGCTTGGTGGTAAATGCGTCTTCTCCAGTGAATGGAACAAGTTTGCGCAGAAAACCTACGAGGCAAACTTTGGAGAAGTCCCGTTTGGCGACATCACCAAAATTCACGTTGATAACATACCAGACCACGATGTGCTTTGCGGGGGCTTCCCCTGTCAGCCTTTTTCAATCGCAGGCGTTAGCAAGAAGAACAGCCTAGGACGTGACCACGGTTTCAAAGACGAGACGCAAGGCACATTATTTTTTGACATTGTTAGAATCTTGGAAGCCAAACGCCCGAAAGCTTTTTTGCTGGAGAATGTCAAGAACCTTGTCTCCCACGACAAAGGGAAAACGTTCATGGTAATTTCAGAGGCTTTAAAGGAAATGGGTTATAGCCTTCATACTCGTGTAATGGATGGAAAGCATTTCGTCCCCCAGCATCGTGAGCGGATTCTTTTGGTTGGTTTTGACAAAGCTATTTTCAATGGAGAAGAAGGTTTTGATTTCCCATCCATGCCAGAAGCAAACCACAAAATTAAAGATATATTAGAGCCAAAGCCTGACCCTAAGTACACGCTCACTGATAAACTTTGGAGTTATCTACAAACTTATGCCCAAAAGCACAAAGAAAAGGGTAATGGCTTCGGTTTCGGATTAGTGGATTTGGAAAGTATATCAAGAACCATTAGTGCTAGATACTATAAAGACGGGTCTGAAATTCTCATTCCGCAAACTGGGAAGAATCCAAGGCGTCTTACACCAAGAGAATGTGCTAGGTTGCAGGGTTATCCTGATAAATTTCTTATCCCAGTTTCAGATAACCAGGCTTATAGGCAGTTTGGGAATTCGGTTACCGTTCCACTTATACAAAATGTAGCCGAGAAAATAGTTAATCAACTAGATTTCTAATATGGACTTTAAAAATCTATTGAAGTTTTTTAATGATAACGGCTGCTTAAAGGTTTATGTCAAAAGACTGTCACCAAACGACAACTCTAAGAATCAGGTCTATTTGGGAGGCAGTTTTGAGATTTTAAACATTTTACCCTTGTCGGCAATTCAGTCTGAGGTAGCTGGAGATTGGAAAAGAGAAAGATTCAAAGCTGCTATCAATTTTAGCTGGATTGGTGAAAATGGAAATCTGTATCCTGCGCCACAATCTCAGCTCATACTTTATCCAAAGTACCCTGAAGTTCGCTTTTCAGGATTCTTAGCAAAATGTGAGAACCCACCTTCAGAACTTATGACAAAGCGACTCCCTGAACGACTTTTGTTCTTGGCTGTTGCTAAAAATGGGGTGGTACTAGGATATGTAGCCTCACCTGAATCAAATATTGCAAAAGAATTTGATGCAGTCAATACAACAAAGGATTTAGGGGTATTCAAAGTAATAGAACTTCAAAATACAGTTAACGACAAACAAATACTTCTAAATGAACTTAGAAGAATCCATTTATTAAATTGGATTAAATCGAAAAGCCTTACTAAAAATGGAATTGTTCCTTGTATTTCTACCCAATGCGGAGGTTATACTTTAGAAGCAGAACTTGGGGTTTTTCGTAATGGCTTCTCTGAACCTGACTTCCTAGGTTGGGAAATAAAAAACTTCAGTGTAAAGAATTTTAAAAACCTCAATTCTTCAAAAGTGACATTGTTTACCCCTGAGCCAACAAGCGGGTATTATGTTGAAGAGGGAGTCGAGGCATTTATCAGAAAGTATGGTTACGCTGATTTAAAAGGGAGGGAAGACCGAATGAATTTTGGAGGTATTCACAAAGCTGGAATAATCCAAAATCGGACTAAGCTCCAGATGGAACTTATTGGTTTTGACAAGGATGAAAGCAAAATCACAAGCGCTGATGGGAGGATTGCGTTAATAGACAGCCAGAAAAATGAAGCAGCATCTTGGAGCTTCGCATCAATGCTTTTACATTGGAATAGAAAGCATAATCAAGCTTGTTACGTTCCTTCGCTTTGTGCCAAAGAACCAACATTGCAATATTTTTATGGCGATAAAGTAATTTTGGGTACTGGAACAGATTTTTTACTTTTCTTAAGAGAATTGTCAAAAGGAAACATATTCTACGACCCTGGAATTAAGCTGGAAAACGCTTCAAAAAGCCCAAGAACAAAAAAGAGAAGCCAATTCAGAATGAATACTGCCCATTTATTAAGTTTATATAAAGTTAGCGAAATTATTCAGTTATAGCTTTGGAATACCCCCGCTGGCGTACCCTTTATACTTCCAATTGAAAAACGCCCCCGCTCCTCCCAAGCTATGCTTGTTAACGGGCTAAGGCTGCTATCGCTGGCCGCCGTGCGAAGGCCATGTATAGCTATCTTTGCCCACCAACCCTGTTGGTACCCAGCCTGCCAATAAAAACATGCAATGTCTTTTTAAGGCGATTTCTACATTTGCGCATGTTTCAGTTCTTGCAATCACGAATCGAGGAGCTTTTCAACTTGTTTTTTCCAAGGGTGGATGAAGCAGGCAAAACCGATAATTCCAATGTCAGTTTTGCTGAAAAGTGCATCGCTCTGTTGCTGATTGGGGTGGTCTTGCTCCTGTTTTATTGGATAATGCCTTGATAGGACGTCTCCTACCTCGCTCTTCAAAAGCCCTGCTTGTTGTGACGGGCTAAGGCTGCGGCCGCTGGCCGCTGGTGCGATTCCCTCACAGCATTTTCGGACAGGATAAGGTTACATCATAGCAGTGTACACCCCAGCACCACCGATACTTTCGCTCCCACCAGCGCATCGCATCAAATGCCTCCTCATCATAGCCGAAAAAAAAGCCCCACCCCCCAAACCAGGGGCAGGGCTACTTCCTTTCTAAAGATTCTGATGTAGTAGCACGAAGGCGGTAGCGCTCAGGCAACCGGCACCCCGTTTTCCTCAGCGGGCTGTTTGGCTTCGGTGGCGGCTTGCCGGTTCAGGGCATCGAGCTGGGCCTGTAGCCCGGCGGCGTTGGCCAGGGATTCGGCCTCCCTGGCGGCGGTGCGGGCGGCCGCTACTTCGGCTGCTTTTTGTTCCCGTATGGCCTTGCGCAGGGCTTTTTCCTCGTCCGTGAGCCTGTGGCGGATGCCCCGGTTCTGGTTGCGCACGGCGTTCATGAACTGCTCGTAGAATTCGGGTTGGGTAAGCTTGAAGCGCTTGGCGGTGTTCTTCATCTGCGTGCCGACGAAGGCGTTGAGCGCCCAACTGCGCTGGAGGAGGTTTTCCCGCTCGGCCTTGTCCACCGAGCGGTTTTCGATGGGCTTCGGGTTGTACGCCTCGAAGGCGGTCACGGCTTCTTCGGCCGTTTTGAGGTCGTCTTCGGTATAGCCGAAATCGGCGATGCCTTCCAAGTGCTGTTTGGCGAGTGTGTGCAGGGCATAGCAGGTCTGCGATAGGTCCTCGTCACGGGTGCGGATGAAGGCAGAGACGGTGAAATTGGAAGCGGCCTTGAGTTCGGCGCTTTTGATTTTGTTGGCGTAGGACATGAGCGCCCCGCAGAGGGGGTCGAACAGTTGGGCCACCTTGAGCTTTGCCGCTTTTTTGTCCTCGGCGGTGCCCGTGACGGGCAGCAGGAGGGGCTGCATCAGTTTCTTGATGGCGGCGTTTTCGGTATCGAGGTAGCTGAGGTTGGCCTTGAAGGCAGGCAGGCTATCCACGATGCTTGGGTTGTTGGCGCATAGTGCGCTGATGATGTTGAACTTGGCTACACGTTCAGATACTCGCTTATCCATGGGGGTATGGATTTTTTTGTGATGCGAATCGCCTTCTCTGCAGGGCCCGCTTTGTTTGGGACGAACCTCCATCGAAAAGGCAGCGAGTCTGGAGGTCATATATTTATTATCAATATTCGTACCATTCAGTTTGTTAAGGTGATAAATATTTTGATAAAATGTAAATGGCTAAAAATTAACAAAATAATTACAGGCTTTCGCAAAATCTACGTGTTGGCATATTGCTTTGAAGTGTGACGAATAATCGTTGAATTTTATGCGATTGGCCGTTGAACCATGTTTAGTGTCCGTTGAAGACTGTTTAATGTTCGTTGAAAGGTGTTTAAAGTCCGTTGAAGACTGTTTAGTGTTCGTTGAAGGGTGTTTAAAGTCCGTTGAAAACGGTTTAATGTCCGTTGAAGACTGTTTAAAATCCGTTGAAGGCTGCGCAATATTCGTTGAATGGGGGTTGTGTTGGCAAAATGGGGATTGATATTGGGATTGGCAGCAGTAATCACTGGGTTTTCCCGCTGGGGCTATCATTCCTATTTTATGGGACAGGATAAGGTTGGGAGGCTTGAACCAGCAGGATTGTTCAGGCTCGTTCAGCACCTCATAACCCCCATAGTGGTCAATGGTATCGTAAATCAAGGCGGTTGACTTTTCAAGGTTGTGGTTCAGGTCATCTTCGGTGAAGCGGAGCACGGCCCATCCTTTTCTTTCCAATCCTTCACCTTGGAAGTAGCGTAGAAGGCAATGATGGCTGCTTCGTTTCTTGCGATGATGGGCGGGGCGGTATTGACCGGGATGCGGTACCACAATTCGTTCTGCATACGAGCGTAGTCGTGCTCGTTGTTTATCATGGCCACCAGCACGTCGTTTGTTTCTTTTTTTGTAGTGTTTGCGCTCATTTTTTCTTGTCTGCTGTGTGGGCGAAGGTAGGGAAAGGTTTTGAATGGGACGTGCGTATGTGTGTGAGACTTTCCAGGGTACGAGACTTTGGCACGAGACTTTGGCACGAGACTTTCCAAGTTTTTGAAACTTGGAAAGTCTGGCAGGCACGTTCGGGAAGCCTGGCTTCGGTGGCGGGGGCGTGGCACGAGACTTTGGCACGAGACTTTCCAAGTTTTTGAAACTTGGAAAGTCTGGCAGGCATAGCATGAGACTTTCCAAGTTTCGAAAACTTGGAAAGTCTGGCAGGCACGTTCGGAAAGCCTGGCTTCGGTGGCGGGGCCGTGGCACGAGACTTTCCAAGTTTTTGAAACTTGGAAAGTCTGGCAGGCATAGCACGAGACTTTCCAAGTTTCAAAAACTTGGAAAGTCTGGCACGTTCGGGAAGCCTGGCCGGAAAAATTTTGCTGATTCCACCAGTATTGGTATGTTCGCCTGATTAATTAACCAGACAATACCATACGAATGAGAGACTACTATCCCCCGCTTTTGCCCGGTGTATGTTACCATATCTACAACCGGGGAAACAATAAAGAGAATATCTTTTACCAGCCTAAAAATTATGGCTATTTTCTGCGCAAGTACAAGGAATACCTCTTGCCTTGGTTGGATACTTTTGCTTATTGCCTGCTGCCCAATCATTTTCATTTAATGGCGAGGGTGAAGGACTTGGAGCATTTCCTGGTTTCCCCTAAATTTTTGGCCTTTTCTGAGTTGGCGGATGACCCAGACTTTCCAAGTTTTGAAAACTTGGAAAGTCTTGTGCCTGGCCAAAGGGTATATCTTTCGGCCACCGTGGAGATGAAATGCCATGAAAAGGTATCGGAGTTCATCAGCGAGCAGTTCAGGCTGTTTTTCATGGGCTATTCCAAGGCCATCAACAAGCAGCAGCAGCGGACGGGCAGCTTGTTTCAAAAGAATTTCAAGCGGTTGGTGGTGAAGGACGAGGCGCATTTTGGCCACCTATTGTATTATATCCATGCGAATGCGCAGTTGCACGGTATTTGCCCCGATTTTAGGGAATATCCATATAGCTCTTTTCCTGCTTATTTATCAGAAGCAGTTTCCAATTTGAAAAGGGAAGAAGTGATTGCATGGTTTGGTGCGCCAGATGCAATGATAAAGGCGCATCATCCGCAGTTGGATTTTAAAAATATCGAAGCCTTGATTATCGAGGACGATTAGCGGGAGGCTTGCGCTTTTAGACTTTCCAAGTTTCGAAAACTTGGAAAGTCTGCCCGCTGTCGCAGGGGCTTCCCCTCACCTACGCTGGTTAAAGTCCCGCTGTTCCAGTGTAACCCAGCCATGCTATTTATGCCCATGCCAAAAGCTGTAAAAGCCCCCGAATTATAGCCTGAGCAAATAATCAAGAATGGCGTAGCTTTGTCAACGAACCATTGATATTGCAGACCGCTTTAAAACAAGTGAAACGATGAAAAATCCTACTACGGCCTTTTTGTTTTTGCTCAGCATAGCCTACCACACTTCTTGTGGCGTATATAGCGACGCTACCAAACCAAAGGTTTCAAAAGCAGGCACCGGCTACCGTTTTGAAAAAGTTGGACAAAACAGTGCCGACCCCTGTGCCATTTGCGTGGGTTTTTCGGCTACCACGAGGTACGAGCGGGGCAATATTCCTTGGAATATATGCTCGAACACTACCAACAAGGGCTATTTGGACTTACAGCTTCGCAAGGCTGCCCGCACCATCAGGCTGCGGTTGCTGCGTGATTGCAATGACCCTACCGTTGTCAAGGTGCTCCGTTGTGTTGATGAAAGCACGGGAGAATTCATCATCAACACCAATACCATCAATGAGAATAGTCAAGTCACTATCATGGACAGCGGCGACCCAACCGCTATTTTGAGCATCACCATACCAGCCAGCAACCAGGTTGGTGTCCAACTAAAATCAGGTTGGACCTTGGATTATTCAAGGCAAGCATGTAGTACGGGCAACAACTGAGCGACCCCATTTCCCTTTCAACCTCGCTGTCGGTAAGCGTGCTGCTTTACATTGTTTCATCATTGGCCACCGCTCTATGGCTGCCAGCGATACGATTGCTCGAAGCAATCGTATCGCTGTTCAATGTCAAGCCCACCATCAATGCTGGATAACAAGGGATTGAATGCTCGAAAGCCTTCCACTTATCAATTGGACGAAATAAAACCCATTGCGAAGCGATGCCACTGAAATCACGGCCTGTGCGCTGTGCTGCTCGCTCATGTGAACCAGTTTCCCGTCGGCGCTATAAATGGCCAAATCAAACGAGCCTATGCCACTGTTCTCGATGGTCAGGCGATCGTGGGCCGGGTTTGGGAATAGCCTGAAGATTGGCAAGTGCATGGCCTCGTCGTCGGAAGAAACAGGGTCGCTGGACGAACTGGTATCCGTCCGTCCGCTTTGCAGCACCGCCTTGTCGGTGGTGGTTTGGAGGATGGCAATGGAATAGATTCGGTCAAAGTCCCAGACCATGTCGGCAGTGCCGGAGAACTCAAAAACCGTAGAATCGCCGGGCGAAGCTGGCAGGTCAATCGTCATGCCGCCGGGTACGGACAAGGCACGCCGCAGCACGTTGGGGTGCGTGGGTTCGCCATTGCCGCCATTGACGAAGACGGTGTCTTCGGCCAGTCCGACAAATAGCAGCGCCTGCTGGAGCGAGTGTTGGGCGACTGCCTTCACCACCACCCTGGTTTCGTAGTTGCCGTTGGCCGACTTCTGCTGCGCAATGCCGATGTCGAACGGGGTAGTCTGGTTCAGCAGCGGCTCGAATAGGCTGGGCGAGCCAAAATTGGAGCCTGGGTGCAAGCTGCCGTTCAGCAGGAGTTTGGGCGTGCTGCCGTAGATGCCGTAGAAATTGGTACGGGCATCGTTGTCGGCCTTGTTCTGCTGGTTCAGGATGCAATTCGGGTAGGGCGAGCTCGGATGGATGGATAGGTGCAGGACTGATGGGTTGGCTGTGAGGTTGTTGTACAGCGCAGGGTTCTTGGAGGCGCAGATGCTACATTTGGTATTCGTGAAATGCTCCGCAATGGGGCGCAGTGCTACTTGGGCGCTGGTTGCGATGCCCAATTGCAACAGCAAGAGCGTGGTGGAGAACAGTCGTACGGTGGTCTTCATAAATTGCATGATGATTAAGTTTTGGTCAATAGTCTGTTTGCCGATGCGAACCTTACAACGGGCCACGTATTTTTTTTAAGTTGCGGAGCAAATAAGCCTCTCTTTAAAACTTAGCGTACCACTGCACTGCCGTTAGGCGGGACTCCTTGAAGGGGCAGCAAAAAATCAATTTGCTGCCCCTTTCTTGGGAGCAGCGGTTCGCAAAATGGATACAAGCAAAATTTTCGTTTCCCCTAAAAAAACCGCTTCGGTGGCTAATGGAACACTTCACCCCACCACAAACCGCTTCACCGCCACCACCTTGCCTTCGTTTACCACTTGGTAGAAATAGACGCCCGGTGCCCAATCGCCGACATCGAGGCGGGCGACCTGGCCGGTGCCCTGCAACTGGCGCACTGGCTGGCCGAGCGCATTGAACACCTCGATGCGGTAGCCGCCCGAAGTGCCGGGGCTTCCTTTCAGGTCGAAGACCACGAAACCGCTGGCGGGGTTGGGCCTGGTGCTCACGCTGAATTGGCTTCCTTCAAACGACTGGGTACTGCTCACGCCATCGGCCACCAGCGTCAGCTTCAGGTCGTCGAAGTAGAAACCGTCGAATTCGTTAGCGCCGTCGGCGGTCATGGAAAAAGCGAAGGACAGGTCAACGGGCGTGGCGCCTTGCAGGTATTCCGACAGGTCAATTTCTTCCTGCACCCATTCGTCCTGGTGGCCATCGTACACGGGCTGGCCCTGCACGGCTATTGCGCTGGCTGGCTGGGTGTATTTGCCACAGAGCGGTACAAAATCGCCGCCGTTCACCGAAAGGGAGACTTGGGCGTAGTCCACGTTGTCCTCGATGCTCCACCTTGCCCAAAAGGAAAGGAAGGCCGCCGAGGCATCGGCCACGGTCACGGGTTCATCCAACAGCAGCAGGTTGGCCTGGTTGGGCGGGTACAGCCCTCCCTTGGAGTCGGTGATGCTGGATGGGGCGGAGTAATAGGTCGTGTTGGTGGTTTCCCAATTGGTGGCGTCGTCCCAGAAGGAGAGGTCGTCGGCGGGGTCGAAGAGCGAGACGTTGCCCGATCCGTAGATACTTTTCACGGACTGCGCAAAGGCATAACTGCCGTTGCTCACCGAGATTTCAAACTCGATTTCGTCGCCGCTCTGCACGTCCGGCTTGAGCAGGAAGTCGAAGCTGCCGGAGGTGGTCTCCAACAGGCCGAGCGTATAGGACTTGGGCGGCGAGACGGAGGCGATATTGCTGCTCACGGGCGTCAGCGTGACGATGAGCGGGCTGGTGTTGGTACCGAATTTTCTCAACTCAAAAGGCACTTGCCCGTCCAACTGTTGCACGAGGCGCTCTGGGAATGGGGTCAGCTTACCGTAATCGTGGAGCAGGCGCAGCGCCTTTAGGTTGATGAAGAAGGCATCCTTGTTAAGCGGGTCAATATCTGCCTCGAAGGGCCAAAACGAATAGCCGACCTCTGGCACGAAGGAAAGGCTCTTGCCTTTTTCGACCTGCTCGCCGTACTGCCAGTCGTTGGCGCCGCCATTCACGGGGTAGAGCACTTCTGGTGAAACTCCGTTCTGGTACTGGTTCTCTTCGGTCATGTACTCGCCATATTGCAGGAACAGGTCGTGGTCTGGGGAATAAATCAGTTCGTAGTCCCAGGAGTGGAGCAGCAGGTTGCTGTAGGTGTGGTAGTTGAACACCATGGCGAACTCGTGCTCGATGGAGAACTGCCGCATCATCTCCGTCTCAGGCTCTGAGAAGGGGGCCGTGCCACGATAGATATCCGATTGGGGATTACCGGAGGAGCCGGAATCATTGTAGGCCCAGTTGTAGCCATAGTTTCGGTTCAAGTCAACACCGATGCTGCCGTCGGCGTTCAGTCGGCGGTTCTTTCGCCAAAAGCCGCCGCCGTCGGGGTTGGTGGTTTCGTTGTAAACATAGCCGTCGGGGTTCACGCAGGGCACGAAATAGATTTCCGTATTGTCCACGAGGAACTTTATTTCGGGGTCGGTATCGTAGTTTTCGAGGAGGTGCCACATGAAAAAAAGCATCTGGGACATGCTGTTTGGCTCCCGTGCGTGGTGCAAGGCGTTGAAGAAGATTTCGGGTTCACCTGCCTCGTCATCGCTGGGGTTGTCCGATATTTTAACCCAATAAATGGGGCGGCCCTCGAAGGTGGTCAGCACTTGGCTGATGGGTTGCTTGGCCTTAAACAGAGTAGGGTAGAGTGCGGCCATTTTATCCAATTCATCCAGCATTTCCTGGTAGGTCTGGTAGCCAGCCATGCTGCCGTAGGAGTAGTTGGCGGGTGTTTGCACGCTGTTGTAGCCTGTGCAGGGCGGCAGGGAGCGTTCTACGGTCGAGCGCCGCAGGCGATTGCCTTCGAGCAAGTGCGCTTTCAGGTCGGGAATGAGGATTTCGGTGGAAAAGCCCGCTTGCTGGATGGCCGCAACCTCATGTTCGGAATACTCGCCAATGAACCAAATGCCGTGGTTGTGGTGGCCGTGCTCTACCTCGATGCCAAGCTGGGCAAGCTGTGCCAGGCCGTGCGTTTCGTCGAGCCGGATTTTGACCTTGGAATAACGCTGTGCGCTAAGGGTAACGGCGCTGGCAGCAAGGCAGAGTAGGAGTAGGAGTTTTTTCATGAAAAAGGGTTTTGATAACTAGTTAGCAGGGGTGTTATTGGGTAAAAATTGAAAATTTTTACCCAATAACACCCTAAACTTGGGAGGAGCGAGAAAAAATGAAATTTTTTCTCGCTCCTCCCAAACCCTCCTAATTAGTTACGGTATTTTAAGCCAAAGGTATGGCTTTGGCTGTGGTACAACATTTGGGAACTTCTTGCTACTTCAATTAAAATAGAGAATTGCCTGCTTGCCGACGAGCCTAATCAAACTTCAGGCTCCCAAACCGATACCCCCGGCCCCGCTCGCCGAGCACGGCCATTTCCCGCTTGCCGATCTGTTTGGACATTTTGGGCCGCAAGGTCACGCCCGCATCCTTCTCGGCGGACAAGGGATAGACACTGACTTCGCCCTTGATGTTGATATGGGCCATTGCCACTACGCTGTTGCTTCGGCCCGTGTAGGTGTAGAGGCGCCCGTCGTCCCTACCGAAATTGCGGCTATCGTCGTTGAAAATGAAGTAGAACCCATCACGGGTGGTGGCCATGGCGTAGCTGCTGTAATAGCCGCCGTCGTTGCGGGTCTCCTGTCGCTTGGGTATGCGGCTGGCCCATTCGATATTGCCATCTGGCGACAGGTTGATGGCAATGATGTCGTTGTAATGGTAGTAGTAGTCGGGCTGCTGGCGGCCGTAAGCGTAGCGGTTCATGTAGAACGGGTCGTAAAAAGGCGAATAATACGGGTTGTAAAGCCCGAAATTGTTGTTGTTGTAATTGTCCTGTTCCACGAAGTATTGCTCCGCAAAAAGGACGGCCCCGCCATCGCTGCGCAGCACCAGTTCGTCGAGGGCGTAGTCGAAAAGCTCAGGTTCACGGCGGGCATCATTGCGCTCGATGGCTTCGGCGGCTCGTTCCTTGTTCTTGTTGGACAGGAAGGCGGTGAGGAAGTCAAAAGTGAATTCAGCGTTTTGCCGTCCCTCGATGGCCCTTGCCCTTGGGTCAAGGCGGAAAAAATAGGTGCCTTTGACGCTGTAAGTGCCCCGCTCGGAGTAGAAGCCGGCAAAGGTCAGCTTGCCGTCGTTGGCCACCCGGAAGGTGAGGTCGGTGATGAATTTTTCGGGCAGGTCAATGCGGTACTCCTCGAAGGTCGTGCCGTTGTCCATGTAAGCGAGGGCAACATAGCGGTAGGTGGGCTTGCCACGGCGGCGCCATTTTGCCCCATCCTCGTACAGTACGCCGAGGAGGAATACGTTGCCGTTCTCGTCCACTCGGTACTCCTCCACCGTGAACTGGTCGTCGTTGTAGGGCAATACGATGTTCTTTTCCCAGACCAGTTGGAAGTCTTGGTCAAAGACCTTGAAACCGAAGCGTTCCGGACTTTTTTTCTCGTAGGGCAAGGCTTTGTAAACCAGCAACTTCGTGCTGTCCTTGGAGATGGCGAACGCAAAAGTGCCCTCGGTCTCCTTGTTGCGGGCCTCGGTTTCGGCAATCATTTCGAGGTTCTTGCTGGGTTGCAGGGTCTTGGTGCTGAGTTCCTGCTTGAAGAGGTAGTTCGCCTTTTTGGCGGTGTTGTTGAAGGAAGTGAGGAGGTAGAGCTTGCCATTGAGGTAGAGCACGTCCTCGAAGTCCCGCAGCTTGCGCTTGTACTTGAGGTCGAGCTGTTCGGAGCGCACCAATTTCATCTCCCGGTTGAAGTATTCGACCCAGTACTTGGGCTTGGAGTTCATGTTCTGCATCAGTTTTTGGCGCAGCACATAAAAGCCGTCGGACGTGAGGCCAAAGGTTTTCGTGGCGGCGGAGTTGGCAGGCTCGCTGTTGTCGCCACCCCAGTTGAGGGTGGCGGGGGCTTTGACGTTTTGGGCGGTAGCCCAGTTGCCAAACAGTCCTAAAAATAAAAGGAGCGGAATAGTTTTCAGCAGCAATGTTCGCATCGTAACTGTCTTTGTTTTTGAATGAAACGCATCAATGAGGTGCCAAAGGTAGCAATAATCGTTTGCGCAAAAACGGAACAAGTATGCAGGGAATTGGGTCGTTGGTTCACAAAAATTAACTTGATTTTCACGCTTGCTTTTACCTTCGGTGAAAAATCACGCAACAATCAATCAGAACCATGAAGCTACCCATTAACTGTTTTTTCCAAGGTTTTTCTTGCAAGCCTTGTTTTTGTGCAACAAACAGGAAAGCTTTTGCTGCAACCACATACCTTCACACCCCATACCTCCATACCTCAAATATTTCTACCTTCGGTAAAAATTCACGATTGATGCCCGAAGTCAAACGGACAATCTTACTGCTGCCCTTGTTCCTGTTGGCGCTGACGCTTCGCTCCCAACAACGGGACACCGTTCCGCTGCTCAACCCGGAAGTGCTGGGCGAAAAGGATATCTATATCCCCCTCGAAAACCCCAACAAAGCCGTCAAAATCATCTCTGGCAGCCGCTTCCCGGTATCCAGCGCCGACTTGCCGTTCAGCACCCACGTCATCACCCGACAGGAAATACGCCGCAACGGCTACGAGACCCTCGTGGACGCCCTCAAGATGGTGCCCGGCATTAGGGTCAGCCAGCCCGGCTCTGCTACCGACGGGGAGACCTTCCTCATGCGGGGGCTGCTCGGCAACACCTATGCGAAAATCCTCATCAACGACATCCCGGTGAAGCCCTCCATCGTGGCGTCCATGCCCATTGGGGCGCAGCTGCCTGTGAAAGAAGCGGAGCGCATCGAAATCATCTACGGGGCGGGGGCGGCGCTTTACGGTTCCGATGCTTCGGCGGGCGTCATCAACATCATCACGAGAGATTCGGAGAAACCCGTTTTCATGCAGGCCGACCTGGCGGTGGGTGGCGGGGTTTACAGCAGCGCTAATGTCATGTTCGGTGGGCGGCTGGGCAGGGACAAGCGCATCTTCAAGTTCATGGCTTATGGCTCCAACGTATTGCTGGAGCGCAGGAAAATCTTCGATGACAAATATATCTACCTCCCTAGCAATTATTCCAATAACGAGTTTTATGCGCAACTGCCTAATTATGGAGGCAAGGTGAACGACCCCATCCTTACCAGCACACCGCACCTAAGCCGCAAGTTCGGCTTCAATGTGAAATACAAGCGACTGACCCTCTCATGCGAGACCATGTACCGCCGCGACCACAGCTCGCTTGGCCTGAACACCGTAGCCCACACTTTTCGCAATCCATTAACTTTTCAGGGCGAGTCAATTCTTCGTTTCAACGTCAATGTTTTCAAAGAAAAGAAAAAGTGGAACCGCAAGACAGACTTTACCTACATGCGCTATAAGCTGGATGAGCGCAGTTCGAGCTTGCCCGTACGCAACCAAATGTCAATCATGCTATTTAATGCTGCAACTGCAAAAGCCAGGAGCAGCAGCAACGATAGTACCAACCAATATTTCCTTCGGAATTACAACTCGTACCAGAACGGCCTTAGGTATCAGTACGCCAATTCCAATGAATTTAGGATTGAGCATGTTCGAAACTATAGGATGTTCAATCGGATAACGGCTACTATGGGTGCCAATTTAAAGGCTGTATTTGGGATACCGCCAACTGGGCTTCTTGAACGGCCTTTCGTCGAAGGCCGCAATATTGGTACCATTGATTCCATCTTAGGCAAAGCATACGTTACTGTACCGTTACCGTTTGAACGGGAATTTTCGGAGTTCAATTTGTTTGGGCAACTCTTCTACAACGGCAAAAAAATCAAGTTGGCAGCTGGCTTCAATTGGGCTGCGGTAGGGTTGTTGGCCCTGACAGAGGAACAAGCAGGCCAATACGATGCCTTATCCCCCAAACTCTCTGCGCTTTGGGAGGTTCAAAAAAATGTGAACATCCGAAGTTCGATTGGCACTTCGTTTCGTCCTCCGAATCTGAGCTACGAGACCAACTCGTACTTTATCTATTCCCCTACTGAGCGCACCTTGTACTCACCTTACAAGTTCAGGGTAGAGCCGGAAAAAAACATCTCCTGGGAGAACGGCATCCGCTGGAAAACCGACAGCGAGAACGTGGGCGCCGACCTCACTTGGTACCTCAACCGTACGACGAACCTCATTCGCTACCGCAATGAAGGTGAATTCAACACCGACTCGACAGTGTACGTCGGTCAGTTAGGATATACCAATATCAAGGACTCCAATATCCGCTTCACGGGTGGGCAGTTTTCCATCTTCTTTAATGCCATTGAAGTCAAAAAAAGGATGGTTAGCTATGAAGCGGAAGGACAAAAACTTTCTACTGGCATGATTAGCTTCTCATGGCTAAAGGCAAAAAAAGTGGAACTGTCAACTTTTGAAGCTTTCAAAAACCTGCAACCACCTGCCGGAAATATGCTACAGTTCCGCTACACCCTGACGCCTGGGGATCGGAACGCCATCATCCTCGACCTCATCCGCTACAAGGACCTCGCCCGAACGGGCGGCATCAAGCCAGACAACAAGTTCTGGACTTGGGACCTCACTTGGCGCTACCGCTTTACCGACCGCTTTGATTGTTATATGAAGGTCATCAACCTTTTGAATAAAAAATATTCCGGAATTTTGCCGGAAGCTGCCCCTGCCGACCTGCTCATTTACAATCCACAGTCGGGCTTTTTCATCAGGCTTGGCATGAATTATTATATCGAATGAAGAACGCTCATGCAACTGTACGCCGGAACCCCAGTTCCGGTGCCCTGAAACCGGAACTAGGGTTCCGGTGTACGTTTGTGGCCAGCACATATCTGTTGTTGTTGGTTGCCTGCTTGTTGCCCCTGCTGGGCAATGCGGGTACCCTCGTGGAGCTGGACACCGTAAAGCTGAACACCGATGCAGCGTTGGCTTCCAATCCAGCCGTGGAGGACTTGCGCCTGGCCATTTATGACCTCCGCCTGGCTGAAAAGGAGGAGCGCCACGAGCGGCAACTGGAAGCCTGCCTCCGAGTCGGGCGCATTTACGAGCGGGAGCTTTACTTCTCCCGTGCCGCAGAATATTACAGGCAGGCCGAGGTGCTGGCGCAAAGACTTGGCAAAGAGGTTGCCGCCCTCGCCGTCACATGGAAACGGGCCGAGGCATTGCTCAATGCCGCCCAGTTCGACAAAGCACAGGATGCCTTCGCCAAATTGCTCGACAACTATGAAACGAAGGGCAGCTACCCCGACCAGGTGCGCTGCCTCGAAAAATTGGCAGATGCCAACCTGGCCATCTCCAATTATCAAAAAGCGGTTGATTACTACCTGAAAATCAGGCAGTTGTCGCAGCGGAACAACGACCCCGCCACCACGGCCACGGCCCTCAACAACCTCGGGTTCGCCGCCAACCGACAGCAGGACTTCAAGGCAGCGGTGGACTATTTCACGCAAGCCGAGGCCATTTACAACAGCAATCCGAAACTGAAGGCCAACTATGTCTATACCAACCTCGGCATCGCCCACAACAACGCCGGGGAGCGGGAACTGGCGCTCAAAAACCTGCAAGCCGCCGACAACGGCCTCGAAGACAAGAGCTATGTGCAGCACCTCATCGCCAGCATTTACCTGAAAAACAAGGACATCTACAATGCACTGAGATACAACGAGTTCGCCATTGAGGCAGCAAAGAAAACGAAGAATGCCGCCGTGCAGCGGGACGCCTATGATGCCGCCTCGCAGATTTACCAGCAGCTTTTCGAGTACGACAAGGCGCTCGATTTTTACAAAAAGCACCTGAACCTGAAGGACAGCCTGCTGCGGGAGGAGCGCCTGCGGCAACAGAACCTCGAAGCCCTGCACTCGCTCTTGGAACGTACGGAGAACGAGACCCTGCAAAACCTGACCGACGAGGAACTGCGCGAACTCGCGCTCGACCAACTCAAGGCCGACAACGACCGCTTGGAACTCGTGGCTACCAACCAGCGCCTCGACGCCGACCGCCAGCAAAAAGAACTAGCCCTGTTACGGCGGGAGCAGGAAATCAAAGAGGCCAATTTGCGGAGCGCAAACTTGGAGGCGGAGCGCAACCGACAGCAACTCAAACTTGCTACGCAGCAGCTTTTGGCAGAAAAACAGGGCCGTGAAATCGCCAGCCTTGCCCAGCAGAACGAATTGGACAGCCTTGAAGCCGCCAGGCAAAAAGCCGAGCAGCAGCAGCAAATAGCCCTGCTTGAAAACCAAAAACAGTTGGACAGCATGAAGATCCAGCAGCAGGAGAGCTTCCGAAAAACTGCCACTTGGATAGGACTATTGGGGGCAGCCTTCTTGTTGTTCATCGGTGGCAGTTGGATCATAGGCCGACGATTGAACAAGCGCCTTGCTGCGCAAAACCGACAGATAGAGGCACAAAAGCAGGAGATTGACGCTGAACGCAACCGTGCCGAGGGCCTACTGCTCAACATCCTGCCCGACGAGGTGGCCGCCGAACTCAAGCATAAGGGCACCGCAACACCCCAGCACTACGACAGCGTGAGTGTGCTGTTCACTGATTTTCAAGGATTTACGAAGATTTCGTCCACCATGCACCCGACCGAAGTGGTGCAGGAACTCAACGATTTCTTCCTCCAGTTCGATGAAGTTTGCGAGCGGCACAACCTCGAAAAGATAAAGACCATTGGCGATAGCTATATGTGCGCCGGTGGCCTGCCCGTGGAGAACAAGAGCCACCCCACCGACGCCGTAGCCGCTGCCCGTGAGATGCTGCAAGTGGTGGAGCGGCACAACGCCAAACTGGCCAAGGCCGGGAAGGCATCATGGAACATCCGTATCGGCGTACACACGGGCGAGGTGGTGGCCGGGGTGGTAGGCAGCAAGAAGTTCGCCTACGACATCTGGGGCGACACTGTGAACGTGGCTAGCCGCATGGAGAGCAATTGCCCCGCCGGGGAAATCAATATCTCGGAAGCAACTTATAAACTTGTAAACCGGGCATTCAACTGCGAATACCGGGGTGAGGTGGAGGTGAAGAACAAGGGAAAGATGGGGATGTATTTGGTGAAATGAACATTTTTTTCAAAACCTGAAAGAAACCCGACGCCGTTGCGTAGCAATAGTTGAAAGTAGATTGAACCAATATTGCTAACTAAAAAACAGCGTCATGAAAAAGCGGATTTTTAATTGGAGCGCAAGCATGGCCGCACTGGTAATCGCCGCCATGTTCTTTACAAGTTGCGAAACGGATGCTTCCGAAATCGCACAGTTGACCGAGATGAAGGCAGTCGCTACGACCGCTGCCCTCGCACCTACCAGCAATTACAACGCCGACCAAGTTTGTGACTGTCTGACGGCAAACTACCCCGTTGAGGCACTTACGGCAGCCCAGGTTGACGCATTGCTCTTCATGCGGGAGGAGGAAAAACTGGCGCACGATGTTTATCTGGGGATGCATGCCAAATGGGGCACGAAGGTTTTCTCCAATATCTCCAATGCCGAGCAGCGCCACATGGATGCCATGCTTTGCCTTATCAACAAGTACAAATTGGATGATCCCATCGGGGATAATGGCATCGGCGTTTTCAAAAACGCTGACTTGCAAGCCCTCTACAACATGTTGATGGAAAAAGGCTCGGCCTCTGTTGAGGATGCCCTGGCGGTGGGCGCCACCATCGAAGACCTTGACATCGCCGACCTCGCCACCCGATTGGCCAGCACGGACAATGCGGACATAAAGGCCGTGTTCAACGAGCTGACGAGGGGTAGCCGCAACCACATGCGGGCCTACTACCGCAACCTGAAAAATCAGGGCGTCACCTACGTGCCGAAAAATATCAGCTTAGCCACATTTAATGAAATCATCAGCACCCCCAATGAAAGGGGGGGCTCCATCTGCGGCATTTGCCCCAATAATTGCATTGGCAACGGCCCTGGCAACGGCCAGGGTAATGGGAATTGCCCTAATGGGAACACTGGCAACGGCCCTGGCAATGGCCCCGGCAACGGTGGAGGTAACGGCCCCAACGGCCCACGTAATGGTGGCTGAAGGTGAATTGCTGGATTTTTGAGCAAAATGGCTGCCTTGCCCTAAGCGGCAGGGCAGCCTTTTCAGTATTAAATGACATTTATCTGAAGGTCTAAGGTGACACCTCCAAATGGCCGCTTCAGGTGTGCAAATTTGCAAGATTAGAGAGGCCATTTGGAGAAGTCGCCTTAGACTTGGCACATCCTTAAATTCAGCATAAAGAAGGAATATACGGTATTTAAATGACAATTATCAGCAGCGTTCTCGCCATTAATATTGAAACTTCCCCTCAATTGCGCAGCACCCAAATGATAGTCCCAAAAGAAATATGCGACAAGCACAGCGATCTGGAAATCATCCAGAAATCGTTGGCAGAATTGGACTTCTTTTCCTGCCTCTACGAGCGGTACGAGGCCCAGCTGCTGCGCTATATCAAGCGGCTGGTGCATGTTTCGGACGAGGAAGCAGAGGACATCCTGCAGGAGTCGTTCATCAGTATTTGGAAGCACCTGCGAGGTTTCGACCAAAGCCTGAAACTCTCCAGTTGGATTTACCGCATCGTACACAACCAAGCCGTTTCGTTGCTCCGCAAAAAGCAATCGCATGGCGAACACGACAGGGTGGATTGGAACGACACCATCGGCTCCGACATCCCCGACGAGACGGTGATGGGATTGTTGAAGGAGGGGCAGGACATTGACCATGATACCCACGCCCTGCTGGAACGGCTGCCGCTGCCGTATAAGGAAGTGCTGATGCTCAAGTTCCTCGAAGCGATGAGCTACGAAGAAATATCGGACGTGCTGAAGCTGCCAGAAGGCACGGTGGCTACCCGCATCAACCGGGCGAAAAAGGCCTTCCGGCAATTGGCAGAAGCACAACACCTACATTTTGAACTTTAAAACCATTGCCATGAAAAGTTCAGAAAAATTGATTGAAACCATCAAGCAGCAGGACATCCGGCCCATGCCACGGTGGTATTATTTCTTGAAGAATGGCCTGCTTTGGGCGGGTTTTGGTTTGGCCGTATTGCTGGGCGCAATGGCCTTCTCTGTCATCCTGTTCGCTATCCAGCAGGCTGATTTTAATGTGCTGAGCCACTTGTCACATTCAAAATTGGAGATGTTCCTCGGCCTCTTGCCTTTCTTATGGATTGGCGTTTTGTTGCTTTTTACGGCCATCGCATTTTACAGCATCCGCAATTCAGAACGGGGCTACAAGTTCACGCTTGCCAAGCAGATCGGGTTCAGTGCATTGCTAAGCATATTGCTCGGTACGCTGTTTTTCATCGGCGGCGGTGGGCGGCGTTTGGAGCAGGCTTTTGCCACCAACGTCAGCCTGTACGATAGCATTCAGGATAAGAAAGTGAAAATTTGGTCAATGCCCGAAAGCGGCTACCTCTCTGGCAAGATTATGGAGGTGGCGGGCGACCATTTCAAGCTCGAAGACTTCAAGGGTAAAAGCTGGGAAATTCAGTACAGCGATACCACCTTCATCGCCCCCATCGTCCAAATGGAGGTAGGCGAGACCATCAAACTCATTGGTAAAATGACCGCTGGTGCAGCATTCAATGCCGAAGAAATACGGCCTTGGGGCGGGCATGGGCAACGACATCGAGGAAAGAAGTCGTTCTAAAATCACCATCAGAAAACCTCGTATAAATTTTGCAAATAAAAGATTGTATTTTTTATTATGCTAAATTATTGGCTTCTACAGCGCCTTTAAACTGCTATTCTTCAAAAAAAATAAATATTGTATCGTTTTTAAGGAATTTTTTCTTTGCATTCAACGTTTTGCCCTATCTTGGCGTTAGTCGAACCGTTATTCATTCATCAACCGTTTAAATCCTAGCGAACTATGGCAAAGAGAAGATTTCATCCCGGTGACAGGGTTCGTCATTTTGTTGGTGGCCCGGTCATGCAAGTACAGCACTACGAATTGGACAAACGTCCATTCCTTGGCCTTTTCCAGAGTGACAACAAGGTTGTTTGTGCCTGGCAGGTGGGCAACCAATGCAAAAAAGCGGTTTTTGACCAAGATACTTTAATAAAGCTGGGCGAGCGTTCCCACCTTCAGAACTTGCCTAATTTTCAGCAACCAAATTGCAGGGAAAGCAATTGAAAAGTAGTTTGAGGTTGGCAAGAAAAGTACAACGGCAGCGGCTTCAATCGAGAAGCCGCTGCCGTTTTATTTGAACAGGAAAGCTTAGGCTGTTGTTGCGCCTGGTTACGTCATAGAAGTAGCAGCTATCGTTGTACCACTATTTTCTGCTGGCCCATCGGGTAGCCCTTGCTGTCAAAAATGGTCATGAAATAAAGACCCGTTTCCAGCCCTTCCAAGGAGACCCCATTCTTGTCCACCAAGCCCGTTTTCATCATACTGCCCGTTATCGAGGCCAGTTCGAAGTGAGTCATGGCAGGAGTCAGGTGTTTTATAAAAACGGCTTCCTTTGCAGGGTTGGGAAAGACTTCAAATGAAAGTTCCTGAGTGCGTGATGCCGTTGAAGAAACCTGCTGGAAAAGATTGATGATGTTCTCTCCCACTGTCCGGCCCAGGTAACTACCATTTTGGTTCCCAAAATCATAGTGGATGCCGCCATAGAGCCTTGAGACCGCCGTCTCCTGTGCGCACGACTCGAAATCTGTGAAGGAGCGTACACCATGCGTGGTAGCGTAGGTGCTATCCGAAAAAGCATAGTCTTCACCGAACAGTTCTGTCATGATGACGCTCCAGGCACCCGATTGACTGGAGTGCCCCGATGGGTATTCGGGGAAAGGTGGCGTGCCGATGAAAGAACTCCAGTTTGGGTCAATATTGGCCTTGATGAAAGTGACGGGGCGGCACAAATTGTAGATATACTTTGTCTTCCAGCAAGCGAGGAAAGCATCGCTAAGTGAAAGGCCCAATTTGACATAAGCAACCGAAGATTTGCCTAAATCCCAGCCCTCTTCCCGCAGCAGCTGGCGCAACATGCTGATGCTGTGCCCAGGTGGGGTGAATGTGCCTCCGCCGTCGGCCCAGAAAGTGGCAATGTCTTTTTGCGCTTGTGTCAAGTTTTGGCTAATGGTATAGACTTGGTTGCTGTAGGCATAAAAAATTGAGCCTGGGTCGGTGCTGAAACTTGGCGGTGGCGGTGGCAGCGCACCATCGGTCACATTTTCAGGCATAAAGGCCCGGTTATCTCCCCAATAGGGCTGCAAGGCGGCCTGCCCCGTGAGCGGCGACCAGTACTCCTCACCTACAGGTGGCACAAAACTGGAAGGAAAGTTTTTGTACTGGCCCCTGTAGCCGCTTTCCGTTTTGCTATAATCGAAAATGGCTTGTCCAACCAGTTCGCCGTAGGTCACCGAGCGCTCGTAAACATCGTCGGGTAGTTGTGCTTTTAGGGCGATGTTAAAATCTGTGCGGGCTGCGTAAAGCAGCACCTTGTTGTCAAGGCTCTTATTATCGTAGAGACTATCCATGACCAAGGCCATGGCGTTGTTGGCCACAACCGACCAATTGTAAGTCTCACCTTCTGATGGTTGGGGCAAATAATTCAATTCGGGAAGGTCGCCCACCAGGGAGTAGTAGTTGGGAAGGCCGTGTACCACCGATTCGAAGAGGCAAAGCCCTGTGTATCCAAGCGTCCTTGAAGCGACTGGCGGCGTGAACCCAGGTGTCTCCTTGATGAATTTGAGCGACAGTTCAAAATACTTGTGCGGAACGCCGGCAGGCTCGTCATAAGCAGACTGAGCATTTGCAAGACATACCACAAATAAGAAAAATAAGGTAAAGTTTTTTTTCATTTTCGATAGGGTTTGAATGAAATGCCAATGGAGAAACTTGGGAGGGTAGATTTTACATTGGCGCTAAATAGATGGTGGATAGACTATCTTATGTACTTAAGCTCCAAAAACCTTGCCGAGCAACTTTAGGCATGCACCTGAATTGACCCGTTCCTGCCAATTCCACCCAACAAGCCCGTAGGTTCACTCCGTTTGTTTGAGGGCTAAGTTAGGCTAATTTAACGAACCGAAGCATTTTCAGGCCAAGTTTCCCTAAAATTGCCGCCGATTTACCACCAAGGCACCAATAAGGCTTCATTTCAAACGTCATCATCAATTCGTAACTACTTAGGAGGGTGTGGGAGGAGAGAGAAAAAAAGTGAATTTTTTTCTCTCTCCTCCCACGTTTTGGGGTGTTTTTTTGGGTAAAATTTTCAATTTTTACCCAAAAACACACCCCAGTTAAATAGTTGCATCAAATCAAAATCAAAGGATGAAACTCAGCACCATCATCGCATTGTCAAGCCTTTGCTACCTGTTGGCAGGCTGCAACGGTAAGCAAACCCAAGAACCTGCCACTGAGACTGCCGTCACTGAGCAACCCGCACAGCCGCAGGAACAAGAACCTGCCGCCGTCGTTGGCAACGACACTGATGAACACGGCTGCAAGGCATCGGCAGGCTTTGTTTGGTCGCTGCTGCTCAACGAATGCGTGAGGCCCTGGGAAGTTGGCGTTTTCATCGAGGCGCAAGACCCCTCGCTCGACCAGAACAAGGCTGCCCACCTCATCACCAAAAAAGGCGGTGATCTCAAGCAAATAGAGATTTACATTCCAAAAGAAGGCAAGCCGATGCTCTACGACCTCGTATCCGACGAAGGCGGCGTCAAGACCTGGAAAAACGGTAACTACGTGATGACCAGGTCGAAAGGGCTTTATGAGCTAAAAGAAGGCGGGAAATTGCTGTACAGGTTGCAGTCGAAGACGATGGATTGAGATACGCCATGCATCTGAACAAATCCTTTCACGTCCTGAAAGCAATGGTGCGCTTGCTGTTGGCGGCCTTTTTCCCCGCAAAAAAAGGAGCTGCCGCCACCATTGCCCTGCTCGACGAGGCGCTGTCAGCTCGTGGCTATGCCCTGCTCAACGAACGGGAGCGCAAGCGCATATGGTTCTACGTGGCACAGGGGGCCATCACTGGGCTTTGGTTCGGTACCTTGCACGGCAGGAGGCTCACCGAAACGGAGCTACGGGCAAAACGGTTCGTAGGGGCTTTCACGGTCTTTCAAGACGACCTGACGGACGATGCCACTTATCCCTACGGCAATTTCATCGAACTGATGGAAGGAAAGGAAGCAGGTCTGGCGGGCCACCGGGAAGCGTGGTTGGCGTGGTTCACCTACCAGCAGGTGCGCAGCGCCGTGGCCGACCCGCCGCTTTTCAAACGGACATTTGCCTTGGTGGAAAAAGCCCAGCACGAAAGTCGGGAACAATTGTCCGGTGGCTTGACGAACGAGCGGCTGCTGGAAATCACGGCTCAAAAAGGTGGCACGGCGACCTTGTTTTACAGGTGTTTGGTCAGCCCCATCCCTTCGCCCGAAGAGGAGCGATTCGTGTTGGCCTGTGGCGAACTGTTGCAGTGGTGCAACGATATTTTCGATGTTCACAAAGACTACCACGGCGGCGTCCAGACGCTGTTCAATACCAGCCGTGACCTCGTGCCATGGCGACAGGCTTTCGAGGAAAAACTGTTGGCTTTGCGTTCCGCATTGGGCCAGTTGCCTTGCCACCCCGTTCCCACCTTGGCTTTCTGGTGCCAATACCTCGCCATCGCTACCCGTGGCCTCGTCTGCTTTGACCAACTCATTGCCCTGCAACAGCGAAGCGGCGGTGTGTTCGATATCTCCTGCTATGAGCGCAAGGAAACCATTTGCGACATGGAGCAGCTCGGCAACCTGTGGAAGTCGTTTCGTTATGCGGTGCGGTATGCATGAGCATGGGCTGTCGGCCAACGTTTGCTAAAACTTTCAAAGTTTAGTAAACGTAGTTCGGGATTTATTCTTTGATTATGATTTACCGCAGTATCACCATCTTCCCGGTTCCTTTTTCAAAATAGCTATCGGCCTCTGTGCTGTAGCCTTTCCACGATTTACCCTGCTCATCCTGCGCCGTTACCCGATAAAGGTAAACGCCTTTGGCCAAGGGGTCGCCAAATTCGTCGGTGCCGTCCCAAGCCCGCTCGGTCTGGTGTTGGCCAATGCGCAACGGGCCAAGGTCGTCCTCGGTCAGTTCCCTCACCACTCGCCCAGCGATGGTCATGATTTGCATTTTGAATCGGGCAGGTGGCTCGGCCCCGGTCATGGTATAGATGAAACGGGTGGACGTGGTGAACGGGTTTGGGTAGTTTAGGAAATGGGAAATGCTGGACTGATTGACGATATTGAAACTGATTTTATAATCAAAACCACCCGACTGGTTGCCCGCCACGTCCCTTGCCTGCACGATGAGTTGGTAGCGGCCATCGGTGGCGAAGATTGGGTTGTATTCAATGGACGCCTTGTTTTTCCCAGCGTCTTGGGCAGGGTAAAAAACGAGGTTGGGATCATTGAAATAGATGCGAAGCAATGGCTGGGTCGTATCGGGCAAGGCGATGAACAACTTAAAAAGCCCCGTGTCGGTTAGGAGTAAATTCGGGTTTTCGTCAGTCAGTGCTATTCGTATCAGCGGTTTCGCCGAAACGAGGTCGCCATCCATGATGTGTACGCCATTAAAAGTCACGTCCAATAGCGGATTGCGCAGGTCTTTTACCACGTTGAAGCGGGTGCTCAGGATATTGTTCTGCCTGTTTAGCTCAGGTTGGTCACCTACTGGGTTCAGTTCCAGCAAAAACGAATAGTTGCCCGACAGCGTCTTGGAGTCAAGCGTGAGCCTCGTGGTTAAGGTATCTTGAGCAGCCATTTTGTCCTCCCGCTTGAACACCACGACCTCGCTGTTGTCCTCAGCTCGCACGGCATATTTCACCAAAAGGCTGTCGCCTGGATAATCCGCCAGGTTTTCGACGAAGCAGCGGAACAGCAAATCTTCGCCTTGGTTGATTTGCTCGCTGTACAGCAGGTAATCCACGCTTGGGTTCACTGCAAAATCGGGTACGCCCTGGTAAAGTACCCGCCAATATTTCAGCTGCGGCGAAGTCCTGAAGACCGAGTCCCGTGCATTGAGGCGGAGCTTCAAATAAGGAAAAGCGGCGGCGGAAAAGCCAGTCAGGTCAAATTCACCGGGTTGGATATTGGTGGCCAGGAGCGAATCGGCTTGTCCAGTAGGATTATGCGCCAATAAGTCCACAGTAACGGTATCGGTCTGAGGTTGCGAAGCAGGTTCCAAGGCCCAAACCAACTTGTTCCATGTCGTTGCCGGGCCAATGGTCGTTGACACCACCGAGCCTTGGTCCCAATAGCCGGGAATGGGCACGTTGACGCTTAGCACTTGTTTCAAGCTGTCTGCCAACAGCTCCCGAATCGGCCCTACGCTTTTTTGATAAGCAAAAATATAGGGCACAGCGCCCGTGTTGAGCGTGTTTCGGATGAGCGTGGCACCTTCTGCTTCGAGGACTTGGAACAGGTCGGTGCCAAGCGCCGCTTGGTCAGATTCCCAATCCTGTGGCCGATAGTCGCTGCTGAGGTTGGCTTGGGAGCTATGAAGCAACACGTAGTTCTTATTGGGGACCACGTCCCGAAGGAACTCGATCAACTGCTGGCGCCCGGCCTGCGTCTTTGTATCGAAGGTAAAGGCCGCCACGGGGCTGCCCACGTTCAGCGGCACGCCATAGGGGGAGGGCGGTGTGTTCAGCCACTCCTTGGCCGTGGTGGAATCAAAGACGATGGCGTACATGCCCGCATCGGTATTGTACCAAAAGCGCCCAGCGAAAGTGCTGTTGAATAGCATTAAGATTCCCCCTTCAGAGTTCACGGAATTCTTGATGGACACATCCTTGAAGTCGTCAATGAACTTCAAATTGCCGTGCATTTTCAGTTCCATATCATTGAACTCGTCTTTTTTCCATTGGTAAAAATGGGATTGGTTCCAGCCTCCATCCGTGCCGTTTAAATAAACAAATGAGCTATTGTCCCAAATAAAACCCTGCTGCGGTGATAGGCTGTCTGGGCTTACCCGCCAATAATAAACCTGTCCGTTTTGCCAGTTATTATTGGGCTGCCATTTAATAACCCCTCCTGCTTCTGCCAATTTATAGGTCAATAATAGGGGGCTATTAAACAGTTCGGTGGTGTCCAGTTGGAATATATAGGCCTGCTCTGGTATCAATGGATCCACTGTGGAGGCAGCCAATATCAAATCGTTCTCGCTCACGATGGCGAATTCTGGTGGGTAAGCGGTCAGAATGCTATTATCGGAAAAGAATACACTAATGCCCGGGCCGTTTGCCGTCACGAGGTCGTTGTTCTGCTCCGCAACGGGCAAGGGAAGTTCTGCCACCCTGTCCGTTTTATCCACCCTGATGAAAAACCTGTTGACGCCCTTTGCAAGGCTGCCGAGCGTGGGTAGGTTCACTGTAAAATTGGAACGCCCTGGGGGTGCGGGCACGAGCATTTCGTGGGCGGCCACCTGTGTCCCATTGGGCAACTCATGTACGATGCTGATGGTGATGGAGTCGTTCACCCCGCTGCCGATATTGGCCACCTCGAAGCTGAGGTCGAAATCGGTCATTTGCGTGGTGATTTGGGCGGGGCTGAATCTTACCGAGGCTGCATCCACCAAGAAATCGGGGCCTGGGGCGGGGTTCAGGCGTACGGCAGGGTCGCCGCAAAGGATGAACTGTTGTCGTAGTAGGTCCAAGCCAAACTGCCCCGACGGGATGCTTGCAATGGCGCCTTGAATCGCATCGCCAATGCCTTGCCCATAGCGTTTATCCCCGATGTTTTTATAAATTTCATCCCCAAATTCATAGAGCGAAAATATGAATCCGAGGCCGGAAGAGGCACCAAATGCGATGGCACCCTTGTCCTTCAAAAAGCAAAAGCGCTCGCTGATGGACGGAGTGGCCAAATGGATATTGCCAGAGTAGCAGCCCAATGACATGATGAACGGGTAGCGGCCTTTGTTCTCAAAATTGTCGGGGTTGTCAATGTTCAAATCAAAGGTGCCGGGGGTGGAATGGCCAATAAATGTGATCATGGAAGTGCCACTGTTGATATAATCATACAGTTCCTCGGCTTGGGAAACCTGGATAGGGTCGTTACTGGTCTTGAAGAAATTCCGCACGCCTGCGCCAAACTTGGGCTGCGCGATTCGATTCTCCATGTTTTTTAAATGCCCCTTGATTTCGTTCTGTTCAAAAGCGCCGACGCCGCCGCCCATGTGCATCACCCGCTTCATCCATGCCCGGTCGGCGATGGTTTGCGGCAGGTTTTCGTTGGATTCCATCTCCTTTACTTTGTCGAGGTAGATGCGAACTTGCGCCTGCGTGGAGGCTGGGATGCGGCCAATCGGAATCATTGGGGTGAAGCCGTCGGTGCCCGCTACGAACGGGTTGTCGGTGGCTGGATAGCCGAAGGCTGGCACGCTAAAACCAGCCGACAAGGCTGCTGCCAAATTGTCGGAAGTGCGCACACCAGGGTATTCCCGCCCCTTGCCTATGATGAAAAAATAGCGTGGATTGCTCCAGTTTTTTTTCACGAAAACGGCAAAGTTCCTGACGGAAAACGGGTGACGCTCAATGCCCCAGGCGAATTGGTCGTACAATTGCTCGGCCTCCACCACAATGGGATTGTACGCCCCACCAGCTTGCGAAGCACGGTAGTCGGCGTAGGCCTGTACTTCGTTCGTGCCACTGCCGAGCAGTTGCCGACCCGTGAGAATGATATAATCGTGGTCGAGTGCCGAAAAATCGAGGAAGGGCGCTGGCTGCAGGTTGGCACTGATGACGCCGTTCGCTTCGTTCACCAAAAACAACTGCCGTGAGTTGGCAGAGGCTGCTAAGGCAAACTTGACGACACCGCCTTCCACCGCGCCGACCATGCGGTGGTGATTGGTCAGGTCATATAGCACAGGCTGCCCGCCCGATGCGTCGAAATTGCTGATTTCCAGGTATTTGACATCGTTGCTTGCGCCAATTTCGAAGGCATAGCTGCCGCTGTTTTCAAAATCAAACTGGCGTGGGTACTGCAAAATAATGTTCGACACCCGCTGCAAATCGCTATTGGCCAACATGCCCTGGAACTTGATGTCCATCGTGCCAGTGACTTGCCCGATGGGCAAAGCCACGGTCTCATTCCGCACCTCGAACCCAGTGAAATCCACGGTGAGCAGGGCTTGCCCGTTCAGGGTGATGGCCTGCTGGTGCGGGCCGGCGTTGCCAGTGAAGCGCAGGGTGAGTTGGGCATCCGGCCCAGCGGGGTGAATTGCGGTAGGTTGGAGGGTAAAGGTCCTCATATTGGCATAAGCCGACGCAAAGCCCTCTGCCTGGCCATAATCAGATAGGCTGAGGGTTTGTCCAATATAGTGTTTTTGGAAGCTGTTGGTGTAATTGCCCAGGTGTTGAGCCATGTAATATTCCTCCTTGGGCGGCAGGTTGGAAAGGTCGTTGGGGATGGGCTGGTAGCGTGGGTTGCCAGCCGCATTCGACCAGGTTAGGAAATAGGCCGCCGTGTCCGTCACTAAGCTGAATAGCGGGTTAACCATCATCGAGTCCGGGTTTCGAAACAGGAAGCGGTCGAGTTCAGAGGTGTTCTTTTCCCCGAAAAAATCCAAGTAGTCACTGGGGCCGAGGGTCACATTCGTGCTGGTAAACAGGGGCACTTGCTCGCCATTGTGCCATAGCTGATATTGTTCGCCCGTCACCTGTGCAGTGGGCACTCCTGCGTTGGCCAAAGCGGCTTGATGGATTCGGTACATACCGTTCTGGCCAACCTTTATCTTGAGGTAGGTTTGGTCGAAGCGTATCCATTCATTGCCATAAAGGGTATCCAAGCCGTTGATGATTTGGGCACTGGCATTTGTCAACAAAAACGGCAGCAACAGTAACAAGAGGATTTTTCGTCTGCACATAATGAATCGGGTTGTGTTCAAGAAAGCAAAATTACGACTTCGGGGGCAGCGGAGGTGTTTTTTCAGGCAAAGAAGTTGGCTGGGCGACGGAAACCACGGGGCTAACCCAGGGGCTGTCATCAATATCGTGGCAGGCTGCTTGGCTGTGGGATAAAAATTTAGGCCCTGCCGCTGATATTAACTATTGGTAACATGGCGAGGCAATCACTTAGCGACGATGGATATTCTCCAAAAAATTTGTGAAAGCAAACCCTACGGTAAGGTGGAAATAGGCCCAACCAGTTGCATTGGCTCGATGGTATTCCGATGCAAAACCGTTGGTTGGCAAAACAGCACCCAATTGTCCGATGAACCGCCCTTTTTTGCTACTCACACCCCATGAAAGCACGGGTTCCAAGGCTGAAAAATTATAGAAGCCTTCTGCTGTCTGACGGTCATCCGCAAAATCCTTGTACCGGGAAAAATTAACGCCCGTAAAGCGCATGGCAAAAGCTATTTCCGACCTCCTGCCCCTTAGCCCCATTGCGGCCTGCAAGAATTTACGGTGATACTCGCCTTCGTGCTGTAGTACATTGGAAGTAGGGTTGAAGAAATAGGATGGCCCAAGTTTGATATTGGCTGAGCCAATGCCGTAGCCCCCAAACAACTCCAGTCTAAGCCGGTGGTGTTTGTATTTGTTGGGCCATAATGCCGTAAAAACACCAGCCCCGCCTTCCATAAGGAAGTGCTTAAAAGCGGATGAATTATGCTTGCTACCATAATTAACGGTGGAAGCATTCATCATGAGGGCAAAATGGTCAAGCGGTGCGTAGGCTGTTTGTAAATCAAAATTGAACGGTGCGATGACCTTGGTGCCCAATTCGAGCTTGGCCTCATTTTTTGCCTCGAATAGCGGTGTGTTCAAATTATTTGGGACATAAAGGTTGCGAGCGCAACTACCCAACAACAATAGGAGAAACGGGGAAAGAAGAAGCTGTTTCATTGCTCAAAAAATGGGTTTTTACGTCAGCTACATGTACTAATACTTAACGCCATTAGGTTATTTCACTGTACGATAGCTGAATAATCAACTGATTTCCAGCCTCTTGCAGCAATAATAACTATTCCAACAATTTTCAACAATTACTTACTTCTGAAAGACATAATTGAAATACACCATTTCCTTCTTCGCAAAATGGTTGAAGGTTGGCGAGCCCTCCGTGGCGGCAAAATCCTTTATCCAATAATGCAGGAGTTTTGGCACTAATTTGTAAATCAGCGCCTCTCGTTCTGCCGAAGATAACTTCAACGCCTCAAGCACATCATCTGTTATCATTTCATGCTTTATTAACTTGAATTCCGTAGCGCCTAATTGTTCCGAAAGTTTCTCCAAATCGTTACTATACCTAAAATCAGTAAAAAGAAAAAAACCGCCGGGCCTTAAAACCCGATATGCTTCTTTTAGGAACAACGCCATATCGGGGTATCGGTGCGATGACTCAATATTCAATACCACATCGAAGCTACTTTCGGCAAATGGCATGTCCTGCGCATTACCTTGGACGAAGGCTATGTTTTCAAGGGTATGGAATTTATTGCAAAACGCAACGGCTATCTCGCACAAATCCAGGCCAGTAGCCGATTTTGGCTTAAGATAGCGGGTGACAAAAGACAAGCCGCCGCCCCTGCCGCTGCCGACCTCCAATAAGTCTTTGCCCTTTACCTCCGCCCCCCTTGCGATATAATCATATAGCTGGGCAGAGTACCTATCCTTTAATTCTTTATCTTCCAGTTTTATCTGGTGATTGTTCCGGGAAAAGCCATAATTCATAAAAATGACTTCCGCTTTTTTGTCAATCTTGCTGATGTACCAATACAAAAACCTAAAAATCCTGTCCCAGAAAAAATTCGTCATGCAAATTATTTAAATCGTTTAAAAACTAGTTTGTTCATTTCTAAGGGCTTTCTTAAAAAAACGAAACTGCTTGTCCAAAAGGGCAGAATCCCTTTCGAGAGGGCGGGTTATCAAACCCGCCAGTTCCGG
>JALHQW010000052.1 GCA_022841745.1 Saprospiraceae bacterium | reverse complement strand
AACCGGGTGAACTCCGGGTGCTCGAAGATGCTTTGCTTGATGCCCGCCACGGGCACCCGTAGTTCGTAGTAGTCGGGGCGTTTCGCTAGGGGCTGGAAGAGGTGGTTTTTCAGACTGGGATACACCGTCCAGTAGTTACCAAGGGCATCCACATCCCGCCGGGGTATGCCGCCGAGCAGGTGTGCTTCGATGTCCTGTATGTCCTCCTCCTCCTCCTGGCTGTCTATGTAGCGGGGGATGTTCAGGTTGTAGTCGTTCTTGGGGTCGGCGATTTCGGTCAGCGGCACGATTCGGGCATATTTCGGCGTCTCGATGCGCTGGTTGAAGGTATCCACGATTTTGTGGATGTCCTGTTCCCGCAGGCGGTTCTTGTTGCCGTCCTTCATATAGCCCTTGCTGGCGTCTATCATGAACAGGTCTTTGCGGTCGGCAGCACCTTCTTTGTCCAGCACCAGCAGGCAGGCAGCGATGCCCGTGCCATAGAAAAGGTTGGGCGGCAAGCCGATGATGCCCTTCACATAGCCTTTCTGGAGGATTTTCCGCCGGATGTCCGCCTCGGCATTCCCCCGGAACAATACACCCAGCGGCAGTACGATGCAGCCCTTACCATCCGATTTCAGGGATTTTATCAAATGCAGCAAGAAGGCAAAATCGCCGTTCTTTTTGGGCGGTGCGGCATCGTAGCCATCGAAGCGCCGGTAGGCATCGTTGTTGGGGTCGAGGCCGTTCATCCACGACTTGAAGCTGAACGGCGGATTGGCCACGGCGTAGTTGAACTGCTGGAGTTCGCCCGTGTCTTCTTTGGTAAATTCTGGCTTCGCCAAGGTGTTCCCCTGCCGGATGTCGGAGGTGGGGTTGCCGTGCAGCCACATGTTCATTACCGCCAAGGCACGGGTGGCGTTGTCGTTTTCCTGTCCGTAGATGGTGATACCGTGGGGCGCTTCGTCCGCAGCCTTTAGCAGAAGCGACCCCGACCCGCAGGTGGGGTCGTAGAGGGTTTCCGACTGGCTTTTCGAGCGGTTGATGCCGATGACCTTGGCCATGATGCGGCTCACCTCGGCGGGGGTGTAGAACTGCCCTTTGCTCTTGCCGCTCTCGGTGGCGAAGTGGCGCATGAGGTACTCGTAGGCATCGCCGAGGATGTCGTCGCCCTCCGCCCGGTTGCTGCTGAAGTCGAGTTCCGGCTTCTCGAATATTTCGATGAGGTTGCTCAGGCGGTCCACTTTTTCCTTGCCCTTGCCCAGCTTTTCGTCGTCGTTGAAGTCGGCGACGGTGATGACGCCCGTCAGGTCGTTGGCCTTGGCCAACTCGCCAATGATTTTGTTGATTTTGTCGCCAATATCGGATTGCCCTTTGAGCTTCACCATGTCCTTGAAGCTGCCGTTTTCGGGAATTTCTACGAGTGCGCCGCCCTTGTCGCTGACGTATTTCATGAAGAGCAGCACCAGCACATAGTCCTTGTACTGGCTGGCGTCCATGCTGCCCCGGAGTTCGTCGCAGCCTGCCCAGAGGGAGGAGTAGAGTTCAGATTTTTTTATGGCCATAGTTTGGTTTCAATAAATAGAAAGACCTGTCAGGTTTTGGAAACCTGACAGGTCTGCGCATACTGCCCCAAAAGCAACACCCTTCAAAAAGGCATCACCTTTAAGTTCTGTTGTTGTCTGTCTGAATGGGCGGTTTGCGGGCGTCATTTTTGGTCGTTTAGTTCGGGCGTGAAGGTATGTTGTTTTTCCAGAATAAGAAAGGCCCTGAACGGTTTTTTCTTCCGTGCCCCGCAAATCCGCATGGCAGGGGCGGTGGTGAGCAGGCCGCAGCAGGGCCGTTTTCACTGGCCTCACCAAGCAAAACGCTGTTTTTTTGGCAAAAAATCACGGTATTTTTCACCGACTCGATGTCACAGATTTTAAAAGACTCGGAAATGGCTTGTTGAAAAATCATGTGACATTGGGTCGGTAACGGCGGCAGGGCAGATGTGGAAAAACCCAGTATTTACTGGGGTATTGGCAGGCATGCCCACGAAATTGATGCATGAGTTTGAATCGTTTACAACCATGAAAATTCCATTTTCGGATGGAAATGCTTTTTTTGTGTACATGAATGCCCCATTTACGTATATGAATGCTTTAAACATAGTTATCAGTGGAGCGATGAAAGATGCATTTGGGGCAAACGCATATCAGAACGGTTTGGATATAGCCATAAATGTCCCCAACCTGTATGCAAAAACTGCAACCTCGCATGGAAATGGGGCATTCCTGTACATGACGGGGCCTAATAGCGTTGTAAAAAGGCCATTGATGGATGTATTTGCTTCATTTATAAGCATGAATGGTTTGTTTTCAATTATGAAAATCGTGGCTGAACTTTCGATAGATGATGGAAAACTACGATTTGAGGCCTGTTTTCCCTGTCATGGTTTTTGTCAAATGGTGCTGGAAATAGGGTGGGGGCTTTCCGCAATTTTGTAAGCGTACTTCGGAACTTCCCCCGCTCCGGTTTTTTTTACCAAACAAACTTAGTATCATGCTTAATCCAAGAAAACTGCTTGTGTTGCGCAAGCACAACAAAATGACAGACGACAGGCTCCGTTCCCATGCTGCCAATGTGGTAAGCGCCACGGACAGGGTGCCAGCCTACGAATCGGTCGCCACGGAGGTGGAAAGCGTCAAGGTTCGGTACGAGGCATTCAACTCGGCCTCCGAGGCGGCTGCCAACGGCGGGAAGTCCCTTACGTTGGCGAAGAACGATGCCAAACAGGCCCTGCTCGAAGCCCTCGATGCCCTCGGCACGGCCCTCCAACTGACGGTGCGGGAAGATTTGACCTATATCACCAATGCTTATTATGAATACCGCACCCAGCCCGTCAGGAGCGAGGAACCGCTGCCGGACCCCATCCTGGAGTTCGTGAACTCGGGCACGCTTACTGGTACGGTGGTCGGCAAGCTGAAGGAACTGCCCAAGGGCGTGAAGGCCATCGCCATTGAGTATTCCAAGGATGAAGGGGAGACCTGGATGAACGGCACCTACATCACTGGCAAGCGTTTCACCATTACCGGCTTGGACGTCCGCAAGGATTATTTGGTGCGTGCCTTGTACCACGGCACCTTCCAGCGCACGAGCAACCACAGCAAGCCGATGCCGGTGTTTGTGCTGTAAATAAAAAATGCGGGGAGGCATTGGTTGCTTCCCCGCATTCACACGCATGACCCAAAGAGGCTGAATCATAAGCCGTTTTTTCAAAACGACCGCCAATCATTATTTCACGCAACGCCGCCACGTACGCAACGCCAAAACATATCGTTGCGTACGTGGCGGCGTTGCGTGAATAATTTGGTTCGCTTGTGTGCGATTTGACTTAAGAAAAAGCCTATTTAAGTCCAGCGTGAAGGCATTGCATTTTTCCAAAAAAGGAAAAGCCCCAAGCCGTTTTTTCCACCACCACCACCACCTGCATCCGCCCAACCAGCCCAACCCAAAAAAAACGGCGTGGAAGTTTCAACCCCCACGCCGTCCCTCATACCTCCATACCTCATACCTCATACCTCATACCTCCATACCTCATACCTCATACCTCACATCCTTTTCTTCACCACCGGCTGCATTTTCTGCTTCTTCCAGAACGGTGTCCGCTTCTGCCGGTACTTCGATTTTTCCAGGTCTTTTTTTTGTTTCCTTTCGGTTTCGGGCTTTTTCAGGTGCTCCTTGAACACCTCGTATTTTTCATCGAAATCGAGGCCGTACTTGTCGGTCAGGTTGACGGAGACGTTCAGGCCGGCAAAGACGTACCAGTCGTTGTTCATGCGGTCACCACGGGGCTTGCCCATGGGGTCTTCGCCGAAGCTGCCTGTCACCTCAGGGGTGCGGTAGCTGAGGGCAGCCGAGAGGGGTTCCGTGCTTCGCATGCCCACCACGTCGGGGTAGTAGGTGCTCACGTCGTCGAGGTAGTCGGTGGAGGTGAACCGAGCGCCGAACTCCAGCCCGATGTTCAGTTTATAGCTGAGGTTGAAGCGCATGCCAAAGCCGAAGGGCACGGCCATCGTGTTGCGGAGGTATTTCTTGCCTTCGGTGTGCATGGGTTGTAGGTCGTACCAGGTGCCCCGGAACTCGGCCTGCGGGTTGAAGCGGGTGACGGCCAGGCCCATGAAAATATACGGCACGCTGCCCTTGCCCGCCCGGATATTGTAGTCGCTGAGGTTCAATTCGCCCGTGAGGGCCAACTCGGTCAGGTGGGTACGGAAGCTGAGGTTGCGCATCCGGTCGGCTTCGTTGAGCGAGTTGGCGTCGGTGCCACTGATGACGCCCCTCAGCAGGGATGCCTTCACCGAGAAGCGCTCGTTGGCATGGTGCCGGGCAAAAACACCGAAAGCTCCACGGTACTGTTTGTTGGATAGGCGCTGGCTGCTTAGGTCGCCCATGTAGTTGGAGGTGCCCAAAAAGGCGCCAACCTCGTTGTACTGTGCCGATAGCGAACTGCTGAGGATGCCGAAGATAAGGAGTATAATTTGCTTTTTCATGGTAACACCGATTAATGGCCAAATCGAAACTTATGGTTTCGGGTTAGCGTACACATGAAAACTTTAGCAAATAAGAAGCCAAAAATTAAAGTTATTGAAATATGTTTGCGAAGCGGGGATTTTTTCTTAGGATAAAATCCAATTAGGCAATGCTTAGCTTTGCAGCCGTTTTTGTTTGACTTCGGTAAAGCAATCAAAATACGGGCGGATTGCTCCGAAAGGAAAAAAGGGGCAAAGCCGTATAAGTTGCTTGAAAATCGGCACTTCCCCTTGTCATCCCTTTAGGGAACTGTCCACATTATGAGGGAAGCCGTGTTTGCCCTCACGGCGTGGAAAGTTCCCTAAAGGGATGACAAAGGGGCGTGGTTTGCCGACTGCCGTTCATTGATTGAGGTGCCGTTTGCCGTTGGGGCGTGGCAGTTCCCTAAAGGGATGACAAAGGGGGCGAGTCGCAAGTCAGGCGGTGACTCGAAGTCACCGCCTGACTAAGGCAATGCAGTTCCCTAAAGGGATGACAAAGGGGGCGTGGGTTGCTGACTGTCGTTCATTGATTGTTGTGCCGTTTGCCGTTGGGGCAATGCAGTTCCCTAAAGGGATGACAAAGGAGCGTGGGTTGCTGACTGTCGTTCATTGATTGTTGTGCCGTTTGCCGTTGGGGCGTTGCAGTTCCCTAAAGGGATGACAAAGGAGCGTGGGTTGCCGTCAATCGTCCACCGTCAATCGTCCACCGTTCATCGTTCACCGTTTTACCAGTTTATGAAACTAATTACTTCAATTTCACTTTTTTTCCTGCTCGGTAGCATCCTTTTTTCCTGTAAAAATGAGGGGGGCAGCTCCGTTTCCAATGAGCCGCAGTCACCGCCTGCCGATGTGCATTTTGAGCTGATGAAGCCGGAGGCAACGGGCATTGGCTTTGCCAATACCATCAAGGAAACCTTCCAAAACAATATTATCACCAATTCCTATCTCTACAATGGTGGGGGAGTGGCGGTGCTGGATGTGAATAACGACGACTTGCCTGACCTGTATTTCACGGCCACGCAGGAGGCCAATCGGCTTTACCTGAACAAAGGGGATTTCAAGTTCGAGGACGTTACCGAACTGGCCGGGGTGGCAGCACTGGGCGGCATGAAAACGGGCGTCACCGTGGTGGACATCAATGCCGATGGCTTCCAGGATATTTACGTGTGCAGGACGGGGGCCATTGCGGGTGCCGACCGGGAGAACCTGCTTTTTGTCAACAAAGGGAACATGACCTTCACGGAAATGGCCGCCGCTTATGGGCTGAACGACCCATCGGCCAGCAACCACGCCAATTTTTTCGATTATGACCTCGATGGCGATTTGGATGCCTATGTGCTGAACCACCCACTGGCTTGGGGCGATGTGAACCGCATTCGGATTAAGCAGCAGGGTGTTGACAACCAATCCCTGGCAAGGGTGACCACGCCTTCTGACCAATACGAATCCGACAAGCTGTACCGCAATGACGGGAATGGGCGGTTCACCGATGTTTCCAAGGAAATGGGCATCGAAAACCGGGCCTGGGGACTGAGCGTGACCGCCTCCGACTTCAACAACGATGGCTATCCCGACCTCTACATCGGCAACGACTATATCGAGCCGGACTTCCTGTACATCAACCAAAAAGGCAAGGGGTTCAAGGATGAGATTTGGGGCTATTTCCGCCATATCAGCAACCATACCATGGGCGTGGACATCGCCGATTTCAACAACGATGGCCTGGTGGACCTCGCTGCGCTCGACATGGTGGCGGAGGACAACCAACGCCAAAAAGAACTGATGACCACGATGGTGCAGGACCGCTATTTCAGCCTCGTGAAATACGGCTATGGCCACCAGCACATGCGCAACGTGCTACAAATGAACACCGGGGCCGCACCGGGGAATGGCACCACCTTCAGCGATATTGGCCAATTTGCTGGCGTTTCCGCCACCGACTGGAGCTGGAGCCCGCTGTTTGCCGATTTTGACAACGACGGGCTAAAAGACCTTTATATCACCAATGGCTACCGCCGTGACGTCACCAACCTCGACTACCTGAACTACACCGTTGACTCGGTCATGCGCAACGGTGGCATCACCAACACGAACTTCAAGAATATTGACGAATACCTGCAGAAAATACCGACCACGCCGCTGCGCAACTACCTGTTCAAGAACAAGGACGGCATGAGCTTCCAGAACGTGGCTTATGACTGGGGCCTCGGCGATTTGAACTATTCCAACGGCAGTGCCTATGCCGACCTGGACAAGGACGGCGACCTCGATCTGGTCGTCAACCAAATAGACGGCAAGGCGCTCGTTTACCGCAACAAATCTTCGGAGCGGCAGGGGGCGAATTGGTTTCAAGTGAAATTGAAAGGCACGGCCAGCAACCCGAACGGTTATGGCGCAAAGCTGCGCATCCAGCAGGGGGGGAATGTCCAGTACCTGGAGATGACGGCCAATCGGGGCTTTTTCTCCACCTCCGAGCCGCTGCTGCATTTCGGCTTGGGCAGTGCCGCCACCGTGGACAAGGTCGAAATCAGGTGGCCCGATGGCAAGGTGCAGGCCTTGGAGAACCAGCCCGCCAACCAGCGCATCGTGCTGGAGATTGCGAACGCAAAACCGGGGCAATGGCAGCCGATGCCCAAGGCCGAACCGCTGTTCCAGGCCGCCAACAACCTTGGCATTGACTTCAAGCACGTGGACGACGAGTTCAACGACTTCACCCGTGAGCGGCTCTTGCCCCATGCCTTCTCCAACCTCGGCCCCAATATTGCCGCAGGCGATGTGAATGGCGATGGCGCACAGGACGTGTTCATCGGCGGGGGTAGGGGACAGGCGGGCGTGCTCTATTTGCAGCAAGGTGGCCGGTTTGTCAAGGGCAATACCGCCGCTTTTGAGCCTGACGCTGCTTTTGAGGATATGGGCTGTTTGTTCTTCGATGCCGATGGTGACAAGGACAACGACCTCTACGTGGTCAGTGGTGGCAGCACCTATGATTTTGGCTCCAGCAATTACCAGGACCGCCTTTACCTCAACGATGGCAAGGGCGTGTTCACCAAAGCGCCTGCGGGCACGTTGCCGACGATCACGGCCAGCGGTTCCTGCGTTGCAGCGCATGATTTCGACAAGGACGGCGACCTCGACCTGTTTGTGGGCGGCTTGGTATCGCCCGGCCAATACCCGAATGCCCCGCAGACCTTGGTGCTGCAAAACAACGGGGGGAAGTTTGCGGAAGTTGGGGCGCAGGTAGCGCCCGGCCTCGCCAATATCGGCATGGTCAGCGACCTGCTTTGGGCCGATTTGGACGGGGACAAGAACGAGGAATTGGTGGTGGGCGGCGAGTGGTTGCCCATCACGGTCTTCAAGAACAATGGCGGCAAATTGGAAGACGCCACTGCTGCCTTCGGATTGGAAGGCTCGAACGGTTGGTGGAATTGCCTCCATGCTGCCGACCTCGACAAGGATGGGGACATGGACTTGGTGGGTGGCAACCTCGGCCTCAATTCAAGGCTAAAGGCCAGTGCCGATGCCCCGATCCAGTTGCATGCCGCCGATTTTGACAAGAACGGCAGCCTCGACCCCGTGATGACCTGGCATTGGCAGGGCAAGGAATACCCCGTGCCCCAGCGTGAAACCATGATCAAGCAAATGCCGGTGCTTAAAAAAGACTTTGTTTACCACAAGGCTTACGGCAGGGCAACGATTCATGATATTTTCAAGGCATCTGCACTTGAAATGGCGAAGAAATTCGTGGCCAAAACGTTTTCAACCACTGTTTTCATCAATAACCAAGGAAAGTTCACGGCCGAGCCGCTGCCAGCCCTGGCCCAATTGTCGGTATGCAACCAAGTAGCGTCCGATGATTTCAACAAGGATGGCAATCTAGATTTGCTGTTGGTGGGCAATAGTTTCTTGACCGAGGTGGAGTCGGGGCGGTACGATGCGGGCAGCGGCACGTTGTTGCTGGGCGATGGCAAGGGCGGGTTCGAGGCTTCCCCGAACAGGGTACATGGTTTTTGGGCCACCAAAGATGCCAGGGACATGGCTTCCGTGAAGCTCGCCAATGGCAAGTCCGTTTTCATCGTGACCAATAACAATGATGGGTGTGATGGATATATAGTAAAATGATTCGAGGTCGTGTATCAATTTACCGACCCTAAAAAAACTCCTTGGCGGCTGGTAGGTTCGCCACCAGCCGCCAAGGCGTTTTTTTTTAGTGGAATCGTAAATTTTGCGAAGCAAAATTTACGATTCCACTTTCTTGGGAGCTTCGCATATCGAATCCCGCCTTTCAACATTGCTAATTGTATTTTCGACATTAAGAATTCAACGGTGAAGCCTTACGGCATTGTATTTGTCAGAATTTGGGCAGACTACTTAGAATACCATTCACTTAGATGAGAATTTTACTGTTGCTAATATTGTTGGAGGCATCGTGTTTGGCCGTTTTTGGCCAAAGCCGGGAATTGGATAGCATCGAGCATAGCTTGTCCCAAATGGGTGATAAGTTCAAGGCAAAATATTTTGCAAACCTTGCCAGTAAAAAATTGGATGCCCATGCGATGGATGCCGTATTGTTTGCGCAAAAAGCCGTTTCCTTGGCAGGGCAGGCAGAAAATTGGCAACTAAAAGCGGAGTCGCTCGGATACCTCGGCGAAGCCTACCTGCAAGCGAGGGACACCAGCCAAGCTATCATTTTCATAGAAAAACAGCGTGAGGTACATGCCAATTTTCAAGACAGTGTAGGCATGGCTAATGCCCAGCTTAAACTAGGGCACCTCTACTTGGCCGATGGCGATACTATCCGATGCGAAGATGCTGCGCTTTCGTCGCTCATGAATTATCGTTCTGCCCACGATACCCTTGGAATGGCCGCTGTGCATCATTTGCTTGCCGATTTATCAATCCATTTGAAGGATGAAAAATTAGCCAATGAAAACCTGAAAATCGCCTGGCGCCTCATGAACCGGAAAGCATTTTCGGAGAAAGCCCAGCTTAAGATGCTCCGGATCCAAAGTAGTCAGGAAAAACGTATAAGGGGATTGCTATTTGTCCTGATTGCCATTGCAGGATTTTTGGCAGCCATGTTGTCCATTCTGTACAAACGGAAACAGGTTGATAACAATAAATTGGCTTCCCATATAGATAGGAACCTTGCCCAAAAAACGGAGATTGATGAATTGGTAAAGGAGCAGGAGCTGAAAAACACCAGCCTCGACCTCCTGAACAAAAAACTTGTGGACGAGATGGCTGCAAGGGAGAAATTGCAAGGCTTCTCCCATTCTAAAGACAAGTACCTGGCGGCCATCACCCAGGAGATGAGAAGCCCACTGAATGATATTGCTGGATTGGCTCAACTGCTGCTCGACAATAACCCAAGGCCCGACCAAGTGGATCAAATAAAGGTACTCCAGTTCTGTACCAATGAACTAACCTCCTTGACCAACGAAGCCCTTGGCTATTCCAATTTTGAGGAAACCAAGGCTGGCAATACCAACAAAGAATTCAAATTGGAAGAATTGGTGGGGCCGGTGTTTGAGCGGATTGAAACCAAGGCATTGAACATGGGCCTGCTCTTCCACCATACCCTTGATGAACTGATACCAAAATGGTTGATCGGAAACGGTCCTCGCCTTTCGAATGTGCTGACAAACTTGTTGGTTAATTGCATAGAGACAACCCCTGGTGGTTTGGTGAATATTTCAATCTTATCGGCGGATAAAACAGATAGGGCGGTAATCGTCAAATTTGTCATTGAGTCCACGGACAAGGGCATGTTGGGCAATTTATACCACCATAAGAACCTATCCGTAATGACTGCGGGAGAAAAACTACAGGCCGTGGAGGACAAGCTGCTTTCGTTGGCCATGACCAAGCGGATGGTGGAAGTCCAAAACGGCAAGATGCAGGTTGAGAACCTGCTCGATGAGGCTACTCGCTTCACCTTGTTGATGCCATTTGAGGTTATCAGCTATTCTCATGATCCCCAGCCAACTGATGAAAGGAATTACGATGGGCTGAACGGTGTGAGCATTCTCTTGGTAGAGGACAACAAGATCAATCAAGTGGTGGTGGTCAAAATGCTCCGCAAATACGGGGCGCTTGTCGCTACAGCTGAAAACGGGTTTGAAGCCTTGGATTTACTGGCCCAGCAAACTTTCGATATTGTTTTGATGGATATCCAAATGCCGGAAATGGACGGCTACCGGGCCACTGCCGAGATTCGCAGCCATCCCTCTCCTGCCATCAATTCCCTGCCCATTATTGCCCTCACTTCATCGGCCTATATCGTTGAAAAGGAAAAAGCCTTGCTTTTTGGCATGAACGATTATGTTGGGAAGCCTTACAGCCCCGATGAATTGCTGGATAAAATCAACGATTGCCTGGCGTTTAATATCAAGCCTAGCTAAGCCGAGTTTTTCACTAAAAAATGTTGTTTTTTGACAATTTTTGTGGTATAAACCCCAAAGGGGTTGAACTAGAATAGCCCTGGATGAAATCGAAGATTCACTCAAGTAAATTCGGGGTAAATAAAGGTGTTCGGCCACAATCCAGAAGGGGTTGAATAACTCATATACGATTGACATTCAACCCTTTCAGGGTTGTTTCCCGTATTGCATCATCACCCCGGATTTACTTGCGTGAATCTTCGATTTCATCCGGGGCTATTCACATTAAAGCCATTCAGGCTTTTACCACAAGAATTGAAAAAGAACGAAAAGTGATATAGATCATTTTGGATTGGAAATACCTGTAAATCACCACCTTGCCAATTCATCATTCATCATTAGGGGTGTTAAGAAAATTTTTCGACGCAGATTTTTATGATTTTTTATGATTGATTATGCTTTGTTTTTGCGTAGCAAAAACCTGAAAACATAAAAAATCATAACCATCTGCGTCTTTCTGCGTCAAAAAAACTGCGTCAGGATTTTTTCTTAACGCCCCTAATTCATCATCCATCATTCATCATTCATTTTCCCGCACCAATTTATTGGCAATAAACCCTTTCACCACTTCTAATCCAATCGAAAAATCGTTGTTGTTGTTGATGACGATATCAGCATCGTCCATGTAAGGCTCTATGTACCGTTCAAAAGTGGGCAAGACATGCTTTTCATAGCGATAGAGAACATCTTCGATGGGGTAATTACGTTCCACCTGGTCCCTTTTGATCCTGCGAATTACTTTCAAGTTCTCCTTTGCATGAAGGAAAACCTTGAGGTCGAGCAATCGCTTGATTTTTTTGAAGTGAAAAACAAAAATCCCTTCCACGATAATGACTGGGGCAGATTTGAAACGTAGGGTCGCAGGCACGGCCTTCTCGTTGTTGAAAGTATATTCCAGCCTTTCGACGGTTTCACCCTCAAGCAACCGCTCAATATCGTTCTTGAACGATTTTTTGTCAATTGAATTTGGCAGGTCGAAGTTCTTGACGCCCGCTTCATCCGTGAGTTGCTGTTCACGTGGGAAGTAGTAATCGTCCTGCGAAAGGATGCAAAGCTGCTGCTCCGAAAAATGGCTTCTAAGTGCCTTGATAAAGCTGGTTTTTCCGCTCCCGCTGCCTCCAGTAATGCCAATAAGGTATGGTTTCACGATTTGTTCTTGTTTGAATTCCCGGCAAAGTTAATTTTGAGCCATGAAACATCTCTACGTTCTTGGTTTCTTCTTTTTTTCTTTGATGGCCTACGGCCAATTGCCCACCGTCAACCCAGTTGGCGCAGGCATGGGCCAGGCAACCGTTGCTATGCAAGGCCCTGCTGCCTTGTTTGCCAACCCTGCGGGCCTGAACGATGCCCCTGGCCTTACCATTGTGGCTGCGGCTGAGCAACGTTTTCTGTTGTCCGAGCTCCAATCCGTGGCAATGGCGGTTGGCCTGCCCACCAAGTCGGGCAATTTTGCATTTTCTGCACAAAGCTTTGGCTATGAGGGTTTTAGGCAGCAAAAACTGGGGCTTTCCTATACCCGTAAGTTTTGGCAGTCCCTGGCGGTCGGCGTCCGTTTCAACTATTTCCAGACCCGCATCCCAGACTACGGGAACCGGGGCTTGTTGAGTTTTGAGGTCGGCATGCAGGCGAATATTTCAAAGACCCTGACCATTGGGGCACAGGCAATGAACCCCGCCCAAGTGGAGCTGGTGACAGGGGAAAACCTGCCAAGTGTTTTGCTCCTTGGCCTCAGGTGGCAGACATCCGCCAAGCTTTTTCTTTGCAGCGAATTGGAAAAGGATTTGGATCAAAAGCTGCGCTGGAAAAATGGCTTGGCCTACCAGCCCATTGAGCAGTTGCGGTTACGGGTTGGCTACGCCACCGAGCCTTCCATGCTTTTTTTCGGGGTGGGCTATGCATTTGGCATTGGGTTCCAAGCCGACACGGCGGGGAGTTTCCACCAAACGCTGGGTTTTTCGCCTTCGACGGGGCTGGCTTGGGTTAAGCAATGATTGTTGGCAGGCCCCTTTACCGTACTGTCGAAGTCCGCTTCGACAGCACAGTCATTGACGGTTTGGCTGTCTTTCTTTTGGAATTAATTAAACGCCTCACCTAAGCTTCACCTAACATCTCCCCCAATTTACCCTCCAACCAAGGCTTGTTGAACACCGTCTCAGCACTGCCCAAGTCCCCTTTCAATTGCAGTACCGCTTGCCGCCATTTTTCCTGGTTGACAAAGCCAAGGTTCATTCGCAGCCTATGGGTTTTAAGGGCAAATCGGATGAGGTGGTAATACCCCTTTTTCTGGAATTCGGTCAAGGACTTGTTCCTTTTCACGAACTGCTTAAATGCTTCGCAATGCGCCATGAGCGCTTCGTCCTCCCCCAAATCGAAATAGGTGCGCAAGAGCAGCGACTTGGCATCGAGGTTGTACCGAAGGTCGGTGTACTCAACTTGGACGAGCAAGGGCAGTACTTGCTTGGGTTGGCCAATATGGTAGTAATAGGCAGCCAGGTTGTAGCGATAAGCATTTTCAGCCACGCCAGCGGGCAGCAAACGCTTATTGGTTTCCATGAAATGGCGGACCCAATCCCTTTCATCAATCCGCAGCCCGGTCGTCACGATGTTCTTGTAATGCCATTCAGGAAGCTCCCCGTTTACCAGCAGCAGTTGGTTGTCCAATTGGAGCTGGTAAATGCGGAACACCTCCCAAAGAAAAGGCTGCTGCCCTTTGTTGATTTGTTCGATGCAATGGTTCTGGAGGTAGTTGAAAAGCTGCTGAAGGTCATCCTTGCCGATTTGGGCTGCATTCGCTTTTATAAAATCAAGGCAATCCCTGAACTGCTTTAAGTCATCGGTTTTCATCAGGTTATAAACTGAAAGAAAAGCTTCCAAAAGGGGAATTTGACGTAGCTTTTCTGCCTTTTCGATAGCGTGTACGAATGCTTCCAACAGCACATCCTTGGACAGTTCCGCCTTCATCACCCTTGCCCGTTGTTGCAATTCGCAGGCGTCACGCAGTTTTTCCAGCGCAAAAAATGCATCTAAATGGAATTGTTTCTCCAACAACGTTTCCAGCTGTGGGTGGCCAGTTTGGAGGCTGATGGCATCCCGTTCGGCGGCGGCACGGTATTTTCGTTGTATGCCCTCCAACGTTGTTGATGGGGCGGGTACAGTTTTGGAAAGCTTGTTGGTGGATTTAATTTCCGTTTCCAGTTCATTTTCCTTCAAAAATGCAGTGAGGTTTCTTTTCCGCAACTGCTTGGCATAAAGGGTTTTATCCAAGAAAGCCCCGGTTTCACCCAATGCTTCCACCACCAGAAACTGCTCGAACAATCTGAGCGTATAGGTAAAAACGATGGCCAAAGTAGGTTGGTGGTGGGGTAGACCGGGAAAAAGCTGCTTGAAAAGAACGGTTCGCCCACATTTTTTTTCAGAAAAATCGGGGTAGGCTTCGCTCAAAATAGCGACCAATGCCCTAATATCCCTATGTTTGTTAAAATAAGGAGATGCCGCAAAATCGTAGAAACGGGTCATCTCCTTGCGGGTCAAGGCCGAGATTTGAACGATAAGTGGGTTGTTGGTCATGCTTTATTGATTAAAATTCCAAAAATATTGAAAATGCATTGCCTGCTATTTAGTTGATTACGAGTGTTTTATATTACTTTTAACCGTTTTAATGGAAAAATAAAATCCAAAAATACCACAAAAAAGTATTTTTCTTCCAGCATCTTCGCCTACACTTTTGTAACATCAAAATATGTCGAGCATGAAAAACATCCTTTTCGCATCATTTTTCTTGTTAGGTACATTGGCTGCCAATGCCCAATGCCATATCACTGACCTCGTGGCCATCCACGGCGACTGCGTCAACGGTCAATTCAACGTTACCATTGATTTCGAGTACACAGGCGTGGGCAACCAAGGCTTCAAGGTGCAGGGGAATGGCAATAATTATGGGACGTTTCAATACTCGGAATTGCCCATCACCATTGGACCTTTTGCCGGTAATGGTATCAATGTTTATGAATTTGTGGCCAAGGACATCCAATTCCCCGATTGCTCGGACTTTGCGATGGTAGGCCCCATCAGCTGCAATGGGGCGGCCTGCGAGATCTACAATTTTGTCGTAGAAACAGGTGACTGCAACGACGATGGCACTTATTCCCTCACTTTTGATTTTGAGGTAGAAAATCCGCCACACACCCATTTTGACTTGATCTATCAAGGCCAAAACATAGGCTACTATGCCCTTGCCGACCTACCCATCACGATTCCGCATTTTGTGGACAATGGTGCGACGGGCCAGGCCATCAAGGTCTGCATCAACGACTCGGACTGTTGCAAAATCAAGGAATTTCAAGCGCCAAACTGCCCAGGCAGTGGAGACTGCGAAATCTACGATTTTGTGGTAGAGACAGGCGACTGCAACGATGATGGCACTTATTCCCTCACCTTCGATTTTGAGGTGACAAACCCGCCACATACGCATTTTGACTTGATTTACGAAGGCCAAAACATAGGCTATTATGCCCTTGCCGACCTGCCCATCACGATTCCTCATTTTACGGACAATGGCGAAACGGGGCAAGTCATCAAGGTCTGCATAAACGACTCGGACTGTTGCAAAATCAAGGAATTTCAAGCGCCAAACTGCCCCGGCAATGGCGACTGCGAAATCTTTGACTTGATCGCAGAGGCACACCCTTGCAACGACAACGGGCAGTACATGTTGGACATCGCCTTCGAGTCGCAAAACACGGGCAGCCAAGGTTTCAAAGTGAGGGCCAATGGCCTATGGTTCGGGCCATTCACCTATGGCCAACCATTTTATACGATTGGCCCATTGAATGCAGGTGTCTTGTATGAAATTGTCGTTCGGGACGTACAGCACGAACTTTGCAGGGACGTTATCCAATTTGGCCCCGTCAATTGTGGCAATGCTTGCCATATCTACGACCTGGTTGCCCATGCCTCCGATTGCAACGACCATGGCCAGTTTTTCGTGACCATCAATTTCGAACATGAAAACACGGGTGACGATGGCTTTAAAATTTATGGTAATGGCAATGTTTATGGCTTTTTTAGCTACGACGACCTGCCCGTGACCATTGGCCCGCTCACTTCCAATGCCGAGCAACTGGAGTTTGGCGCAGCCGACGCCAGCCATCCCGACTGCCATGATTTTGCGGTAGTGCAGGTACCTGATTGCGACGACCCCCATACGGGTGATTGCCAGATTGCCGACCTCGTGGCCGATGTGCATCCCTGCTTGCCAAATGGCATGTTCTACGTCACCTTGGATTTTGAGCACGAAAACACGAGCGGTTATTTCAAGGTGCGGGGCAATGGCAACCTCTATGGCGTTTACAGTTACGATGAATTGCCAGTTGAAATCGGCCCATTGTATGGAAATGGCATGACCAACTACGAGTTCGTGGTCATTGATATTCACAACGAAAACTGCCGTGAAGACATCGGTATCGGTACGATCAACTGCACGGGAAGCGGTGACTGTGCGGTGGAGGACCTCATCGTTGATCCCAGCGAATGCCATCCCGACGATACTTACAACCTTTGGTACTGGTTCAGCTTCGAAAATCCTGGCAATAATTTCTACAATGTTTTCCATAACGGCGATTTGGTGGGCACCTACCCATTGACCCAAGTGCCAAAGACCTTGCAGCATTTGACAGCCAATGACGAACCTTTCCAGACGCTCAAAATCTGTATCAACGACCAACCTGACTGCTGCTTGACCGTGGAATATGTTGCGCCCAACTGCGACGGCCTCGTTTACCCCGGAGACGGCAACCGTGACAATGCGTGCGACCATTTTGACCTGCTGAACCTTGGGCTTGGCTATGGCTGGGAAGGCCCCGCAAGGACTACCCAAGGCCTGGAGTGGACCGGCTTGGAGGCAACACAATGGCCTTCGGTCTTTGAAAATGGCGTGAATGGCAAGCATGCTGACTGTACCGGCGACGGGGTCATCAATGATGCGGACATCGCTGCCATCACCCTGAACTTTGGCGAAACCAACGGCGATCAGCAGCCGCTGGCGTTTACCGAAGGCAGCGAAAACGCTCCGCCCATGTTCGTTGACCTGCCTGGTGCCGCTGCGTTGCAGCCGGGAATGACCTTCACGGCCCCCATTATGCTCGGCACGGAAGACTCGCCCTTGGATGATGTTTATGGATTGGCCTTCACCCTGAAATTCGACCCTGAAATCGTTAAGCCATCCAGCCTCCAGTTTCAATATGACCCAAGTTGGTTGGGCGTAAAAGCCGTCAACCTCTTTACTTATGACAAAACCTTGGCTGATGCGGGTGAAGTCAAAATGGCCTTGGTGCGCACCGACCACAACAACGTGTCGGGGCATGGCCAGGTAGCAGGCATCATCGGCATCATTGACAATATTGCAGGGAAGGAAAAAATGAGCATCGAAATCACCGATGTGAAAGCCATCCGCAACAACGAGGCACTTGTTTCGCTTCGCAAACCGGTGGAAACGGTGGACTTGACAGTCAGTGGAAGCCAAATAGTAGCCGCTCGGGGCCTGGAGGTTTATCCAAACCCCATCTCTAAAAGGGTCAATTTCCAGCTACCTGCCTCCCTTTTACCTGAATCGGCAGAGCTATTGACCGTGGATGGTAGAGTGCTCCTACAAACGAAGGCTGGGGCCAATTTCCTGGACGTTAGTCAGTTGGAGGGCGGTGTTTATATCCTGCGGGTGAAATCTGGCGGGCAGGTTTACCAAAGCAAATTGGTGAAATAATCCAGCAACCACGATAACTCCATAATATTACAGCCAGCCATTGCGATTGTGCAATGGCTGGCTGTTTGCATTTTAAAAGGACTGATATTTGCAAATCGAACCACGAATCACCAATCACAATCCCACCTATGCAAAACCCTTGGCAAACCCTCGACATTCAGGTTGTCTATGACAATCCTTGGATTCAGGTAACGCACCGCAACGTATTGAACCCAAACGGCAATCCCGGCATCTACGGCATGGTTCATTTCAAGAACTTGGCGATAGCCATTGTCCCCTTGGATAACAATGGCTACACCTGGCTCGTGGGGCAATATCGCTACACGCTCGAAGGTTACAGTTGGGAGGTGCCGGAAGGCGGTGGCAAATTGGCGGATACGCCATTGGTGTCTGCCCAACGAGAATTGCTGGAGGAGACTGGAATCACCGCAAACACTTGGGTAGAAATCGGGGAAATCCACACTTCCAACTCTGTAACGGACGAGCGGGGCTTGATTTTCGTGGCAAAAGACCTGCTTTTTGGCGAAGCCGAACCAGAAGATACCGAGCAGCTGGAAATACGCAAGGTACACCTCGATGAAGCGGTGGACATGGTGCTGAGGGGTGAGATTACGGATGGGTTGGCGCAAGTAGCAATATTGAAAACCAAGCTGTTACGGGATGCTGGGAAGTTGTGAGGGAATTAAAAATCCTCCGCAATCGGCAACATTTAACTGTACTCCGTCAAAACTTCCGCCCAATTTTTTCTATGAAAAAGCAAAATAAAAAATTAACGGTGCTGGCAGCCGTAGCAATTATCGGGATCGGAGCCTCGTGGCTCGCCACGCCAATGACGGACTGGAACCTCGACGCTGGCTACATCCCCTCATGGACGGAGGGTGCCACCATCAGTGCCACCTCGAACCAGCAGGATGCCTGGAAGGTCAACGACGGAGACCCAAACAGCCACTGGCAGTCGGGTGGGGTAGTGCCGGGCAGCACCAAAGGCACTATGGAGGCCCTGACGCTCGATTTTGGGCAAACCCGGCCTGTTGGGCAAATACACACCCGGCATTGGGCAGGGGAGCCGGGTACCGCCACCACCACGCAGGTTTACCTTAGCGCTGACGGCAAAAGCTGGCAAAATGTGGCATTGCTCGACCCAACGGCACTCCATACCGTCATCACGATTTTGCCCGTGGAAATCTTGGCCCGCTACCTTCGAGTAGAGCACCAACTCGTGCAAAAGGACTGGAACAAGGCGTTTATCTGGGAAATAAAAGCCTATAACAAGTACGGCCCTTATGGCGAACGGCCCACGCCCACGCAGGGCCATGTCAATATCAAAGAGCTATTGGGCGTGAACGGCTATTGGAGCTTTGGCACCGACCAGTATTCCGACCAGTTGGCACCCGACGGCGGGCCTTTCCGATTTATGCCTGTTGCCTCGCACCTCCGCAATTACCACGATATGACCTGGGACTTGAAATCACCCAGGGACCTTATTGATTTTGAAAAAATGGCCAAAGGTGGCGGTACTCCTGCCACCGAGTGGCTGAACTGGGACCGAGAGTACAAGGCTTGGCACCTTGAGGCGGGCATGAACGTGCAGGCAAGCCTTCAATTTTACCGATTTAAACCTTCGGCCTGGGAAAATCCACGGGAATCGGCTTACAGCTATGCCAAGGCTTTCACCCGGCATTTTGGAAGGAAAAGCGGCAATGGCTATATCTGTTCTATCGAGGCTGGCAACGAGCCTTGGGAATACCCAGCTGAGGTCTATCGGGAAATACTGCTGGGGATGGCCCAAGGTGCCAACGATGGCGACCCTTCGGTGGAGATGTTTCCTTGTGCGCTGCAAGCCGTTGACCCTTTGGCAGAAAAACACGGCCCTTGGAAAAACTATATCGGCGATCGAGTAACCCCGGAATCTGCCAAGCTGTTGGACGGCATAAATATCCATTGCTACAGCTATTTGAGCGAGGGCGATGGTAAGCGACGGGCCGTTCATCCTGAGCATCCCGGCAGCAGCTTCTGGGAAATGCTGAATGCCATCCGCTGGCGCAACCAGAACATGCCCGGCAAGAAAATATACCTCTCGGAATGGGGCTGGGACAGCGATGGGGCAGGGGAGGACTGCACCCATCAGGAATGCGTCGGCGAATCGGACGCCGCAGCCTTTGCCATTCGTGGTGCCATGATAGCCGCACGGCTGGGCATTGAGCGGGCAACCTGGTTTTACCATGCAAATGATAAAACTGGCTCATCGCTCTATACCCGTAGCGGCCTTTTGGGGTCTGTCAATACGGGCTTTCAAAAAAAGAAGCCTTTTTATGCCTTTGAGTCTTTGGTGAAATTGGTGGGGACTAAATATTTCCATTCCGTTTTGCAAGAAAACGAACAGGTGTGGGCCTATTATCTCGGGGATTCCAATGGAAAAACAACCCATTTAATTGCATGGAGACCAATTGAATTTTCCAATGAATTAAAATCAATTGAATTAAAAATTGGTAAAAAGAATATTAAATCGGCAAAGCTATTAAATGGCAGCAGCCCTATGGGAAAAGATGTGTTAGATGCCGTTAAATACAAAGGCGATAAATTGGAATTAAACCTTAGTGGAGTGCCGGTTTTATTGGAGTTTGAATAAAAAATAAAGTGATAAGCTCAATTAACTAATGAAAATGAAAGAGTGTTCAAAATTCTAGACCTCTTTCGAGAGGCGGGGTTATCAAGCCCCGCAGTCTCTTTCGAGAGGCGGGGTTATCAAACCCCGCAGTCCCGGAACTGCGGGGTTTGACAACCCCGCCTCTCGAAATGAACGCTGTTCGATAAAAAACCCTACTACTAACAATCAGATTTATTGACTATACGCCTCCAGAATTATTTCCCGCAGCGCCTCTTTTTTATCTTCCGCTATAAATGCATGATTAATCGCTTCCAAATTACATTTCATGAAATGCGCTAAATCCCAATTAAACTGCGCTTGAAGAATCCCATATTCTTTTTCAAGCGTTGTGTCGGAAATGGTGCGGGCGTCCGTGTTGATGCTCATGGAAATGCCATGATTGTAGATCAAATCGGCAGGGTGGTTTTCGATTCGATCCACGACATTGGTCTGCACGTTGCTGGTTGGGCAAACTTCAAGGTGGATGTCTTCGGCTTTCAAATAATCCAACAGCTTTTTGTCCTCCACACTCCTGACACCGTGCCCAATCCGGCTGGGATGGAAATGCGCCAGGGTTTCCCAAACACTTTCGGCACCACAGGCCTCGCCTGCATGGGCGGTTGTGTGCAATCCTTGATCTTTTGCGTAGGCAAAGGCTTTTTTATGAGCATCAATGGGGAATCCTGCTTCATCGGCGGCAATATCGAAGCCTACCACATTGGTGCCTTTGAACTGCTCCACCAAGCGCACGGTTTCCATGCTTTTTGCCTCGTCAAAATGGCGAAGGGTGCAAAGGATAAGGCCAGCCTGGACGCCCGTTTCAGCCATACCTTCCGTCGTCGCAGCGTTTACCGTTTCCACCACCTCGGTGGCGGTCATTCCTTGAAGCACATGGAGGAAGGGCGCAAACCGGATTTCCGCATAAATCACATTATCAGCCTTCAATTGCTGGAACAAATCGAGCGTCACCATCCGCAACTGCGCTGGGGTTTGCATCAGTTCGAAGCCCTTGATGGCCCGAAGGAGGTAATCGGCGAGGTCGTGGCATTTCGGCGGGGCCACAAAAGCGTCACGGTAGGTTTGGTAGTCAATGCCTGGATTGATTTTCTGCACCACCTCATAGCTCAACGAACAATCGAGGTGAAGGTGAAGCTCAATCTTGGGCAGTTTGGCAAAATTGGAATGCGCCATGAAATGGATTTCTGAATTTCGTGCAAAGGTATCAAAGCGGGAATTTTCTAAGCCTATATTTGCCCCGCACTCCCAAACTAAGTGAGGGCAATCCATCCATGCAACAACTTTCACCGCAGGCCGAAAAATACCTTTCCGACATTAGTTCCAACTGGAAACTCAAGCTCTATTTTTTCCAGAACCTCCCCTCTGCACTATGGTGGGGTTTCCGGGTTAAAAGCGCCTCGCCAACTCGAACAGAAGTGACGATTCCCTATAACTGGCGCACTCGCAACCCCTTTCGTTCCATCTATTTCGCAGCATTGGCAGGTGCAGGGGAGCTTTCGACTGGCGTCATGGCCAGCCTCGCAAGAATCTCTGGCGGTAACGTCTCCATGCTGGTGCTGGAGCAGCGGGCCGAATTCCTGAAAAAAGCAAGCACCATCACCACCTTCACCTGCGACGAGGGCGAGAAAGCCTTTGAGGCAGTACAACTGGCCGTATCCACCAAACAACCCCAAACGCTCACCATGATAGGTACTGGCAGGAATGACAAAGGGGAAATCGTTGCTAAAATTTATATCACCTGGACGTTTAAGCTAAGGTGATTGGTGATTCGTGACTCGTGATTCGTGACTCGTGACTTAGAAAAACAAGTTTGCCACCTCTCACCCTCTCACCTCTCTCACCCTCTCACAATCCCAACCCCTTCACATCCAGGTTCAGCTTGCCTTTCAGCCCAATGCGAACCCGGATGGCATTGGATGCAACATAAACATGAGAGATGCTCAGGTCACCCAACAGCCCGTGAAGGTTGATGCCGGGGGCCAACTGGTAGTCGTTTAAGTTTTCTTGGATGGCCTTTCTGGCATCTTCCAGGTTATGGTTTAAGAAAAAATCGAGGTTGTCCTGGATTTGCTTTTTCATGGAGCCTTTAAAAAGCCACGATGCACTCTTCATCAAAACTTTTTGGCTGCTGAAATCAAAATCCACGTCCATCAACTGGATTTTGTTGGAAGCAGCGTTGTATTCCGGTTTTGCGATGAAGTACACATCGCCCGTATAGTTGCCCTTTAAGTTTGTTCGCACGACCAATTTGTTTCCTTGGCCATACAATTCGACGTCTTCTACCCGCACCTGCTTGTTTTTGTAGGAAAACACTTCGCCGATCATGTTCTGTTTTGAAAGCCGCTCGGCCTCTTTGAACGAAACATCCGTGTCGAGGAAAAGCTCAAAATTATCGGCACCAGCGGTGGCATAGCTAAAGGCGGGCAATTTTGTGGCGGTCGGAGTTGCAGGTTTTTCACCTAAAAAGACCGATGGTTTTGTGACGACGACTATCGTACTTTCGACTGTGTTGCCGTTCGATTTCAGCGGGGTCATGCCGATGGATTGCGGGTTCATCAGAAGCCAGGTCTTGTACTCATCGGAAAGCAGGAATGGGTCTTGTATCTCCTTCCAAGCGGTTTCCATCTCTTTTCTGAGGTCGAAAAGATTTTTGACTTCGGCATCAATGGACTTCGCAAAACTCGCCCTGCTTTGTTTCAGCACTATATTGGCGATGGAGGTTACGGGCAAGTCGGCAAAGCCAAGTTTCACCACAGGTTCTTTCAGCCATTTATGATTTTTGAGCTCGGTCTGGGTTTCCAATGACCAATCCGGCTTGATATTGTACTTGGTGGTGAACTCCAGGGCCAGCGCCCCCTCTGCTTCCACCACCGAAACCATGACGTCTTTTTTCACCCAAATATCCACCGGAATCCGGTAGCTGATTTCCTTGTCGTTGATGTCAATTGTGATGTTCTCTCGTTTTTTTGCCCGCATGGCCATGCCATCGTCCTGGAGGTTAGTATCCTCAAATAGCATGTCGCCAATCTTGTCATTGATGGCTTTCAGCAGTTCTGTTTTATAAAATTTAAGTGGAAGGTTGATGACGGACGGCTGCACCTCGGTAATATCTGGGTTGTAAAATTCTTCTGGTCGAGCAACCTTAGAAGTCTTGCAGCCTTCGGCAATGAGTAGGAAGGCAATAAATCCGACGATTTTCAAACTGCGAATAGGTGATTTTCTTTTTCGAAACATCTTATTTTTGATTTTTTGGCAAAAATAGGCAGCATTCACCGACAGCGTGATGCAACGGTTAAAATCCGACCTTGTCATTCTTAGGTGCAAATGCAGTTTTGCCTTTGCAAAGCCATTGAGAAACATTCAAAAGCCTTCGTTATGAAAAAGAGCCTTTCCACTGCATTTTTGACCATTTGCCTGTTTTCTTTCCTTGCTGCGCAATCAAGCGGCGGCACCAGCATCGAGCGGAGGTTCGAGCGAATAGAAGCGCAGGCAGAGCAGCTTGCTGCAAACATCGAAGCCAAGGCAGAAACCGTCGCAGAGCGCTGGGAGCGCCGGGCGGAACATTTTGAAGCAAAAGCAGAACGGTTTGGTGAGCGGGTCGAAGACCAATGGGAAAACCGATGGTCAGCCAATTCCAAAGGCTTGAATTTCGGTTTCAGTTCTTCTATATGCCCTGAAATTTCTTTCCTCGGCATCGAAGCCTACGAGGTTTCCATTGAGAAAGCAAAAAAATTGGGCTTTGAAAACCGCTATGGCAGCTATGTTTCAAAAGTAATGGCCAAATCAGCCGCCGAATCTGCCGGGCTGCAAGCATTTGACTATATCTATGGCGTGGACGAACAGCGCACCAGCAACAACCAAAGCCTCTCCGATATTCTGGAGGATTACGAGGTGGGCGATGAAGTGACGCTGTATCTCGTACGGAAAGGACAGAAAACGAACATTAAGGTAAAATTGAGTGAAAACAATGGCTATGAAACAGAGGACGACGAGCAGCTCCCCTTCCTTGGCGTCAGCCCAGAGGATGATGGGGACAGCGACGAACTGAACGGTGTCGCTGTTGACGTGGTCGAAAAATCGGCAGCAGAGGAAATGGGTCTCAAAATGGGCGACGTCATTACCGCTATCAACGGCTTTCCCGTGCTTGATTGGGACGACGTGTCCACTGCTATACAAAACACCAAGCCGGGCCAAGCCATTGAAGTGGCATTCGAACGGGAAGGACGGCAACTCAACGCCAAAGGCACAGTGAAAGCCTACGACGAAGTTTATCCTAAAAGCAAGGACGGTAAATGGAACCTGGATATTGACTGGGACGAAACCGGCAAGGCCGATATTGTAATTGGCGACGATTGGGGCAACAGCTGGGATGACTTCGAACAGGATGAGAACAGGGCCTTTATCGGCATCTATACCGACATGATTTCCAAGGAAAAAGCCACAAAACTCGGATTAGACAACCCTTATGGCACTTATATAACCGGCATCATCCCGAACTCCGGAGCCGATAAGGCCGGCCTGAAACCCTTCGACTATATCTACGGCTTCGATGAGTACCGGGCCGGCGAGCAGCAGAACCTCGGCCTCGTGTTGAAAAAATACAAGCCCGGCGACCAAGCCACCGTGCATTTCGTACGCAAAGGGAAAAAAGCCACTGCCTCCCTCACCTTTACCAAGCCCATGAAAGAGAAGAAAGAAGACATGGACAGTTGCAAGGACGGCTTTTTCGGTATCATCCAAAAGGACAACGACGAAGACGACGGCGTGACCATCTCGCCCGTCAAAGGCTCCACCGCCGCAGAGCTTGGCCTACAGGAAGGCGACATCATCACGAATATCAACGGCTACCGCATGCTCGATTGGCAGGACATCACCACTGCCATCAACCTCGTGAAGCCCGGCGAGACCATCTCGGTGGACTATGAGCGCAATGGCAAAGCGATGAAGGGCAGCAAGCCCCTGAAAAGCCTCGCCGAGACAAAGAACTGCGCCAACTGCGACTGCGGAGAGAAAGAGTCGGTTGTCATCGCTACCACACCTGGTGGTAACTGGGGCGGCTGGCCTAGCAGTTCAAAATCTGAAACGCCCATGCCCCGCATGGACATGAAGAACGCCAAGGTCTCCACCGACAATATTACCGCTGACGAGGCCGATGAGTTGCGCAACAAGGGCGTGAACCTCGGCACCAACAGCCTCAGCGTGGATGGCCTCCGCATCAGCCCCAATGCCAGCACGGGCCAATTCGCACTCGAATTCAACTTGGCTACCAGCGGCAATACCATCGTCAAAATCTACAACCCCAACGGCAGGGAACTCTATGAATATGATTTGGGCAGCTTCTCTGGCAAGTTTTCTGACAACGTTGACCTCGGCCAGAACGGCCCGGGCAGCTACTTCCTCGAAGTGACGCAAGGCGGGAAGGTGTTTACGAAGAAGGTGGTGTTGGCGAAGGGGTAGGCAGATTTAATACTAAAAGAAGAAAGGGATTCTGGTGGGGGCTGGAATCCTTTTTTTATTTAAAATCCAAGCTCTTCATCCAAATTTTCCCCCACTTCGTAAGTTGGTTTCATCAAGCAAATTCAACCTTCTTATTTCACTTAAAACAAGCTAAAAATCATGGCAACCAAAGGTCAACTACTTATCAGCCCAGCCACAGGCGAATACTTCGAATTCGTGGAAACTGCCGCCGAGACCGGGGGCAAGCATTCAACCATCAAGGTGATGCTCAAAAAAACTGGCTTTAAGCCCGTGATGCACAAGCACTTGGAACAGGACGAATCTTTTGAGGTCGTTTCTGGCAAACTGACTTATGTGCTCGAAGGACAGGCCCCCGTCACGATTGGGGTAGGGGAGCGGGTCACACTGCCCAAGGCCGTGGGACATACCCATTACAATGATGGCGACGAGGACTTGGTCATGCTGCAAACGGCCACTCCAGCCCTTGATTTCGAGCCGTTCGTGGAGGCCATGCACCTGAATTATATCCGGGGCTTGGTGAAAAACGGCCAGCCGCCCTTCCTGCAACTTATGGTCTGGATGAACGAGATGAAGGGGAAAACCTGCTTGGCGGATATTCCGGTTGGGGTTCAAAAATTCCTGGCCACCGTGTTGGCCCCAATTGGGCGATTAAGGGGGTATCGGGCATTTTATGATTGAGGGCTAAATGCCAAAAAAATCCCAATCTTTGCGGCCAATTTATACGGCTAGTTAGCAAGTCTTGAGCGTAGTTGATTAGGGTTAATGAAGTTCATAAGGGTTGATTATCAACCTTCTATAAACCCTTATCAACCTCATCAACCATGCACAAACCTTGGCGGCGCTAGCTATAATCACCAACATGGCCGAACTCAGGGGCATTGCAGAACACAGGAAGGGTATCCTCGCCATCATCATGGCGGCGGTATTTTGGAGCACAGGTGGCGTATTCGTCAAGCTGTTGCCACAAGATGCCTATACCATCCTATCTTACCGTAGCCTGCTGGCGGCATTGCTTTTCTTTGTCATTTTCAGGCGGCAGGTCTTCCAGATGAACGGGTGGGGCTGGCTCAATGCCCTTTTTTACTGTTTTTTGGTATTAAGCTTTGTGGTTTCCACCAAGATGACGACCGCCGCCAATGCCATTCTCTTGCAATATACGGGCACGGTTTGGGTGCTGCTCGCCGAGCCATATTTTTTCAAGGTTAAAATGGAGCGGGTCAATGTGGTGACCATCATTTGCTGCCTGTTGGGCATGGTCATCCTCGTCTATGGCGACCTGGGGTCGGGCAGCATGATGGGGAACCTCATCGCTTTTTTGTCGGGCTTCCTGATGGCGGCGCTTTACGTCGGCCAGCGGTTGAACGGGCCAGAGCGGCAAACTGGCTCCATTTTTTGGGGCAATATAATGATGGCGGGCATTGGCTTGCCCTGGCTGTTGCAATCGCCCGTACCGACGCTCGCCGAAGCGGGCATGTTGGCTTGGCTGGGTATTTTTCAATTGGGAATGGGCTTTGTGCTGTTCACCTATGGCTTGAAGCGGGTTTTGGCCATCGAGGCATCGCTGTTGGCCATGCTGGAACCCATGCTGAACCCGCTTTGGGTGCTGATTTTTTACAAAGAAAAACCCTCAAGTGGAGCTATTATTGGTGGCATAATCATTATCTTGGCCTTGGTTGGCCGAATGGTTTGGCTAGAATGGCAAAAGCGAAACAATAGGAGCGGCTAACTTTTGGCGGCTTGAAGCGTTTTTGTGGTGGTAGTTTTGAACCAGATTTTTTTGGCGCAGCGAGTCGAAGGTTTTTTTGACGCAGAGAGACGCAGATTTTTTCTGATTCTTTATGCTTTTCCACCTTCGGTGGAATGGGATTATTACTGAAAAAACAACTTTGAAGCTGATCAAAAGCTACTCCCCCAAATCACCAATCACCAATCACCAATCACTAACTATGCTCGGTTGGCAATTTTCAGAATACACGCCCGATGACGGCGATACCATTTTCGAGAAACTGTTGAAACTGTTTCAAGAACTGTTGCTGCATACGGCAGGCAACGTGGCAGAGGCGCTTGCCTGGCTGACGGAGCTTGACCGACAATACAAGCTGACCTCGGACGATTACGGTATGGCCGATTTCATCCAAGACCTGATTGAGATGGGCTATCTCAAGGATGGCGAAACGATGGGGATACCGGGCTATGTTCCGACCTCCAAAATGGAAATAGCCCTACGACGCCAGGCATTGGAGGATGTTTTCGGGCAATTGAAAAAGACGAAAAACGGAAACCACAGCACGAAGTTCGAGGGCAAGGGCGATGAGCCGGCCAGCGAGTTGCGGCCTTACGAGTTTGGGGATAGTTTGGAGAGCATCGCCGTCTCTGAAAGCTTGCGCAATGCGCACATCAACCACGGCATTGATGACTTCAAGCTGACGCCTGAGGACTTGGAGGTGCAGGAGACCTTCTACCAAAGCCAGACCAGCACCGTGTTGATGATTGACGTGTCTCACTCGATGATCCTATATGGCGAAGACCGCATCACCCCTGCAAAGAAGGTTGCCCTGGCCCTGTCGGAGCTGATCACCACCCGTTACCCGAAGGATACGTTGGACATCCTTGCCTTTGGCAACGATGCATGGCAGATCGAAATCAAAGACTTGCCCTACCTCGAAGTGGGGCCGTACCATACCAACACCGTTGCCGGATTGGAACTCGCAATGGACATCCTTAGGAAACGCCGCAACCCCAACAAGCAGATTTTCATGATAACAGACGGCAAGCCGACCTGTATCAAAAAAGGCAAGAAATACTATCAGAACTCCTTTGGTCTCGACCGCACGATCGTCAGCCGCACACTGGGGCTGGCACTGAAATGCCGCAAAATGAGCATCCCAATCACCACCTTCATGATTGCCCGTGACCCATATTTGGTGCAGTTCGTTGACCAGTTCACCAAGGCGAACAACGGCAAGGCATTCTATTCCAATTTGCAGGGCCTTGGTGAGTTTATTTTCTTGGATTATAAGAACAATAAGCGGAAGCGGAAGTGAATTTGGAAGTTGGCAGTTCGACAGGTGGCGGTGGGCAGTCAGTCTACGAAGTTGGCAGTTCGACAGTGGGCAGTAAGGCGGCAGTTGTTTAGGCAATGTCTGCTATATTTGCGGGATTACTTATTCAATGGTTCGTGAAGTTTTAAGGTTCTATGGTTTTCGGGATTTGGGGCAAAACCTAACTGCAAATCATTTTTGACAAGGTTGGAAAAGCAACCTATCTTTTCAAAAACGACTACTGTGCCGCAACCTTTGAACCCGAAAACCCGAAAACTTCACGAACCATTGTTATTGATTTTTTAATAAATCAAGGGTTAGAATAATTTTGCATTCAACTGTCTAAAAGACTATTTGACTGCACACTGACTGCCACCTGCACACTGACAAACTGCCAACTTCAAAAAATGTACATTCACGAATACAAAGAACGGGTACGTTATGGTCAGACTGACCAGATGGGCTACCTTTACTATGGCCGCTATGCCGATTTCTACGAAATTGGTCGGGTGGAGATGCTACGGGCCTTGGGGCTGACCTACAGGGAAATGGAGGAGGAGCACAGGGTCATGCTGCCAGTAGCGTCCATGGAGTCGAGGTACATCCGACCGGCGAAATACGATGAGCTGTTGACTGTGAGAACAACCCTCCGGCAGTTTCCGCACGACCAACACATGACCTTTCATGTGGAGGTTTTCAACGAAAAAGGGAAATTGGTCAATGGCGGAAGGGTTAGGCTTGTTTTTGTGGACATGAACACCATGCGCTCCATTCCAGCGCCGGAATTCTTTACGAGATTATTGTTGCCCTACTTCCCCGAAGCAGCGGCCCAATCGTCGAAAGTGTAATAAACTTTCGTTAAAAGACTTTTCTGCACAAACAAAACAGGCGTACCTTCGGGTTTTTGGGTTGGGTGGCCTGATGAGCGGCCAGTTTCCCGTTCAAAAATTTTATGGAAAACCCTACGCAAAAGGCTGAAAATCAGGTACATGAAGGTCACCACCGGAAGAAGTGGCGGCGCTTTTTACCCTTGCTGTTGAGGCACCTCCTGCAATTGGTGCTGATACTTGTCTTTTTGCCGCTCGCTATCTTCCAAATCCCTTGGGTACAGAACAAGGCAGCACAAGAATTGACCAAATACCTCAGTACGGAGTGGAAAACCGATGTGAGGGTGGGGCGGGTGCAACTCGGCATTTTCAACAAAGTCAAACTGGAGCATTTTTACCTTGAAGACCTAAAAGGGGACACCCTGCTCTATGCGGGCACCCTCGAAATCAGCCACTCCGGGGTCTTCGATTTATTTTTTCGGAAATTTAAGGTAGAAACCCTGCGGCTGGAGGATGCCGAAGTGCGCATCAGCAGGGAGGCAGGGCAAAAGGCTCAGAACTTCCAGTTCATAGTGGACTATTTTTCACCAAAGGATAAAAAATCACCATCGGCACCCAAAAAAGCCTTCCAGCTTGACTTGCGGCACCTCTACCTCGACCGGGTACATTTTTTGAAGCCCGATGGCGTCAAAGGGGAACTGTTCGATGTCTATGTGAAGCATTCAGAGGCGCATTTCGACAAGTTTGATTTAGCCGGAAAACGCATCGAGCTTTCAAGCTTTGATTTGGAAGAACCAGTAGTGCACGTCACCTTGAACAAGCCCTCCCCATTGCCCGAAGATTTGCCAACCGTTTTGGAAGTACCAGTTGATTCAACGGACACCTTGAAATTGGTCATAAGCATAGCCGATTTTGATTTAAATAGAGGGCGTTTTTCAATGCGAAACTTCAAGGTGGAGCCGAAGAAGCTCACCTCAGATTCTATCCTCAACTTCAACTACCTAGACGTAATGGACCTCGAAATCCATTTCAACAATTTTAGTTTTTCGGAACTTGAGTTTGCAGGGGAGGTGGAGAAAATTGCTTGCAGGGATACTACTGGCTTCGTCCTTGAAAACCTATCAGCCAGGCAGGCAGCACTTTCTTGCAGGGGCATGGAACTGTATGGGGTCAATTTGAAAACCCCTTTTACCGAGCTTGGTGATACCCTGGTTTTCCGTTATGGTGGTAGCTATACGGCTTGGGAGGACTTCGTGAACGAGGTTAAAATGGATGGTCGCTTCCACAACTCGAAAGTTGCGCTACGGGATGTGATGAAATTTGCGCCAGCACTTGAAAACAACCCGTTTTTCAAGGAAAACAAAGAACAAATCGTTGATTTAGATGGGCAGATAAAGGGGCCAGTTAACCGATTGGATGGAAAAAACCTAAAAATCAAAATGGCCGAAGGACTGCAAATTGCTGGCAGTTTTAGTACCCTGAACCTTGCCGTGCCGGAGGAGCAGTTCCTACACTTGAAGCTCGACCGCTTGCAGACGGATGTTTGGATGCTTCGCAAATTGATACCCAAGTTCAAGCCGCCAGAGAATTTCAACAGCCTTGGCAAACTCGACTTCAGTGGGAAATTTGACGGCTTCTTCGACGACTTTGTAGCGGATGGTAAACTGAAAACGGATATAGGTCGGGCTGAGATGTTCATGAACCTGAAACTAAGGGAAGGGCGGGACAAAGCGAAGTACTCCGGCGAATTGTACCTTCATGACTTTGACCTCGGCAAATGGTCAGGAAACAAGGACTTGGGCAAGGTAACACTCGATACCCAAGTGAAACAAGGCGTAGGCTTGACTTTGAGCAAGGTATCGGCTGAGTTGGAGGGCATCATTGATAGCTTGACCTACAAAGGATATGTCTATCGTAATGCGACCATCAAAGGCGGCTTGCAGCGAAACCGTTTCATCGGTGACTTCAAGATCAATGACGGCAATTTGGACTTGGTTTTTGGGGGTGAAATTAATTTTGCGGAAAAAATCCCTTCCTTCAACTTCAAGGCAGAAGTCAACAAGTTGGATTTGAAGCCCTTGAATTTCACGAACAGAGACTTACAGTTTTTTGGGAAAATTGCCTTGGAATTGAAGGGCATCAGGTTGTCGGACATCACTGGCACGGCAAATGCCACCGATTTTTACATCGTAAAAAATAGGAAAGACACCCTGACTATTGATTCGGCGGTGCTGTCCTCGATCTGGGATGCGGAAAAAGCGGAGAAAATATTCAAGGTCAATTCGACGCTTGGCGATATGAACATCACTGGCAATTTTGACATCGAAAAAATCCCATCCCAGCTTTCGAGATTCGTTTCCCTCAACTACCCGGAGTTTGCGGAGCGGCTAAAATTGGCCCCAGCATTGCCACAAAGAGACACTTCAAGGTTCGAGTTTGACCTTCAAGTTCGCCAATTGCAAGACCTTGTCAATTTCTTCGAAGAAAAACTGCATGGTTTTGACGAGTCCATTGTGAAGGGAAGCTACGATGGGTACACGAACAGAGCTTATTTGGAGGTGGAAGTACCCTCTTGGGAGTATGAAAACATCAAGTTCAAGGATGTTTATTTGCGGAGCAAATTGAATGGACCAGAGGGAAGCCTGCAATTAGGGGTGATTGAAACGGCGTTCAGTGAGACCCAAAAACTGTCGCCCATTTCGCTAATTGGAACCTTGTACTCAGACACGCTCGAATTCCTCATTATTTCCTCTAACTTTTATAAAATCCTGGACAATATCAATATCAATGGCGTGCTTTCCCTGGAGGATGACAACGCCATGCGCATCAGCTTTAAACCAAGTGACTTAGTGGTACTGAACGATACTTGGAATATCAGCACCGACAACTTCTTGAGAATCGGGGACAAGAGCATCGAAACAAGCAATTTTATCTTAAGCTCTGGGCAGCGGAACATTATGCTCAGCAGCGTAAAAGGAGAAGGGCTTGAACTGCAATTGAACAATTATCCCATTGATTCATTGGCTTTTCTAAAGGATATAAAAAAGCATAAGATAAGCGGCAATGGCGACTTGACGGCGAAGGTCAAGAACGTTTTCAAATTCGAGGGACTTTCTACCTTGCTGCGAATCAATAACTTGACCGTCAATGGAGACAACTACGGGGTTCTACGCTTAGATGCTGCAACAAATAATCTTAAGGAGCCAGTAACTGTAGGGCTTGCAATTGAAGGTGACACAACGCTGTTGGTTGCCGACGGATATTTTAATCCACCGGGCGTTGAACCGAAAACTGAAAGAAGATGGCAAAAAGGCGGCCCGCTTTATTTCGACTTTAAAATAGATATTGAAAAATATCCCGTCAAAATTATCAATTATTTTGTGCCAGAAGTGCTTAATCCTAAGGGCAGCCTAAGCGCCACAGACGTTCATTTTTTCGGGCAGCCCGCAAAACCTGAAATCAGCGGCTTGGCCAAGGTTGAGCACGTTGAATTTGGCGTCAAGCCCATTGGGGTGACTTACCGGGTGCCGGATGGGCAGGTAACCATCAGCAATCGGATTTTCGATGCAAGGGACACTTGGGTGCTTGACCCTGACAATAACCGGGCAAGGTTGGACGGCGGCATTACCCATAACCATTTCAAGGATTTTGGTTTGGACTTGACCATTTCAACGGAAACCAATCGGCCTTTCATCGGCATGAATACCACAGAGAAGGACAACCCATCCTTCTATGGAAAGGCTGTGGGCACAGGACACGTCAGGTTTACCAACAGCTTCAAAAAGCCGGAACTTAGGGTAAACGCAACGACTACTGCTGGCACGCATTTGTTCTTACCTATGAGTTCGTCTGTCACTTCCAAGAATGCGAAGTTTATTGAATTCACCAAGCCTACCCTCGAAACCACAAAGCCTGCATCCGAACAACCAAAATTAACAGAGCTTCGTGGACTGAACATGTATTTTGATGTGAACATCACCGAGGAAGCGGTCATGGAGGTAGTGTTCGACCGTACTTGGGGCGATGTGTTAAAAGGGACAGGCACGGGCAATTTGTTGGTTGATATAACGAGGGAGGGCGATTTTGTCATGAATGGTTCTTTTACGGTAGTGACTGGCGAGTATTTGTTCACCATGATGCGGCTCGGCTTAAACAAGCCTTTTGTCGTTGAAAAAGGCGGTACTATTTTTTGGGCTGGTAACCCCTACGACGCTATCATTGACATAAAGGCAACCTATGGTAACTTGAATACCTCCGTTTATAATCTGATTGCAGAGTATTTGGCTTCCTCACCTTCTGATATACAGGACTTGGCAAGGAACAGTACGCCCGTCAACCTCACCATGGGACTAACGGGAAAGTTATTGAAGCCTGATATTGCGTTTAGCATCAGCTTGCCAAACGTTGCCTCGGAGCTGAGAAATTATGTGGACAACAAGCTGAGGACGGTGCGGCTCGACCCCAACGAACTCAACCGGCAGGTATTTGGATTGTTGATGCTTGGGCAATTCATGCCATCAGGATATACCATTGTAGGATATGATATTGGTATCAATACCTTGAGCGAGATGCTTTCCAACCAAGCCTCCATTTTATTGACGGAGTTCATTTCCGATTTTTTGGCTGGTAAAAACCTGGTAAAGGGAATTGATTTCAACATCAAATACAACAGGTTCACTTCTGGTTTTGACTCGGAGAATATCGCAGGAAGTTTCACGAGCAATGAACTGCAGACGAGTTTGAAGGTCATCGTGAACGACCGTTTTTCTATCAAAGCAGGAGGCAACTTCGGCAACCAATCTTTTACTGGGACGACCGGTATTTTGGCGGGTGAGTTCACCGTGGAATATGCACTGACCTCGGATAAGCGGCTCGTGCTTCGGGTTTATGCGGGTACCGAAGCGGATATTTTAAGCACCCGCCGGAATAGACAAGGCTTGGCCCTCAGCTATAGGCGGGAATTCGACTCTTTCTCGGAACTGTTCAATGAGCATAAAAAGAACCGGGAATTGAAGAACAAACGGAAAGGGAAGGAGTAATCCCTTCACCATTTTAAGTCCACAAAAATGGGCAAATGGTCGCTATACCCTCCAAAATAGCGGTCTCCCCCATATGTCCTGCTTGGGGAAATCCCATATTTATCATCCTTGTACATCATCCAAGAAGCTTGAAAAATGCCAGCTTCGGAATAATTCGGGTTGTTTTTGCCTTGAATCAAGTTTCCAGAAATGATAATTTGATCGAGCATGTTCCAATCTCCTCTGTACCGATAACTGCCCAATCCATCCAGTTGGAACTTCGAGAAACAATTGTAAAGGATGCCCGCTTCTGCTGAATTGCCTATCGGTTGTGCACCGAGGCTTTGGGCCATGCTCTTGTTGGAAGGCTCGTCGTTCATATCGCCCATGAGGATGAAGCTGGCATTTTCCTCTTTTTTTTCGATTAATTCCACTTGTTCTTTCATTAAAGCTGCAACGTGCATCCTTCTCGGTTCCGTCTCTTTTTCTCCATCGCTCCTTGAAGGCAGATGGGCTACCATCACATGAATGGAAGCGGCATTGCCTAATTTGCCCTTAACTACCAATAAATCACGGGTAGTATAATCGGGTTTGTCGGGAATCATGCCCGCTGGGAATTCAACCTTAATGGGCCTTGATTCGAGCAAATTGAACTGTCTTTTTTTGTAAATCAATGCCACATCAATGCCCCTGAAATCAGGAGAATCAAAATGGACATAGCCATAGTCATGCTGTTTCAGGCTTGTTTTTTCGCAAAAATCCTTGAGCACGATGGCATTTTCAATCTCTGCCAATCCAATCAAGGCAGGGTAGCCCATCCCTTCAATTACCTTGGCCAAATGATCCAATTTTACCTGATAACGCTCCGGTGTCCAAGTTTTTTTGCTGGTTGGAAGGTATTCGTCGTCGCCCGTATTATTGGGGTCATCCATCGTGTCGAACAGGTTTTCGACATTGTAAAAAGCGAGGCGGCAACTGCCAATGTTTTCGAGCGGGCCATTGTTAGTTACAGCTTTTTGTGCAGCAGAGCAACCGAAAAGGAAAAGGCAGAGGTAAGAAAAAAGGGAAAAACGAGACATAGAAGTGGTGATTTAACGGCGAAAATAGTGGAATATCAAGGTTGGATGAAATAAAAGGTACTTACTACCTAAAACGAGTAGCTTGCGGAGCAAAAAATCAGCTTAAATTTGGCTTTCCAGTTATTTGAACAATTACCCAATTCCACCTTGTCATGAAAACATTGGAAACCATTCAGAACGAACTCCGTGACCTCGTCCCACAGGGCAACGATTTGGTGCTTGCCGCCCTCAAAAAACTCCTTAGACCGGGCTCTGACTGCTACAATAATTATTTGGCTTTGGAAGGCCGTTACCAGGATATCAGCCGGCAATTGCTGCAAGGCGTGGTGTCAAACGAGGATGCCACCCTGGAGTTCAATAAAATCAGGCAATCCATCATTGAGTTTATTGATAACCTGAATGACACCGACATCCCTGAACTCTCCGTTGGTGCGACTTCGGAAATAGGCATGGCCGATGTTTACAACGGGGAGGTGATTTACCGCATTCCGAAAAAAATGCAGCTTGGAATAGAGGTAGAATGTGTCATTAGGTTGGCTTTCAATAGGGCCGATCTGATAAAAGATTTTGAGGTTCAAGTCGGGGATGTGATGAAGGACCTGCGCATATCTGACGTAATGGGCGTCGAACTGCTCGACCCAAATTCGGACAAAGCGTTTACTATTACGACCGTTCACGATACTGTTCAGTTTGTGGAAAAAGACCTCGTGACTGAGTGGATTTTTTGCGTGACGCCATTAAAAGAGGGGCAATTCCCGTTGGTGCTTAAAATCTCCATCATTGAAATCATCAATGGCATTGAACGGAAGCGAAATGAAGTATTAAAGGAGCAAGTAGAAATCCTCACCCAAAAGCCAACAGAAGAAGAACTGGGCTTCACAAGTACAGGATACGCTTGGCAGGTTACTGGGACTGATGAGCAAAGGGCAGTGCCTGGCAGCTCTAAAAACGTGGAAGCAGTCCAGCCACATACCCCTCCAAATCAGCCTTCCAAACCAGGAAAAGCAGCGGCAGGATTGGGTTTCATCGGAAAAATAATTGCAGGTGTTGCTACTGTTGTAATAGGAGGTGTTGTAGTTTACAATGTGACTGATATTGGGAATAAGAGCACGGATTTCCCAACTGAATTAGTGGATGATGACCCGGAATGGAAGGCTATAAGGGCAAGACGAAATAGGCAAGAGTTAGAAGACTTTATTGAAAAATACCCAGGAACAAATGTAAGTGCCGAAGCCCTCAATTTGCTTGATACCTTGGAAAACGAAGCTTGGGAAACTGCGATTGCTGCAAACAATGTGGCGGGATTGGAGAATTACTTGAAAGAATACCCTACCGGGAAATACGCAAATGATGCAGCCGCCATGATAAATGAAATGAACCGTGGTGACGTAGCTGCCGTGGATTCAATAAAATTGGATATTGATTCAATCAAAAACCAAGAAATAACCAAACCCAGTGAACCTGTAGTAAAGAATGACAAAACGCCCAAAACGCCTACTCCTTCAAAAAAGACGCCCAGTAAACCGAACCCGAAACCAAAACCAGATCCTGTAAAACCTACCCCTAAGCCAAAGCCAACTCCGGCCCCTAGCACGACGGATACACCAAAGCCGGCGCCTCCATTACCTGCACCAACCAATCCAAATGAGCCGGTGCCATTCATGTCAGCAGCCAGAAAACCAGTGTTCAAAAAATGTGGGGACACCAACAAGGGAAAAGAAGAAAAATGTACCTCCGAAAAGATTTTTCGCTACTTGAGTAGCCGGTTTGAATACCCCAGGGAGGCTGAGCAGAAATCCATTCAAGGTTCCATCGTGGTTAGCTTTGTCGTTGAACGAGATGGCTCCATTACCGAAGTAAAGGCATTGAATGACATCGGAGGTGGTTGCGCCCAAGAGGCTGTTCGATTGATAAAATCACTGCCAAAATTCAAGCCTGGGCTAAACGCAAAAGGAAATCCCATCAGGGTGAAATATACACAACCCGTAACTTTCAAATTGGAAAAATAGCCTGTTATTGCGGTGTTGGCATACCTTTGTTGGCAATAAACCAGCCATTGGCAAAAACACCATTATGTCTAAAATACTTGACGACAACCTCCTGACCCTTCGGGCACATATTGATGAAATAGCGAAAGACCTGCATGAACTGACCATTGAAATCGGCCACGAGCAATTGCGCCAAACGGTGAGCGAGCTACGCAACCGCATCAATGAACCTTTTATGTTCGTCATCGTGGGCGAGGTAAAAGCGGGGAAAAGCAGTTTTATAAATGCCCTTTTGTCAACTGGAAAAGAGGTTTGCAAGGTGGCCCCACAGCCTATGACCGACACCATTCAGCAGGTGATTTGGGGAGAAACAGAACAGGTCATCCAAATCAATCCTTACCTGAAAAAGATAACCCACCCAGTCGAAATCCTGAAGGAAATAGCCATTGTGGACACCCCTGGCACGAACACCATCGTCGAACACCACCAAGAGATCACGGAGCGGTTCATTCCGTCCAGTGACCTCATCGTTTTTGTGTTTGAAGCAAAAAACCCGTACCGGCAGTCTGCTTGGGACTTCTTCGATTTTATACACGCAGAGTGGCGCCGGAAGGTCATTTTCGTTTTGCAGCAAAAAGACTTGATGGCTGAGGATGACCTCCCCATTAACATCAATGGCGTCCACCAACATGCCCAGAAAAAAGGCATTGAGGCCCCACAGGTATTTGCGGTCTCCGCCAAATTGGAACAGGAAGGAAGCCATGCTGAAAGTGGTTATTTGCCACTAAGGGAATACATCCGTGAAAATATCACAGGTGGCAAGGCGCCCGTCCTTAAATTGGCCAACAATATCAGCACCTGCCGCAACTTGAACGAGCGTATCGGAAAAGGCATTGCAGATAGGCGAAAGCAATGGGAGGCCGACCTGCGCTTCCGTAGGGAAGTGATGGAAACCCTTGAAAAACAAGAGGGAAAATCGCTGCGCCAGGTCGAAATGCTCGTTGAAAACCTACTGGCTGGCTATGACCGCATCACGCTCCAAAAAGAGGAGGAATTGGAGGAGGGGCTGTCTTTTTTTAGCCTTCTCAAACGGACGATAGCAGGCATTTTTACGAAAAAAGCCAGTGCGCAGGAATGGTTAGAAGCACTTGCCAAAGACCTCGACCAGCAACTTCACCTCGAACTCCAAAACAAGTTGAACGACAATGTGGCCGATCTCGCCGACAGCATTCAGCAGATGGCGAAGATGATTGACCTAAAAATCCACCAAAGCGAGACCATCCTCCGCAACAACCACGATATATTCAGCGATATAGCTGAGCGACGGGCCACCGTCATGCAGGATTTGCAGGAGACTTTCACCAAATTCCTCAACCGCCCCGAAAACTTCAGCGCCGACCAGCTTTTTCCTGACAAAAAACTTGGGTCGGCCAGTATCGCCACGGGCGGCGGCATGGCCGTGGTTGGCATCATACTCGCTGCCGTAACGAAACTTTCCGTTTTTGACGTTACAGGCGGTGTTTTGACTTCAATCGGGGTGCTGTTTGCAGGCTTTACCTCGGCAGCCAAGAAGCGTAAAGTAGTGGAAGGATTCCAACAGGAAATCCAGAAGGGTAGGGGGCTGCTGCAAGGCGAGCTGTCCAACAAACTTCGCAGCTATGTGACAAGTATCAAGGAGAAAATTGACGCCAATTTCGAGGGGTTTGATGCCATGCTGGAAAGGGAAGAGGTGCAAGTTGCCAATTTGGAACAGAGGCAGGGGGGGATTGAGGGGCGATTGGGTCAGGTGGAAGACAATTTGAAATTGGTTTATGGTTTAATTTCCTAATTCCCTGAAACATTTACCATCGAAATCATCGAAAGTTTGGTTGCGTTTAAACGCAATAAAGTTTGTTTTACCCATTATAATTAAATGAAAAAGTACAGCAAGCTCAACTTAATTTTATTTGTCATTTCATTTTTATTTGCCTGCCAAGCCGACCCCAACGTCCTCTCTGACGACGACCCGACCACGCCTTTTCCACCAAGAGATAGCCTAGTATGCGACTCCTTGCTTGCTCCCAATCTTTTTTTCTCCGATGCCATCGGTGAGGTGCTGGTCTTCTCTGACTCTTTGGGCAATGAGTTTGACACGTTGATTAGCATCGAGAACGATGCAAGAACTGAAGTAGCAGACTTGGGCAACAACGGCCAAACCTGTCACGAGTTTTACCGCACCGCCTACAGCACCAATTGGCTGCCATTGCCAGATTTTTACGCATTGGAGCTTACCATTTCCAAGACATTGATTTATCGCCATACAGCACAGTCCCTCCCACAACAGGATTTTTTGTCGGTATTTACGGATGTTGGTAGCATTTTGGAGAATCGTTACAACTCTTTGACAATCAATGGGAAAGCATTTGCCGAAGTTGATCTTTACAACTGTAGTCCCAGCAGGGATTGTGCATTCGTGGAAACATTGGCCATGGCTAAAAACAAGGGCCTTGTGGCATTCAAGCGCAAAGGAGTTTGGTGGACGAGGCAATGAACTTTGGATTAGAGGTGCTAATTTTGTCGTCCTTATAGGCAAGAATATCCAAGTCGGATTAGATTTCGCCAGTTACAAATTAGATGTAGGCGATGTGGTTTACCCTGTCCGAAACATCTTAGTGGGCATAAAAGCCAGTGATGGCGAGTTTGATTATGAAAATTATGGGAAAGACGAGTGTTGGAACTGATTTGCAATTGGCAAAAGCATCCTTGCTACAAGGGCAGCCCGTCGCCATCCCCACCGAGACTGTCTATGGTCTTGCTGCCAATGCCCTCGACCCCGATGCCGTTCTGAAAATCTTCAAGGCCAAGAACCGGCCACATTTCAACCCCCTCATCATCCATCTGCCAGATTGGGAGTCCGTCCTAAAATACGTCCAGAATGTGCCAGCAGAGGCAGAGGTATTAGCCACGGCATTTAGCCCCGGCCCCATCACTTTTTTATTGGAACGGATTCCCCCCAATCCGCAATCCTTTTGTCATTCTCGAAGAGAACCTAAACACCAACCTATCATCCCTCATCCCTCATCCCTCATCCCTGACCTCGTCACTGCAGGCAGCCCGAAAGTCGCCGTTCGCATACCTGCCCATCCGTTAACCAGAAAATTGCTACAAATGGTCGGTGTCCCTTTGGCGGCTCCCTCTGCCAATCCCTTCGGTTATGTGAGTCCAACTACAGCAGCTCATGTTTTGCAAGGGCTTAAAGGTAAAATCCCTTATATCCTCGATGGTGGCCCTTGTGAAATTGGCTTGGAAAGCACCATAGTTGATTTTGAGAATCAACAAGTTATCATCAGGCGGCAGGGTGGGGTAGCAGTGGAAGCGATAGAGTCAGCTTTGGGCAAGCAAGTTTTGGTTCAAACTGGTGTGGAAGAGCACCCCGTGGCTCCCGGTCAATTGAAAAGCCATTATGCCACTTCAACACCGCTTTTTATCCTTGAAGGTGATAAAATGCCTGAAGGCTATTCGCCCGAATCAGGTTGTGTTATTGCCTTCGGCAACAATATGGACAATATTGCGGCAAAATACCGTTTTCAGCTTTCCATAAATGCAGACATGGATGAGGCCGCCAAGCAGCTTTTTGCCACCATGCGGGAGGCTGATGCTTCTGGGTCAACTATGATATTAGTGAGAAACCTGCCAGAAAAGGGCCTTGGTACCGCTATCAACGATAGGCTTAGAAGGGCTTCACCCCAACCTTAATTCAGAGCGTTTTCATCCAGTAAAGCATAGGTTTTTGTGTCGGCAGGGCATCACCGATATCCAACCATTCGAACTGACTCTGAAGTTCTGGCTTGGGCTGATAGCCTCGTTTTACCCAAAATTCATCCAAGGGGCGATAGTCCAAAGGGCGTGATGGGTGGTCTTTTGGGCGAACAACACCACAAAAGCAGGTGAATTTGAAACTGCCAAATGAGCGGGCATGGGCCTCTCTTTCCTCGAAAAATCGGTGACCAAGGCCAAGGCCACGGTATGGTGGCAGTAGGACACTCTCTCCAAAGTAAAAGATGGAGGTCAAGTCCATTCCAGCTTTCAAAAAAGGTTCCTTCACTTCGTTTGTCTCATCTGCAAGTGGCAAACAGGTTGTAGCACCAACCATCTCATTTCCGTCAGAAACAGTAAAAAGAAAGGATCGGGGCGAATGAGCATAGATTCTCAAATAGTCCGTTTCGTATTCCAAACTGCCCTGATAAAGATAGGGCCAGTCCTTGAACACAGCAATCCGTAGTTTTCCAAGTGATGCCAAAACGCTTGCAATTTCTGGCCCACGAAAGATTTTGAAACTCAAAGTTGCCATTTCAGGAAACAAGCTTGATCCACAATGGTAGGTTATAGAAGGTAGCCACACGGGTGATTTTCCCTGCTTTAACTTCCAGAAAACTGGCAGCAGGTAATTGGTAGGTTTGGCCATGGGCAGTTGGTAGGCCTTCCTCCGCCTTCAAATAGCGACCATTCACCACGAACTCGCAGGCAATGCCCACGCCATTTTCACCAATGTAAAATTTCATCTCGCTCAGCTGTTCACTATAGCTGGCCTCCATATGGCTTAGAAAATCAGTAAACAGTGCTTTGCCGATTCGAGGTTCTCCTTGGTTAGGCTCGTGACGGACATCATTGTCCAAGAGGTCGAGCATACCTTGAGTGTCTTCTTTGTTGAAGCAGTTATAGTACTGCTTAGCGGTTTCAAGTACTGTCATTAGCTTTTATTAAATAAGGGGGCAAAAATGCAAATATCCATCATGTCTGACATGGTCTCGGAAAATAAAAAGCCGGATGAACAAACTGCTCATCCGGCTTAACTATAGAAAAACTCGGTAGGTTAGTTCTTCGTGACGGTATAGGTGTATTTCGCCACGTTCAGAATTAGGTCAATGGTATAGTTGCCTGCTTCTGCAATAACGATGTTCGCACCGCCATATTCCAATTTTCCATTGGCATCATCGTCGCCAAAATTGATGTCCCATGCGTCATTTGCCCTGAATTTTATTTCACCCGCAGCAAGGTCGGTAGTGATAGTCAGGTGACCTGTGGCAGCATCGTAGGTCATGTCGGTGTCACTGTCCCAGCCAGTGGAGGTAGCAGAACCTATGAGGCCCCAGTTCGTCATTGCCATGGTGTAGGTTAATGTGTTAAGGTCAACATTCAACCTATACATGCCGGCTAATGGCGCAATTATATTGGCACCATTTGGGTCAAGTGTGCCATCGGCACCATCGTCGCCCCAGTTCACGTCCCAAGCAGGACCTTTTGTAAACTTGAATTCTGTATTGTCTGCTGGGAAGAAGATATAACCTTCGTATTTTTCATCACTTTTCACGGAGAAAATGATGGTTGAGTTGTTGGAAGGATCCCAGCCTTGGTGCGCACCAGGCACTTGCAATTGCGGATAAACAACCACTGTTTCATAAGGCGTTGCCTGGAAGGCTAACGTTGGCGAAACCAGCGTTTCCACATCGTTACTGATCTTGGCGGTAACCCGAAGTTCAAGGTCGGCAGGCACACCATCTGGCAATTCCTTGGCCAGCAGTATAGCGTTCAGTTTCTCAACTGTCACGTCTTCAATAGATAGGCTGCTTGTAACACCAAGTGCGACTGGCGCCTGAAAGCTATTTCCAGCCTTGTCCACTTCCAATGTGTAGGACACAGCCGCATCAAAACCGAAATCGGCGGCAGTCCAGGTAAAATCAGAGACGATATTGGCTGCATCGGCTTCTTTAAGCTCAAACGAGGCTCCTCCACTAGGCGATGTGATGGTTGGCGCATTGCCAAGTTTGACGACCGGATCCAGTTTTTCATCGCTGCATGACTGTGCAAGCAGCACGGTAGCCAGCAGCAAGGTCAAATATTTGCGAATCATTGATTTATGTTTTTGAAAAACGGGGTAGGGCATTTTTTGCCCCACCTCGTTTTTAGTGAATCAAATTTAATAACACTCGCCAGGGAAATTCTGCTCAAGGTTCGGGTTGGCGCTCCGGTCTTGTGAAGGGATAGGATATACATCACGGCAACCTGCCACGGCAGTACCTGCTGGCACCCCACCTTTCCAAGGCCATACATAGCTGCCATCGGTGAACTGACCGTAGCGCACAAGGTCGGTGCGGCGATGGCCTTCCCAAATTAGCTCACGTAGCCTTTCATCCAAGATGAAATCGAGCGTAAGGTCGCTGGCGGTGATATTGCCGACTGCGCTGCCATTGTAGGCACGTTGGCGAACGGCGTTTACTGCATCAACTGCAGATTGGTCGGCGGCTCCGTCCCTACGGATAACGGCCTCTGCGTACATCAAATGTGCATCGGGCAGGCGGAACATCGGAAAGTCGGTGTCAACGAAAGTGAGGTCGCTGCCAACTTGACCACCAGAAGTAACGTTCCGGTACTTTGCTACCGCATAGCCTTCGGTGAACTGTGAAATATCAGCTATTTCGAGGTTCTGGCCATTTGTATAGAACGGATAGCGGGTGTCCGATTCGGAGGCAAACTTCTCGATATAGTAGGAGTGGTCAGGCCGGTCCAAGTATAATTTAATGAGGTAAGTGCCGTTGGCTGCAATGGAAATATTTGCACCACCATAATCTAATAGACCGTCGGCACTATCGTCACCAAGGTTGATGCCCCAATCGTCGTTTGCACGGAATTTGGCCTCACCTGCGACTAAATCAGCTGTGATAGTCCAAGCATTTTCGTTGGCGTCGTAGGTCATGTCCATATCGCTGTCCCAGCCATTTGGCGTAGCCGAACCGATTAGTCCCCAAGAGGTTTTGGTCATGGTGTAGGTCAAAGCGTTCAAATCAACCGTAAAGCGGTAGAACCCAGCCTCTGTTGCGAGCAGATTGGCACCACCTGGCTCCAAGGTACCATCGGCACCGTCATCGCCCCAGTTGTTGTCCCAGCCACCCTTGGCGAACTTGAACTCGGTGCCTGCCTCAAACCAGAAATAACCTTCATAAGTCTCATCACCAGCCACGGATGCAAGTGCTGTAGCGTTGTTGGCGGGATCCCAGCTTTGGTAGCCACCGGGTACGTTCAGCAGCGCATAAGTTTGGTTCCCATCGTTTTTAGGTACGACAATACTGCCGCCGCTGCCTGGGGTTGGGTATTTTGCGACGGCTGCACTGGTCGTGCGCAGGCCGCCCCAACCACCATCAATGCCAAAATCAGAAGCGATCATGCTACCACCCACTGGTGCATGGACAAGGAAGGTCATGCCACCATAAGTGCGAGTAAAAGTGCCGTCAAAATTGATAGGGAAAATGATTTCACTAGATTCATTGTTGTCAGCCATGAAGTTGTGGAAGTAGTTGGCTTCCAATTCGTAGCCGGCATCCATTACTTTCTTTGAGTATTCCGCTGCTTCTGACCAGGCTTGCTTGCCAGCATAGACCTCGGCATTCAGGTAGAGTTTTGCAAGTACCATCCAGGCAGCTGCTTGGTCGGCACGACCATACTCGTTCTGCCGGGGCCCAGGCAACTCGCTCTCAATCGCCTTTAGTTCAGTCTCCAACCAAGTGTAGAGGTTGTCGCCGCTGATTTGCTCGGGGAAGAAAGCGCCCACAGGATCTTCTTCTGTCACAAATGGAACGTTGCGGAAAAGGTCAAGTGCATGGTAGTAGCTCAAAGCCCTTAGGAAGCGGGCCTCAGCGCGGTAGCCTTGGATTTGTGCCCTAAGCGCATCGTCAACGCCCCTGTCAGATAGTTTTTCATCCGTCGTTTCACGAAGGAACTCGTTGCAGATGCTCACCTGATAAAAAATACGGCTGTAAGTGGCATAAATAAAGCCATCGTCGGCATTCCAGTCTTGTTCGTGGAAATCCTTGATGGTGGCGTCGTTCCAGCCGATAACGGCCTCATCGGTAGGAAGCTCTTGCAGGCACCAGTACATACGCAGGTATTGGCCGAAACCTTCGTCAATGCCCGCAATATCTGCTTGGCCCGCAGGGCCTTGTTGGCCAGTGACGGCAAGGCCCGCATAAAGCCTTGCCAGCACCTTTTTGTAGTTCTCAGGATTGTCGTACACGGCTGCCGAGGTAAGTTCGTCCTTGTCGGTCGGCACGGTGTCGAGGTCCTTGAAGCATGACGAGAAAACCACGAGGAAGCTCGTCATGAAGGCTATTTTTAAAAATGAGTTAAGCTTCATTATGAATCAAGTTTTAATGGTTAGAATCTTGCATTGATACCGAACAATATAGTCCGTGAACGTGGGTAGAAGTTGTTGTCAATGCCATTGTCAATTTCAGGGTCAACGCCTTTGTAGTTGGTGACCAAGATTGGGTTCTGTACAGTAGCGTAGATTTTTAGGAAGTCCATTTTCGGAACCAAATCAGTCAGGTCATAGCCCAAGGTGATGTGGTCGAGTCGGAAGAAGGATGCATCCTGCACGAAATAATCGCTCAGGTACTGTGGGTTGTTGAAATCGAGGTATGGTGCGATGCCATTCACATTGCCAAGGTAGCCCGTTGGGTGGTAAAGGTTGGCAAAGCTCTGGGTGGACTGTAGGTTGTTGTAAACAAAGTTGCCAATGTTTGCACGACCAGCAAAAGAAAAATCAACCTTGCCCATCGTCAAATTGGAGGTCAAGCCAAAGAAATAATCCGGGGCTGCCTTTTCATAACGGTAGAGGTCGTCGGCATTCACGATACCATCGTTATTGCGGTCAACATAGAGACCTTCCACAGGTGCGCCCGTTTCATCATAAACCTGCTCATAGACAAAGAACGAATTGGCAGGGAAGTCAACGCTGTGTATTTGAGCAGTGTTTCCAACGCCTCCTGAGATACCTCCAGTCAATACACCATTGTAATCAGGGTCATTAGAGGCCGTCAGTTTGGTGATTTCGTTCTTGTTGGCCGTCACGTTAAAGCCAAAATCCCAATTCAGCTTTTCAGAGCGGATAGGGTTCAGGTTCAAGGCAAACTCAACGCCTTGGTTCTCCAAGTCACCCACGTTGGTGTTGATGAAGTTGGTAAGGTTGGAGCCTGCGGGTACTGGGATGAAATTAAGCAAATCCTTGGTTTCACGTTTATAGACTTCGACAGAACCATAGATGCGTTCATCCATGAAACCGAAATCAATACCTGCGTTATAGGTGGTCGTTTCTTCCCACTTGATTTTGCTGTCATAGCCACCAGGGCGTAGCGTTTGGACAAAGGTATTGCCAAACTGGTAACCTGCATTCTCGAAGCTGGCTAGGTACCGAGGGAGGTGAACGTAGTAGTCACCTATTTCCTGTTGGCCAGTGATACCCCAACCTAAACGCAGCTTCAAGGTAGAAACACTGCCCTTGCCATTGCTATCCACAAACTTATAAGCGGCAGCGGCGGCAGGGAAAACACCCCAACGGGAATCTTCGCTGAACCTTGACGAGCCGTCACGACGCAAAGTACCTGTCAACAACAATCGGTCAAAAAGCGTCAGGTTTACACGGCCAAACAAGGAAAGCAGAAAAAGCTCACCAGAGTTATCGCCTTCGGCAACCTCCGTGCCCGGTATGTTGGAGTTCACGAATTCATCCTCGAAATAGTTGCGCTGCCAAGAATAGCCGCCCATGACGTCCAACTTGGAGTTGCCCAAATCCTTGACATAATTCAGGTAGAACTCCAAGAGGCTGTTCTCCTTGTCTTGGCTGTAGGTATTCTTAATGCCTTTGTCGAAGAAGGCGAAGGAGGCAGTCTCCGGCACATTGATTTCCCCTTCACCGTGGGATTTGTCATAAGCTAGGTTCAGATTCGCCCGCAACTCAGGCAAGAAACCAAAGCGGTAATCAAAAGAAGAACTAATGACAAAACGATTCACTGTGGATTCGTCGCTGCGCAACTTAAGTTGTGCAAGCGGATTTGCGGGAGACAAGGTGTTTGGTTCACCGTTAGCCTGTACCCAAGTGAAATAGCCGCCGTAAGGACTTCCGTTGTTCACAGGCTGTGTTGGGTCAAAAAAGGAGGCGGCTCCTATTGCACCCCTATTGGCAAACGTGTTGTTCGTGGTCATACCTTTCAAGCCAAAATTCACCTGCAACCTGTTGTCAATGAACTTAGGATTAAGGTTGACAGAACCAGTGAAGCGGTCGTACTCATCGGTCAGGAGGATACCTTTTTTATTGGTGTAGCCGACCGATGCACGATAAGGCACTGCACCGATACCACCGCTGAAGTTGAGGTTGTGGTCATGCCCAACACCTGTTTCATAGATGACATCCGTCCAATCCGTGTTCTCGGTGCCCAGCAAGGTAAGGGCCGGGTGCCCATCGGGAAAACGCTCCTGTACCAGCGCACGGTACTCGTTGGCATCCAATACATCCGGTGTGCGGAGGGCGTTGGCGAAGTTCACGTTACCGTTGTACTCCACTTTCAGTTTTTGGCCGAGTTTACCCTTTTTTGTTGTGATAAGAATGACCCCGTTGCTCGCACGGCTACCATAGATGGCTGTTGCAGAAGCATCTTTCAACACGGTGAAGGTTTCGATGTCGTTCGGGTTCACGAAGTCAAAGATGTTCCTTGCACCTGAAATGCCACGGTTGTCGAGCGGAATACCGTCAATGACGATCAATGGGTCGTTGGAAGCGCTCAAGGAAGAACCACCCCGGATGCGGATTTGGGCACCGCCACCAGGGTCGGAGCTTGGCGTGATTTGAACGCCTGCCACTTTACCGGCCAGCAACTCCTGAGGCGCTGTGATGGCACCTCGGTTGAAGACTTCGGAACCCACTTGCGCTACTGCACCTGTGGCGTCTTCCTTCTTGATTTCCCCATAGCCGATGACCACTACTTCTTGTAGCAGTGAACCAGCCGCCATTTTCACGTCTAGCACGTTGGCAGTGCCAAGCGTAGCAACAAAGGTTTCATAACCAGTATAACTGAACTGGAGCTGTGTGGCACCTGCTGGAACACTGAGGCTGTAAGAGCCATCAATATCCGTCACGGTACCCGTAGAGGTACCAACCACGAGGATGCTGGCACCAATCAATCCCTCGCCGGTATTGGCGTCTGTTACCATGCCGCTGATGGTCCGCTGACCAAAAGCAAAACCAGGCAACGCCACCACCGCCAGAAGGAGCAAAGTGAGTTGAAGGAATCGTTTCATACAATCTTATTAGTTAGGAAATGAAAAAATACGAGTTGTTTGGACGAAAATCTGTTTTGAACCGGAAAAAAACGCCCCATAGCATTTGTCAATCTTCATGTTGAAAAACGCCAATGCAAATGTTTGGGCATGCGACTGATTCCCGCTTGACTAAAATCATTTGAGAAAATGCATATTACCATTGTCGGGCTATTTTTCATGCTGATAACGGTTGGTTAAGAACATCCATTTAACGTTATTGCCACAATATTGGCTGCCAGAATAGCAGCTTGAAGATTCAAGATTTTTGTCAATGTCCTGATTTTACGAAGAGGGTCTGAAATACAATACAAAGACATGGAGAATCAGAAAATTCAACTTCCTTTTTTTTTGCAAAAAATAGTGTAATATTGTCAATAAATCACAAAAAATGACTTTTTCAGGACAATTTTGATTAAGTATGAAACCTACACTTGAACAAATCCCGGATGAAAGCAACGCTTCCTTCCTGTGGCGGCGGTTCGCACAGGCGAGGTTCGATGCGCCTTTCCATTTCCACCCGGAGATAGAATTGACTCATATTTTAAAAGGACAAGGAAAGCGCATGGTAGGTCGCCTTGTTTCGGATTTTGAAGCAGGTGACATGGTGCTGCTCGGCGCTAACCTGCCTCATACATGGACGAGCCAGGCTTTGCCCAACGACCCTTTTGCGGCGGAACAAGTGGTCATTCAATTCAAAAAGACATTCCTGGGAGAAGGTTTTTGGGAAACACCAGAAATGGCCGCAATCAACCTCCTTTTGGAAAAAGCCAAGTACGGCATCAGAATCATGGGTGAAACAAGGAACCTTGTTTCAAAAAAAATGAACTTAAACCCAGTGCCACCTCCAGCACGGCGTTTGGTGTTGCTGCTTGAAATATTGATGCTCATCGCAGAGTCCGACGAATGGGAGGCGATTGACTTCCATTTCATGGAGTTTCCGCCCACAACCCAAGATACCGAACGGTTCCGTGTGGTCTATGCTTACCTTGCAGAGCACTTCCAGTCGGAGGTCAGCCTTGAAACCATTGCCGCTGTGGCCAACCTTTCCCCAACTTCTTTTTGCCGTTTTTTCAAAAAAATAGCCCGGCAAACCTTGGTCGAAGCATTGACAAAATTCCGGGTCAACCATGCTGCCAACCTGCTTGTTTCGACAGATAGGCCAGTGGCCGAAATCTGCTATGAGAGTGGGTTCAACAATATCTCCTATTTCAACAAATCCTTTAAATCCTCGTTGGGTGTCAGTCCTTTGGTTTACCGCAAGCAACCATCAAAATTGGTAGCGGGGTAGGGCGCAATCCGTAATCCGAAATCCGTAATCCGAATTCCCCAATCGCATTATCTTCGCCGCCATGTTAGCACGTCCGCGACTCATCAGTATCATTACGGTTGTCTATAACGGGGCCTACTACCTCACGGGCACGGCTCGCAGCGTGCTGGCGCAAACCTACCCACATATCGAGTACATCATCGTGGACGGAGGCTCGACCGACCATACGCTTACTGCTATCAAATTAGCCGAACTTCAAAACGACAAACTGCTGAACGTCAAGATTTTCCGCTATGTAAGCGAGCGGGACAAGGGCCTGTACGATGCGATGAACAAAGGCCTACGAATGGCCACTGGCGATTTTGTTTGGTTCCTCAATGCAGGCGACCAACTCATGGCCTCCGATACCATCGAAAAAATGATGCAGCACTATACCCAAGAGACCGACGTGCTTTTTGGCGAGACGATGTTGGTCACCTTTACCCGCCACCCGCTTGGCACCCGTTCAACTTTGACCACACAAAAACTACCGCAAACCCTGACCTGGGAAAGCCTAAGGCACGGCATGGTCGTTTGTCATCAAGCCTTCATTGCCCGAAGGGCAATCGCACCGCAATACATGGAGGGCAACCTCGCCGCCGACATTGACTGGGTCATTGATGTCTTGAAAAAAAGCAGGAAGACCGTTAACACTGGAATGACACTGGTAAGCTACCTCACGGGCGGCGTTTCCAAGCAGCGCCACAGGCAATCGCTAAAAGATAGGTATCAAGTACTCAAAAAGCACTACGGCACTTTGCCGAACCTCCTGGCGCACTGCAAAATTATCCTTCGGGCCTTGTTTTCAAAGGCATCCTACTAACTAATTCTACTTTGTTACTTTAAAGAATTCCAAATTCAAGTCCTGAAAGCAGGCTGTCCACGTCTCGGAACACGTCGCTTTTGTCATTCCCGAAAAATCGGGACAGGCTGTGAAAAGACCCGTCCACGTATTGAGGGCAACACGCATGACATCCCTCACGGCGTGGACGGGTTCCTTCGGAATAGCCTGTCCCGCACTGCGGGAACAAAAGCGACGTGTTCCGAGACGTGGACGGTTTCATTGAGATTGCTTTTTAAAGTAACAAAGTAGAACTAATCCTCCAATCCTTTTTTGTCATCCCCGAAGGGAACCTAATCCTTTAACTGATTAACAATCCCCATCAAGTCCAACTCCTGCCAACTACGGAAAATCTTGCCTTCTTTCATATCGTACATTACGATGCCCGTAGAGATGAACTTCTTGCCAGTTGCTTTCAATCCGAATGCTTCACCTTGATGGGTTGCTTCCACTTCATACCGCACAGCAGCATGGTCGGCATCGGCAAAAAGATGGGTAATCTTGAATTTTGCATCCGGGAAAGCTTCCTTGTAAAATTTGACCAACTCGTACATGCCCTCCAAGCCTTCTGATTCAGGTCTTATGGGATTCCCGTCGCTCCATTCAGGATGAAAGACCCTCGGAATCAGCTTCTCGTTTTGGCCTTTATTCCAGCCCTCTTCGTACCAAAGCCGGATGGTTTCCTTATTTGCCTCAGCTTGTTTTAGGCTTTTTGTTGTTGCACAAGAAGTAAGCAGTGCACAGGCAAGAATGAGCAATGAAGGTAGGAGATTTTTCATGGCGTTCATTTTTTAGTGATTGGCGGTGAATGAACTGCCAAGCTAATACCAGATGAGCGATTATCCTAACTTTGCCAAAAAAAATAAACCATCGCCTAATAAGTCGCAACCTTAGGAGTCAGAAGGTATCTCTTGGTTCACTCCCACAACATTTTCGCCGCTAAAGCGTAAATGTAGCTTTGGCAACCCAGAATCCAGATCAAGCATCAAGTATCAAGCATCCAAATGCAATTTCTATATCCCGGTTTTCTTTTCGCATTGGCCGCTTTGGCCATCCCCATCATCATCCACCTGTTCTATTTCAGGCGGTTCAAGAAGGTGTATTTCACCAATGTGCGCTTTCTCAAAGAGGTGAAGGACGAGACAAGCTCCCGCCGAAAGCTGCGCAACCTGCTCGTGCTGTTGGCTCGCTGCCTTGCCGTGGCTATGCTGGTGTTCGCCTTTGCACAGCCATTCATCCCGCAGGACGTGGAAGTGAAACAAGGCGAGAACGCCATTTCCATCTTCGTGGACAATTCGTTCAGCATGAGCGCCCTCAGTGAAGAATCGCCGTTGGTGGAAAAGGCCAAGCAGCGGGCCAAGCAAATTGTCGCCGCCTACGGCGTAGAAGACCGTTTTCAGATTTTGACAAACGATTTCGATGGAAAGCACCAGCGACTCGTTAGCAAGGACGAGGCCATTGGGCTGGTGGAAGAAATAAAAGTATCGCCCGCCGTACGCTCGCTGTCGCAGGTGCTCACAAGGCAACAACAGGCGTTGGGCAGCACCAAGAACAGCAACAAGGTCAGCTATATCATCTCCGATTTTCAGGCGAATATCTGCGACCTCGAAAACGTAAAGGACACCCTGACACAAGTGAACCTCGTGCCGCTGCAAGCCGTGCAAGAGCGCAACGTGAGCATTGACAGCGCATGGTTCGAGGCGCCGGTGCAAATGCTGAGTCAACCCAACCCGCTTATCGTGAAAGTGCGCAACTGGAGCGAGGAGACCGCCGAAAATGTGCGCCTTACCGTGAAATACGATGGCGAGTCCAAGCCGGTAGGGGAGATGAGCATCCCCGGCAAGTCGTCTATCCTGGACACGGTTATCGTGACCATACAAAAACCGGGCTGGCATGAAGCAGAATTGGAACTGACGGACTATCCCGTGCAGTTCGACGACCATTATTTTTTCTCCTACAATGTGGCCGAGGTCATCAATGTGCTGGTCATCAATGAACAGGCACCGAGCAGCTACCTGGAAGCCGCTTTCAAGGGCATCAGCTATTTCAACGTAAAAAACCAGTCAGCCAGTCAGATTACCTACTCCGATTTTCCTAAGAACCAGCTTATCATCGTAAACGGCCTGACCAGCATTTCGAGCGGCCTTTCCCAAGAATTGAAGCAGTACGTTGAGAACGGCGGCAACGTGCTCGTTTTCCCAGCTTCCACGGCCAATATTGCCACTTACAACAGTTTCCTCGCCGCCATCCCCGCCAACGACCTGCAAGGATTCGAGCAGACGGAGCGCACCGTGGCGGATGTGAACACCGAAGAATTCGTTTTCAAGGATGTGTTCGAGAACAAATCCTCGAACCTGAAACTGCCCATCACCAAGGGCAATTACAAGCTGGGCACCGCCGCCAGCCGTGGCGAGGAAAAACTGCTGAGCTACCGTGACGGCAGCACCTTCCTTGGCAAGTACAAATCCGGGCAAGGCATCCTCTACCTCTGCGCTGCCCCCCTGAACACCGAGCAGAGCAACCTTGCCAATAGCGGCGAGATTTTCATCCCCATGCTCTATAAAATGGCCATTTCCAGCGCCCGGAAGCGCCCCATCGCCTACACCATCGGCAAGGACGAGACCATCGAGTCGGATAACCTTGTGAAGGGTGGCGAGAGCGTATATAAAATGAGCGGCGGGGCAAAGAACGACGGTCAGGTATCCGAGGAGTTCATCCCACAGCAACGCATCGTGGCCTCCAGGGTATTTATCGGCCTGCAAAACCAAATCTTCGAGGCGGGGCATTACAACCTCTTCCTGAATGCCGACAGCACCCTTGCCAAGTTCAGTTTCAACTACGACCGCCGGGAATCCGACCTGAGCTACCTCGCTGGTACCGAACTGGAAGAAAAAATCACAATTCCCAATATCAGCATCCTCGACAACGATGCCGCCGCCGATATAGGCGCTGTGGTCAGCGACCGCAGCAAGGGCGTGGTGCTCTGGAAATGGTGCATCATCATTGCGCTGCTGGCATTGGCGGTGGAGGTGTTGTTGCTGCGATTTTGGAAGGTTTGAGTAGGTTGGACGTTTACTAAGCTTTTGAAGTTTAGTAAACGTATGCTCGTTATTGTAAGTTGGTTAGACGTTTACTAAACTTTTGAAGTTTAGTAAACGTTGGCGTGGAGTCAAATTCAATTTTTGTCGGTGCCTTGAAAGGAGCCATAAGATTAAGGTTGCGTTAAAATTCCACCAGAAAAAATTAGTCCCCATATCTTTGTACCTCGTTTCATCAATTAAACCTTCAACATGAAATCTGTTCTCATTTTTTCCGCCATATTGATGGTGGCCGCCCAATTCTCCTGTTCCGCTCAAACGGAAACCACGACGGCAGCTGCTACTGCCGCTCCAACTGCCGCTCCAACTGCGACTCAAACTGCGACTCAAACTGCATCCGCTACTACCACTGTTTCTGCTGATGGCTTGGAATGGCATACTGATTTGGCCAAAGCAAAGGCCATCTCTGATGCCACCAAAAAGCCCATCTTCGGCTTTTTCACGGGTAGCGACTGGTGCGGCTGGTGCCACCGCCTGCAAGCCAACGTATTTGCCAAGCCTGCATTCGTGGAATGGGCCAAGAAAAACGTGGTCTTGTTGGAGGTGGACTTCCCCCGTCGCAAGCAATTGCCACAAGAATTGGCACAACAAAACGCTGGCCTCCAGCAGGCATTTCAGGTTCGTGGCTACCCGACTATCCATTTGTTCTATGCGGTGCCCGATGCCACTGGTCAGCGTGTCAACCTCAACGGCTTGGGTTCCTTGGGCTATCCATCTGGTTCCGAGCCAGGAAAGGAAGAGGTGAAGTTCCTTGCTGATGCAAATGCTATCCTTGCAAATGGGGCGGCAACGGGTGGCAAATAAATAGGCTGGTACGAGTTTTTCTTAAACCTTTTTTCGCACAAGAGGCGCAAAGGCAATATTGATTGTCTTTGCGCTTTTGTGTTTTTGCGCTGTTGGGTCTTGAAGTGATTCATGCAGAAGGGTAAAGGGAAGCGATGATGGGGGGGATTGGATATGACTTTGGGGGGGAGGTGGTGGTTATTTTTTCAAAAAGTAACGGAGGCATCTGCGCTGTTTGCGGCTGCGTTGGCTTTGCGGGTTGGGTTTGCCGCAAATAGGCGCAGATGCTTTGTTCCACGCATTTATTTCAATTGCTTTCCGCTTGCTTTCTCAATATCAGAAATGCTTCTTTGAGTGGTTGCCCTACCGAACTGTTAGGCTCTTTCATGACTAAATCCTGATAGTTGTCGAGAAAATTAATTCTGCACCTGTGAAAAAAGTGCAAAAAATGTCTTGCAAAACCCAAACAATCCAGAATTGCGATTTCAATACCCGTTTGTTCATAAAGTGATTTTGCATATTCTACCACTTCAACTTCAATCACGTCAGTTGTAATGAAAATGTAATTGTCAATCTTCTCATCAAGGTTTGACGCTTTTTTCAAAGCATGGTTAATATCATTTATGGTCACTCGTTTGTCTTTCATCTCATAACAAGAAACGACTTTTTCATCATTTTTCAAGGTGACTTCAATATCACCGACAGAACCAGTCTGTTTATCTGCTGCATTGTGAGCATACAATGGTCGAGTTTTTTCGCCAATCAGCATCTCTACCGCCGAATAGGCTGCTGCAACAATCAAAACCGGCAACCTACTTGAATTTTTGCAATTTAGGTGTTGATGAAGTAGGGTTACTATTTGTTCTGAGGATAAAGGTAAAACATCACTCGTTTGCTTTAAATCAGCGATGAGTTGTTTCATCCTACCTTCGTTTTCAGCCTTGATTATCAACAAATAACGCAAAAATTCTTTCAATAGAGCTTCCGCATCTATTCGGTTTTGATGAACAGCATCAAGCAATCCCAATGTATAGGTATATACTGCTCGTGGTTTTCCAACCATTACAAGGTCGGTAGTCAAAAGTCTGTCAATATTTCGGAAAGCAGGTGTCAAAAAAGCAGTAGTTGAATTACATGGTAATTTGTGTTTTGCAACAAAGCTTTCGACAAAACCTTCATCGTATGCCCGACCTGAATAAGTGTCGCCTCCTTGTATTTCTGTGTATGGCTTCCTGATGTCAATTTCAGGTCGGTCAATTTTTGCCAAAAGACAAGCGAGCAAAAACCTGATAGGTGCTTTATTGGTGTTGCAACGACAAATAAACTCAATTTCACCCTGTACCTTGGGGTCAGGGAGAAAGGAGATTGCCAAACTTTTATTGGCAACATTCAAGAAAGTTTCTAATATTTCGTTGGGTTTCATTCAAAAAGCGTTTTTCCTTTAAGTTCCTTCTTCCTTATTTGGTTTATATCATAGTTTAGCCAAAGCACCTCTTGACGTTTGTCCTTCGTTGAATGGATAGTTTTAAGTTCGCTGTAATGTTTGAACCATTTTGTCGATGGATAAAGGTCATTCATTAAGTCGCAATCATAATTAGAGATTGCAACCAATCCTTGTGTGTTATTAAGTTTGGTTGCTAACGCTTGGTGGCTTGAATTATCCATTTCGTAACCATAAGAACTTATATCGCCTCTTGTTTCATGGATGTAAGGTGGGTCGCAGTAAAACAAGGTTTCAGCACTATCATAAAGGTCAATTATTTCCAATGCTGGACGGTTTTCTATTTGTACCCTAAGCAACCTTTCTGCAATAAATTCCAAATTTTCTATTCCCCCTAACCAACGACTGACCACTCCGCTCATTCCTGACCTGCTTGTGTTTTTGCAATTCGCCCACCGACCTAACGACGCTTTTTGGGCCAAGCCAGTTCTTACCTGTCGTGCCCTTACAAAAAACAATCTTGCACGTTCAAAGTCAGACATACTTGGGTTGACTTCGCATGCCAGAGCAAATTCTTCTCTCGAAAAAGGCGTAAGTGAAATTGCTTCTATCAATTTTTCTTTTTGCTCCCGTAGTACCCTGAAAAAATTTACAACCTCACCATCTAAGTCGTTGTATGTCTCAACTGGGGAAGGTTCACGGTTTAGTAAAACCGCACCAGAACCAGCAAAGGGTTCGCAGTAATGTGTACACTTTGGAAGAAAAGGCATAAGCCAATCAAGGTGTGAATATTTTCCACCATACCAACCAAAAGCAATTAACTTTTTTGGTCTATCTAACGTGGAGATGCTTGAAGGGGCTTTTTTCTTGACCGAAGCCCCGTTTAATGTGAGTTCTAAGTTCATTTTCAAAATTTTGGGGCAAGGTACGAAAACTATTTGTTTTATTATTCTGTCTTTTTTGTTTTGTTTTTTTGCGTGGAACGGTCGCATGTGCGATGGTGCGGCTGTGCGGTGGCTTCGAGCGTTGGCAATTCAGCCGCATCTGCGCACATGCATTGTTCTGCGTTTGTATTAATGAGCAATTTTAAGGCTATCTAAGTCCTTCAAGGTAATACTCGGTGGTCTCTCGCCTGATTGGATTTTCATAATCACAAGTTTGGCAACTTTCACAGCATCTTGTTTTGACTGAAAACCTTTTATTGTATCAATTACTGGAATAAAAGGTTGTTCAATTAATTTTTTATCAAATTGATAGATTTGGTATCCAAAGCCTCCGCTATTGTCAATTATTACTTTATAGGTAAATGCGTCTTCTTGACTTTGACAAGATAGCATTAAACAAAAGAAAAGGCACAAAATCTTACCTTTTTTGTTAAGACTACTTTGAAAGTATAATTCTTCCTGCATATGATTGTGTTTTGGAGTTATTCAGAACAAGGGTATATACTCCGCTTGGCAGCATAGAAATATCAAACTCCTTTTCAGCCAATTTTAGGTTAAATCGTCGCACCAATTCACCTTGTGAGTTGAACACTAATAGTTTTTCAAATTCATTTATTAGTTCAGTTTCTAAAACTGAAAATTTATTCATAGTTGGGTTGGGTGAAAGGGTGAGGCGTATCAGGTTCTTCTCTTCATAGGTGTTGTTAATAACCGCAGGCTGAAATTCCCAAAAATCGGATAGCGTTCCGCCCAAACCAAAATAGGCTTTATTATTTGAAACAGATGCAATTGCACCACTCCTCGAAGAACCCGGGAAATCGGTTTCCTGAACCCAACTATCTGTATTTGGTGAGTATCGATAAATTTTTTGGTCGTTGTTTAATCCTAAATAGTGTCTGTCCATTTAGTCAGCAATGTTAGAACGCATCCTCTTAATCTGGACATTTTTGGCATAATTTCTTAGCGTATCATTGCGCTTGCTGCAGATTTCGACTGTTTTTTCCT